>JAFUOV010000010.1 GCA_017481745.1 Bacteroidaceae bacterium
CGAACAGAGAAGTTAAGCCCGGTCACGCCAATGGTACTGCGCAAGTGGGAGAGTAGGCAGCCGCCACTTAAAGAAGAACCTCGACAACAAAAGTTGCCGAGGTTCTGTTTTTTTGTAAAGTTTAGAGTTGAGAGATTAGAGTTTAGAGTTTAGGGTTTAGAGATTATAGATTATAGATTATAGTTTAAAGAAGTTATACCGAAAAGCCCCAAAGAGCGGCAAGAGCTAAAAGGGCAACAATGCCTACAAAGCCTCGAGGGAGTCAGAGCCCCAAATGGTGGCAAATCCCCAAAATGGCAGCAGTGCCCAAAGAGCCTAAAGAGCAAAATGGTGGCAAAGCCCCCAATTGGCGACAATGGCAGTAGTGCCCACAAGGATACAACGCCTAAAAAGGCTACAAGATGTGAGTGTTGAGAGATGAGTGTTTATTACTCTTTTTTGAGCTTTTTGTAGAGTGTTGCTGCCGAAATAATGATTGTGGCTATTGTTATGCCCCAAGCCATCCAGCGTAGATGTATGTAGCAAATAAAGGTTGTAATGGCTACGAGTGTTGTGGCTGCGGTAGCAATCCATGCTTTCAGTCCGGGCTTTATGTTATAGTAGCGGCGGCATACGATGTAGACTACAGCGAGGTATAGCACAAAACCTATTGTGTACGATGCGCCTACTCCTGCCAATCCCCAATAGTGATAGCCTATAATGTTGAGCCCGAGTGTGATGACATCAGACGTTAATTCGGTGAAAAAATATAATTTACCGCTGCCTTTGGCAAGGAGTACAAATCCGATAGCCCATGATATGGCTTTGAATGATATACCTTGTATGGCGAGTAGTAGATAGTCGTTAATGGCATAGAAATCGGCTGTGTATAGCAATCGCACCATGAAGGGATGTAGTACAATGAATATTGCTATAATGGGTGCCAACATGAGTTGCATTATCTCTACCTGTCGCCCGACGTATTGTGAGAGTAGATTGTTGTCTTTGGCTACGCCTGCCAATCGTGGGTAATACTCCATTGCCATCGCGGTGAATAGCAGTCCTACATACTTGTTCATGAGCGTGTAGCCTGCTTGATAGTGTCCTACTTCGGCTTCGCCACTGCAAGCGTTGAGATATGCCGAGAATATGTATGAGAAGAGTGTTGTGATAAAGCTGCTGATGGTGAGAAATACACCGAGAACTATCATTTCTCTGCCTTGTTGGGCGGTCTCTTTTATGGTTATCTCAGACGTTTTTATTTGCCGGTCTTTATAAAATAGTGTGGCAACGAGTGTGGCAGCCGAGTATAAAATGAGTGATGGTACAATGCCGTCTACTCCGAAGAAGTAGTATAGAGGTAATGATACTACTAATGCCGCAATAGAGCCGTATACCGACGAATGTGCCAATCGTCGTAGTTGTTTGGTACCTTGAAGAACGGCTTGTTCGCCCGAGGTGAGTGCCTTAAAGAGTAGTGTGCATGATAGTAGTACGAAGCCCCAAATGTGGTCGTTGTCGCCAAATGTCCATTTACTCAACAATGGCGCAAGTGCTATGAGAACTACAGCACCCAACAGACCTACAAACCACGACCAACGGCGCACAACGGTTACGATGCGCGATATCTCGTTGGGCTCTTTTCCCGAATAAGCTTCGGATATTTCGCGTACCGAGCTATTGCGGATGCCCAATCCGGTGAGTGTGGTTATTGTTTCTATGGCGTTGTTGTATAGCCCGATGACACCCATACCCACACTGCCCAGCAATACAGCAACTACCTTGGTGCGTATTACAGAGCATATAATGCTCACTACTTGTACACCGCCAAAGATGGCAGTGGCTTTGGTAATGATGCGGTATAGGTTGTTATCGTTGGTTTGGCTCATAACTCTATACGATATGTTTCATAAAGTACTCCTCTTGCTCCGAATCCTTCTTTCTGTGATAGCAGTCCTTGATTGAGGATGTTGCCACCCTCTTCGGTTGATATGCCAAAGTCGAAGTAACGGCATGAGGTATATACATTCTCTATAAGGTGAGCAAATAGCAAGTCGAGCGCGCCGCACTCTTTACCTTCGGGCGAGGCGCTGATGTATTGTGCATGAGCCACTCGACCGGTGTTGTATACTACGCACCCGGCTACTACTTTGTTGTTGAGCATCGCGGTGTGTAGCTGTATTTGGTTGGGGAATAGATTGTGTAGCAGGGTAATCTCTTGTAGCGAGTGTACTGGTTTTATGCCATGACGTTCTTGCAGATTATCTTGTAATATCTCCCAAAATGGCTCAAAATTGTTCTCGGCATGTATTGTTACGCCTTGCTTTTGTGCTCGTTTTATGCAGCGACGACGCAACTCGGCATATTGCAGCGGGGTGGCAAGGTCGATAGCCGATGACAGGTTACAAGCTATTCGCGTGGCATTCAACCTATAAAGGGCGTACTCTTCGGCTGCGTGAGGGTATAGCTGATAGATATAGGGTACGACCTTATATTCCCATGTTTGTATCTCTTGTTGGCGCAAATAGTCTGCCACAGCATCGAAGATTGACAGCATCTTCTCGGACGACAATTCGGGCAGTGCCAAGAACCCGCCATACGTAAGTCCGCCATGAGAGACTATTTTGTTGTCGTGGCGTGATGCGGGGAGTAATGCAACCAGCTTGTTTCGCTCGTAAATCATTAACGAAAAGTCCACGAAACGATGTGCATGGTATTCCATATAGTCGCGTAGGAACAAGAATGTGCCGCTTGCCGATGCTCTTACCAAGGCATCCCATTGGGCTTGTTGCGACTTGCAGTATTTTTTTATTTCGATAGACTTTGTCATAGTTATATGATTAAATATCGAGCCATTGCTCGGGGTCGAGTTTTTGCATCTCCTTACGTACTTGGAACGACATGCGAGTGCGATTATTGTCTTTCGGGTCGCTATATATCAAACCAATATTTTGTCGTATGGTTACTTTATCGCCTGTCTTAACGTAGACTTCTATGAGTCCCGTATATACGGTGTAGTAGTTACCATGACGTATCATAACTGCTTTTTCGGCGCCACCAAACGAGAAGATGTGTGCTACCTCGCCACCAAATACGGCGCGAGCCTTTGTGCCGGGGGTAGTCTCAATATCAATGCCGAGGTTGTTCTTGTCGAGATACTTAAACTCGGGATGTTTCTGTAGTCCGAAGTGAGCTACGATACGATATTGCCCTGAAATGGGGAAGGGTAGTTTGCCCTTGTTTTTCTCGAAACTACCCGACAACTCGCGGTCGGCGCGTGTCATCTTGTATTGCGACGATGTCTTTCCCTTGCTACTCTCTTTTGTAGTCTTCTTGTCGGGTTGTTTGGCCTCTTCTTTTGCCTTTTGATCGGTGTTCTGTGCTGCCAATCGTGCAGCCTCGGCTTCAGCCTCTTGACGTGCACGTTCTGCAGCTTTCCGAGCCTCTTCAGCTATTATTTTGTCTATTTGTTCGTTCAGTTTGTTTATTCTTGCTCGTTGTTTGTCAGCCTCTTTGCGTAGCAATTTCTCTTTCTTGCGCAAGTCGGCAACAAATTCTTTTTTATCTTTTTGTTTCGACTTCAAGATGTTTGCCTCTTTGGTGCGTTGGTTGGCAACAACTTTCCGCTCGGCAATGAGTGAGTCTAATTGCAGTTGACGAGTATTCAACTCTTGTCGTTTGGCAACAATCTCGCCGGCTTGTTTTTTACGCCAAGCCGAGTACTCTTTAAGGTATCGCATGCGGCGGTAAGATTGGTCGAACGATTTAGCCGAGAAGATAAACAACAATTCGTCGTATTGTGTGCGTTGTCGTCCCATGTTGCGAATGGCTTTGGCATACGACGTCTTTTTCCCTTCGAGTTCCTTTTGTAGCCAATTAATCGAGTCTTGCATGAGGCGTTGTTGCTTGTTGAGCCTCGAAATCTCTTTTGAAATATTGTTTATCAGTTTGTTTTGGTCTTTAATCTCGGCATTGAGCAAGTCCAATTCGTTAATCATGCTACGTGCACTTTTGAGATTTTTTTGTAGCTCACGATTGGTTTTGCGTAGTTCGGTCTCGGCTTGTTCTTTGTCATGGCGTAGGTCTTCGACCTTCTGAGCCGAAGTGTACGTTGCCATCAACACGATAGCCGGTAACACAATCAGTAATATTTTTTTATATCGCATCATTTTAGCAGAGAGTCGAACATCTTAGATAGCGTGGTACGCGAGTATCCCTTGGTAGAGAGTGGTTGTATAGTGGTGCTTCTATCCCATGAGATGCTTGTGTAGTCAAGTGAGAAGCTGTATTTTTTGTTGGAGTTCTGAGCATCTATTTGCAGCGAAGAGGGGTATAGGCGCTCGAAGTCGTGTTGGTAGTCCTGATAGTTGCATACCACTTTTCGCTTTATATTGGTTTGTGATGCTTGCAGGCACTCGATTTCTTCGCCATTCAATGCAAAGAGATATTCAATCTTGTCGGCTTGCTTTTTGGGTTGCATGCGCCAGTCGTTCTTGCCGGCGGTTGTGATACTGAATTTCTTATAATCTTTGGCGGTGAGGCTGTTGGTGCCCAAGATAAATGGACGTCCCAATAGGATGTTTTGCAAATCGCTTACAGTAGGCTCAAAAGGCAGCTTGTCGCTGAAGTCTTTCAACGAATTTTCAATGTATTGATTGTTTATTTTATTGAAGATATATATTTTGTCGTCTTTTATTACAAGTCGACCCACTTCGATGCCAAAAATAGGGCGCAAAGATATTTGTATAGCTTCATCTTTAATCATACGCATTTCAAAAGACGAGCTGAGCGAGCCCAACGAAACGCTACCTTTCACAACGGCAGTTTCCCAAGAGCCGTATGCATCAATCATGTTCTCAAACAAGACCTCTTTTGCATCTTTGGTTTTGGGTTTTGTTACAACGGTAGTTTTGCTTGTCGAAGATGTCTTTTTGGTGCTGCGAGTGCTTTTACATCCGTTTGCCAAGAGCAACAGTAGTATTGTTGCTATAATTGCTATTCGTTTCATTCCTCAATATATTGTTTCTGTTCTATTTTCTTTTTCAGTATCTCGGTAGGTACCAGGTCGTACGATTTTTTCCACTCCTCGACGGCAGCATCTATCTCGCCCGATTGTGCAAGGATGTCGCCATAATGTTCAAGGTAGACATTGGCTCCATCGTCGTCGGGTGTCAGTAGCATAATAGCTTGTTCTATATAAATGCGTGCCAGCGTGTAGCTTTCCATTTTAAATTGAATCCACGCATAGGTATCTATAAAAGTTTTGTTTTCCGGCTCGAGTTTCAGTGCAGTAGCACTCATTTTTTCGGCTTTCAACAGGTCGCCGCCATTACAAGCAAGGTTGTATGCGTAGTTGTTAAGAACCATCGAGTTGTTGGGGTTGTAAATCAGTGCAGTGTCGTAATATTGAAAGCATTTGTCCAATATATTCTGCTGGTAATATATGTCGCCCAATGTGCCGTAGAGATATGAGCGCTCGGCTCTTTTTGTTTCATCACACACCGTCAGGGCTTTGTTTATGTATTCTGTGGCTGTTTCGTATAGCTCTTTTATAGAATATATATTGCTCATGTATAGGTATGTCAGGATGTTCTTTGAGCCTTTCTCAATGGCTTTCTGACCGGCTATTATGGCATCATCGTACAGATTTAGTTGCATGTGAGCAAATACGAGTTGTTCCCACACCTCTATTGCATCGGTTTGTTCGGATAGGGTGTTTAGTTGCTTGATAGCATCGTCGTAATGCTCGGTATACATGAGCATCTGAACGTACTCTTTTCGAGCAGTAGTCTCGTATGGGTATAGGTTGGTAAACGTGTCGTATACAGTGAGTATCAGCGAGTCATTATCCCATTGGGCTATTTCACGTATATATTCGTTTACTACAGCGTGTTTCACCTCATACTCTATGTTTTCGTTGTGAAAGAGGTTGTCGTATTCGGCGTGGAACGTGGCAGTATCGCCTTGTTGCAGGTAGTAGTGAGCTTTCTCTATGCTGACGAGGGGCTCGTCAGGAACCAATCGGGCTGCATTGTCCAATACTTCCAAACGTTTTGAATGACGATTGTAGTAGCGATATACATCGTTAAGGTATAGCAGGCAGTATATGTCGGAAGGATTGTCCTTTGCCAAGTTCTCGGCAATAGATATAGCTGTAGTCGTGTCGCCCATGGCATCGTAAAGCTCTATACGATTGGCAGCCAACTGAGGAGAGTTGCCCAAGTATATCTCTGTAGAGTCGTAACAAGCCAATGCCTTGTCATACTCTTTGAGTTGTTGATATACCTTTGCCAGGGATTCGTATATCTCGGGTCTGTCGCGGTGATTTCGAGCCATCCGTTCCAATGCCATTTGGGTTTCGTGGTATTGGTTTTGATGTGCAGCAGTATTGGCATATGCCAAGTTGTACCAATAGTGAGTCGTGTCGCTGTTGGCAACTTGACGTATGAGCGACAAAGCGGTGTCGGGGCGGTTTATTTTCAAGAACGATTTGGCAAGGCTGTATCGAGCTTCAGACGAATTGGGATTGATGCGAACAGCCTCTTGAATGAGTGCAAAGGCAGCTTCATGGTTGCCCAATATACTTTGCTTCTCGCTTTCCATGTAGAAGTATTCCGACATGGTAGCATCGGCAGCCGATGTGGTTGCTACACGAGGCTTCTTCATACCCCATGATGCAAACACGCAACAGCCTGCAATAATGCACAAGCATATATGTAGCACTCTTTTCATCCCCAAACAATAGGTTTTTTATTTCACACCGGTGTGTCCAAAACCTCCTGCACCGCGTTCTGTTTCGTCGAGAGTGTCGGTTTCTTCCCATGCAACTCGTTCATAGCGAGCCACAACCATTTGACCTACACGCTCGCCATCTTCTATAACAAAAGCTTTGTCTGAGTGGTTGATGATGATAATGCCTATTTCGCCACGATAGTCGGCATCAATAGTGCCCGGCGAGTTCAGTACAGTTATACCATGTTTTATAGCCAATCCACTGCGGGGGCGTATCTGCGCTTCGTACCCTTCGGGTAGAGCGATAAACAAACCGGTAGGGATAAGTTTGCGCTCGCCGGGTTGCAGTGTAATAGGAGCATCGAGGTTGGCTCGGATATCCATGCCAGCCGATAAAGGTGTGCTGTACGAGGGTAAAGCGTGATGCGAACGGTTGATAATAGAAACTTGTACTGACATATTTTCGTGTTTTATTGGTTAATCATCGAGATAGGTGCGATGTCGGTTGTTCTGCTACCGAAACATTATGCGAAAATACTGAAAACTCTATAAATATGCTATATTATTCATCAGTTTTTTAAAAGATTTGGATTTATAAAAAGAGAAAGCCACTCTGTAAATTTCTACAAAGTGGCTTTCGGTATAATTCTATCGGTTTATTAGAATTCTGCCGACTTGGGAGTACGGGGGAAGGGGATAACGTCGCGGATGTTGGTCATACCGGTAACGAAGAGCAAAAGACGCTCAAAACCAAGACCAAAGCCCGAGTGAGGTACTGTACCGAAACGGCGAGTATCGAGATACCACCACATATCCTTCATAGGAATGTTCATCTCTTCGATGCGACCGAGCAACTTCTCGTAGTCGGCTTCACGCTCCGAGCCACCAATGATTTCGCCAATGCGGGGGAAGAGCACGTCCATGGCGCGTACAGTCTTGTTGTCTTCGTTGAGCTTCATGTAGAAAGCCTTGATTTCCTTGGGATAGTCGGTGAGGATAACGGGTTTCTTGAAGTGTTTCTCAACCAAGTAGCGCTCGTGTTCCGATTGGAGGTCGGCGCCCCAATATACGGGGAACTCAAACTTCTCGCCCGAGTTCTCAAGTATCTTGATACCCTCGGTGTAGGGAAGGCGAACAAAGTCGTTGTCTACAACAAAACGCAAGCGGTCTATCAACTCTTTGTCGTACATCTCGCAGAGGAAGTTGAGGTCGTCTGTGCAGTTCTCAAGAGCGTAGTTGATACAGTATTTGAGGAAGTCCTCGGCGAGGTCCATATTGTCGGTAATGTCGTTGAAAGCAACCTCGGGCTCAATCATCCAAAACTCTGCCAAGTGGCGAGGAGTGTTGGAGTTTTCGGCGCGGAATGTGGGACCGAAGGTGTAGATAGCACCCAACGATGTTGCACCCAACTCGCCTTCGAGCTGACCCGATACGGTGAGGCTGGTTTGCTTGCCGAAGAAATCTTCTGTATAGTCTATTTTGCCCTCTTCATTGCGAGGAGGATTGTTGAGGTCGAGAGTAGTTACTTGGAACATGGCACCTGCACCTTCGCAGTCGCTGGCTGTGATAAGGGGTGTGTGCAGATAGAAGAAGCCATGGTCGTTGTAGTATTTGTGAATAGCGTATGCCATGTGGTGGCGTATGCGCAATACTGCACCGAATGTGTTGGTGCGAGGGCGCAAGTGAGCTATTTCGCGCAAGAACTCGAGGCTGTGACCTTTCTTTTGCAAAGGATATTGCTCGGGGTCGGCAGTGCCGTAAATCTCGATTTTCTCGGCTTGAATTTCGGCAGTTTGACCTTTACCCATCGACTCTACAAGTTTACCTACAACACAGAGGCTTGCACCTGTTGTAATGGGCTTAAGAGCCTCTTCGTCAAAGTTGGCAAGGTCTACAACTACTTGTATGTTTTTGATTGTACTACCGTCGTTAAGGGCGATAAAGTTAACGTGTTTGTTGCCACGACGGGTACGTACCCAACCTTTTACACACACTGTTGTGTTGAGCAAAGCGGGGTCAAAAATGTTTGCTATTTTTGTTCGTTTTAGTGTTTCCATATTATTGCTATTTAAAGGCTACCGCCCCTCCCTTGTAGAAGTGGCGGTGAGCTGTGTAATCTATTATTCAAAAGAGCCCATCATGAGCATGTTAACCTCGGCTTGAGTGAGGTAGCGCCAGCGACCACGAGGCAGGTTCTTCTTGGTCAATCCGGCAAAGTATACGCGGTCGAGTTTCACTACGTGGTAGCCCAAAGCCTCGAATATACGGCGTACGATGCGATTGCGACCCGAGTGTATCTCGATACCTATCTGATTGCGATCGGTCTCGGTAGCGTAGCTTACAGCATCGGCGTGGATGTTTCCGTCGTCAAGCTCTATGCCGTCGGCTATGCGTTGCATATCTTCCTCGGTTACATCTTTGTCGGTCCATACGTGGTATATTTTTTTCTTCACAAACTTGGGGTGAGTGAGTTTCGATGCCAAATCACCATCGTTGGTGAGAAGCAATACACCTGTTGTGTTGCGGTCGAGGCGACCTACGGGGTATATTCTCTCCGAGCAAGCATTGCGCACGATATCCATAACGGTGAGGCGACCTTGGGGGTCGTCCGATGTTGTTACGCAATCTTTGGGCTTGTTGAGGAGAACATATACTTTGTTTTCCAATCCAACTTCTTTGTCGCGGAATGTAACGATATCGGCAGGAGTGATTTTAGAGCCCAACTCGGTAACAACCTCGCCATTTACCAATACCTCGCCTGCTTGGATAAATTCATCAGCCTCGCGACGTGAGCAAATACCGGCGTTGGCAAGGAACTTGTTCAGACGTATAGGTTGTGAAGGATCGACGGGTGGCAACTCATACTCGATGCGTTGCGGACGGGGTGTAAAGCGTTTGTTGTTGTTAAATCCACCGCGTTGGTTGCGATTGTTGTAACCATTGTTGCGGTTGTTATATCCGCCGTTGTTGTAACGGTTGTTATATCCGCCACGACGATCGTTGTTGTAACCACCGCGGTTGTTAAATCCACGATTGTTGTAGCCGCCGCGGTTGTTGTAGTTGTTCTCGCGGTTGTAGCTGTTCTCGTTGTTGTTGAACGACTCTTCTTGGTTGAAGTTGCTGTTTTGAGCCTCTTCGGCGTTGTCGTTGTTATAGCGATTGTTGTAGCGGTTATATCCGCCGTTGTTGTAACGGTTGTTATATCCGCCACGACGATCGTTGTTGTAGCCCCCACGGTTGTTAAATCCGCGATTGTTATATCCGCCACGGTTGTTATATCCTCCGCGGTTATTGTTGTAACGGTTGTATCCGTTCTCTTGGTTGTAGTTGTTGTTTTGTGCTCCCTCGGTGCTCTCGCCTTCAGCATTGTTGTTGCGGTTGTATCCGCCGTTGTTATTGTAACGGTTGTTATATCCGCCATTGTTGTAGCGATTGTTATATCCGTTGTTGTAACGATTGTAGCCGCCATTGTTGTAGCCACCACGACGCTCGTTGTTGTATGACGGACGTTCGCTGTTGTAAGAAGTTGACTGATTTTCGTTGCTGCTGTTGTCGGCAGTTGAACTGTACTCTTTTTTCTCGGTGTTTTCAGTAAATTCTTCACGAGCTACCCCTCGACTCTCAAAAATACGGGGGCGTTTAATCTTTTTTTCTCCTTCCATTTAACTAAAAATTAAATTGTTTTGCAGTAGCCTCTCGGCTTTTTGTTTATGTGTTAATCAGTTTTATTTTTTACTGTTGAAAAGTTTGTCGTAGTTGCCTAATCGTACTTTTACCCTATATCTTTTCCGACTGCAAAGATGCAAAGGATTTTTCAAATTTCAATGATAAAAAAATGAAAATTTGCGCCTTTGTTGTTAATAAAATAGGAAAGGTCTGCGATTTGTTCACAGACCTTTCGTTATTTAGAAAATTTTAACCCCGATGCGAGCTGTTATCGCAGCAATGTATGGTTTCGGGCTGTTAAAATCCGGTATATGCTTGAGGCGACAGACGATGCAACTCCTCTTTTACTTCGTCCGAAACATTAAGTGTGTCGATAAATTGGCTGATAGATTGCTCGTTTATCTCGGTATTGGTGCGAGTGAGTGCTTTGAGTGTCTCGTAGGGTTGAGGATAACCTTCGCGGCGGAGTATCGTCTGTATACCCTCGGCAACAACATTCCACATGCCATTGAGGTCGCGCTCGATAGCAGGACGGTTGAGCAATAGCTTGCCCAATCCTTTCAGTGTACTGCTGAAGGCGATGAGTGAGTGTGCCATAGGTACACCTACGTTGCGCAATACGGTCGAGTCGGTAAGGTCGCGTTGCAGTCGTGAGATGGGAAGTTTGGCAGACAAGTGCTCGTAGATAGCGTTGGCTATACCCAAGTTACCCTCCGAGTTTTCAAAGTCGATAGGATTTACTTTGTGAGGCATTGCCGAAGAACCTACTTCGCCGGCTTTTATCTTCTGTTTGAAGTACTCCATAGAGATGTATTGCCAGAAGTCGCGGTCGAGGTCGATAATGATAGTGTTGATACGGCGCATGGCATCGAACAGTGCTGCCAAGTTGTCGTAGTTTGATATTTGGGTTGTATATGTCTCGCGCTCGATACCCAATTTCTCACTCAAGAACGATGCGGCAAATTGAGGCCAATCAATGCCGGGATATGCAGTTCTGTGGGCGTTGAAGTTGCCGGTTGCACCACCAAATTTACCACTGATGGGGGTGTTGCGCAGCTGTTCTATCTGTTGCTCAAGACGATAGGTAAATACTCTTACCTCCTTGCCCAAGCGGGTAGGCGAAGCCGGCTGTCCATGGGTCTTGGCAAGCATGGGTATCTCTTTCCACTCCTCGGCATATGAGTTGAGCAGTGCAACCATCTCGTCGAGCATTGGTAGGTATACCTGTGTGAGTGCCTCTTTGATAGAGAGAGGTACGGCGGTGTTGTTGATGTCTTGTGAGGTCAAGCCAAAGTGTATAAACTCTTTGTAAGGCTCAAGACCCAAACGGTCGAATTGCTCTTTGATGAAGTATTCGACAGCTTTTACGTCGTGGTTGGTTATAGATTCTATCTCTTTGATGCGAGTAGCATCACCTTCTGAGAAGTTTATATATATGTTGCGCAACTGCTCAAACTTGTCGGGTGTGATGCCCGATAGCTGGGGCAGGGGCAACTCGCATATAGCAATGAAATACTCAATCTCGACACGTACGCGGTAGCGAATGAGTGCCAATTCCGAAAAATATGCCGAGAGTGCCTCGGTCTTGCTGTGGTAACGTCCGTCGATGGGCGAAACTGCGGTAAGTGGAGTGATTTGCATAATACGTATATTTCAGTTGGAAGTGCAAAGGTACAATATTTATTGAAGAATCCAAATAGAAACGCAACGTTTTTCGGGTCAATAGAGAAATAATATTATGAAAAACACCGCGGGATTGCCAAGCGGCAGGGGCGCGTAGCCCCAAAGAGCGTCCGACAGCAATACAAAATAAAAAAAGGAGACCGAAGTCTCCCAACGATTAATTAACTTTGTATTGCATATGTCAAATCAACTAATCGAGGCACAAAGATACGAAATCTATCTTGGTCTCAAAAGGAAATGGAGCCAAACTCGCATAGCGAATGAAATAGGCGTATCAAAATCAACAGTAAGTCGCGAAATACGACGTAACTCAAAGCCTTGTGGCGAATACGTTTGGAAGTATGCCCAAGATCGTTGCAACTCTCGTAAGCACGGATTCAAGGGCAACCATCGCAAGCCACCGGAGTTGTGGTGGCGTATCGAGCAAATGATTATTGACGAAGATTGGTCTCCGGCTCAAATAGCAGGAGTTCTTCGAAAAGAAGGCATTCATATTTCAAAGCAAACCATATATAATCACGTCCACGCAGATACAACGGGGAAGCTTGCACTACATATGCCTCACGAATTAAAATACACGAAGAGAACTAATGCGTTACGACCCACTAAAGCCACAAATATAGCCAATAGAACAAGCATACACGATCGTCCCAAAGAAGCCGACGGAACACGTTTCGGTGATTGGGAGATGGATACCATTGTCGATTCATATGGGCACGCCATTCTTACCCTGACCGAGCGTTCCACAAATTTTATACTGATGGAAAAACTACCCGAAGGAAGAAAATCAAAACCAACTGCAAAAACAGTTGCCAAACTGCTCTTCCCTTATCGTGAAAGCATAAAAACAATTACTACGGACAATGGTTGCGAGTTCGCTGCGCATATTGATATAACCAATAAATTAAGCCTTAAAGGGCAGGATAAAATTATTGTATATTTTGCAGATTCATACTGCTCTTGGCAAAAGGGAGCTATAGAAAATGCCAATAAGCTCATTCGAAAGTATATCCCTAAAAAGGCTAATTTTGATGACTTTTCAAATCTTAAAATCTCATC
>JAFUOV010000011.1 GCA_017481745.1 Bacteroidaceae bacterium
AATAAAATATAAAGAGTTTTTTGCGTTTATTCTGCCCAAATCACCCCTACAACACACTGCAAGGGGGAATGAAAGATGAAAGATGAGAGTTTAGGGTTTATAGACATAAGAATATAAGAATACGAGCTGAAATGCCGTCTGAAAGACGTGTCGAGGGCTGAAAGCCCGAGTATGGATAACCCCCAACGAATGAGCCGATAGGCGAATGAAGTTGGGGGAACATCGTCCCACCACGCCACCGTCTGTAAAGACGGGAAGCCCCATCGCAATCCTCGCCGGAAACAGCCGTATTGCCATGCCCGACCCGCTGCGCCGGCGAGTGCATTATGAGTAGTAATGTCCCCCAACTTCGCCGTTGCTTCGCTCGGCTCGTTGGGGGTTATCATATTCTCGCATCCTACGGTGCTCGACCCGTCCTTCGGACGATATGGAGTGTTGATGGGTAGGTACGTGCCGTTGGCACGTGGTGAAAGATTAGTGTTGCAAACGGAAAAATTCCTTTTGCAATTCTATTTCCCTTTTCAGCTCTTCCTCCGACGGCATATAGAGCATATATTTAGATGCAAACAACCTATCATTGTCGTGTAAAATAGAGTAGCGGGCTATATCATTATCTGTCTCGGAACATAAAACTATACCAATAGTAGGATTGTCGCCCTCACCCCGCACACGCTCATCGTACATTCTTACATACATATCCATCTGTCCTACATCCTGATGGGTTATTGTTGTTGTCTTAAGATCTATAAGCACAAAACATTTCAGGATGTAGTTATAGAAAACCAAATCAATAAAATAATCATTCTTTTCGGTACGTATCAATTTTTGGCGGGCTACAAACGAAAATCCCTTTCCCAACTCTAATAAGAATTTCTGAAGATTGCCAATGATAGCCGACTCTAACTCCGACTCGGAAAAATCGGTATTGGGCGACAACCCGATAAACTCGGCAACAGTAGGATTTTTTATAAATTCCAGTTTATCCTGCTTATACACCGATGTCAATTGTTTCATCTCCTCAATTACAACATCCTTGTTTTGAGAGAGCAACAACCTATTGTAATATTGTGAACCTATATTGCGATTGAGTGTTCTATAACTCCACATCTGCTCGGTCGCTTCCTTCAGATACCACATTCGAGCCTCGGAGTCGGCAACTTGCATAAGTCTTTTATAATGCGACCAAGACAATATTCGCCACGGTGTAGCGAAAATGTCGGGAAAGGTAGTATAAAACTGCCTATAGTAATAAAGAGATCCGACAGAAAAACCTTTGCCAAACTCTTTGGTAAGCTCCAGCGAGAGTGCTTTGAGTAGTTGCGAACCATAATCAGCGCGTTCTTTGCCATTCTGCTCTTCTTCGACAATGCGCTTACCTACAAGCCAATAGGCTTCGACCATCGCAGCATTTATAGCTGAATAGGTTTTGCTTCTCGCTTCATTGACAATCTGTTTTACATCTGTAAAGAATGACCTATCTATCACAGTGTTTATATCTTTATTTTCCATAGTGCACAAAATACTTTTTACAAAAGTATCAAATAAACAATAATCTCAAAGTAACAAAATGAAAATTTTTCGGAAGATGTATGTTTGTTGCAAATAAAAGACCTTTATATATACTACTATTACTCCTAACACTAAACTCTCATCTCTCAACATTCAGCACGTCCCTACCTCTAAACACTCAACCCTAATCACTCATCTATCATCTCCCCCATATAACAAAAGCGACCCCGACGGGGTCGCTTTTGTTATATGTAGGGGGTCTAAAATATCAACGTACTACTTTCAATACGTCGTTACCGCAGCGTACTACGTACACACCACCGGCAAGACCGTTGAGGTCTACGCGGTTGTTGCCACGTGCTACCACAGCACCACTGAGGTTATACACCTCGATTGCGCCCTCGGCAGCTACTACGTTACCGGCATATACCATACCGTCTGCCTCTACTGCCTCAAGACCGGTAGGAACGCTGTCATAATTTACCCATTCACCTATTGCTTTACCTTCACCCGCACCATGTACATCTACTTCGTAAATCTTATAACCGCTTTCAGTAGGATATGTAAGGTCTTCTGTTTGATCCCATTTGCCATCGAACGACATCTCGGTAGCCTCACTATTCATGCGCACAAAGATAACGTGGGTATATACGGGATCCTCTTCGGCTTTGGCGCGTGCAGGAGCTGCTGCAGGCACATTGTATTTTGAGAGGTAGAATACTACTGTGGGGATGGCATCACCATTTGTATTGTCATTGAACAACTCACCTTTCACCCAAGTGTGGGCATCTGTGTTCTTGTTGAAGAAGTAAGCAGCAAACCAAGCGCCATCATTATTCCAAGCATTACCGGGACGGAGATAGTAGTTATCCTCGCAGAGGATGTTCTCAACAAACTTAGCACCCTCAAGTGTGAGTTTTTTATTGGTGAGGTCAACAGTAATTGTTACAGAAGCTTCAGCACCTGTGTATATGAAGTCAGTAACATATTCACCACCGGCTTTAAGAGGATAATCACCCAAGTTAGTAAAGTAGCTGAAACCATACCAATTATCACCACCATCATTAAACGAAAACTGATCATTGGTAGTCAAAACACCTTCCCAAGAGAAGGTTGATGTTTCCTCGTTGTAAGTCATTGCATTACTTTCCGATGCTGTCCAACTATCCAAACCAAGTATGTACAATTTAGGTGTATTATCTATTTCGCCTTCAAACGGAGTTTCAGACTCAGTATATACCGTTCCACTCAATCTATAATAGGTAGTTGAAGCGACATTAGTAATATCACCTGTTTTATTTTTATTATTACTCTTGTTGTTAAATAGTAAATTTACAGCAGACTCCAAGTTGGTAAATGACTTTTTCCAATACTCTTTACCATTGATTGTTTCCTTTTCTGTTAAAGTTTCACCAGGCCATTCTGTTGTATAGCCTCCCCAGCAATGGATGTTAGTTTCTTCCCAAGCACCTTCAACCAAAAGATAAATATCAAATGACAATTTTTCCTTTATAGTTACATTTGCCACCTCACTGCGAGCAATTTCTTCACCATTATCTTTCAAGATAGCAACGATTTTAGCCGTACCAGCCACAGAAGGTGTCCATTTATCGTTTGCAATATCCTGACCATCAATATTATAAACAATTGTAGGATTAGTCAAATTTTCTGTGTTATATGTATTGGCTTTTAATGTAACCTCTTCATTTACATATACAACAGAAGGACAATTTAGAGTAATTGTTGCACTAACGGGCACTGTTGGCTCTATCTTTTTGCTATAAGTGGTTTTGCTACCATCATACACTCCACCAACTTCAAATATTAAATCAGCAGTTTGAGATCCAGAACCATTGTTAAAAATTATGTTATTGGGTTGAGTAGTTGCAAAATTACCACTTGCTTTCCATTTCCATATATTATTACCTAAATTTTCACATTTTTCACCAGGCCAGCTATTATTACCAGAGTCATTCCATACATATGCATATACAGTATTATATTTTTTCGTTGTATTGTCAAAGAATGCTACAATTTCACCCTCTAAGTAAGAAGGTTCTATTATCTCAGGCTCTTCTGCAGAGGGGGTATAAGTGCTCCAACTACCTTCACACGCATCACCATTAAGATTTGTAACCGTAAACAATCTTTTACTATCATCAAGTGTTAAATCTTTAGTTTGGTTCCATTTGTTGTTCCAAGAATTAGCCACAGTAGCGCTATTACCAAAACGCACAAAAATAACACTTGTATGACCGCCAGCAGGCACAGTGAATTCATAATAACCGTCACTATTCTTTGCTGCAAAATCAGCTGAAGCCCAAGCATTACCTGAGCTACCAAAGAAATATGCACCAAATTGTGCACCATCACTATCCCCAAAACCTGTCATGTAAATTTTCTCTCCCGCAGGAACCGTTGCTGCCATTGCCGGTATAGTCAGCAATAGAGCCAAAAGAAAAGTTGTAATTTTTTTCATAATTGTGTTTTTAAGATATATAATTTACAGTATAATATTCACAAAAATAGACACTACACGTGTGTATATTATCGCGCAAAGATAGTAAAAATTGTAACACACGACATACCGATAGGCAAAAATTATATCTCATTTAACAAATTTCGCCTAAAAAAGTTTATAAATTAAACCACAAAGAAGCACGAAAAGGTGGTTGTGAAGTATGGTTGAGTGGTTAATTTGAGTGTTTAGAGTGGTAACCCCACGCCCTTTGGGCACTCCCCCTATATTTTTCTGTCGAAAAACACAGAGGGAGAAAAAGTTACTTTTGCTGTTAAGGTAACCTTATGCTCCTCTGCGAGTGTAACGAGATAGGGGAGCTGTCGCCCTGCGACTGAGGGGTTCGTGCGTCCCTACTCACACCCTCAACACGTCTTTCAGACGGCATTTTGCTTTGTATTCTTCTGTTCTTATGTCTATAAACGCTAAACTCTAATCTTTCATGAACCCCTTCCCACTTCGTGGACTTCCCCTATATTCCTCGCGGAACACAGGGGCAGAAAAGATTACCACCCCACACCACGCACCAGCGGTGAGTCCCTACGCTAATCTCTAAACACTCATCTCTAAACTTTTATGAACCCCCAAAAACACAACGCGTGTGAGCGGGGGGCTCACACGCGTGCGTACATATATATATATTATATGTATTAGTCTTGCAACTTGGCTTTGATAAACTCGCGGTTGAGGCGGGCGATGTTTGAGAGCGAAATGCTTTTGGGGCACTCGGCTGCACAAGCACCGGTGTTGGTACAGTTACCAAAACCGAGTTCGTCCATCTTGGCAACCATGGCGCGAGCGCGGCGGGCAGCTTCTACGCGACCTTGGGGAAGGAGAGCGAGTTGGCTAACCTTTGCCGAGACAAACAACATGGCAGAACCGTTCTTACAAGCAGCAACACAAGCACCGCAACCGATACAAGAAGCCGAGTCCATAGCCTCGTCGGCATCGGTCTTGGGGATGAGTATTGCGTTGGCATCTTGAGCACCACCGGCATTTACCGATGTGTAACCACCGGCAGCGATGATTTGGTCGTAGGCTGTGCGGTCTACCATCAAGTCGCGGATGACGGGGAAACCTGCCGAACGCCAAGGTTCGATGGTGATGGTGTCGCCGTTGTTGAACTTGCGCATGTGCAATTGGCAAGTTGTGATGGCAGAGTCGGGACCGTGGGGGTGTCCGTTGATATACAACGAGCACATACCGCATATACCTTCGCGGCAGTCGTGGTCGAATACTACCGGCTCTTTGCCTTCGTTGATAAGTTGTTCGTTGAGCACGTCGAGCATCTCAAGGAATGAGCTGTCGGTCGAAATGCCTTTAACGTTATATGTTTCAAACTGACCTTTGGCTTTGCGGTCGCGTTGACGCCATACTTTCAGCGTTAAATCTATTTTCTTTTCCATAACTGTGATCCCGATTATTGTTTGTAGTTACGTTGTTGAACTTTGACAAACTCGTAGTTGAGTTCTTCTTTGTGCAACTCCGGTTTTTGGTCTTCGCCTTTGTACTCCCAGCAACCTACGTACATGAACTCTTCGTCATTACGTTTAGCCTCACCTTCTTCGGTTTGGTGTTCTTCGCGGAAGTGTCCACCGCAAGATTCTTCGCGGTGCAAAGCGTCGGTAGCCATCAATTTACCTATCTCGATAAAGTCTTCCAAGCGCAATGCTTTTTCCAACTCGACGTTCAAGCCGTAGGCCTCGCCGGGGATGCGCAAGTCGCTGTAGAATTCTTTCTTGATTTTGTCGATTTCGACAAGAGCTTTTTCAAGACCTGCTTTGTTACGACCCATACCTACATAGTCGCTCATGATGCGACCGAGTTTTTTGTGCAACGAGTCGACCGATTGTTTACCCTTGATAGCCATGAGGCGTTCGATACGGGCTTTAACGGCTTTCTCGGCTTCGTCGAACTCGGGAAGGTCGGTGCTGAAGCGGGGAACTTGAATTTGGTCTGAGAGGTAGTTTTGGATGGTGTAGGGCAATACGAAGTAACCATCGGCAAGACCTTGCATGAGGGCAGAAGCACCCAAGCGGTTGGCACCGTGGTCCGAGAAGTTTGCCTCACCAATAGCAAACAGACCGGGTATTGTGGTTTGCAACTCATAGTCTACCCAGATACCGCCCATTGTGTAGTGCGATGCGGGATAGATCATCATAGGAGTTTCGTATGGATTGTCGTCAACAATCTTTTCATACATTTGGAAGAGGTTGCCGTAACGAGCCTCAACAGCATCACGACCGAGGCGTTTGATAGCATCGCTGAAGTCGAGATATACGGCAAGACCTGTACCTACGCCATAGCCGGCATCGCAACGCTCTTTGGCAGCACGAGAGGCAACGTCGCGGGGTACGAGGTTACCAAATGCGGGATAGCGGCGCTCCAAGTAGTAGTCGCGGTCTTCTTCTTTGATTTGAGTGGGTTTGAGCTTGCCGGCGCGAATAGCTTCGGCATCTTCTTTTTTCTTGGGTACCCATATACGACCGTCGTTACGCAACGACTCGGACATAAGAGTGAGCTTCGATTGGAACTCGCCATGAACGGGGATACAAGTGGGGTGAATTTGTGCGTAAGCGGGGTTGGCAAAGTAAGCACCTTTGCGGTAGCATTGTACGGCAGCCGAGCCGTTAGATGCCATGGCATTGGTAGAAAGGAAGAATACGTTGCCATAACCACCGGTAGCGATAACTACGGCGTGAGCCGAGAAGCGCTCGATACCGCCGGTAACGAGGTTGCGCATGATGACACCGCGAGCACGACCGTCGACGATAACAACGTCGAGCATTTCGTAACGAGTGCGCAAGTCGACCTTACCCTTGTTTACTTGGCGCATCAATGAAGAGTATGCACCCAAGAGGAGTTGTTGACCGGTTTGACCCTTTGCATAGAAGGTACGCGATACTTGTGCACCACCGAAAGAGCGGTTGTCGAGCAAGCCGCCGTATTCGCGAGCGAAGGGAACGCCTTGGGCCACGCATTGGTCGATGATGTTGTTTGACACCTCAGCCAAGCGGTATACGTTAGCCTCACGAGCACGATAGTCGCCACCCTTGATAGTATCGTAGAACAAACGGTAAACCGAGTCGCCGTCGTTTTGATAGTTCTTGGCAGCATTGATACCACCTTGTGCAGCGATAGAGTGTGCACGACGGGGTGAATCTTGAATACAGAAGTTAATAACGTTGAAACCCAACTCGCCCAGTGTAGCAGCAGCAGCACCACCGGCAAGACCGGTACCAACAACGATGATGTCGAGACGACGTTTGTTGGCGGGGTTCACCAATTTTTGAGTAGCCTTATAGTTGGTCCATTTTTCTGCCAACGGTCCGGCTGGTATTTTAGATTCTAATTTAGACATAACTGTTGTGTTTTATCAGATTAATGATTAGTGTACAGCCGGCATTTGAGGAACATCCCAACCGAGAACACCGTATTGGATATAGAGAGCTACGGCAACAAAAGCAAAACCGAGGCAGATGATAGTGGCAAAAACATTGCCAATAACTTTCCAGCGGTTGAACCAGATGTTGTTGTTGAAACCGATTGTGTGCAATGCGCTCCAGAAACCGTGTGTCAAGTGGAACCACAAAGCAGCAAACCACAAGATGTAGATAACTACCATTACGGGATTTTTGAAGGTTTCGATTACCAAGTACGAACCATCATGAGGATTGGCATCAGAAACAGGAACAATTTCGTTGAGCTGCATCTTGAACCAGAATTGAGCCATGTGAAGCACCAAGAACAAAATAACGATGATACCGAGTACCAACATATTTTGTGAAGCCCACTCAACGCTTTTGGGACGAGTTGTAACAGCATAGCGGTCGTTACCACGCGCTTTGCGGTTTTGCCAAGTCAACCAGAAAGCATAAATTATGTGCACAATAAAGCCTGCGGCAAGCACAGCTGTACCAACAAGAGCATACCAATTGGCACCCAAGAACCCACAGATAGCATTGTATGCATCGGGTGAGAACACAAGGGCAAGGTTCATGCACATGTGAAAAGTTAAGAATAGAACGAGAAAGAGTCCCGATAAGCTCATGACTACTTTGCGTCCTATAGACGAATTAGTTAACCACATAAGTTTGAATTTTAAGTTATTATTATTGTATTTATGTTTTTCACGTTTGTAACAGTATGCAAAAATAGGCTTTTAAGACCAACAAAACAAATAAATATAGATTTTTTTCTTTAATAACGGGCATAAAGCGGGCTTTTTTCACCAAAGAGCAAGTACATTCGGGTGGTTTGCCGAAAAATGTGTATCTTTATCGCCTCAAAAAGAGAATTGTCATGTCAGAGAGAATATTGATAACCGGTGCCGGCGGTTTTATAGGCGGCTATATTGTAGAAGAAGCACTAAACAGAGGCTTTGAAACATGGGCGGGGGTGCGCAAAACCACCTCGCGCGAGTACTTGCAAGATAGCCGCATCAACTTTGTTGACCTCGACTTTGCCCACCCCGACAACCTGCGCAAACAGCTTGCACAGATAAAAGAGGAGCAAGGTGCATGGGACTATATCGTGCACAACTTGGGTGTAACAAAGTGTAAAAACAGTGCCGACTTCTATAAGGTAAACTATGGCTACGTGCGCAACTTTGTCGATGCCCTTATCGCTTGCGATATGGTGCCTCGCAAGTTTGTATATATGAGCAGCCTCAGCGCCTGGGGCAAGGGCGACGAGGTAAACCACACACCCATCAAAATAACCGATACACCCTGCCCCGACACCGAGTATGGCAAGAGCAAAATGCAAGCCGAAGAGTATCTTGCATCACTGCCCGACTTTCCGTATATGATACTGCGACCTACCGGTGTGTACGGTCCACGCGAAAAGGATTATCTGCTAATGATGCAAACCATAAAAATGGGATTTGACTTTGGCGTAGGCTATCGCAAACAGCTCATCACATTTATCTACGTAAAAGATCTTGTACAAGCCATATTTGCAGCCATCAAAGCACCTGTGGCACGTCGCGGATACTTTATATCGGAAGAGAGAGCATACACCTCGCAAGAGTTTCGCCAATATGTTGCTGCCGAGTTGGGCAAACGCATCGTAGTGCCCGTAGTAGTACCCTGCTGGTTCTTGTGGATAATATCGTGCATAGCCGAGTGGTTTGCCGAAAAATCGGGTAAAACAAGCACCCTCAACCGCGACAAATATCGCATCATGTGTCAGCGCAACTGGGTGTGCGACACAACACCGGCACGCAACGAGCTGGGCTTTGTACCACAATACTCACTCGAAGAGGGCGTAAAAGAGACAGTGGCTTGGTATAAAGAAAACAAATGGTTATAAGCACCACACTGCAATGGAAAGAAAACAAGTTACAATATATTGCGCATCGAGCCCCATGGTAGATAGTTGCTTCTTCGAGGCAACCGACCACTTGGCGCAACTGCTTGCCCAACGCAACACAACGATAGTGTATGGCGCGGGCAAACAAGGGTTGATGGGTTGTATAGCCGACGGTGTGCTATCGCGCGGCGGTAGTGCCATAGGTGTGATACCTCGTTTTATGGTAGAACGCGATTGGTGCCACAACAACCTCACCCGGCTTATTGTTACCGAAAATATGCACGAGCGCAAGGAAACAATGGCTCGTATAGGCGAGGCTGCCATAGCCCTACCCGGAGGTTGCGGTACGCTCGAAGAGCTACTTGAGATAATCACTTGGAAGCAGTTGGGATTATACACCCACCCCATCATCATACTGAACACAGCACACTACTATACCCCGCTGTTGCAAATGTTGCAAAATGCAGTAGACTACCGCTTTATGCGCGACATTCACGCAGGATTGTGGTATGTGGCACAGACCCCCGAAGAGGTAATCGAGGCTCTCGACAAGATAGATGAGTGGGATGCGTCGTTGGGAAAATTTGCAGTTGTAAAATAGTCGTTTACAATGAAACAAAACATCCACACCACAAGCGCCGGAACATCCTCTATATCAATATGGAGCGATACGGCAAGCAGCGACACAAGCCATGTCCTACCGCTCGACCTTGCTATCTTGGAGCACAAGGGTGAGGATAGCACAACAATAGAGTTGTTTACCACCAACACACACCAACTCATCACCCACCAACACACCGACAGCATCGCAATACGCGAAGGGTTTGCAGCCGAAGAGTTGCCCTTCAGCCTCGCCTCAAACCCTTGGATAATCATACTGCTGATACTCACCTTTTCGTTCTTTTCCGTTTCATACCACCGAGGAGCAAAATACCTGCATTACACATTGAAATCAATATTCAAAGTGAATGCTCGAGGCAACATGTTTGATGAGACAACCATCAACGAAAACCAGCTGAAGATGTCGTTGCTTGCTACAACGTTTGTTACCGAAGGTATTGCCATATATTATGCTTGGATAGACGACATGGTTACAAATAGTAACTACTTGCTACCGGCGGTAGCATTATGTATAATAACCTGCCTGCTATATTATCTGCTGCAAAGGGTTGTATATAACGTATTGGGTAACATATTCAGCGACAAGCAACAAACACAACTTTTTGACGAAAGCTTTACCGCTGTAAATCTGTTGATAGGATTGTTCTTCACCCCCATGATTTTGCTCATGATTTTTGTACCCAATATGGCACAAATAGCGGTTAATATCTGTTTTATTATCTACATTTTATCGCGATTGATTATAATTTATAAGGGTGTTAGAATTTTTTCACTTCAATTATATGGTTTGCTTTATTTAATTTTGTATCTTTGCGCCCTTGAAATAACGCCCATTCTTTTGATAAAAAGAGCCGTTATTAACATGTATGGATTTTTTTGAATTTAATATCTTACTACATTGAAAATTAACAAGATACTCATATCTCAGCCTAAACCTACAACTGATAAATCGCCCTACTACGACATTGCACAAAAATATGATGTTGAGGTAGTATTTCGTCCTTTTATCAAAGTTGAAGGTTTGACCTCTAAAGAATTTCGTCAACAAAAAATATCAATTCTTGACTATACGGCGATTATTTTCACCGCAAGAACTGCTATTGACCACTTCTTTAACTTGTGCAAGAGCCTGCGTGTAACAATACCCGACACCATGAAATACTTTTGCACAACAGAGAGTATTTCGTTATACTTACAAAAGTATATTGTATATCGTAAACGTAAAATCCACCACGGCAACAAATCGAACAAACTCGTCGACCTTGTACCCCTGCTCACCAAGTACAACGAAAAATATTTGTTTCCCGTTTCCGATGTTCACAAAGAAGACGAATCGTTTCTTGAGAAGCACAATATCGACATTACCAAAGCCATTATGTATCGTACGGTAAGTAACGACTTTACACCCGACGAGCCATTCGACTACGATATGTTGGTATTCTTCAGCCCTGCCGGTATAGCATCGTTGATGAAAAACTTCCCCGAGTTTAAGCAAGAAAATATAAAGATAGCTTGTTTTGGTCCTACAACAGCCAAGGCTGCCAAAGAGGCCGGTTTGCGACTCGATATTGAAGCACCTACACCCGAGATGCCCTCGATGACAGGCGCCCTCGATATGTACCTCAAGAACATCAACAAGAAAAAATAAAACCTTTCTTTACAATATCCATATCACCTCGTAAGTGCTATGGCACCTACGAGGTATTTTTTTCAAACTCAAGCCATGTCGCACCAATTGTCAAAAGAAGAAAAATTGTGTAGCCGCAAAAAGATAGACACCCTTTTTGCCGAAGGACAATCTTTTGCACAATATCCCCTGCGCATTGTATATCGCATATACGACAAAACCACCGGCAACGAACTGCCCCAATTCTTCATCAGCGTACCCAAGCGCAAGTTTAAGAGAGCCGTAAAACGTGTATGGCTGCGCCGTCGCATCAGAGAGGCTTACAGACTACACAAAGATATCATAGGCAATACGGGCAACAAATGCGTAGATATGGCTTTTCTATACATAGCTGCCGAACAAAAAGAGTACCATATCATCGAACAACAAATGATAGAATTACTCAAAAAACTATCCGACATAATCAATAAAGCTAACCAATAGCAGTATGAATACATTGAAGAAAATATTATCACAACTACTGCTGTTACCTATATATTTCTATCGCAATTGTATATCACCACTCCTGCCACCTACGTGCCGATATACCCCCACCTGCTCGCAATATGCCATAGAAGCCATAAAAAAACATGGACCTTTCAAAGGCTTGTGGCTCACCGTTAAACGTATTTGTCGATGCCACCCTTGGGGTGGAAGTGGTTATGATCCTGTGCCATGAACAAGACTATCTACGATATACACACCCACGATACAAGCCGAGATAATGCCATCATATCTCTATCGCCACAATCGTTTAAGCCTCAACCCACACACTACTACTCGGTGGGAATACACCCTTGGGGTAGCTGCGACACAACACCCTACGATATACAACTATTGCAAAATGTAGTTTCACATCCACAAGTAATAGCTATTGGCGAGACAGGTATAGACCGCCTGAAAGGTGCTGTGATAGAGAAACAGATAGAACTATTGGAAAGACACATAGAATTGTCGGAAAAACACCACAAACCACTCATTCTGCATGTTGTAAAAGCCACCGATATAATACTCAACATATATCATAAACACAAACCCACACAACAATGGATTATACATGGATTTCGTGGTAATGAAAAGAACGCTCTGCAATTACTGAAAGAGGGTATACACCTCTCTTTTGGCGAAAAATTCAACCCAAAATCGGTAGAATATACTCCGTTGGAAAATATGTGGATTGAAAGCGACGAAAGCACAACCGATATAAATTTTATACTCAATAAAATAGCCCAAACAAAAGATATATCGACCGAGCAACTACAACAATCTGTTGCAACACGCGCTGCAAAATTATTTTTTGAGTAGAATAATTGTATTTTAAACCAAACTATACTACTTTTGCAATCTCATATCAATTAATGAATTATAAACTATAACTCTATATAACTATGAACTTTATAGAAGAATTGAAATGGCGTGGCATGATACACGATATGATGCCCGGAACAGAAGAACAAATGCAAAAAGAGATGACAGTAGGTTATCTTGGTATCGACCCTACTGCCGACTCACTACACATAGGTCACCTTGTAGGTGTTATGATGTTGCGTCACTTGCAACGCGCCGGACACAAACCTATTGCACTCGTTGGTGGTGCAACAGGTATGATAGGCGACCCCTCTATGAAATCGCAAGAGCGTAAGTTGCTCGACGAAGAAACCCTTCGCCACAACCAAGAGGCTATCAAAAAACAATTGGCACACTTCCTCGACTTCGACTCAGATGCTCCCAATGCAGCCGAACTTGTCAACAACTACGATTGGATGAAAGAGTTCTCTTTTATCGACTTCATTCGCAGTGTAGGTAAGCTCATTACCGTCAACTATATGATGGCAAAAGACTCTGTAAAAAAACGTCTTTCGGGAACATCGGGCGAAGGTATGTCTTTCACCGAGTTTTCATACCAATTGATGCAAGGTTACGACTTTGCATACCTCTTCAAAAATCGTAACTGCAAGTTGCAAATGGGTGGTTCAGACCAATGGGGTAACATCACTACCGGTACCGAACTTATCCGCCGTATGCATGGAGGTGAGGCATTTGCTATCACTTGCCCCCTCATTACCAAAGCCGATGGCACTAAATTTGGTAAAACAGAAAGCGGCAACGTATG
Organism: Bacteroidaceae bacterium; assembly: GCA_017481745.1. GTDB lineage: Bacteria > Bacteroidota > Bacteroidia > Bacteroidales > Barnesiellaceae_A > Barnesiella_A. The sequence continues at coordinate 13,741 of JAFUOV010000011.1, forward strand.
GCTCGATCCTCGCTATACATCACCCTACAAATTCTATCAATTCTGGCTCAATGTAAGCGATGTCGATGCCGAGCGCTATATAAAGATATTTACTTCTCTTACCAAAGAAGAGATTGATGCTATAATAGCCGAACAACACGAAGCTCCGCACTTGCGTCCTTTGCAAAAACGCTTGGCTCAAGAAATCACCGTCATGGTACACAGCCAAGAGGCATACGAAGCAGCCGTAGCAGCATCTAATATTTTGTTTGGTAATACTACTGCCGATGCTTTGAAAAATCTTGATGAAGCTACTCTTCTCGATGTTTTCGATGGTGTACCCACATTTGAGGTTTCTCTCGACGAACTCAAAGCCGGTATCAAAGCCGTAGAGCTCACTACCGACAAAGCTGCTATCTTCCCCTCTAAAGGTGAAATGCGCAAACTCACTCAAGGTGGCGGTGTTTCTATAAACAAAGAGAAACTCGCAGCCTTCGATCAAGTAATAGACGATACTTACTTGGTAGCCGGCAAATATCTTATCGTACAGAAAGGTAAGAAAAATTACTACCTCGTAATAGCACGATAAGCGGCTGTTTGACAGCTATATAATAGTAAAATCTATTATTGATTTCTACTTTTATAAAAACGAATATTATGGAAACTTTAAGGATGACTGATTATTCAAGCCCCGATGGAATCTATAATATTCCTTTGATAGAGCGAGAAATCAATAATAGATTTTCTTTTTTCGAAACATCCCTCGCAGGAAATATAATTTGCAAAAAAGGAGAAACTACCTCAAAAACTTTTTATATATCTTTTCATGATATATACAACATACAAGAAACCTCTATCGAAGATATATTTATAGGTATATACGAGATAGGAACAAAAGCTCCTATTTGGCACAAATATCACAAATTCTCGAATGATACAGACCCCTCTTTGGGTGTAGATTTTCAACGCGAATTATCTTTCCAAGTAGACAATTTAGAACTGTCTTGTGGCAGTTATTTTGTTCTTTTGGGTAATATTCAACCCAATTATGAAAATAAACTTCTAAACTTTGCCGGTTGTTATAGAGTAAATTTTTCAGTATTACCCAACGGTTATACATTGAAAGAAAACAGACCTACCCATTATAGCATTAAATATATATCGAACAAGGATAAGGGTAAATCATCGAGCACAAAATATGACTCTAATAATCTACTATCTTTTACAGATGATTTTCCGAGCTATCAGTTGAGTATTACATTAGAAACCGCGCCCAATCCATCTGTTGATAAATATGATTTGTTGATTTTTGATGAGAGTCTTTGTTGTAAAAACTACATAAATAATGTATTAACACAACAAACAGAAATAATCTCATTCATACCCCCTTATGGATTGCCATACGGTACAACTCACCTTATACTATACCACAACGACAAACCATACATACACTTTCAGTGCCGTAGAAACAAAAGATTGGGAACTCTTAAAGCCGAATATATAAACCCCAATTCTATTTACAGACATCTGCTTTATCACCCTACTTTACAACTATATGGTTGTAAGAAAATAAAAAAGAATATCATTTCTATACTCAACACACACGATAGCTGTTTTCCTAAATACCTGTGTATTACTGATAAATCTGGTAATGGATATAATGTGGTAGAGAATATAAAAGAAGATTTTTATAAAAATCACAAATCTACCTATATAACAAATTATAAAAGTGTGCAAGAAAATTCTTTTATAAAGAATAATAAAGACACTCTCTTAATATGGCATCTATCACAAACAGCTACATCGCAATGGAAAAAAGTGATAAACTATATTGAGAAATATCTGAAAGTAAACAACCTGAACCTTATCATTTGCGGTACAGAAGATATGGTGGAAAAACTATTCGACAAGTATAACTATATATCACAATTGATACCCAAAAACAATCGTTGGCACACAGAACCATTCTCTCAAATGGAGATGGTATATAATATGATAAATAATTGGCATTGTGAATATGATGCTGCGATGCCCAACTATCGCACCTACGAATATTTCTATAAAAAGGTATTCACCATGGAATAGTGAGCAACTCCAAAATTATTTATTTTCACACAACTCTGTTAGGTTTGTAAAAATTGACAAACCAACCAATAAATCATATTTATAGGCAAAATATAGCCACAAGAGACTATTTAAAACCCTATTTTATGATGTTTTTGTAAAATTCTTTTCTAAAAATTTGGTGGATTAGAAATTTGGTATTACCTTTGCATCGCTTTAGGAAAATTCCTTGGCACAAGGTACTGGCTTATGGTGTAATGGTAGCACAACAGGTTTTGGTTCTGTTTGTCTAGGTTCGAATCCTGGTAAGCCAACCACGAAAAGAGGCTCGATAATTTCGAGCCTTTTTTCGTATATATACTTCTTTGTTTTTCCATAATTAAACTTATAGACTTATTTTTATTCTAATAATTGTTAGGTTACTAAACAACTTAATAAACCTACTTATTAACAAAATAATTAAATATTTTATATTCAATTATTTATATACTTAATAAACATACTTATATACAACATATCAACAACTTATAAACAATATATATCTACAATAAAAAGTATTATTTAAACACACTATTTATTGATTAATAAAAGCCTATTATTATTTTTGCACACATGAATAAAAGAATCATCATATTATTGTTTATAATTCTTCACTGGGTATTTATATCTCATGCTCAGGATGAAGAAGAATACTTTGATGATCCGCTTATACCGGTTATAGAAAATCCGGAATTGAAAATACAAATATATGAAGGTTATTATTGGGCTGTAATAGAAGGTGATACTGTAAAAGTTATACAGATGCGACCCTTTTATGTTTATAATGAACTACCCAAATTCAAGAACAAAAAGCAAGAAAAATTTTATAGAAAGACTGTACGCGATGTAAAGAAAACATTGCCGTATGCCAAGCTTATATATGAAATACTTGTCGAAACCTATCAATACATGGAAACACTACCCGACGATGAGGCTCGACAAAAGCATATTGAAAAAATGGAAGATGAGTTGTTTAAGCAATATAAACCTATACTCAAGAAATTCACTTATTCACAAGGTAAGATGTTGATAAAACTTGTAAACCGCGAATGTAATCAATCTTCTTACGAAATTATAAGAGCCTTTTTAGGTAGCTTCCGCGCCGGATTTTGGCAAACTTTTGGCAAACTTTTTGGTGTTACATTGAAAGCTGAATGGGATCCCGAAGGAAAAGATAAAGATATAGAACGTATATGCGTTTTGGTAGAACAAGGAATGTTATAAAATAACTTTATAAAGAAGTTATCAACAATTTTTTATTCTATTATTTATCTTTATACAACTGCTTGAAAAAGTCCCATATCACCAAGCCTGCTGTTACCGATACGTTGAGTGAATGTTTTGTACCAAACTGGGGTATTTCTATACATCCATTACATTTATCAACAACTTCTTGTTGAACTCCTTTTACCTCATTACCAAGTACTAACGCATATTTTTCATTACTTTTCAACACCATATTTTGTAATGAAAAACTATCTTTCACCTGTTCTATGGCATAGACTATATAACCATCCGATTGTAACTTTTCGACAGCATCTATTGTATTATTGAAATATACCCATTCAACACTATCCTCGGCACCCAGAGCTGTTTTATGAATGTCGGGGTGTGGAGGCGTAGCTGTTATACCACACAAATAGATTTTTTCAACCAAAAAAGCATCAGAGGTACGAAAAACCGAACCTATATTATTGAGGCTGCGTATATTATCAAGAACTACTACAAAAGACAGCTTATCTATCTCTTTGTATTGTTCGGTCGATAATCTTTCCAAATCCAATATACTTTTCTTCTCCATAAGTTAGTTTTTTAGTACTTTGCAAAGATAAATAAGATATAAACAACAACAAAATCATTGTTGATAACAGTGTAATAAAAGGTTGAAATAACTATTGATAAAATCACTCTTATAAACATCAACAAGATGTCAAAATAGAGTTGTTGATATATAAACCAATAATAAGTTTATTATAAACAGCAAAAACTCCCTTTTTCAATACCTAAAATCGCAGAAAGTTATTAACTTTGCCACATTAAACACTAAGTTGAAAAAGTGTGTAATTACTTGATAATGATAAACTATAATTGTTGATAAAAAAAGAGTATATTTTCATACTATATTGATAACTTATAAAGCAAGTTTTTAATAAAAAAGTTATCACTCGTTTCAACAAGCTATTATCATCATTAAAAAACATTTTTAGAAAAAAAAATTAAATAATATATGATTGCTGTGGATATTTCTTGTGGATATGTAGATGCTCCCGTAAACGAGGGTGTAGATATGGTAGCAGAAATAAATAGAATGAAAAAAGAAAAAAATGCTGTCATATTGGCTCACTACTATCAAGAGAGTGCTATACAAGATATAGCCGACTTTGTAGGAGATAGTTTGGCTCTTGCTCAATGGGCTGCCAAGAGCGATGCCGAGATATTGGTAGTATGCGGTGTTCATTTTATGGGTGAAACAGCCAAAATACTTTGTCCTAACAAAAAAGTGCTTATACCCGATACCAATGCTGGTTGTTCGCTTGCCGATAGCTGTAAGGCTGAAGATTTAGCTGCATTCAAGAAACAATATCCCGGTTACAAAGTAGTTTCTTATGTAAATACATCGGCAGCTGTTAAAGCTCATACCGATATAGTAGTTACATCTACCAATGCTCGACAAATAGTAGAGAGTTTTCCGGCTGATGAAAAACTTATATTCGGGCCCGATCGTAATTTAGGTAATTACATCAACAGTATTACCGGACGTAACATGATATTGTGGGATGGAGCTTGTCATGTTCATGAAAAGTTTTCGGTAGAAAAAATAGTAGCTCTTAAGAAAGAATATCCCAATGCACAAGTATTGGCGCACCCCGAGTGTAAAAGTGCGGTTTTGGCACTTGCCGATAAGGTAGGTTCTACAGCAGCACTGCTCAAGTATGCCCTCAATAGCGATTGTAATGAATTTATTGTAGCTACCGAAAGTGGTATATTGCACGAAATGCGTAAGAATGGAAATGGTAAAACATTTATACCTGCTCCTCCTGCCGATAGTACATGTGCTTGCAATGAATGTAATTATATGCGTTTGAATACTTTGAAAAAACTATATAATACATTGAAATACGAATTACCCGAGGTAACCGTAGATGCCGAGATAGCTACAAAAGCTATTAAACCTATCGAAAAAATGTTGGAAATATCGGCTCAATTGGGTTTATAAAAGAAGAAAACAAACATAATCACATAATACTCTATGGAATATAATTTTAAAGAAATAGAAAAACGTTGGTCTCAATATTGGAGTGAGAACAAAATATATAAAGTACAAGAAGATAGCAGCAAGCCTAAATTTTATGTACTTGACATGTTCCCCTACCCTTCGGGTGCAGGATTGCACGTAGGTCATCCTCTGGGTTATATAGCTTCCGATATCTATTCTCGTTATAAAAGACTCAAAGGTTTCAATGTATTACACCCTATGGGATACGATGCCTATGGTCTTCCTGCTGAACAATATGCTATACAAACAGGTCAACACCCTGCTATTACTACCGAAAAAAATATAGCTCGCTATCGTGAACAGTTAGACAAAATAGGTTTCTGTTATGATTGGGATAGAGAAATACGCACATGTGAGCCCGAATATTATAAATGGACTCAATGGGCTTTTATCAAAATGTTTGAAAGTTATTACTGTACTTCTTGCAATAAAGCTCGTCCTATCAGCGAGTTGATAGAAAAATTCAATACTTCGGGTACAGAAAATGTCCATGCTTCATGCAGTGAAGAAATGACTTTTACTGCTACCGAATGGAAGAATAAAAGCGAAAAAGAACAACAAGAAATATTGATGAATTATCGTATTGCTTACCTTGGTAATACAATGGTTAACTGGTGTCCTGCATTGGGTACTGTGTTGGCAAATGACGAGGTAAGTGAGGGTGTTTCTGTTCGCGGAGGTCATCCTGTTGAACAAAAGGTAATGCGTCAATGGTGTTTACGTGTATCGGCATATGCTCAACGTCTGCTCGAAGGATTGGAAACTCTCAATTGGACAGAAAGTTTGAAAGAGACTCAACGCAACTGGATAGGTCGTTCGGAAGGTGCTGAAATGCAATTTAAGGTATATAATAGTGATATAGAATTTACTATATTTACCACTCGCGCCGATACAGTATTTGGTGTAACATTTATGGTACTTGCTCCCGAAAGTGAGTATGTTGATAAAGTAGTTACTGCCGAACAACGTGCTGCCGTAGATGCTTACTTAGATAGTATAAAGAGCCGTACAGAGCGTGAGCGTATGATGGATCGTAGTGTAACAGGTGTCTTTACAGGTTCTTATGCTATCAATCCTCTCAATGGAAAACAAATACCCATCTGGATAAGCGATTATGTATTGGCAGGTTATGGTACAGGTGCTATTATGGCTGTACCTGCACACGATAGTCGCGACTACGCTTTTGCCAAACATTTCAATCTTCCTATTATACCTCTTATAGAAGGTTGTGATGTAAGTGAAGAGAGTTTCGATGCCAAAGAGGGTATCATGATAAATTCTTGTGGTAATGGTCTTGATTTGAATGGTAAAACAGTCAAAGAAGCTATTGCTGCTACAAAGAAATTTATTGAAGAAAAAGGTATTGGTAGAGTAAAAGTAAATTATCGTCTGCGTGATGCTATATTCAGCCGTCAACGCTATTGGGGCGAGCCTTTCCCTGTATATTATAAGGATAATATGCCTTATATAATAGATGAAAAAGAGTTGCCTTTGCAATTGCCCGAAGTAGATAAATTCTTACCTACCGAAACAGGAGAACCCCCATTGGGTCGTGCCAAAAATTGGAAAACAACCGATGGTTATCCCTTGGAATTGTGCACTATGCCCGGTTTTGCAGGTTCTTCTGCCTACTATTTGCGTTATATGGATCCTCATAACAATGAGGCTCTTGTATCGAAAGAATCGAATGAATATTGGCGCAATGTCGACCTTTATATTGGTGGTACAGAACATGCTACCGGTCACTTGATTTATAGCCGTTTCTGGAATAAATTCTTGTTTGATTTGGGTATTATTTGTGAAGACGAACCCTTCAAAAAATTAGTTAATCAAGGTATGATACAAGGTCGTTCAAACTTTGTATATCGTATCAAAGATACTAATACTTTTGTATCATATAATCTCAAAAAAGATTACGACGTTACACCTATTCACGTCGATGTGAATATTGTAAGTAACGATGTATTGGATATAGAAGCATTCAAAGCTTGGCGTCCTGAGTTTGAAACAGCTCAATTTATACTCGAAGATGACAAATATATATGTGGATGGGCTGTCGAGAAGATGTCAAAGTCTATGTTCAATGTAGTTAATCCCGATGATATTGTAGAGCGTTACGGTGCCGATACATTACGTTTCTATGAGATGTTCCTCGGTCCGTTGGAGCAAAGCAAGCCTTGGGATACAAATGGTATAGATGGTGTGCATCGTTTCTTACGTAAATTGTGGAACTTGTATTTCGATGGTGATAATGTAGCTGTTAATAATACAGAAGCTACAAAAGCCGACTTGAAGTCGTTGCACAAGCTTATTAAGAAGGTATCATGGGATATAGAGAATTTCTCATATAACACTTCGGTAAGTGCCTTTATGATATGTGTAAATGAACTCACATCATCAAAGTGCCGCAGCATCAATATATTGCAACCTCTTGTTATATTGTTGGCACCTTTTGCCCCGCATATAGCCGAGGAGTTGTGGCATAAGATGGGCAACGAAACATCGGTATGTGATGCTCAATGGCCCGAATTTAATGAAGATTATCTCAAAGAAGATAGTGTAACTTACGCTGTTTCTTTCAACGGTAAAGCACGTTTCAATATAGAAGTTGCTGCCGGTACATCACGTGAGGAAGTAGAAAAAATAGCTCTATCGCATGAGTCTTCGGCTCGTTGGATGGAAGGAAAAGAACCTAAAAAAATAATTGTAGTACCTAATAAAATTGTAAATATTGTAATATAATAAATAGTTATGGTAGCTAATTTGAAAAACAACATTTGGATTCAAATAAAGGATTATTTCTTTATTATATTTGGTTCTTTCTGCTATGCTTTGGCTTGGCAAGGATTTCTTATTCCCAATGAACTTACAACAGGTGCTGTAACAGGTTTGGCATCTATTATTTACTATGCTTTTGGTACACCTCCTATCGATGTTACCTATGCTGTCGTAAATGTTATACTTCTTATATTTGCCCTTAAAATTTTGGGTGTAAAATTCTGTATAAGAACTATATTCGGAGTATTTTTCTGTTGGTTGTTCCTACACGTATTACCCTTATGGATACCCGATGGACTTACCAAAGGCGATACCTTTATGGCATCGGTTATAGGTGGTATACTATGTGGTGTGGGTCTTGGTGTGGTATTTACTGCCAATGGTAGTACCGGTGGTACCGATATTATTGCTGCCATGGTCAATAAATATCGCAATGTAAGTTTCGGTAAGATGTTGTTGTATATAGATATCATCATCATCTCATCTTCTTATCTTGTTTTCCACGATGTAGAGCGTGTTATATATGGTTATATAATCATGTTTATAACAACCACAGTGTGTGATATGATAATAAACGGTATACGTGCATCGTTGCAATTACTCATCTTCTCCGATAAATGGGAGGAAATAGCCGAGCAAATATCAAACGAATTGCAACGTGGTGTTACCGTATTGGATGGTATGGGTTGGTATACCAAGAAGTCTAAAAAAGTACTTGTTGTAGTTGCCAAACGTACACAGATATCACAAATACAACGTCTTATTAAAAACATAGACCCCAATGCCTTTATTTCTCAATCGAGTGTATCGGCTGTATATGGACAAGGCTTTGATAAAATAAAAGGCTAAGGTAATAAAACGTAAGAAAAATCGTTATTTATATAGAACGAGTTGAGTATGAAACAGATAGTATTTGCAACCAATAATAAACACAAACTCGATGAGGTTCGTGCCATTGTAGGTATGTATTTCGATGTGTTGAGTTTGTCGGATATAGGTTGTCATGAAGACATACCCGAGACAGGTGATACCTTTGAGGAAAATGCTATCATGAAAACTCGCTATATAAAAGAAAAATATGGTTATGATTGTTTTGCCGATGATTCGGGTCTTGAAGTAACAGCATTGAATAATGCCCCCGGAGTATTCTCGGCAAGATATGCCGGTGAGCCATCCAATTCCTTGCGTAATATTGAAAAATTGATGCAAAATATGCAAGGTATAGCCGATCGTTCAGCTCGTTTCAGAACGTGTATAGCTCTGTTGTATGCAGGCGAAGAATATATTTTTGAAGGTTGTATAGAGGGCTCAATAATAGACACCCTGCGCGGTGAAAATGGTTTTGGATACGACCCTCTTTTCATGCCTCAAGGATATGATATAACTTTTGCCGAAATGAGTAGTGATGAGAAAAACAAAATAAGTCATCGCGCAATAGCTACAAAACGTTTGGTAGAATTTTTGACAAATAGTGAAGCATAAAAAAATAAGAGTATTTAGGAAAACATATATAAGCATGGCAAAAAAAATAATGTTCGTAGTGATGTTGTGTAGTGCTGTATTGGTGCAAGCACAACAAGCGGTAGGTCAATGGCAATTATATCCTTCCAAGTCTACCACTCCCGGTGTTATTTATGAGAGTACCGGCGACGAAGTTTACTATATGTCGGGTTCTAACCTTTTTTCTTTTGACAAGAGTACATCGGAGATAGAGACTTACAATACAGGTAATTATCTATCGGATTCGGGTATTAAGAATATATACTACAATTATGATAAAGACTATCTATTGATTGTGTATAACAATTCAAACATAGACTTGATATTCAATGATAGAAGTGTTATCAATATACCCGATATAAACAACACAATCATGATGTCGTCAAAAGCCATAAATGATGTTGTTTTTGGCGATAACAAAATCTATTTGGCTACCGATTTTGGTTTAGTTATATTGAATGATAGTAAATACGAAGTTTACGAGTCTTACATTTACAACAAAGTATTTACTAAAATAACCAAGGTAGGTAATAATTTACTTGCTCTTGTTGATAATAAATTGTATATAGCCGGCATACAATCGGGTATGTATAGTTTTGCCGATTTTTGGAAAGCCATTGATTTAAGCGAAATAGGCGAGCTTACCGATGTAAATTATTTACATGCTATCGACGATAATCATGTCTTGTTTACTACCAATTCTTTGACTTATATATTGGATATAGAAGAGTCTTCTATCACCGAGCAGACAGTCAATTATTATAATGCCAAGTCTATAACCGATACATATAGAGGTTACATGGTTTCTTATAATGATAAAGTACATTTCATATCGAAAGAAGTGGCAGAAGATAATACTATACAAGTATTAGAAACAAAGCATATAATCATTGCCGAAGCCAAGAATGGCTATTATTCTTCATATAATAGCGACAATACAGTGTGGGGTTCGACGGCATCGGGTGTATCGCACTTCAGTATAAAAGGCAATGCGCTCACATGGTTGATAGAACCTGCTGGATACAATACCTCGAGTGTATCGCTTCCTCAATCTATTACTATACACGACAACAAAGTGTATGTAAAGAATGTGGGTCCGTACAACTACTCGACCGATATGTATAACAACACAACCATCAGTGTGTATGATTTATCAACTTACAATTGGTCGGTTCTTTCGTTGGATAAAGTTCTTCGTGGAAATTCTGCTACAAATAAGGGCGCTTTGCGTTCTTCTCTCAACATGGTTTTTGACCCCGATAGCAGCGATATTTTCTATGTAGGATCTTGGTTTGATGGTCTGCATAAATTCAATGGAACTAAGTATGTAGGTAATTATAACCAACGTAACTCACCCTTGGCATTGCAATGGTGTATGTTGTCGTCATTTGCCGATTTCGATTCCGATGGTAATTTATGGAACGTTATGGTTAATAACCAGATAGCAACCAATCCTGTGTTGGCTTGTCTTCCTGCCGACAAGAAAATAAAAGATCCTCTATCAGTAGAATTATCCGATTGGAAATATTACGATATAGGTATGTCGCCCGATTACAGATGTAATCTGTTGGTTTGTAAACGTTCTCCTTATGTATTTGTTATTGACGGTAGACAAGTCAGTGCCACACGTATCTATGTGCTCAATCGTCAGACAGGCGATTCGCGTGTATTCTCTACATTTAACGATCAAGATGGTGGCTCTTTTGGTAATGGTGTACTCTATTTCTATACTGCCGAGGAAGATTTGAATGGTAACGTGTGGGTGGGTACAAGTTCCGGTCCTATCGTGTTGAGCAACTTGTCTAACATAATGAATAGTGATTATCGTTGCACTCGCGTGAAAGTGCCTCGTAACGACGGAACAGATTTTGCCGATTATCTGCTCGAAGATGAGTGTATAAATACAATTGTTGTTGATGGTTCTAACAGAAAATGGTTGGGAACATCTACCTCGGGTGTCTACTTGGTAAGTCCCGACGGAACAGAAATATTGGAACAACACAGCCCTGATAATAGTCTGTTGCCTTCGAACCTCGTGTACGATATGGCTATGAATAATGCTACCGGTGAGTTATTTGTAGCAACTGAGTTGGGTGTTGCTTCATATCGTGCCGATGTTTCTCAAGCTGCCGAAAATTACGACAATGTGAAAGTATTCCCCAATCCTGTTCGCCCAGATTTTACAGGCTGGATTACCATTCAGGGTCTTATGGAAAACTCGTTGGTAAAGATTACCGATGTAGCCGGTAACCTCTTCAGCCAAGGTTATGCCAATGGTGGTACATACGTTTGGGACGGTCGTACAGCCGGTGGTGAGCGTGTTAAGACCGGTGTTTATCTTATCTATGCTTCACAGAGCGGTGGTAAGAGTGGCGTTGTAGCCAAGGTAATGGTTGTAAATTAATATTTTAATGATATAGTAAATAGAGGTATTCAGTGTGCTGTCTACCTCTATTTTTGTATATGTTGGGTATGAAACATCCTCTTGAAAAATTTGTTTATTGTCCCTGCTGTGGCTCAAAGGATTTTGTGGTAAACAATGCCTCGTCGAAGCGTTGTGAAAAATGTGGTTTTGTCTATTATTTCAATCCACGTGCAGCTGTTGTGGCGGTTATACGCGACGAGTTGGGTCGATTGCTTGTTGCGCGACGTGCCAAAGAGCCGGCAATGGGAACGCTCGATTTGCCGGGAGGTTTTACCGAGTGTTACGAAACAGCCGAAAATTCGCTCTCTCGCGAGGTTTTGGAAGAAACTGGTATAAGTATACCCTCGGCGCGTTATCTCTTCTCACAGCCCAATATTTACCCCTATTCGGGCATGGATATCCACACAATGGATTTGTTTTTCGAGGTGAATGTCGATAGTAGTATCGCCTTTGAGGGAAAAGACGATGTCGCCGAACTTTTCTGGTTAGCTCCCGAGGATATAAATCCCGAAGATTTTGGATTGAAATCTATAAGAATGGGTATAGAAAAACTATTGAAATAGGGCGTTTATACCCAATACATCCACACTTGGCTACCCAATAACAGGGTTATCAGTGTGAAGAAAAGAATATTGTAAAGACGACTGTGTTGCGAAGTAAACAGGTAGCTTAGTTGTAGCGTAACAACGCAGTTGAGCAGGGGTAAATAGGTGGTATAATGACTATTGTCAATAATCATAAGTAGGGCTGTATAGACCGACAATATATTGACAAACCCATTCATTGCGCGTGTCTTGATATTTTCGTTGTAGTTGTTTATTAGGTTGACCGTTCCGGCAATCAATCCCAACAGCATAACAAAGATAGCCGGTATCATTTGCCATGTAAATGTGGGTATCTGTAATGATATAGCAAAGTTTGTTGATGAAAACTGCAAAGCATCACCCCACCCTATTCCCCATACAATCCAATAAGGGGTAACAAGACCTACAAGTGTAGCGGCAAATGTTCGTATTGAGCCGGTTTGCATCTGGTACATACCCAACAGAAAAATGGGTAGTAGGTAGAGAATACGAGCATAAAACAGCGCTGTGAAAGCAAATAACAAACCTATGATAAAACTCTTTTCGGTAGCTCTCTTTTGTTGGTAGCACGTGTATAAGATAAAAAATATTGCACCTACAATGAGTGTTGCAAAGTTTTGCGGAGCAATGCTGTTTATAAGACCGGGGTTAAGTGTCTGAAAAAGTAATATAAAAGCAGCAGGTAACAGTGTCTGTTCTTTTACAAGTTGGAATTGTGCTGCCAAACGATTGAAAAGCAGCGCTGTAAGAATGATTATAAAGAGATTTATTATAAAAGGCATTGTGCCATTGTTCACATTGGGCATAAAGCTATCGCTTAGCAACCCTATCGATACAAATGTTTCGGGCACCAATCCTTTTATAAATATACTCACAACGATTGCCACAAACCACATTGCGACAATCGTTGGGGTATATATATGTATAATATCTCTATTCAATTTATTACAATTTATCCAAGTCGTTACCTATATCACGACGGTTGTACTTGCCTTCAAAGTTTATCAGTGCTGCCGATTGGTATGATGTTTCGAGAGCCTCTTTGCGGGTTGTTCCGTAAGAGGTAACAGCTATAACGCGACCGCCCGATGTTACTATATCACCCTCTTTCTCGGCTGTACCGGCATGGAATACCACACTGTTTTCTACCTTGTCAAGTCCGGTTATTACCTTTCCTTTTTCGTAGCTTCCGGGATAACCACCCGAAACGAGCATTATTGTAACGGTAGCGCGAGAGTCTATATCGAGAGTGTGTTGTGCAAGTGTTTGTGTGGCTACACCCTCAAGCAAGTCTACAAGGTCCGATGCAATGCGAGGCATTACGGCCTCGGTCTCGGGGTCGCCCATACGCACATTGTATTCGATAACCATCGGCTCGCCTTCGACATTGATAAGACCCAAGAAGATAAAACCTTTATAGTCTAAATTCTCGGCTTTCAATCCCTCTATTGTGGGTATGATGATGCGTTGCTCAACCTTTTGCATAAAGGTTTCGTCGGCAAAAGGAACGGGCGAAACAGCTCCCATACCACCGGTGTTGAGTCCGGTATCACCCTCACCAATGCGTTTGTAGTCTTTGGCAACAGGAAGTATCTTGTAGCTGACACCGTCGGTGAGAACAAAAACCGAGCACTCAATACCCGACAAGAACTCTTCTATGACTACTGTTGCACCGGCTTCGCCAAACATACCGTCGAGCATGGCGCGCAATTCGCTTTTGGCTTCGTCGAGAGTGGGCAGTATAAGCACACCTTTGCCGGCTGCCAATCCGTCGGCTTTGAGTACATAGGGTGCTTTGAGTGTTTCAAGGAAGGCATAACCATCCTCAATGGTTGCCGCTGTAAAGCTGCGATAACGGGCTGTCGGTATATTGTGGCGCATCATAAAGGCTTTGGCAAAGTCTTTGCTGCCCTCGAGTTGTGCAGCAGCTTTCGACGGACCTATAACCGGGATGTGGCTCAAGGTGCTGTTGTTGCCAAAATAGTCGTAGATACCTTTTACAAGAGGATCTTCAGGACCTACTACCACCATGTCAATCTTGTTTTGCAACGCAAAATCGGCTATGGCATCGAAGTCGGTGGCTGATATTTTCACGTTTTCGCCATATTCTTTTGTGCCGGCATTACCCGGAGCAACAAATAATTTGTCGGTGCGAGGACTTTGTGCCAACTTCCACGCTATGGCACATTCGCGACCTCCTGAACCTAAAAGAAGTATATTCATATTCCTATTGTTTGTAGTTGTTTATTGCTCTTTTTTACGTGCGCGAGTACGACTACCGGCTGTTGTTTTCTTGGCTGTGGGTATATCACCTGCCGGGGTTTGTCTTTTCTCATATGGCGTGTGTTTGGTGTTGTCGGTACGATTGTTCGACTCATTGCCATATTTGCCTTTGCGCTCAAATCTTTTCGTGTCGCTATTGCGGTCGAATGTTTTTCTATCTCGTCCAAACGATTTTTTTGCCTCGTTGTTCTCTCTATCGAAGTGTTCGCCACGTTTTGCAAAGGGTTTTCTATCCTCTTTGCGGGGCTTATCTTTGCTACGCATGGGGCGAGGTTTGGGAGGTTCGGTTGCAGTGGCTCGTTTGTGAGCAGCGTATGTTCCTTCAAAAATCTCGTATTTGCGGAACTCGCACTCCAAAGCACCGTTCAGAGTAGGTATTTTGGCAGAAGGCTTCAGCCCTATTTTGTCAAAATGCTCTTGTTTGTAGCCCAATACCCATGCTGTATAACCCTTAAATACGTGTTTCAGTCTGTTGCCAATAGCTTCATATAGAGCCTCCATGTCGCTCGAACCAATACGCTCGCCGTATGGTGGGTTGGTGATGAGTATACCCTTCTCGGCTGGGGCTGCTTCGTAGCTTTGAATGGGTTGGGTATTCAATTCGATATATTGCCCTACTCCGGCACTCTTGATGTTTCGGGCCGCAATAGCTGTAGCCTTAACCGAAATGTCCGAGCCGTATATTTTGTGTTTAAACTCGCGCTCGTTGCTATCGTCGTTATAAATTTCTTCGAGCAAGTCGGCATCAAAATCAGCCCAACGTTCAAATGCAAAATGTTGGCGGAAAATGCCCGGATAGGTGTTTGTAGCTATGAGTGCTGCTTCGATGAGGAATGTTCCCGAGCCACACATGGGGTCAATCAAACTACATTCGCCACGCCATCCGGTAAGCATGATAAGTCCGGCAGCCAACACCTCATTGATGGGAGCTTCGGTTTGTGCTACTCGATAGCCACGCTTATGTAGCGACTCGCCCGAGCTGTCGAGCGAGAGGGTACAACTTGTGTTGTTTATGTGTAGATTGAATTGTATGTCGGCATTGGTAAGGCGCACCGAGGGACGCTTGCCATATCGTTCGTTAAAGAAATCGACGATGGCATCTTTCATGCGGTAAGTAACAAATTTTGAGTGGCGAAACTCGTCGGAGAACACCACCGAGTCGATAGAGAATGTAGTAGATACCGACATCAACTGCTCCCAATCGTAGTTGCGCAATGTGTTGTAAACCTCGTCGGGGTTAGATGCCTCAAAGTGTAAGATGGGTTTAAGTATGCGCAAGGCAGTTCGACAAGCCAAGTTTGCCTTATACAGCAAGGCTTTATCACCTTGGAACGAAACCATGCGACGTCCCTCAACTATATCGCTACCACCCAGTGCAGCAATCTCCTCTGCCAAGACTCCTTCAAGACCTTGAAAAGTCTTAGCTACAATTTCAAATTTTTCGTTTTGCACGTGCTATAATTTTATGTTGCAAAGATAGTGCAAGCCGAGAGGAGAACAAAATAAATTTATTTATTTTTATTCATCACATTTGTTACTTCTTTTTGAAACTCAATGTTTCGCGGAGGTTGTTAAGGTGAAATTTCTTCATCTTGCGACGGCGGTTGTCCTTCTCTTTGTGTTGATTGTAGTGGTGTATAACGTCGTCATAGTCAAATCCCGATATTTCGGCATATTGTCGCAATACCGACTCCTTTTGTTCGGCAGTAGTATCGAGGCGACAGAATGCCTTGACACTCTCGCGGCATGTGAGAGGTCGGTGATAGAACTTAGCTCTGTTGAGGTCTATCAAGTAGAATGTAAAGCCACCATCGGCTTGTCTTTTGATGAGTATATTACCTACCGATAGGTCGAGAAAGTACAACCCCTTGCGATGAAACGAGTTGATATATTTGATACACTCGGTAATAATAAGTTGAGCATCTTGTGGAGGCTTGCGAAAGAGGTCGCCCAACGTGTGGTCGTAGGCTATCTGTTGTGAAATGTAGTAGCTGCGATTGATACCCCATAGGCTTTTCTCTACGATGTAGGCTATGGGTTGAGGGGTTGATATATTAAGTTCGAGCAGGCGTATTGCATTTCGATAGGAGCGTTCGGCCTTCGATTTGCGGCAGAAGCGATATATAAATTGGTTGATAGGAATGGGTATCTGAAAAGATTTTACATTCCACACCTCCCCTACTACATTTATTTTTTTGATGCAGTTGCGCACTTGGTATATCACATCGCCTTCGCTCTCAAATCGCGTAGGTATGCGTTCTATCTCGTTGCGCATGTGGTGGTATAACTGATGTATGTAGTAAGATGTTTTCATTTTATATATACCGGCTGAATCTTAAGCATTGCAAAATTAAAGTTTTTATGCTCGTCTTGCAAAAATAACAATCCTATTTAACCTAAAAAGCTGTTTTTAATGTGAAATAATCATAGATTTCGCCACCAAGCCGCACCAACGTAAGTTATTTATCGTTACCTTTGCCGTTGTACAACCGCTATGTCGCTATGAGGAGTGATATAATCGTGTTGAAACTTTTATGATAAGTAAACTGTAACTGAAGTGAAAAAGTACGACTTTTTGGTTATTGGTTCGGGCATTGCCGGTATGAGTTTTGCCCTGAAAGTAGCTCACCGAGGCTCGGTGGCTCTGATATGTAAAAGTGAACTTGCCGATGCTAATACCTATTTTGCCCAAGGAGGTGTTGCCTCGGTAACCAATATTCCGGTAGATAACTTTGAGAAGCACATCGAGGATACGATGATTGCAGGCGACTATTTGAGCGACCCTGCCGCCGTCGAAAAGGTGGTGCGTGAAGCTCCGTCGCAGATACAGGAACTTATAAAATGGGGTGTCGATTTCGATAAGAACGAAAAAGGTGAGTTCGACTTGCACCGCGAGGGAGGACACTCGGAGTTTCGTATTCTTCACCACAAAGACAATACCGGTGCCGAAATTCAAGAAAGCCTTATAAAAGCCGTCAAGAAACATCCCAATATTACGGTATATGAGCATCATTTTGCTATTGAGATTATCACACAACACCATTTAGGTGTTACAGTTACCCGCCAAACACCCGATATAGAGTGCTATGGTGCATATATTCTCAATCCGGCTACGGGGTGTGTAGATACGTTCTTGTCGCGAGTTACGGTGATGGCTACCGGCGGTGTGGGTGCTGTGTATCAAACTACAACCAACCCCATGGTGGCTACCGGTGATGGTGTTGCAATGGTGTATCGTGCCAAGGGTACGGTGAAGGATATGGAGTTTGTGCAATTTCACCCCACAGCATTGTATCATCCCGGCGACCGTCCCAATTTCCTCATAACCGAGGCTATGCGTGGTTATGGTGCGGTGTTGCGCACACGCGACGGTAAAGAGTTTATGCACAAATACGACGAGCGATTGTCGTTGGCACCTCGTGATATTGTAGCTCGTGCCATAGATAATGAGATGAAAAATCGAGGCGACGAATATGTATACCTCGATGTTACTCACAAAGACCCCGAGGAGACTCGCACTCACTTTCCCAATATTTATGAGAAATGCTTGAGTGTAGGTATAGATATCACTCGCGATTATATTCCTGTGGCTCCGGCTGCACATTATCTGTGTGGTGGTATTCTTGTAGATCTTGATGCTCGCTCGTCGATCAATCGCCTGTATGCGGTGGGTGAGTGTGCTTGTACCGGATTGCATGGCGGCAACCGCTTGGCTTCAAACTCGCTTATCGAAGCTGTTGTTTATGCCGATGCTGCTGCCCGCCACTCGTTGGCTCACCTTGACGAATATGATTTCCATGCCGATATACCCGAGTGGAACGACGAGGGTACAGTGCCTACCGAGGAGATGGTATTGATAACTCAAAGTGTGAAAGAGGTGTGCCAAATATTGAGTACATACGTAGGTATTGTGCGTTCCGACTTGCGCCTGAAACGTGCATGGGATCGTCTGGATATTCTCTATGAAGAGACCGAAAGCCTCTTTAAACGTAGTAAAGCCTCGAAAGAGATATGCGAGTTGCGTAACATGATAAATACCGGTTATCTCATTATGCGACAAGCTATCGAGCGCAAAGAGAGTAGGGGGTTGCACTACAACATCGATCACATGAAGAAAAACAAATAGATTTGTAACTATATCATTGCGGTAGGTGCGCCATCATGACACACCCACCGTTTTTATTATATAATACTTGTATTTATGGCAAAGATAAAAGTTCCTAATACCTACGTTATAATATTCACCGTATTGGTGATATGTGCCGTTGCAACATGGATTGTACCCGGCGGAAATGCACAGACCTGGCAGATTTTTTCGGCACTCTATGAAGGCTTCAGCCGTCAAGCGGGCATCATTGCCTTTGTGCTGATTATTGGTGGTGCCTTCTGGGTAATCAATAGTACCAAGGCTGTAGATGATGGTATCATGAAGTTTATTGAAAAGGCGCGAACACTCGAGCGTTTCAAGCCCGTAAAGCGTATGGGTATTGGCAATATTGTGATAGTCCTTATTATGCTGTTGTTTGGCTTGTTTGGAGCCGTATTTGGCATGAGTGAAGAGACTATTGCCTTCGTGGCAGTTGTAATACCCTTGGCTCGCTCGCTGGGATATGACGACTTTGTGGGTGTGTGCATGGTGTATGTTGCTGCGCACGTTGGTTTTGCCGGTGCTATGCTCAATCCCTTTACAATAGGTATTGCGCAAGATATGTCGCAGTTGCCACTCTTCTCGGGTATAGAGTATCGTGTTTTCTGTTGGGTGGTACTCATGACAATAGCAATAGCTTTTGTGTTGTGGTATGCGCGAAAAGTAAAGAGAGAGCCCATAGCCGTTGATGACCAACAACCGGTAGGAGAGGTTATGCCTATGCAGAAGAGTGGAGTGGGGGCTTGGTTGTCCTTTGCTGCTATCACCCTATCGTTGTTGCTTTTCTCGTGGTTTTATGCTGCCGATTGTGTGATAAAAATAGGTCAAAGTCAGTATGCGACACCTTGGTTGCTGTGGGTAGCTACCGGCTTGTTTGTTGTGGTATCGCTTGTTTCGTTGCGTGCCTCAAGGCGTATGTTTATACTCAATCTTCTGCTCTTTACCATCCTATTTCTTGTGGTAGGAGCTATGGGTTATGGCTGGTATCTGCCCGAGATATGTGCCCTGTTTATGGCGTTGGCTTTGGCTGCCGGTATTTCGGCAGGTTACTCGCCCGACGATATTGCCAAAGAGTTTATTGCCGGAGCAAAAGATATCTTCTCGGCAGCGCTTATCATTGGTTTTGCAGCCGGTATTATTGTAATACTTGAGGACGGAAATGTGATAGACACCATGCTGTCGTCTATGGCATCGGCATTGGCAGATAGTGGAAGAGAAGTAGCCCTTGCTACGATGTATGGTATACAGACGTTTATCAACCTGTTCATCCCATCGGCATCTGCCAAGGCTGCTGTAACGATGCCTATCATGGCTCCCTTCTCCGATATGATAGGGGTTTCGCGCCAAGCTACTGTGCTTGCGTTTCAGTTTGGCGATGGTTTCACCAATATGATTACACCCTGTTCGGGCGTGCTGATGGCTGTGCTTTCGGTGGCAAAAATTTCTTACGAAAATTGGGTAAAATGGATATGGAAGTTTATCGTTACCCTCATTGTTATAGGTTTCTTGTTGCTTCTTCCTACGCTATATTTCTCACTGCCGGGTTTCTGATGGTGTAGTATGTGTTGTTATTTTCCTTATCTACCCATGTAGTGCTTGCGTTGCATGGGGGAGAACCTCTCTATGGCATATCGTAACAGTGTGCGGGGTAGGGTGGTGTGGTGTGTGTCGAGGAAGTCGGTAAGATGCTTTTCGTCGCGTTTTCCTACTTCGCGCAGCAGCCAGCCTACGGCTTTCTGTATAAGGTCGTGTGGGTGATAGCAGAGTTTTCGGGCAATGGCTATTGTGTCGTCATATTCGCCATGGCGCACAAAGCACATTGTTGCGACGATAGCCATACGTTGTTCCCAAAGAAGTGTGCTTTCTGCCCAATGATACAACAGCTCGCGGTCGCGATGTAGCAGATGTTCACCTATAATGTTATAAACAGAGAGATCTACCAGATCCCAATTATTGATGTAGCGAGTGTTCTTTATGTAAATATCGACAATCTCTTGCCGGCGCGAGTCGGTTGTCTTTTTAGATTTATATTGTTCGACCATACATATCAGTGCCGACAGTCGCACCTCGTGAATTTCGCAGTGAAGCAACTCGACAAGTTCGGTGGGAGAGAGGTGCAAAAATTTTTTCGTGATAGCGCGATTGACAGGAACGGTAACACCTATAAAAATATCACCCTCGCCATAGCTACCTTTTGAAGTTTTGAAAAATCGCATCAGCTCTTGAGCTTTTCTCTCGTTGCCGGTTGCGATGAGTTCTTCTTTTAATTTTTCTGCACTCATAGTTTGTTTCTGTTTCTTGAGCGAAGTTAAGTCAAAAACGAGTAGGAACACCCTTTTTCGCGCCTATTTTTTCGACCAATCTACCGAAAAAGAAAAAATATCCAATTCTCACGAGGGTTTTTTATGTCTTAATTTGTTGTCAAACAGTGGTTTGTTGCTTGTTTTTGCTCTTTTGTTTAACAGCCGTAAAAAAAATAAAGTTTGAACAAATGTTAAAAAAATAACACTCAAATAGTTTTGCAGATGATAGTCGTGCAGTTAGCGATAAAATTTTTAATTTTGGTGTTGGAAATAGAAAATTAAAAAAAAGAACCACGATCATGGTACTTAATTATATTTGGATTGCATTTTTTGTTATAGCTTTTGTCGTTGCATTGTGTCAGACAATTTTTGCAGGTAACCTCACAATATGGTCGGATATCATGAACGCATCGTTTGCTTCTGCCAAGAGTGCGTTTGATATTTCGTTGGGACTTACCGGTGTGCTTACATTGTGGTTGGGACTGATGAAGGTTGGCGAAAATGGCGGTCTCATCGCTATTTTTTCGCGTGCTATGACTCCACTTTTCTCTCGATTGTTTCCCGGCATACCCAAGGGGCATCCGGCGTTGGGGTCGATGTTTATGAATATTTCTGCCAATATGTTGGGTCTTGATAATGCTGCAACTCCGCTGGGATTGAAGGCTATGAAGGAGATGCAGGAACTCAATACTAAAAAGGATACTGCCACCGATGCTATGATAATGTTTTTGGTTCTCAACGCTTCGGGTTTGACATTGGTACCCATTGGTGTTATGACCTATCGGGCGCAGATGGGTGCTGCCAATCCCTCCGATATATTTATTCCTATACTTATAGCTACATTTATTGCTACCTTTGTTGGCTTGTTCGCTTTGTGCCTGAAACAGCGTATAAAGATTGATAAAGTGCTTGTTTCGTGGGCTTTAGGAATTGTAGCTGTGATAGGTGGTATCATGTATTTCTTCTCTCAACTGCCTCAAGAGAAGATGCAACTCTACTCGACGTTTGCTGCCAATGCTTTGCTATTTACGATCATAGTGTCGTTTATAGGTGTTGGTCTATACAAGCGTATAAATGTCTATGAAAGCTTTATTGAGGGCGCGAAAGAGGGCTTTAAAACCGCAGTGATGATTATTCCCTATTTAGTTGCCATACTTGTAGGTATAGCAGTATTTCGTGCATCGGGAGCTATGGATTATGTAGTAGACGGAGTGCGTTGGTTGGTGGCATCGTGTGGGTTGGATACATCGTTTGTTGAGGCATTGCCCACCGCGCTGATGAAACCGTTGAGTGGTAGTGGTTCGCGTGGCATGATGGTAGATTGTATGGCAACCTACGGTGTCGACTCTTTTGTTGCGCGAGTGGCTGCAACCGTTCAAGGTTCTACCGACACAACTTTCTATATATTGGCTGTTTACTTTGGTAGTGTGGGTATTAAAAATACACGCTATGCCGTAGGATACGCTCTTTTGGCCGACGTTATTGGAGCAATATCGGGTATTTTGGTGGCATATTTTTTCTTTGGATGATACGCTTTTAAAAGAAACTATGTACCTTTGCAACCTACTAAATAACCTGTTTGAAATATGCCAATAACGTATAATACCGAGAATGTTTCTTTCCCCGAAATAGACCGCGTAGCTGTATCGCATTGGATAGAGCAAGTCGCTGCTAAATATGGCAAAAAATGCGGTGAAATCGGCTATGTGTTCTGTGACGATGCGCGTATATTGGAGGTTAATAGAGCCTTCTTGCAACACGATTATTATACCGATATAATCACTTTCGACTACTGTTTTGGCTCAACTATTTCGGGCGATATTTTCATCAGTGTCGATACGGTGCGCTCTAATGCCGAGCTGTTGAGTGTTCCTTACGATACCGAGTTGCATCGTGTCATCATACATGGTATATTGCATTTGTGTGGCATTGATGATAAAGCACCCGGTGAGCGCGAAATTATGGAACGTTGTGAAAATGAGGCGTTAACAATGCGTGTTGCACAATGATAACCCTCGCGTTAAGAAACGTTTTAAACTTCGGTTTGTTTATTTCAAACAAAATATTTACTTTTGAAAGTAATATCGTTGACGATGGATTTTGAATATGACGTAATAGTTGTAGGTGCCGGTCATGCGGGATGCGAAGCTGCTTGTGCTGCTGCCAATCTTGGCTCGAAAACACTGCTCATCACTCATGACATGAACAAGATTGCGCAAATGAGTTGCAATCCTGCCGTTGGTGGTATAGCTAAAGGTCAGATAGTCAGAGAAATAGATGCGCTTGGCGGTCAAATGGGTATTGTTACCGACAAGACTGCAATACAATTCAGGATGCTCAATCGGTCGAAAGGACCAGCTATGTGGAGTCCTCGTTCGCAGAGTGATAGAGCTCGATTTATTGAAGATTGGCGCTCGATTATAGAGAATACCAATAATCTAAATGTTTGGCAAGACTTTGTAAAACAGCTCGTTATAGCCGACGGCGAGGTGCGAGGGGTTGTTACCGGTATGGATGTTACTTTCAAGGCACGTAGTGTTGTTCTTACCAATGGTACATTCTTGAATGGATTGATGCACATTGGTCGCACAAAGTTGCCCGGCGGTCGTATTTCGGAACCTGCTTCTTATGGATTGTCCGAGCAGCTTGCATCTTTGGGCTTTGTTGTTGGTCGTATGAAGACCGGTACACCTGTTCGCATAGATGGTCGCAGTGTCCATTTTGACGAAACCATCGAACAAAAAGGTGAGAATGACTTTCATAAATTCTCTTATCTCGATTTTGAGCCACGCCCCCTCAAGCAACGTAGTTGTTGGACGGTTTATACCAATGAACGGGTGCATGATATATTGCGAAAAGGACTACCCGATTCGCCGCTGTATAATGGTCAGATACAGAGTATAGGTCCTCGTTATTGCCCAAGCATAGAAACAAAAATAGTAACGTTTCCCGATAAAAACGAGCATCAACTCTTCCTTGAGCCCGAAGGCGAAACTACGCAAGAGTTTTACTTGAATGGCTTCTCGTCTTCGTTGCCCATAGATATACAATTGGCAGCACTCAAAGAAGTGCCCGCCTTGCGTGATGTGCGCATATATCGTCCCGGATATGCCATTGAGTATGACTATTTCGACCCCACTCAGTTGTTGCATACGCTCGAAACAAAGTTGATTAAAAGGCTCTATTTTGCCGGGCAAATTAATGGAACAACAGGCTACGAGGAGGCTGCCGGACAAGGTTTGGTAGCCGGTATAAATGCTCACATATCTTGTCATGGTGGAGAACCGTTTGTATTGGGTCGCAACGAGGCGTATATAGGTGTTCTCATTGATGATTTGGTAACAAAAGGCGTAGACGAGCCCTATCGTATGTTTACCTCACGAGCCGAGTATCGTATATTGCTGCGACAAGACGATGCTGATATGCGTTTGACCGAGCGAGCCTATCGGTTGGGGTTGGCAACAGCCGAGCGATATGAGTTGCTGCGTACAAAGCGTACAGCGGTAGACGACTTGGTAGAGTTTTCGCGTAATTATTCGATAAAAGCAGCGCTCATTAACGATAAGCTTGAACAAGCCGGTTTGCAGCCGTTGCGTCAAGGTGTGAAGTTGCACGATTTGATAGTTCGTCCGCAATTAGACATCAATACACTTGCTCCTATGGTGCAAGCACTGCAACGCCAAATCGACCAGATACCATCGCGCCGAGAAGAGATTGTTGAGGCTGCCGAGATAAAGATAAAATATAGTGGATATATAGATCGTGAACAGGTGATAGCCGATAAGATATCACGTCTTGAGAATATCAAGATAAAAGATCGTTTCGACTATATGAGCATCCAGCAAATATCTACCGAAGCGCGCCAAAAATTGGCTCGTATCAACCCCGAAACGATTGCCCAGGCGGCGCGTATTCCCGGTATTTCGCCCAGCGATATCAATATACTTCTGGTGTTGATGGGGCGATAGTGTTTCACGTGAAACAATTTTAAAATAACAAACAGAAATAGAAAGAATAATAACCAATAATACTAATAGAAATGATGACTCTTGATGAATTGAAAGGCTTGGTGCGTGATGTGCCCGATTTCCCCAAGAAAGGTATCTTGTTTAAGGATATCACCACTATGCTGAAGAACAAAGACGGCTTGCATCTGACTGCAAAACTCTTGAGCGAGCGTTATGCCGACAAGGGTATTACCAAGGTTGTGGGTATCGAGTCGCGTGGTTTTATCATGGGACCTATTGTTGCCGAGAAGATTGGTGCCGGTTTTGTTCCCATGCGCAAGCCCGGTAAGTTACCTGCCGACACAGTAAGTGAAAGTTTTACCAAAGAGTATGGCGTAGATACTATTGAGGTACACGTCGATGCTATCAACGAAGACGACGTAGTACTATTGCACGACGACTTGTTGGCTACTGGTGGTACTATGTATGCGGCATATCTGCTTGCAAAACGCTTCAATCCTAAAAAAATCTATGTTAGCTTTATAGCCGAACTTGATTTCTTGAAGGGTCGCGAGCTTTTCCCCGCCGATGTCGAGATTGATTCGCTCATCAGATATTAATAATTTTGTCTGCTACAACACAACATATCAAAGATATTCTTGCCCTCTTGCCCGAGAGTCCTGGTGTATATCGGTACTACGACAAAGAGGGCACGATTATTTATGTAGGCAAGGCGAAAAACTTGAAGAAGCGCGTTTCGTCATACTTCAACAAGCAGCACGACGATGCACCCAAAACGCGCGTGTTGGTGCGCAATATTGCCGATATAAAATATATTGTTGTGGGCAGCGAAGAAGATGCTTTGCATCTCGAAAATTCTTTCATTAAAAAGTATCGCCCGCGCTATAACGTATTGCTCAAAGACGACAAAACATATCCATGGATATGTGTTACCAAGGAGGCATTCCCTCGTGTTTTTTTTACTCGTCGTGTTGAGCGTGGCAGTGGGGCGCGATATTACGGACCGTATGCCCATGTGAATGTGGCAAAGACTGTCCTTGAACTCATACACGAGCTGTTTCCTTTGCGCACGTGTCGACATTCACTCACTCCCGAGACGGTTGCCGGCAAGCGTTATCGGCTCTGTTTGCAATACCACATCAAGCGATGTCGTGGCTGTTGTGAAGGACTTATTTCGGTAGACGATTATGCACGTTATATAGATGCCGTCAAGCAAATTCTCAATGGTAATACTGCGCAGTTGAGCGATATGCTTATGACCGAAATGCAGGCATTGGCTGCCGAAATGCGCTTTGAAGAGGCACAAGTAATCAAGGAACGATATGACTTGGTAGAGCGTTATCGTGCCAAGTCGGTGGTAGTGAGTAGTACGGTCAACAATGTAGATGTATTTTCTTACGATGAAGACGAGGGTGCAGCCTTTGTCAATTTCATGCACGTAAAGAACGGTTCCATCGTGCAATCTGTTACATTGGAGTATAAGAAAAAACTCGATGAAACTGCCGCAGAGATATTGGCGTTGGGTATAGCCGAGTTGCGTGAGCGTTTTGCCAGCGAAACACGCGAGGTAATCGTGCCGTTTGCTCCCGAAGTTACCTTCGAGCAGTTGCACATTACCATACCCGAGCGCGGCGACAAGCGCAAGTTGCTTGACATCTCACAGCAGAATGCGCGCCAATATAAGATAGATCGCCTCAAGCAAGCCGAAAAACTCAATCCCGAGCAGCGTGCTACACGCATACTCACTCGCTTGCAGAAAGACTTCCGACTGCGTGAGTTACCCATCCACATCGAGTGTTTCGATAACTCCAATATCCAAGGCACAAATCCCGTTGCATCGTGTGTGGTTTTTAAGATGGCTAAACCCTCCAAGAAAGACTATCGCCATTTCGATATTAAAACTGTTGTCGGCCCCGACGATTTTGCTTCTATGCGCGAAATCATATATCGTCGTTATCATCGTCTTGTCGAGGAGGGGCAGTCGCTTCCGCAGTTGATTGTTGTGGATGGTGGCAAGGGGCAGTTGAGTGCCGCCGTTTCGTCGCTCGAGGAGCTTGGTTTGCGCGGTAAAATAGCCATTGTTGGTATTGCCAAGCGCCTCGAGGAGATATATTTCCCCGGCGATACCACACCTCTGTATATTGACAAGAACTCCGAGTCGTTGCGTTTGATACAGCATCTGCGCGATGAGGCTCACCGATTTGGTATTACACACCACCGCAATAAGCGTAGCAAAGGACAAGTCGTATCGGCATTGGATGCCATAAAGGGCATCGGACCGCAAACACGTGATGCGCTACTACGACATTTCAAGAGCCTCAAGCGTATCAAAGAGGCATCGGTCGACGAGCTTGCATCGGTAGTAGGTGCTTCTAAAGCTCAAAAAATTGTCGATTCACTACTTAAAAGTGAGTAGTCCTATGGGTTCGCTACTCCAATTTTGTGAAAAAATCTATCAATTTTGCCAATTTGTATCTTGTTGATATTTAGGTATTTATGTTTGTGATACCTAATTTTAGGTATATTTTATAAAAAAATCGTTATAGATGGCTATCTGCTGTGTCGCTATTAAGTTGTATCTTTGCCGCCGAAAAAGAGATTTAATGGACTGACTATTATAACAATAACCCATTGAGAAGGAGAGAACTCATATACGCTATAATAATGTTGTTGGCAATATTGCCAGTAACAGCGGTAAAGATTTTTGACATCCACTCCGATGCCAAATTTCATGAGTTATATCCCAATGATGAGGAGCGTGCGCACCGTGAGGCTGCTGCCGCTATGGAAGATTGTCCGTTTTGTCATATTCAATTATCACAATTTGTAGTTGCCGAAGAGTGCAGTCTACCGCAAGTGCCATGTGTTCTTCTGTGCGAATACAGCTACTATGATGCCAAGGTTGTCGATTGTTATCGGCATTATGGTCTATTACGTGCCCCACCTGTATTTTCATTGTAATTTTATATTATAGCATTACGTATCCATATTGTAGTGCTGTGCAAGTGCCTGTTATAGGTACTCCTTATGTAGCGATACATCTATGTATCACTCATTTCTTTTGTGGCTAATCATATTTTGCTTATTATTAATTGTTTACAATGAAAAGACTTATTATATTTTTATTGGGAACGTTGGGCTGTGTTATGTCGTTTGCCAATCCTGTTCCCCAACCTGAAAAAGCTACCGATGCCAATATCTACGGACACGTAATTGACAAGAGCACCGGAGAGCATGTGTCATACATCAGTATTCGCCTCAAAGGCACAACTATGGGCGTGATGACCGATGCCACAGGACACTATTTCATTAAAAATATTCCAGAGGGAGCATACGTTATCGAAGTGAAATCGATAGGATATGCTACTCAAGAGCGTCAAATATCGGTGCGTAAAGGCGAAACTATAGAACTTAATTTCAATATCGTACCCGAGCAAATATCGCTCGACGAGGTGGTTGTAACATCCAATCGTAACGTTACAACACGTCGCATGGCGCCCTCGTTGGTGAAGGTTTTGGACGTGAGCACACTCACCAAGGTCAACGCTGCAAGTATTGCCGATGGACTCAACTTCCAGCCCGGTGTGCGTGTTGAAGATAACTGTCAGAACTGTGGTTTCCAACAAGTGCGCATCAATGGTCTTGACGGACACTACTCGCAAATATTGATTGACTCTCGCCCCATTTTCAGTGCATTGTCGGGTGTATATGGTCTGGAGCAAATTCCCGCCAACATGATAGAGCGTGTCGAAGTAGTGCGTGGCGGTGGCTCGGCTCTCTTTGGCTCGTCGGCAGTAGGTGGTACAGTCAACATTATAACTCGTGAGCCCCTGCACAACTCTGCCTCGGCAGCCCATACATCTACCTCTATAGGTGGTAGCAACTCGTGGGATCACAACACAATGCTCAACTCTTCGCTTGTTACCGACAACGGCAAGGCAGGTATATATGTCTATGGTCAGCATCGCCAACGCGACAGCTACGACCACGATGGCGATGGCTTCTCAGAGTTGCCTATGTTGCGTAGCCTTATTTTCGGTACTCGTGCCTATTATAAAACAAGTCTTTTCTCGAAACTTACGCTCGAATATCATGGTATCAACGAGAAACGTCGTGGTGGCGATAACCTGCAATTGCCGCCCCACGAAGCGATGATTGCCGAGCAGACCGAACACTCGGTGAATGGTGGTGGTATCAGTTTCGACTATTTTACCCCCGATTATAAAAACAAACTCAATGTCTATGCTTCGGCACAGAATACCAATCGCGACAGCTACTATGGTGCCGGTCAAGACCTCAATGCCTATGGCAAAACCCACGACCTTACATTGGTAGCCGGTGCGCAATATATGCACAGCTTCGATAAGTTCTTGTTTATGCCTGCCGAGATGACTGCCGGTGCCGAATATAACTACGATGCCTTGTCGGACGATGCCCCCGGTTACGACCGTTATATCGACCAAAAGGTACACATTGGTAGTGTCTATTTCCAGAACGAGTGGAAAAACAAGCGTTGGGGGTTCTTGATAGGAGCACGCCTCGACAAGCACAATTTGGTGAAAAACCTTATTTTCAGTCCGCGCATCAACATTCGCTACAACCCCACCAAAGATATCAACATTCGCGCCAGCTATTCAGAGGGCTTCCGTGCTCCGCAAGCCTTCGACGAAGACCTGCACATCATGGCGGTAGCCGGTGAGGTGTCGTTGATAGAGCTCGATCCCAATTTGAAGGAAGAGAAATCGCGCAGCGTGAGTGCATCGGTCGATATTTACCAAAAGTTGGGCGAAGTTCCTGCCAACTTCTTGTTGGAGGGTTTCTTTACCGACCTTAGCGATGCTTTTGTGATGGAGCATATTGGCGAAGATGCTACCGGAAATGCTATTATACAACGTCGCAACGGTGGTGGTGGACAAGTGTTCGGTGTCAACTTCGAGGCGCGTGCTGCCTTCTCGCATTGGGTAGATGCACAATTGGGCGTTACATGGCAACGCAGCCTTTATAAGTCGCCCGAAAAGTGGAGTGAAGACCCCGATGTAGCAGCAGCAACCGAGATGTTCCGTACCCCCGATTGGTATGGTTTCTTCACTTGTACGGTTAAACCCATCAAGCACTTGGCTATCGACCTCTCGGGTACATATACCGGACAGATGTGGGTACAACACCTTGCCGGATACATCGAGAAAGACCGCTTGGAGCGCACCCCCGATTTCTTCAATGCAAACGTAAAAGTTGCATACGATATAGCACTCTCGCGCGAGCTTATGTTGCAACTGCAAGCCGGTGTGCAAAACATCTTCGATGCCTATCAGAAAGATTTCGACAAAGGTCCCAACCGCGACTCGGGCTACATTTATGGTCCCTCTACACCTCGCAGTTACTTCTTTGGCGTGAAATTGAATTTCCGATAACGAGCCCTATTTTTCATAAAAGACCGACATAACAGTGCGTTATGTCGGTTTTTTTTATTTATTTTGCAGTGTATATAAACCGTATCGTATGCGTATTGTTATTCAACGAGTCAAAGAGGCATCAGTAACCATAGCGGGCGAGTTGCGTTCGGCTATTGCACATGGTATGCTTATCCTTATCGGAGTAGAAGATTGCGATGGGGCAGAGGATGTAGAGTGGCTTGTGAAGAAAGCCGCGCAACTGCGCATCTTCAATGACGATGAGGGTGTGATGAATCGTTCTATTACCGATGTTGATGGCGAGGCGCTTGTTGTCAGTCAGTTTACCTTGCATGCCTCGGTAAAGAAAGGCAATCGCCCCTCTTACATTCGCGCATCGCGCCCTGAGCATGCAGTACCTATGTACGAGCTATTCCGCCAGCGATTGTCGCAAGCCATTGGCAAGGAGGTAATGACCGGTGTTTTTGGTGCCGATATGCAGGTTGCACTCATCAATGATGGTCCTGTAACAATATGTATTGATTCGCAAAACAGAGAGTGATATGACGATAGAAGAGGCTCAAAAGCAGGTCGACACTTGGATAAAAACCTACGGCGTGCGCTACTTTAGCGAACTGACCAATATGGCTATTCTCACCGAAGAGGTGGGCGAGGTAGCTCGTATCATGGCACGTACCTATGGCGACCAGTCGACCAAAGCCGGCGAGAAGACCGAACTTGCCGACGAGCTTGCCGATGTGATGTGGGTACTCATGTGCATAGCCAATCAAACAGGGGTAGACCTCACCGAAGCCTTTCGTCGCAACCTCGAAAAGAAAACGCAACGCGATAAGGAACGACATAGAAATAATCCAAAACTCAAATAATTATGAATAAGTACGAAGAAACATTGTCGCAATATGCGACAGAACTCGACGATGCTGCTGTACAAATGGCAGTAGAGAAAATCGTTCGCGAAAATTATGAGAAATATAACACCGTAGAGGTGTATAAACAACTCTTCAACTGTATAGACCTCACAACCTTGCGTACCGAGGATAACACTACAACCGTAGCCAACTTTACCAAGCGTGTCAATGCCTTCGATGAGGAGCATGGCGATATGCCCAATGTAGCTGCAATATGTGTATATCCCAACTATGCCGGCACAGTGCGTATGAACCTCGAAGTTTCGGGTGTAAATATTGCTGCTGTATCGGGTGGTTTCCCCTCGTCGCAAACCTTTACCGAGGTTAAGGTTGCCGAAACAATGCTGGCTGTGAAAGATGGTGCCGACGAAATCGACATCGTTATCAACGTAGGCGACATGTTGGGTGGAAATTACGAGGATATGTGCGACGAAATTGCCGAGTTGAAGAGTGCTTGTGGCGAGGCTCACCTCAAAGTTATCCTTGAAACCGGTGCGCTCAAGACAGCTTCAATGATTAAGAAAGCATCGTTGCTCTCTATCTATGCAGGTGCCGATTTCATCAAGACATCGACCGGCAAGCAAGAGCCTGCTGCAACTCTCGAGGCAGCTTACGTAATGTGCCAAGCTATCAAAGAGTACTACGACAAGACCGGCACTAAGATTGGTTTCAAGCCCGCCGGTGGTATCTCAACAACAGCCGATGCCGTTAAATACTACTGCATTGTAGCTGCTGTACTTGGCGAGGAGTGGCTCAACAACCGCTACTTCCGTATCGGTGCAAGCCGTTTGGCAAACAACCTCCTCAGCGATATCTGGGGCAAAGAGGTGAAATTCTTCTAAAAACTTAAGACCACAAGTCATACACAAGCCTGCCGACATTGCTCGGCAGGCTTTTTATATTCTCGGTTATGGTGGGAATTTGTTTAATACGACGTAATTTTTATTAAACCGCAATAGAATATCGCGTTTTTTGTGTAACTTCGCAAGTTATAAAAACGTTGTAGAAATGACACAAACACAAGATAAAGCCACACGAATGAGTTGGGATAGACTCATTACTGCCAAACGTTTTGGTATGGAAAAGTATCACGACGAGCGTATGCATACGCGTACCGATTTTCAGCGTGATTACGACCGCCTTATTT
Organism: Bacteroidaceae bacterium; assembly: GCA_017481745.1. GTDB lineage: Bacteria > Bacteroidota > Bacteroidia > Bacteroidales > Barnesiellaceae_A > Barnesiella_A. The sequence goes on from JAFUOV010000011.1 coordinate 46,554, forward strand.
TCTCGGCGCCTTTCCGCCGTTTGCAAAATAAGACACAAGTCTTTCCATTGCCCGGCAGTATATTTGTTCATAACCGACTTACTCACAGCCTCGAGGTTTCGTGTGTGGGTCGCTCGTTGGGTACAAACGTGGCTGTTGCTCTTGCCGAAAAGTATGCCGGTACGCCTGCCGAGCATAAGTTGCCACATCTGGGCTCTATCGTAGCAGCTGCATGTTTGGCTCACGACTTGGGCAATCCGCCTTTCGGACATTCGGGCGAGCGTGCCATTGCTACCTATTTCTCCGAGGGTAAGGGACAGGCTTTGAAGGGTTTGTTGAGCGATTGGGAGTGGAACGATTTTACACACTTCGAGGGAAATGCCAATGCATTCCGCTTGCTCACACACCAATTCAACGGTCGTCGCCCCGGTGGTTTTGCGCTCACATACTCTACTCTGGCATCTATTGTCAAGTATCCCTATGCATCGACCCTCTCGACCAAGAAGGGTAAATCGGGATTTTTTGCCTCGGAAAGCGATGATTTTCGTCGTGTTGCTCTCGACCTTGGACTCTTGCCCGATGGCGATAGCGGCTTGCGTTTCCATCGCCATCCGCTGGTATATCTTGTAGAGGCTGCCGACGATATCTGCTATCAAATTATGGATATTGAGGATGCTCACAAATTGAAAATCCTCACAACCGACCAAACAATGGAGTTGTTGCTCGGATTTTTTGAGCAAGAGCAACTGCCCCACATCAAGGAGGTGCTGAAGATAGCCGACGATACCAACGAACAGATTGCCTATTTGCGCTCGCGCGTGATAGGGCTGCTCATTGACGAGTGTTCGCAACTCTTTGTCGAGCACGAAGAGGAGTTGCTTACAGGGCAATTCAAAGGTTGCCTTGTAGATAATATATCGGAAGTACCTCGTAATGCCTATGCCCATTGCTCGCAAGTGGCGTGGAAGAAGATATACAAGAGTAGCGATGTGCTCGATATAGAATTGGCGGGTAATCGTATCATCACCGAGTTGCTCGACAAACTTATAGATGCCGTTTTATATCCCGAAAAGGCATATTCGCAATTGATACTCAATAAAGTTCCTCAACAATATGAGGTACATTCGTCGAGCATATATGGCAAGCTGCAAGCTGCCATCGACTATATATCGGGTATGACCGACGTATATGCACTCGACCTTTATCGTAAAATCAACGGTATGAGCCTTCCTGCCGTATAATTGATTATACTGTAATGAAAAGAACTTTTTATCACATTGTCTTATTGATATGCTTGTTTGTCTGTCAGGCAGTACAAGCCAAGGAGTATACCGTACAATCGGTGCCCAATGTGCAGGTAGCCGACCGTACACAATACGTAACCGACCCCGACAACTATCTCGGGGCAGAAACCAAGGCGCATATCAATGCCATGTTGGCTCAACTACGCGATAGCAACAGTGTTGAGGCGGCTGTCGTTATGTTGCCCTCGATAGGCAATGAAGATATAGACAATTTTGCCACCGAGTTGTTTATGCATTGGGGTATAGGTAAGGCAAGCAACGATAACGGACTGCTTATCATAGCCGTTATGGATCAACGACAAATCGTCTTTCGCACCGGATATGGCATTGAAGGCGTGTTGCCCGATGTGCTGTGCAGTCGTATTATACGCCAATATATCACACCGGCATTTCGCAATGGCGACTATGGCAAGGGTATGACCGATGCTGTGCAGCAGACACTCAACATCGTTATGACCCCCGATGCAAGTGCCGAGTTGATGGCTGAAGAGGTGTCAGAGCCACTTTTCGATGAGGAAGATAAGAAGATTCTTATGAACGTACTGTATGGATATATCATTATCTCGGTGCTCATTTCGTTGCTTATCACTATACGGCTCAATCGTACCATTAGCAAGTGCAAACACGACACCTACGAGTGCTACAAAGAGTTGAATAGTTCGCTCACCATGCTACAAGTGTTGGCAGCGTTAATTCCTCTTTGGGGTATCTTCAACCTCATACATTGCAACAGCACAATGAAGAAAGTGCGCAAGAAAGCCCGCCGATGCAGCGAGTGTGGTACTTTGATGCATCGCCTTTCGGAGCAGGAAGACAACTACTTCCTCACACCACAAGAAGATGCCGAGGAGCGTGTGGGTTCGATAGACTATGATGTGTGGATGTGCGATATGTGTCGCAACACCGAGGTGCTTCGTTTTGAGAAAAGATATACCCAATATAGCGAGTGTCCTTGCTGTCATGCCAAGACATATAGTCTCTCGCACGACCATATTGTTTTGCCCGCTACAACAATAGCTGCCGGTCGAGGTGAGAAAGTATACACTTGCTCCTACTGCAAGACCCGCAAGGTGTTGCCCTACATCATACCCAAGATTGTGGTTTCCAACAGCAGTGGCAGAGGCGGTGGAGGCTTCGGTGGTGGTTTTGGCGGTGGTATGACCGGTGGCGGTGGCGCTCGTGGCGGTTGGTAAAAAGAAACGAACAAGCAATATGAGAGATAGAGATACAAAGCACCGATTTTCGCTGATGGAGCGTTTCCGCAGTTTTGTCTATGCCGGACGTGGATTGCGACTGCTCTTTCATGAGCACAATACGTGGATACACCTTACAGCAACCTTTTGCGTGGTTGTAGTAGGGTTGTGGGTGTCGCTGTCGTTTGTACAGTGGGCTATAGCCATCATCTTGCTTGGAGGTGTGTGGATTGCCGAGGCGCTCAATACAGCCATTGAGCGATTGTGCGACCATGTAACCCCCGAACAACATCCCGAGATAGGTCGCATAAAAGATATTGCTGCTGCTGCCGTACTGATGGCTGCAATTACAGCCGTAGCGGCAGGATTGTGCATATTTGTCCCTGCAATCATTGATAAAATAGCCCAACTCTTATAACATGTCGCTATGGTACTGAAGCAGTTATCCATTATCAACTTCAAGAATATCGCTCAAGCCGATCTCGACTTCTCCGGCAACATCAACTGTTTTCTGGGCAACAATGGTATGGGCAAGAGCAATCTGCTCGATGCCATTTACTATCTGTCGTTTTGCAAGAGTTTTACTCACGTGGTCGATTCGCAAAACATACGCCATGGCGAGGACTTTTTTATGCTGCAAGGTTTCTACGAGCGCAATGGTGCCCATGAGGCTCTCTCTTGCGGGATACGACGTCGGCAGAAAAAGTCGTTCAAACGCAACAAAAAAGAGTATGAGCGATTGTCCGATCACATAGGATTTGCCCCATTGGTGATGGTTGCTCCTGCCGATACATCGCTCATAGAAGGCGGTAGTGAGGAGCGCCGTAGGTTTATAGACATTGTCATCTCGCAGTGGGATAAGCCCTACCTCGAAACCCTCATTCGCTATAACAAAGCTCTTGAGCAACGCAATACGTTGTTGCGACAAGAAGTGTCCGACCCCATGCTTTACGAGATATGGGAGGAGCAGATGGCTCGTGCGGCAACTATCGTATACAACACCCGTCGTCGATTTTTAGAGTCGTTTATTCCCGTATTCGACCGTTTCTACAATCTCATTGCCGAGGGTAGCGAGCACGTCGAACTGTCGTATCGTTCGCATCTTTCGGAGGGCGATTTGTTGCAACAACTCGTCGCATCGCGCAGTCGCGACCTGATATTGGGTTATACCACCAAGGGCGTGCACCGCGACGATATGGAGATGACCTTGGGTGGCTATCCAATGAAACGCATAGGTTCGCAAGGACAGTGCAAGACCTATCTCATTGCCCTCAAGCTGGCTCAATATGACTTTCTCTCGCACAATGGCAATACAACCCCCATTCTGTTGCTCGACGACCTCTTTGACAAGCTCGATGCCGAGCGAGTAGAGCGCATCATGCAACTTGTATCGAGCGACATTTTCGGGCAGATATTCATCACCGATACCAATCGCGAGTATCTCGACCGTATTGTAAAGCGTACCACTGCCGACCATCGCCTATATAGCGTTACCAACGGCGAGTTTACCATTATGCCATAGCATTATGAAGAGAAAAGAAGCATTGCCACTGAACGAAATACTCGACGAGATTTTGCGACAAAACAATCTCGACATAGGTCTTGATGCAGCACGTGCCCGACAGGCGTGGAAGGAGATTATGGGCGAGGCGGTAGACAAGTGCACAACAGCACTCTACTTTGACAAGGGTGCGTTGCATGTGCGATTGTCGTCGTCGGTGTTGCGTAACGAGCTTTTTATGAACCGTCGGCAACTTATTGAACGACTCAACAACCATATAGGTCGCCCTGTTATTCAGAATATTTACTTCAAATAATAAGTAGAAAATGGAACAAAATATTCAATTTCCAACCTTTCATCACAGCTACCCCTTGCAATTGCGCTTCAATGATATTGACTCTTTGGGTCATGTCAACAATTCGGTGTACTTCACTTTCTACGATTTGGGCAAAAGCCGCTACTTTGAGGCGGTGAAAAACAGCACTATCGACTGGCGCAAGGCCGATGTTGTGATAGCCAATGTCAATGCCGACTTCTTGTCGCCCATATATTCGTATGAACAAATTGCGGTTGAAACTTGTTGTACCGAGATAGGCAATCGCAGTTTCCGTATTATGCAACGCATTGTCAACACCGATACCGGCGAGATAAAGGGCGTTTGTCGCACCATCATGGTGGGCTTTGATGTAGCTGCCGGTGTGAGTGCCCCTATCAGCGACGAATGGAAAGAGGCTATTTGTCGATTTGAAAATGCCGACTTGTGCAAAAAATAGAATAATATATTTTTTTCTTGTTACTAAAGTAGTAACTTTGCAATACACATAACATCTTTTTACTATGAACACAACCGAAGATATTCGCCAGATACTACACAAAGAGGCGGAGGCTATACTGAACATTCCTGTAGGCGAGCATTTTGAGCAAGCCGTTTCGCTCATTGTCGAGCAAGTGCATAACAAAGGTGCCAAACTTGTAGCCTCGGGTATGGGCAAGGCGGGGCAGATAGCTATGAATATCGCCACAACCTTCTGCTCGACGGGTATTCCGGCTGTGTTTTTGCATCCCAGCGAAGCTCAACATGGCGACTTGGGTATCTTGCAAGAGGGTGATGTTATGTTGTTGGTTTCCAACTCGGGTCGCACCCGCGAGATATTGGAGTTGCTCGACCTCACTGCACGTTTCCGCCCCAACACACGTACAATCGTGATTACCGGCAATCGTGATAGCGAGTTGGCACAGCGAGCCGACATCTGCCTGCACACCGGTGGTGCTCCCGAGGTGTGTCCGTTGGGTCTTACCCCCACAACATCTACTACCTTGATGACTGTCATTGGTGATATATTGGTAGTAAGTACAATGAAAGCGACCTCGTTCGATGCCCAACAATACGCCTTACGTCATCATGGAGGCTATTTGGGACAACGTTCAAGAGAGCAAAGCGAGAAGAAATAACAAATAATAGTGCTATATGAGAAAGATTATAGGAATAGGTGAAACGATACTCGATATTATCTTTCGCAAGGATGTAACCGGAGCATGGCAGCCCGAGAAGTCGGTTGCCGGCGGTTCTACTTTCAATTCTGTCATTTCGTTGGGTCGTCTGGGGCTCAATGCCGCACTTGTTACCGAGTTGGGCGATGACCGCGTAGGTAATGAAATAAAAGCCTTCATGCAGGCAAACGGTATTGCCACCGACTATATTGACGTGTATAATGCCAAGGATGGTCAAACGCCCATTTCGCTGGCATTTATGGATGAGAACAACAAAGCCGAATATACATTCTATCATCGTTTCCCCGAGGATAGGCTCAACGTAGCTATGCCCTTGATTAACGAAGGCGATATCGTGCTCTTTGGCTCGTACTTCTCGGTCAATCCTGTATTGCGCAACCACATCATCGAGATACTCGAGTTTGCCAAGACACGCAAAGCCATTGTCTATTACGACCCCAACTTCCGCAAAGCCCACAGCCATGAGGCAATGAAACTCATGCCGTCGATAATCGAGAACCTTGAGTATGCCGACATTGTACGAGGTTCAGACGAAGACTTTGAGACATTGTACAACATGACCGATGCCGAGAAAGTGTATATTGATAAAATAAAATTCTACTGCCCCAACTTCATCTATACCAAGGGGGCTGACGGCGTAGAGTTCTTCTGTGGTGCAGGTAATCGTCATTTCGACACACCGCAAGTGAAGAGTGTGAGCACCATAGGAGCAGGCGACACATTCAATGCCGGTATTATATTCGGTCTTATACGCCACAATGTTACTCTTGCCAACCTCAATTCGCTCACTATCGACGATTGGGCACCGATTGTAAACTATGCCCTCGAGTTCTCGTCGCAAGTGTGTATGAGCCACGAGAACTATCTGCCCGAGGCTGTGGCGGCTCGATATAAGTAATATTGCCCTATATTACTATTTTTATTACCTTTGCACCCGCAATGCACATAGCTACGGGTGCATTGCTTTTTATACAGATACAAACACCAATGAAGACTTTTCAAGAATTGGGTGTTCAGCCCGCCATTTTGCAAGCCATCGAGGAGATGGGTTACCAACAACCCATGCCTGTGCAGGAAGAAGTAATACCCTTGTTGCTGGGCGAGGAGACCGATCTTATTGCTTTGGCACAGACCGGTACCGGTAAAACTGCTGCTTTCGGATTGCCTTTGTTGCAACGAATAGAGGTCAATAAGCTATATCCGCAAGCCCTTGTCATGGCTCCCACACGCGAGCTTTGTCTGCAAATTGCAGGCGACCTTGCCGATTATGCCAAGTATATACCCAATCTGCACATTACACCGGTGTATGGTGGTGCCAATATAGAGGTGCAAATACGCGCTCTGCGCAAAGGCAGCCACGTCGTGGTGGCTACACCCGGTCGCTTGCTCGACCTTATCAATCGCAAGTGTGTGTCGCTCGATGATATATCGACGGTTATCATGGACGAGGCAGACGAAATGCTCAATATGGGTTTTCAAGAAAGCATCAATGATATATTGACCTTCGTGCCCGAAGACCGCAAGATGTTGTTGTTCTCTGCCACGATGCCTACCGGTATCGAGCAGATAGCGCGTACGTATATGAACAATCCCAAAGAGATTGTAGTAGGTAGCCGCAACGAAGGAGCCGAGAATGTGCGCCACGTATATTATATGGTGAAAGCCAACGACAAGTATCTGGCACTCAAGCGTATTGCCGATTATTGCCCCGATATATATGGTATTGTATTCTGTCGTACACGTCGCGAGACACAAGAGATTGCCGATGCTCTTATAGCCGATGGATATAACGCCGAGTCGTTGCATGGCGACTTGTCGCAGATGCAACGCGACCTTGTGATGCAGAAATTCCGTGTCAGAAACATACAACTGCTTGTAGCTACCGATGTGGCAGCTCGAGGTCTTGATGTGAACGACCTCACACACGTTATCAACTACGGACTGCCCGACGATATAGAGACATATACCCATCGTAGTGGTCGTACAGGACGTGCCGGAAAGTCGGGCGTTTCGGTTTCAATTGTGCACAGCCGCGAGAAAGGAAAAATACGTGCCATAGAGAAGATAATAGGTAAGCTCTTTGAGCGAGAACATATACCTTCGGGAAAGCAGATATGCGAGAAACAACTCTTCAACCTTGTCGACCGCATAGAGAAAGTAGAGGTGAACGAGGCAGAGATAGAGCCGTTGTTGCCTCCCATTTTCCGTCGCTTGTCGTGGCTCGACGACCAAGACTTGATACGTCGCTTTATTTCGCTCGAATTTAATCGTCTGCTTGAGTATTATCGCGATGCACCCGATATAGACCTCCCCGACGAGAAGCCGCGTGAGCGCAAAGCAAAAGGGCAGAACGACTCGCGCGAGAAGGGTGCTCTTACTGCCGAGCCGGGATTTGTACGTGTATACATCAACCAAGGTAAGGCTACAGGCTGTACACCATACAATCTGCTCGACCTTATCAACGAGTATGTGCCCGGTCGTGTCAACGTGGGACGTATCGACCTCTTTACCGGTTATTCGCTTATAGATGTTGAGGAGAAGGCTGCTCGTCGAGTGGTTGCAGGGCTTAAGCGCGCCGATTTCTATGGCAACCGAGTATATGCCGAGGTAGCCAAGCCCGACAAGAAATATGGCGGCGAGGGCAATAGAGGCAAAGACAAAGGCAAGAAACGCGATGATATTAACGAAGGTAGTCGCACCAAGGAGCGCCGCGGAGGCAGACCGGCTCGTCGCGAAGAGGCACCTCGCCGAGAGCGCGAAGAACGTAATAGCCGCAGCCGTCGTGGCGAGGCACGCCATCGCAACAATCGTGGCAATGATGAGTTCCGCGAGAACAACGGTGGATTTAACTACGAGATGTTTGCCGGTAAGCCCAAGGCTCGTAAACGCCGCAAATAATCATTATAATGATACATAAAAAAGTCGCTCTCAAATACCGAGAGCGACTTTTTGGTATTTATATAACAATCAAATTGTTATTTTGCGATACGGCTTTTTCTTGCACCCATTTTTACAAGAGGTTGTGCGTTGCCCAGTTTGAAGGCATCTTTGAGCATTTCTACTTTGGCGCGTGCAAAGAGAGGTTGGTTTGTAGGTGTTTTGCTTATCTCAACGTCCGAAAGGTATGCAAGGGGATATGCATTACCATCTACTTGATAGAAAAGAACAAGTTGCTCTCCATCATAAGTAATAGCATCGCCGTTAACCGAGAAATAGAGATCGGGGTATAAATAATTTTCAGAAAGTTCTGCCAGATACATGTCGAGAACAAGCTTGTCGCCTTGTTCGTCTGTGAAAGCGGCATTACCAATGCAGCAGAATCCACCGGTTGCATCAAACAAGTCGAGGCACTCGATAGTTTCATCTTCGTATGAGAGAGTATAGCTGTATGCAGGAAGTTCAAAAGCTTCGCCGCCATCATAGTAGTTATATTCTGCCATGAAGCCGCCGATACGATATTCTTTAGCCCATATACCGGCTATTTCTTTGCCATATACGTCGCCCAAGTCAACAATACCCTTCTCGGTAAATGTTGTTACAGTAGCCAGATCTTCCCAGTTTTTACCATCTTCGGTATAGCTGAAGTTCCAAGTATAGTCGCCGTTAGCAACAAACTCACCACCTGCTTGGGGTGCTATTGTCGAGATACTGTCTATTTCGTTCAATGCTATAATGCTATTGTTGAAATCGCTGACCATAGCTGTATTGTATACACCTTGATACCACCATTCATCATTGTTGATATTACCAACGCCTATCATGTCGGCTATTTCAATTATTTTGGTTATGCCTGTTGCCGAAATAGTAGCTGTTACGTTGCCGGTTGTTACAGGGCTGTAGTTGTTGTTGGCATCTGCCAATCCGAGTATAAACTTGTATTCAGCATCTTCGTAAAGACATTGACCCATGGGAATAGAGAGTGTGGCAGCCTTCTCATCGTATGTAGCATAGATGGGATTGATCTGATCTCCACTCAATCCGAAAAAGAGGCAAATAGGTTGTATCCATACCTTGGTTGCATCGGTTTCATCGCGGGTGATGGTAGTTTGCCACGATTCGTTTGCACCTGAAATACCACTTACCGAGTATACCATATAATCACCGGCAATGGCATCGAGTGTAACCTCTGCCTCGGTAGTCATATATTGTTCGCCCTCAATGGTATTGAAGTATATCTTCTCGGCATCAACCTTGACAGTAGCGCCGGTGTTTTTATATACATATGTATCTTGTGCTTGCATGGGCAGCATCAGTCCCATTGCGATAGCTATAATTGTAAAAATCTTCTTCATTGCGATTATTTTTTAATGAATTTAACCGTTGTTCCGTTCACTTGCAACAAATATACACCGGTAGCGAGTGATGATACATCTACGCGGTTGTTGGCAGGAGTTACCACTGTGTCGATGAGGGTTGCACCATCCATCGAAAGCACTTTGAGAGTAGCTTCGGTGCGAAGACCTTGCAGGCTCAATGTAGATGCCACAGGGTTGGGGAAGATAGAGAGGTCGACTTTCTCCGACTCTACACCTTCTACCGAAAGAGGAACGTTGCGGAAACGAACGGTGCGAACGTCTTTAATGATTTCGCTATTGGTCTTTACAATAGAAAAATACTCGTTTCCGTCGGCAAAGAGCAAGTACGATACTTCCGACAAAGGAATGTACTCATTTGCATCGGTTGCTATGTGCCAAACCGGTTCTTCACCTTGTGCCGAAATGCGACCTATGCACATCACAAATAAAGCACATAATAAAAGTAGTTTTTTGTTCATAATAAATTAATTATTAGGGTTAAAAAAATATTGGTTGCTGTATATTGCTTGTTATATGTTTTGTAAAAAAGAATTGGAATTTCTATTATTCGCAAAAATAGAAAAAAATAATACAAATCGGGGCTTTTGTGTCAATTAATATATGTAAAAATTGATTTAGTGCTATAATTGCCCTAACCTGCTATAAAAATGTTCTATGATTGGATATAATAACGGCGAGTATATCCAACTTGTTTTGTGTACTTTGCGTTTTTGATAAAACAGAATACACTCTTGTTATGATATACCCGCCGTTATAGAGCCTCGGGGTTTATAGAAAAATGTTGAGGCTTATGGCTATTTCAATTTCCACTCGGTACCCTCTTTGGTGTCTTTCAGTTCAAAACCTATTTCACCCAAGCGGTCGCGGATGAGGTCGCTTGTAGCCCAATCTTTGCGAGCCTTTGCATCGCGGCGCATCTCAAGCAACAGCTCAACGGCTTTGGCATAAGCCTCGTTTCCGTTGTCGTCGGCTTGCTTGCTCTCTACAAGACCCAATACATCGAACATGAAGAGGCGCATAGTTTCGCGCAACTCGTCGAGGTCGCTCTGCGAGAGGGTAGCATTGCCTGCCAATACGGTATTGATAATGCGTACACCGTCGAAGAGGTGTGAGATGACGATGGGTGTAGAGAGGTCGTCGTTCATTGCCTCGTAGCACTTGGCACGCAATTCTTTCACCTCGATGGTCGACGTAGCAGCAGGTGTTACTTTTGCCAGATTGTTCCAACCCTCCATGAGGCGGTTGTATGCCTTTTCCGATGCTTGCAATGCCTCGTTGCTGAAGTCTACGGTGCTGCGGTAGTGTGCTTGGAGGATAAAGAAGCGTATCGTCATGGGCGAGTATGCTTGTTGCAAGAGTTGGTGTTTGCCGGTGAAGAATTCATCGAGAGTGATGAAGTTACCAAGCGATTTACCCATCTTCTGTCCGTTGATGGTAATCATATTGTTGTGCATCCAATAGCGCACTGTCTCATGACCTTGTGCTGCTACCGATTGTGCTATCTCGCACTCGTGGTGGGGGAACAACAAGTCCATACCGCCACCATGGATGTCAAACTCCTCACCCAGATATTTTGTACCCATAGCCGAGCACTCCAAGTGCCAGCCGGGGAAACCGTCGCTCCAAGGCGAGGGCCAGCGCATGATGTGTTCGGGCGATGCTTTTTTCCACAAGGCAAAGTCGAACGAGCGGCGTTTCTCGCTTTGTCCGTCAAGGTCGCGAGTGGTATTGAGCAACTCCTCGATGTTGCGACCCGACAACTTGCCATAATGGTGCTCGGCGTTATATTTCTCTACGTCGAAGTATACCGAACCCTCGCTCTCATAGGCAAATCCTGCATCGAAAATCTTCTTGATATACTCGATTTGCTCGATGATATGACCCGATGCATGGGGCTCTATGCTGGGGGGCAATACGTTGAGTGCTTCCATCGCTTTGTGGTAGCGATTGAGGTAGTGTTGTACCACTTCCATCGGCTCGAGTTGCTCCAGACGAGCTTTCTTGGCAATCTTGTCTTCGCCCTCGTCGGCATCATGCTCGAGGTGACCGACATCGGTGATGTTGCGCACGTAACGCACCTTGTAGCCAAGGTGCGAGAGGTAACGGAACAAGATGTCGAATGTAATAGCGGGGCGTGCGTGTCCCAAGTGTCCGTCGCCATAGACGGTAGGTCCGCACACATACATGCCTACGTGTGGTGCATTGAGCGGTACAAACTGCTCTTTGCGACGTTTGAGTGTATTGTATATAAACAACGAATTTTCCATATCAATATCTTTTAATTTGTTATTCTATCGCAGCTTTTACCTCGGCAATGAACTCTTCTGTGGGCAGACCACGAGTTACGATAGTGCCGTCGGGTGCAAAGAGGATAAGGTGAGGAATACCGGTGATGCCGTAGAGATCGGCAGGAGCACCTTGTGCATTGATGATTTGTGCCCAAGGCATACCCTCTTCTTCAATAGCCTTTTTGGTGTTTTCGGGTTTATCCGATACGGCTACACCCAATATTTCAAGACCTTTGGGGTTGTACTCGTTATACAACTCGATGAGGGTAGGGATAGATCTGCGGCAAGGACCACACCACGATGCCCAGAAGTCTACCAACACGTATTTGCCTTTGCCTACATAGTCGCTCAACGATACGGTGGTGCCATCTTCTTGCTCAACGCTGAAGTCGACAAACATGCTGCCGGGAGCTGTTGCCATTGCTACTTTGATGGCTTCGAGGGTCGATGCAATAGCGGGGCTCTGAAGGATTATATCACCCAATGTAGCAGTTATAGAGTCGAGCTCTTTCATGTCGGGTTCCATACCCAGATATTGCTCGAAAACGTATGCACCAAACACGTCGTTGTTGTGTTCTTTAAGCGACTGCTTAATGTTGTTTTTCAGCTCGTTGGTAACGAAGTCTTCTTCGGCCTTCATCATCTTCATTGCCTCCTCCTTGCTGATAGCATTGCTCTCAAACAATTGAGTGATGCTGTCGTTGGTGGTCATGTAGTCGATGTTGAGTATCTCAAGGCACTCGTTGAAGTCGTTGAAAGCATCGTTCAGCGGAGAGCTCTTCTCAAGACTTTCGGTGTTAAAGTTTACGATGAGGTCGCAACCCGGTTCTACAATAATGGGGTAGTGAAGACCTATTTTTGTCATAAGCAGACCGATGAAGGCGGTGTCTACTTTACCCTCGAAGGTGAAGCTGCCGGCAACAAACTCGGTGCTGTCTATTGCAACTCTTTCTTGGTAGTTGTATAGGTATACGGTTTCGCCATCAACTTCGGGTGTTGCAACACCCTCTATTCTGAACGATTTGCCGCCGTTGCAAGCTGTCAACAACAAGCCTGCCAACAATGTCAATAATAAATGCTTGGTTTTCATAGTTATATCAAATTTATTTTATCGCTAAATATTACATACGCTCGGGAACTTCAATACCCAACAAGCTCATGCCCGATGCTATTACCTTGGCAACATTGGCAGAGAGCATCAAGCGGAATGCGCGTACAGCCTCATTCTCCTCGCGCAGTATCGAGAAGTCGTGATAGAATTGGTTATACTCTTTCACGAGGTCATACACGTAGTTGGCTATCTGTGCAGGGCTGTATGTACGACCTGCCTCGGCAACGGTGGCGGGATAGCTTGCCAATCGTTGTATGAGTTCTATCTCTTTGTTGGTGGGTACTACGCTGCTCACATCGGTTTTACGATAGTCGATGCCTGCTTCGGCAGCCTTGCGCATTACCGAGCAGATGCGGGCGTAAGTGTATTGTATGAAAGGACCGGTATTGCCGTTGAAGTCGATACTCTCTTTGGGGTTGAAAGTCATATTCTTGCGAGGGTCGACCTTGAGGATGAAATATTTGAGCGCGCCCAAACCTACGATACGCGATATTTCGTTTGCCTCCTCGGGAGTGCAACCGTCCAATTTGCCCAGCTCGGCAGATGTCTCACGTGCTGTAGCTTCCATCTCGTTCATCAAGTCGTCGGCATCGACAACTGTTCCTTCGCGGCTCTTCATCTTACCTTCGGGCAGCTCTACCATACCATACGAGAAGTGAACAAGGTCTTTACCCCACTTAAATCCGAGTTTGTCGAGAAGAATAGACAATACTTGGAAGTGGTAGTTTTGCTCATTACCCACAACGTATATCATCTGGTCGATGGGATAGTCGATAAAGCGCAACTTGGCAGTACCTATATCTTGTGTCATGTATACCGAAGTACCATCGCTACGAAGCAATAGCTTGTGGTCGAGACCTTCGCCGGTGAGGTCTGCCCACACCGAGCCGTCTTCCTTGCGATACATGATGCCTTTTTCAAGACCTTCGAGCACTTTTTCTTTGCCTTCAAGGTAGGTTTCGCTTTCGTAGTAAATCTTGTCGAAGTTGACACCCATGCGGCGGTATGTCTCGTCGAAGCCGTCGTACACCCAGCCATTCATCATGCGCCATACGCTGCGCACCTCTTCGTCGCCGGCTTCCCAGCGGCGCAACATCTCGCGAGCCTCGGTCATCAGGGGCGATGCTGCCTCTGCCTCTTCCTTGCTCTTGCCCTCATTCATGAGTGTAGCAACCTCGGCTTTGTAGTGCTTGTCGAAGAGTACATAGAAGTCGCCAATGAGGTGGTCGCCTTTCTTTCCGGCTTTTTCGGGTGTAATGCCGTTGCCCCACTTTTGCCAAGCGAGCATTGACTTGCAGATGTGAATACCGCGGTCGTTGACAATGTTGGTCTTAACAACACGGTTGCCGTTGGCTTCCATGATGCGCGAAAGGCTATAACCCAATAGGTTGTTGCGCACGTGTCCCAAGTGCAGGGGCTTGTTGGTGTTGGGCGATGAGTACTCAATCATTACCAAGGGCGATTGTTCGGTAGCCTTGGTAAAACCATATTGGTCGTCGCCGTCTATTTCGTGTAGCAAGCCTGCCCAATATGCAGGAGCGATGACAAGGTTCAAGAAGCCTTTTATCACATTAAATCCTGCTACCGCAGCTTCGTTGGCTACCAAGTATTCGCCAATTTGTTGTGCTGTTGCCTCGGGGGCTTGCTTCGAAGCACGCAAAAACGGGAATACAACTACTGTGAGGTTGCCCTCAAACTCTTTCTTGGTTTTTTGAGGAATACAGCTGTTTTCGTCAACCTCCACTCCATAGAGTGCGTTGACAGCTCGCGCTGTTGCCGATGCTATGATTTGTTCTATTTTCATAATTCTCTGTATAATAAGAGTGCAAAGATAAATATTTTATGTCGATATAGTTGCTTTGAAGTCGGCGAATTGGGATTTTTCCTGCGATTTTTCGATATTTTTTATAAAATAATTAAAAACCGCGTGTCGAATTTATAATAAAACATACTATTTTTCGGGCTGTGGCAATTATTCATTAACTTTGCAACTCAAATAATGGTACTATGTACCAAGTGAAACTAAACTTATTATTATGCGTTCGTTTTTCAACTCAATACCCCCTGTTACCAAGAACTTGCTTATCATCAATGTGCTCATGTGGTTTGCTACGATTGCTATCGGAACCAACCCTGCGACGGGCGATTATAGGCTGGTAGAGTGGATGGGCTTGCATCTGTTTGGTGCAGAGAAGTTTAATGTGGCTCAGCTCATTACCTACATGTTCTTGCATGACCCCTCGTCGTTTGGTCATGTTTTCTTCAACATGTTCTCGGTGTTTATGTTTGGACGTACACTCGAGATGGTGTGGGGCGGTCAACGATTTCTGTTCTATTACATCACAACCGGTATAGGTGCGGGTCTTATACAAGAGGCTGCGTGGTATATCGAGTTTGGCAGTCAGATATCACAAATCACACAAGTGCTCGGTCCTGAGCAGGCTGCCGTAGCACTTAACAATCTGGTAACAATTGGTGCTTCGGGTGCAGTGTTTGGCATACTCTTGGCGTTTGGTATGTTGTTTCCCAATGCTCCGTTGTATCTGATGTTTATCCCCGTTCCTATCAAGGCAAAATGGTTTGTTCTGGGATATGGATTGATAGAACTCTTCTTGGGTGTGAGTGCCTCGAGCGATGGTATTGCGCACTTTGCCCACTTGGGAGGTATGTTGGTGGGTATTATCCTCATACTTTATTGGCGTAAAAAAGGCATAGGCAATGGCAACTATTTTTGATGATATAAAGTATCGTATGGGCAATGCACCCATTCTCAAGCAACTCATTTACACAAATGTAGGTGTGTTTATCGCGGTGCATCTTGCTGTGGTGGTGTTGATGTTGTTTAACGTAACATCGCACGAATGGTTGTCGTTTCTCGAAGTTCCCTCTCGATTGAGCGCTTTGCCCTATCGTTTCTGGACGATATTTACCTATATGTTTGTGCATTATGACGTATGGCATCTGCTTTTCAATATGCTGTGGCTCTATTGGTTTGGCTCTATCTACATACAATATTTCTCGCAGAAACATTTGAGCGTGTTGTATATTGTAGGAGGTCTTGCCGGAGCGGCTTTGTATCTGTTGTCGTACAATGTCTTCCCATATTTTGCCGACAAACAAGGCATGATGTGTGGTGCATCGGCGGCTATTATGGCGATTGTTTTTGCCACTGCCATTCGAGTGCCAGACTACAAGGTAAACCTGATGTTTGTTGGGGCTGTTTCGCTCAAATATATTGCCGCGGTAGTTATAATCATTGACTTGTTGAGTATGACATCGCCCAACGCGGGTGGTCATTTTGCTCACATCGGTGGTGCTCTGATGGGTGCTATCTTTGCCCTTTGTTGGAATAGAGGAAAAGATATTTTATCTCCTGTCAACAACCTGATGGATAGGATTGTGAGTGGGTGGGGACGACCCAAGATACGGTTTAAACATACACCATCGCCCAAGAAAAAAAGTGCGCCCAAAAACAACCAATCGCCTAACGACGCAGAGCGCAAGCGCCCCGAAACCGACGGCGAGTATCGCATGCGCAAGAAACAAGAGGCCGAGGAGATAGATCGTATCTTGGATAAAATAAAGAAATCGGGTTATAGTGCTCTTACTACCGAAGAGAAGCAACGCCTCTTTGATGTCCGTAAGAAATAAAAGATTGTTTTTTTTGATAGATGAAACTGATAGGAAAATTCATTGCAACGATAGTGCTTATTCTGGCAGTCATAGCATCGTTACTGTTGGTGGCATCGGCATATGTCGAGTATCTGTCGCCGGCGCAATTTGCTTTGCCGGCACTATTGGGCTTGGCTCTTCCCATATTTGCCGTATGCACAATATTGCTGTTTCTATGTTTGTTGTTTCTATCTCCCAAGTATTCTCTTGTGCCGTTGGCTGCCTTGTTGCTTTCGATACCGGCTTTGTGGAAGTATTTTCCCATCAATTTGGGTAAAGATAGTGTCGACACCAATCGCGGTACATTCACATTGCTCAGCTATAATGTCTACTACTTTATGGACACTATGAAAGAGCCTGTCGATGGAGAATTGTCGTACAATCGTACGTTGCAATACATGATGGACTATAATGCCGATATTGTGATGTTGCAAGAGACCGGGGGTAAGATAAGGAAAAGACATAAAATAACGCAATCGCAAATGGATGCGCTGAAAAAGCAGTATCCCTACCAGCTGTCGAGCAGATACAATGTAATGTTGTCGAAGTATCCGGCAAAGATTGTTGTCGATACCGCCTATACCGCCACTGCCAATACGGTGGCTTTCAAGGTCGATATTGATGGACGAGAGGTTACGATATTCAACAATCACTTGGAGTCGATAGGCTTGAACTCGGAAGACAAAAAGCTATATATAGCATTGGCAACCAACCCCGATAGTGCTACCGAAAAGGTGGGCGAAATAAAGGGTTTTACCAAGAAATTCTTGCATGCGTTTGTGGCTCGCGCCTCGCAGGTCGAGGCGGTAGACTCTATTGCCGATAGTATTGGTGGCAACATTATCATGTGTGGCGATATAAACGATACACCCAATTCGTATGCCTACCATGTGCTGAAGCAAGGGCGCGAAGATGCCTTCTTGCAGTTGGGGACAGGACCCGGATTTACCTATCGAGCCGACGGTATGTGGGTGCGCATAGACCATATATTGTACGAGGGCGATATGGTTGCCAAAGCCATGCGCAAAGGCAATAAACGCTATTCTGACCACTATCCCGTATGGGTGGAATTTGAGTGGAAATAATAGCGTAATGTTATAATATATAGGTTGTTATATCATATTACAGCGAATATTGTTGTAATGTTGCAAAAAAGTCTTATTTTTGCACTCGAAAACCTAAACCGAAAAACACACGCATTGTGCGAGAGTGATGATAATACAAATTACTAATAATTATAACCAATGAAACGTCTATTTTTAATCCCTGCTCTCATCTGCCTTATGATGACCGCTTGTCAACAAACTCCCAACCCCTTCCTTGGTGAGTACAACACACCGTTTGATGTGCCTCCTTTCGATCAAATCGAGAACGAGCATTACATGCCCGCTTTTGAAGAGGGTATCAAACAACAAAAAGCCGAGATAGAGGCTATTGTAAATAATCCCGAAGCACCCACTTTCGACAACACTATCAAAGCCCTCGATTTGAGTGGTATGTTGTTGCATCGTGTTGAGCTTACATTCTTCTCGTTTACCGAGGCTATGTCTAATGACACTCTTCAAGAGATTGCAGCCGAGGTTTCTCCCTTGTTGTCGGCTCACAGCGACGATATCATGCTCAACGAAGCTCTCTTCGAGCGTATCAAAGCTGTTTATGACAACCGTGCCAACGAGAACCTTGACCGCGCTCAAGAGCGTCTTTTGGAGCAATACTACAACAACTTTGTTCGCGCCGGTGCACTCCTTTCTGACGAGGACAAAGAGACTCTCCGCACTATCAACAGCGAGTTGTCAACTCTCTCACTCCAATTTGGTAACAACTCTTTGGCAGAGAACAATGCTTTTGAGTTGCTCATCGAAAATGAAGCCGACCTTGCCGGTCTGCCCGCAGGCGTTGTAGCTGCTGCCAAAGAGGAAGCTGCTGCCAAAGGTAAAGAGGGATGGCTCTTTAACCTCTCGGCTCCCAGCCGTATTCCTTTCTTGCAATATGCCGACAACCGCGACTTGCGTGAGAAACTCTATACTGCCTACATCATGCGTGGCGATAACGACAATGAGAACGACAACAAAGAGATTATCAAACGCACACTTGAGTTGCGCTTGCAAAAAGCTCAATTGCTCGGTTATAAGACTTATGCCGACTTTATCCTCGACGATCGCATGGCAAAGACCGACTCTGCTGTGAACGCTCTCTTGCTCAACATCTGGAAATATGCCGTTCCTCGTGCCAAAGAAGAGATTGTAGACATGCAGAAGATTATCGACCGCGAAGGTGGTAACTTCAAGCTCGCAGCTTGGGACTGGGCATACTATGCCGAGAAAGTGCGCCAAGAGAAATATGCCCTCAATGAGGATGAGTTGAAACCCTACTTCTCGCTCGATAAAGTTCTTGAAGGTGTATTCATGGTAGCAGAGAAACTCTATGGCATTACCTTCCAACAACGCACCGACTTGCCTATCTATCACCCCGAAGTACGCGCATACGAGGTATTTGATGCCGAGGGCAAGCACCTTGCCGTATTCTTCTGCGACTACTTCCCCCGCGCCAGCAAGCGCTCGGGTGCTTGGATGAGCACTTTCCGCGAGTCGTATGTCGATGCCGAGGGTAATGAGGTTCGTCCTTTGGTTTACAACGTTGGTAACTTCACCAAACCCACTGCCGAGACCCCCTCTTTGCTCACACTCGACGAGGTAGAGACCCTCTTCCACGAGTTTGGTCATGGCTTGCATGGTATGCTCACTCGCGTAGATTATTATGGTATCAGTGGTACAAACGTAGCTCGCGACTTCGTTGAGTTGCCTTCGCAAATCACCGAGCACTGGGCTACTCACCCCGAGGTGTTGAAACTCTATGCACACCACTACGAGACAGGCGAGGTAATTCCCGACGAGCTCATCGCCAAGATGCAACGTGCCGGCACATTCAATCAAGGTTTTGCTACAACCGAGTTGGTTGCTGCGGCTCTCCTCGATATGCGTATGCACGAATTGGATAACCTCGAAGGCTTTGATGCCCGCGAGTTTGAGAAGAAAGTAGCTGCCGAATTGGGTCTTCCCGAGGAGATATGCTACCGCTATCGCAGCATGCACTTCAACCACGTATTCTCGGGTGGTTATGCAGTAGGTTACTACAGCTACCTCTGGGCAGAGGTGTTGGATGCCGATGCTTTCGATGCATTCGTTGAGAATGGTGTATTTGACAAAGCTACAGCCGATGCCTTCCGTATCAACGTACTCGAGGCAGGTGCCAGCGAAGATCCTATGAAACTCTACATCCAATTCCGTGGTGCAGAGCCCAACCCCGATGCACTCCTCCGTGGTCGTGGCTTGAAATAAGAACTACTGTTCATCCGTCATACAGCGCACGAGCCTGCCCAACCGGCAGGCTCGTGCTTTTGTTAATAACGTAGTCATAAATCATGCTTAAATTGTTGTATTATGCGAAATAATATTTATCTTTGCGAAAACACTAAATATTATTGCCTATGAAACATTAGCGTATAATTAAGTACGCACTTTTTAGACATATTGGGAAAGCGTTTTAGCTTTATTCTATCATTTCGGAAGTTTGGCGACTAAGAGTTCTGATAGGAATAATAGTTAAAATGTTCGCGCTATATGGCGCGGACTTTTAGTTATTCTATCAGAACGGGTACGCCAAACACCTCGAAATGGGAATACTATAAGTGCCGCGTTTTTTTTGTGCGTATTTTTCATTCTTCAAGGCACTGCGGAGTATTTCGAAAAGCCGTTAAGTGAGTAGGAAATCAATAATTATAATTAGAATTATGAAAAAAATAATCTTTATAGCTGTTGCAGCTATAATGTTATGTAGCTGTTCGACTCCTAAGTTGGCAAATACAGTGTGGTGTACCATAAACGGTGTTTCCCAAAATGGGTATGAAGCAATGGAAATAGAAAGCATCTATTTCTTAGAAAATGGAGAAGCTAGTTTTTGTAGATCAATTGCTGATAAAGATGGCATAATTGTAGCTCCCTACAAATTTGCCAGTGCAACATACAAGACAAAAGGTTCACTTAAAAAGGAAGCAAGTATTAGTGTTGATTATACTAAAAATAGTAAAGATACTATATTTACAAACGGTGTAATTGACGTAAATAAAAAGATTTTGATGTTGCATAATCCTTCAGATTCATCTGTTACAGTCTATATAAAAAATCCTAATGTTGTAATCGAATAAATATTGATGCTATGAAAAATAAAATAATTTTTTCTGTTCTAATAACAAGTTTGTTATTATCTCCCCAACTTGCAAATGCCGGATTTTTTGGAACCATTGCCAAAATGTTTGGGGTAAAAGAAGATTCTCCCATTATGACCATAACAGAGACTGTTGATGATGCTGTTAATGCAGCTGTCGCTAAAAGAACTAATGAATTAGTGGGTAAATATGGAGATGTCGATGATAAGGAAAGATATGAATCATGGGCAGAGGAACATAATAACAAAGAAACACGTAAAGCTCAAGAGCAAAGAGATGCAAGAGAGCAAGTAATGATAGACTATTGTATGCAACATGGATTCTATGATTCATGGTATGCACAATATGGTGATAATTGGTTTGAAGCGGCAGGAAGGGATTGGTTTGAAAGATACAACGAAGGTCACATAAGAAGGACTGGAGAAAGTCTTATACCTTCTTGGCTCGAGTTTGATTATTCTCCCGATTACGTAGAATCAAACCATAATATTGCTATGTTAAATACATTGGGTTTATCAGCAAACGATTTAAGAAATGCCGAAAAATGGGAAAGCTCGGACAAATACGGTAAAAGAGAAATGATTATTGATAGAGCTTTTGGCATTGTTGCTGAGCACTCTTCCAATCCTTTGCTGACAGATGGGCTGAAGGAACTTGCAAAAGCTAATAATAACTATTTACGCGATTTAGATAATAACAACCCTCAAGCAATGACTAAAAGGGATTTGCAAATTGTTAACATTGTTTACGAAAGCAGTCAAGTAGCATTAGAAAGAAAAAAAGAGTACAATAGACAAATAAAAAAAATTGCCCGAGAATTACAAGATAAGGCAGGCTATGAAGACTGGTTTGCAGAAGAAATTGCAGGATCTGTTTTGGCTATACAACGAGATAAAAGTTTAACTGAAGATGAAAAAAAGGAATTGCTTAGAGAATTAGGCTATTATGGTCATGAAGATGAAGTTTTGACTATTGCTAAAAATATAAATAATCAAGATATTGAAGAACTTAGAGGCCCATCTCCAGAAGAAATTGAAGCAGAAAGAAAAAGAAAAGAAGCCGAAGAAAAAGCAAGATTAGAAAAGATTGC
This sequence comes from Bacteroidaceae bacterium, assembly GCA_017481745.1. Lineage (GTDB taxonomy): Bacteria > Bacteroidota > Bacteroidia > Bacteroidales > Barnesiellaceae_A > Barnesiella_A. The sequence continues at coordinate 68,745 of JAFUOV010000011.1, forward strand.
AAAAGAACGAAAGGAAAAGGCAATTGGCTTAGTTAACAATACGGTCATTGCATTATACGATTTTGATAGTTCTGAACTTACTGATGAACAGAAACTATCGTTAGACAGCATTTCTTCTGTAATGAATGAATACGGAGACCTTAAATTGACAATAACCGGGCATACCTGCAAAATAGGTTATAAATCAATAAATAAGAAAAAAGGATTAAAAAGAGCAGATAATGCAAAATCCTATTTAGTTGATAAAGGTATTTCTGAAGATCGTATAACAACATATTCGAAAGGAGAGGAAGAACCTATTTGTTCTAATGATTCCAAGGAGAATAGAGCTTCTAATCGGCGATTGGAATTTGTAGTTGAATAAATGTGAATAAAAATATTATATCTGTAAAAAAGGAGTAACCCGAAAAGCCTCGAAGTGAGTAGGATAAATGTATAATCAAACAAATATGAAAAAGATTTTATTTATATTAATAGCTGTCGTAGCATTTGCTACATCTGTATCAGTTGCTTCAAGTAGCGATTCTTCTGTTCAATCTGAAAACTATCCTCAATGCGATAGTTATAAACCTACTAAAATTAAATGTTATATATATAATGAAGGCGACGGAAGTTGGGATGAATCCAGTAGAGATTTTTATCTCCATACCAACAAAAATCCATGGCAGGTTTATTGTAACGGAGTTTGGTCAGAAGTTGAAAAATCCAATAGATGTGAGTATTCCTATATGTTTGAAGCTTTTAGAACAAGATATTATTTCACCTATCAATAATAATTTTTTTTAGTTAATGAGACTGTTTCAAATAGAATTCTGAAACAGTCTCATTTTTATGGTTCAAATCCTCTATGATATGCTTAATATTATAACTATTGTTTGTTAATAAAACTTTCCGGGTTGTACTACGGTGTTGTATCGCTTTTTTTCGTAAGTTTGTCGGAAGAAAATTGTAGTAAAGATATGTCAACTGTATTGTTTCACGAAATAGTGTTTGGACCCATTCGCAGTCGTCGGTTGGGCGTGTCGTTGGGTGTAAATCTGTTGCCGCTCGATGGCAAGTGGTGTTCGTACGATTGTATCTACTGTGAGTGTGGATATAATGCCGATAATCGCGATGATCGTAAGATATATAGTCGTGAGGAGGTGCGTGCCGCACTGCATACCAAGCTGTCGCAGATGCAACAAGAGGGTAGCCCTCTCGATGTTATTACCTTTGCCGGTAATGGCGAGCCTACGTTGCATCCCGAGTTTGAGGGGATTATCGACGATACGATAGCGTTGCGCAATGAGTTGTACCCGTCGGCGCATATTACGGTATTGACCAACTCTACCCGACTGGAGGATGAAGGCGTATTTCGTGCGCTGTGCAAGGTGGACAACAACTGCCTGAAGCTCGACACGATGGTAGCCGATACGATGCGCTTGCTGAATGTTCCAGCCGGACATTGCGACCCCGAGCGCGTGGTGCGTGCCATTGAGAAATTTGAGGGTAAATGTATCGTGCAGACGATGTTCACCCGAGGCGAACACGACGGCAAGCGTGTAGACAATACAACCGAGGAGGAGATATCGTTGTGGCTCGATGCCATTGCTCGCATACGCCCTCGCCAAGTGCAGATATATTCAATAGACCGCAAGACACCCGAGCAACGGCTTGAGAAGGTTCCTGTCGAGGAGTTGCAAGCCATAGGCGAGCGTGTCAAGGCGTTGGGCATTGACATAAATGTAGCCGGCTGATAGGGTAATATAGTTACTATTGCGGTACAAAGAAATCATCGAGATGCGACTTTCGTATCTCGATTGTTTTTTGTGTGGTTGTGTTTAGTAGTGTTTAGCCTCAACCTACGCGGTATTTTCCGTCGGTGCTATCTTCTATGATGCTCAGGTACGAGTTGTATCTCGATTGGCTGATGAGGTGCTCGTCGATAGCTTTCAGTACGGCACAACCGGGTTCGTTGCGGTGGGTGCAGTTGTTGAAGCGGCAGTCGTGCGATGCGCGGAATATCTCGGGGAAGTAGTGAGCAACCGTTGCGGGGTCAAAGTCGATTGTGCCAAACCCCTTGATACCCGGTGTGTCGATGATGTAGCCTCCTTGTGGCAGAGGATACATCTGCGAGTGGGTTGTGGTGTGCATGCCGGTGTCGTGTTGTGCCGACAGAGCGCCGGTCTTGAGGTTGAGCCCCGGTATGAGGCGGTTGATAAGCGATGACTTGCCTACGCCCGAGTTACCCGAGAAAAGCGTGAGTTTGTCTGAAATTAGTCGGGTGAGGGTGTCTACACCTTCGCCATTCTGTGCCGAGATGAGCATCGTCTCGTAACCGATAGTACGATACAGATGTTGCACCGCGAGGGCATACTCCATCTCCTCTTCGTTATACATATCACTTTTGTTGATAGCGATATATGCCGGTACGTTATACGCCTCGGCAGTGGCAAGGAAGCGGTCAATAAAGACGAGGTTGGTGCGCGGGTGCTCGACGGTAACGACCAATAGTGCGGCATCTATATTGGCAGCGATGATGTGGCTCTCTTTCGAGAGGTTTGAAGCTCGGCGTATGATATAGTTGCGGCGGTTATCGACATGGGTAATAAATGCCGAGCCGTCGTCGGCAACAGTAATATCTACATGGTCGCCTACGGCTACAGGATTGGTACTGCGTATGCCTTGCAGACGAAAACGACCTTTTACCTTGCAGTCTATCTCGGTGTTCTCGTCGGTCTTTACTGTGTACCAGCTGCCGGTGCTTTTTATAACGATGCCCTTTGACATATTGGATGTGTGATGAAAGAAACATAAGGCGTGAGAGGCAAGCTTTTACAGCAAACCTCTCTGCCTTCTATCATATTTATGCCTTGCCACCGGGACCTACAAAGGGGATAAATCCGCCGCGAGGGTCGAGGATGGTGCCATGTTGTTTTTCGTATTTTGCCAAGTTCTCTTGCAAAGCAAGCAGCAAGCGTTTGGCGTGTTCGGGAGCGAGTATAACGCGCGATTTTACAGGAGCTTTGGGCACACCGGGCATGGTGCGGGCAAAGTCGATGACAAACTCGGATGACGAGTGTGAGATGATGGCGAGGTTTGAGTAAACACCTTCTGCCACCTCGGGAGTGAGTTCGATTTGTAATCCTTTTTTCTCTTCCATATTCAGTTTTTTATTTTGTTATTCTTTGATTTTCATTGTTACATAATTCTCTACCATGTCATACAACTTGGTGTTTATGCGCAACACCTGATAGTTGTTGAAGTTGGGTATGTAGTACGAAACATAGGTTTGTGCCCAATAGCCCATGGGGTCGCCGTTGTCGTTGTGTCGCAAGTATACGTCGAGTGTATCGGTCATGTTCTGATTTAGATCATAGAGCAACGACAATCCATGCGGACGGCTGCTATAATTAATCATTATATTGAGATTGAGGTAATCGCCTGTGCGCCACATTGAAGTGAGCTTGAGAACATCGTTTTTGAACGTATTGATCGAGTCGAGAGAAAGGTTTTCGATTGTATCGCTGAGGATTGAGGCTACCTGTATTACCTCGATACTCTTTGTTACGCTATCGACGTTACCTTTGTCGTAATATTGCATCAATACACGTTGTCCTTTCTCTACATTACCGGTAATGGCGGGGTCGGGTATCAGCAAGACACTGCCTTGGTCGTAGGGTAGGATTTGTTCAAAATATATGCTGTTGGTTTGTGGAAGACACGATACGATATCCATGTTGTATGGGTAATCTTTTATACCGTCGTCGTTTTTCTCGCAACTTATAGCCATGGTGGCAAGCAGTGCGATAGCAATAATTTCTATTATCCTTTTCATTATATTAAGTGTTTTATGGTTTATGGGGGTGAATAGTGTCGGTTGTTATAATGCCGTCTTGCATGCGTACGGTGCGGTCGGACATTTCTGCCAACGACTCGTCGTGTGTAACGATGACAAATGTGTGTCCAAACTCTTGTCGAAGGTCGAAAAAGAGATTGTGCAACTCGGCTTTGTTGCGTGTGTCGAGGCTGCCCGAAGGCTCGTCAGCCAAGATTACAGCCGGATTGTTTACCAAGGCACGTGCTACTGCAACACGTTGTTTCTCGCCTCCCGATAGTTGTGCAGGCTTGTGTGTGGTGCGGTCTGACAGGTGTAGGTAGTTGAGCAATTCGCGAGCTCGTTTCTCGGCATCACCGGCTTTTGCACCACCTATCATGGCGGGTATCATCACATTTTCGAGAGCTGTAAACTCGGGTAGCAGTTGGTGAAACTGAAAAACAAAACCAATATTGGCATTGCGAAAGCGTGCCATCTCGCGGTCGGGCAGGTTGTCGACACGCTTGCCGTCAAAGAGTATACTGCCCGAGGTGGGTTTCTCGAGAGTGCCTACTATCTGCAGCAAGGTTGTCTTGCCGGCTCCGCTGGCGCCTACAATAGATATAATCTCGTGGTCGGGGATTGTGAGGTCTATCCCTTTGAGGACTTCGAGGTTGTCAAACGTCTTGGTTATGTTTTTTATTTCAATCATGTTGTGTCAATCTTTGTATAACGTAGGCTGCCAAGTAGCATCCAAATATTGCGGGCATGTACGATACCGTACCTACGGTGGTGCGCTTGTTGCGTTCGCCGGTAACTTCTTCGACTGCATCGGCTTGTGGTATCTCGGTGGAGTATACCACCGGCAACTTGTGGCGGATGTTCATTTTGCGTAGTCGTGAACGTACCGCACGAGCCAGCCCGCAGTGGGTTGTTTGGTTTATATCGGCATATTTTATTTGCGACGGGTCTATGCGAGCACCTGCTCCCATAGACGATACAACGGCTATGTTCTGTTGTAGGCATGCCGCCAACAAGGCTACTTTGGGAGCTACGGTGTCGATGGCATCGACCACAAAGTCATATTTCGCTTGTAGCAACTTCTCGGCATCGTCGGCTTCGAGGTATCGTTGTTGCACCGTCAGTTGCAGTGCCGGATTGATATCGAGCAGTCGTTGTGCCAAAACATCTACCTTGGGCTTCCCTATGGTAGAGTGTAGTGCTACCAATTGTCGGTTGATGTTGGATGCTGCCACACAATCGCTATCGAGAATGGTTATACGACCTATGCCGGCACGCACCAACATCTCGGCAGCATACGCGCCCACACCACCTACGCCCACTACCAATACGTGGCATTGTTGCAAGTGTTGTAAGTTGTTATCGCCCAATAGGAGCGATGTGCGTTGCATCCATTCTTCCATACCAACGACGAAGATATAACTTTTTTGTCAATAATAGCGGTAAACAGCAGATAATTTAACAGTTTGGTAAGGTTGCCCCGCTATCAATCGGCAAGCCATTCGTCGATGCGATTGTCAATGCCCACAAGACTGCGGTCGGGACTTACGGGCACTATCGAAGCGTAGTTGTGTGCCAAGCAATATTCGTCGGTGTCGGGAGCATCGGGCTCGGCATTCTCGAAATATCCTGTAAGCCAATGGTATGGGCGACCAAACGGGTCGATGCGCGAGTCGTACTCGCCTGTCCATTTGCCTCGTGCGGCACGACATACCTTCATGCCATTCAAGCTGTCGGTTGCCGGAATATTCACATTCAACCCCATGCCCTCGGGCATACCCTTTTCAAGCGCTCGGCGGCACAGCGTTTCTACCACCTCGCGGCATATCGAAAAGTCGGCATCGGGAGCAAAATTGCATAGCGAGAAACCAATAGAGGGGATACTCTGTATCGTTCCCTCAAAAACTGCCCCCATAGTACCCGAATATACCACACTTACGCCCGAGTTGCTGCCATGATTGATACCCGAAACAATGAGGTCGGGCATGTCGGCAAAGAGTACGTTCAGTGCCAATTTGATACAATCTACCGGTGTTCCGGTAGTTTTGAATGCTTTGTAACCCGGCTGTTCGTCGACTTGTGCCATGCGCAACGGTACATTTACTGTGATAGCTGCCGACTGTCCCGAGCGGGCACTATCGGGTGCTACCACAACAACATCGCCAAGAGGCAGTAGATATTGAGTTAGCGATTTAATTCCTTGAGCATTAATGCCATCGTCGTTGGTAACCAATATAAGCGGACGATTGGAGCGCGTAATTTTATTGTTATTGTTCATCTGAAAACCTTTAATGTGGAGCAAAGATAGTGAAAGGAGCGTGAAAAAGAAAACGATAATCGGTTTCATACTTCACAAATAAATTTAAAAAAGAGTTTAATATTTCGTTATCAGGTAGTTTTGCATTATCTTCGCGTGGATTTTGCCGAGGAGGTTATTAACAAAACACCCCACTTATCAACAATTTGAGCAATTTGTGGCAAAAACAGGTGCAAGAGTAGGTAAATTTATCTTTTCTTTGCATGGATAAAAAAGATGAATATGGGTAAAATTATAGCTATAGCCAATCAAAAAGGTGGTGTCGGAAAGACCACAACCTCGATGAACCTTGCTACATCTCTTGCTCTGCTCGATAAGAAAGTGTTGCTTGTTGATGCCGACCCGCAAGCCAATGCATCGTCGGGTTTGGGTGTCGATGTGCGCTCGGTCAAATGCTCGATATACGAGTGCTTGATAAGCAACAAGACTATCGACGATGCGCGTTGCGATAGTCCTGTGCCGGGAATGTATATCGTTCCGTCGCACATCAACCTTGTAGGTGCCGAGCTCGAGTTGCTCAATCTGCCACAGCGTGAGCGCCGCATGAAGGCGTTGTTTGAGCCTATACGCGATGAGTATGATTACATCATCATCGACTGTTCGCCCTCGTTGGGACTTATTACGGTGAACGCTCTTACGGCTGCCGACTCGGTGATAATACCGGTACAGGCGGAGTATTTTGCGCTCGAGGGTATCAGCAAGTTGGTGAATACCATCAGGATGATTAAGGCAAAACTCAATACGGGTCTTGAGATAGAGGGCTTCTTGCTCACAATGTACGATTCGCGATTGAGACTTGCCAACCAGATATATGAGGAGTTGAAAGGTTACTTTGGCAGTATGGTGTTTGATACGGTGATACAACGCAACATACGCTTGAGCGAAGCTCCCAGCCATGGGCTTCCTGTGGCATTGTACGATAGCGAGTCGCGTGGTAGTATCAATCATATGCAACTTGCCAAAGAGTTGATAAAACGTAATAAAGGATAAACGATAATATGGCAGCCGGTAAAAGAAATGCTTTGGGAAGAGGTCTTGATGCCCTCATCAATATGGATGATATAGAGACTTCGGGAACATCGTCGATAAGCGAAGTAGAGTTGTCGCGCATACAGCCCAACCCCGACCAACCTCGTCGGGAGTTTGATGACGAGACACTCGAAGAACTTGCAGCATCTATTCGTGAGATAGGTATTGTGCAACCCATCTCCTTGCGTCAATTGAACAACGGAAACTATCAGATTATAGCCGGTGAACGCCGTTATCGTGCTGCTCGTATTGCCGGCTTGCAAACTGTTCCTGCTTACATTCGCACTGTTGAGGATGAGGCGGTTATGGAGATGGCTCTCATCGAGAACATCCAGCGTGAAGATCTCAATGCCATTGAGATAGCCTTGTCGTTCAAGAAACTGATAGAGATGTATGCCCTCACACAAGAGCAGCTGAGCGAGCGCGTGGGCAAAAAGCGCACTACGGTGGCTAACTACCTGCGCCTGTTGAAGCTTCCTGCCGAGGTGCAAATAGGTCTGCGTGATAAAGTGATAGATATGGGTCATGCTCGTGCGTTGCTTTCGGTAGAGAATGCCTCGGTGCAATTGGAGTTGTACAAAGCCATTGTTGCCGAAGGCTTGTCGGTGCGCAAGGTCGAGGAGTTGGCACGCAGTATGTCCAAGTCGTCGGCTGCAGCAGCCAAGAAGGTGGCTCGCAATACAGCTCGTCGCAAGGAGTATAGCTTGTTGACCAATCATCTTTCCAATTTCTTTGGTACCAAAGTACAACTTTCGTGCGACGATAAGGGAAAAGGAAAAATAAGTATACCATTTAAGAACGAAGATGAGTTGGAACGACTTGTCGCCATGTTTGATAAACTGAAATAATGCGATTGTACGATACCATATTGCATCAACGTAAGCACATATTTATATATGTGTTTGTGATGATATGTATATTGGTATTCCCTCAATCGGGCTACTCGCAAGAGGTTACCGATGCCGAGCCGGTGAGTGCAGCAGAGACTGAACAGACATCGCTTACCGATGCGCAGTCGAGATTGAACAAGACTTTACAGTCTTTAAATCAGCGTGTAGACTCTATGCGCATAGGGGCTATGGTCGATACTACGGTTATAGTAGCCGATACATTGCAATTGCCACAAAAAAATGAGGCAACATTCAACCCCGACGGAATGCGTGCTGTGTGGTTGTCGGCGCTTTTTCCGGGATTGGGTCAGATTTACAATCGTCGATATTGGAAGTTACCCATTGTTGTGGGAGGTTTTATGGGGCTTGTGTATGCAACAAGTTGGAACGGACGTATGTATGCCGACTATCAACAAGCATATCTCGACGTGATGGACTCGGACCCCGCAACCAATAGCTATATGGATTTCTTCCCACCATATTATACCGAAGATGATATAGATACATCTTGGCTCAAAAATGTGCTCAAGACACGCAAAGATGCCTACCGACACTATCGCGACTACTGCATCGTGGGTATGGTGGCATTGTATTTGGTGTGTATCTTAGATGCGTATGTCGATGCCGAGTTATATCATTTTGATATGTCGCCCGATTTGACTGTCGATGTCAAGCCGGCTATTATTCCTGTAACATCATCAGTACAACATACGGCACTCGGATTGCAGTGTGCCATTACCTTTTGATTATTATGACTATATTCAGTAAAATTCTTTCATTGACCATAGGTGTTTCGTTGTCGACAATGGCGTTGGCACAAGCGCCGGTCGATTCGATTGTAGCACGCGATACAATAACCGATGCAAGATTTGAGTTACCTCAAGAGTATGTCGACAATTTGGAGAAAAATCTTGAAGATTGGTATCTGCTGAATTATACGGTGTATGAGCCGAAAAAGAGCCGTAAACATCATGATGTAAATTATCCCGACTCGGTATATCGTCAACGATTGTCCGATATGGAAACCATTATAGATATGCCCTACAACCAGATTGTGCGTAATTGTATAGACCGATATATGCGCAATGTCAACAATTCGTTGAGTGCTATCTTGGGTCGCAGCACCCGTTTTATGCCCATCTTCGAGCAGGCTCTCGAAGAGGCTGGTTTGCCGCTTGAGTTGAAATATCTGGCTGTTGTAGAGTCGGCTTTGCGCCCCGATGCAACATCGCGCGTGGGTGCTGCCGGTTTGTGGCAGTTTATGGCTCCTACCGGTAGAATGTACAACTTGGAAGTGAGCTCGTTGGTTGATGAGCGCCGCGATCCCTACAAATCGTCGGCTGCAGCAGCGCGTTATCTCAAAGATTTGTACGACATGTTCGACGATTGGCACTTGGCTCTTGCTGCCTACAACTGTGGACCCGGAAAGGTGGCACGTTGCCTCAGAGCTACGGGAAAGAAAGATTTCTGGGATATATATTATATGTTGCCTTCGGAGACTCGCATGTATGTACCTCTGTTTATTGCCGCCAACTATGCCATGACCTACTATGGTGAGCACAATATCGAGCCTGTCTTGCCTGTTAAACCTCTCACAGTCGACTCGGTAACGGTGAGCCATCGACTCTATTTTGAGCATATCTCTAAGGTGATGGATATTCCTATGGAGGCGCTGAAAGAGCTCAACCCGCAATATCGTTGCGATATAATACCCGCCAGCAGCGCCAAGTCGTATTCGCTTACACTCCCTTCACAACAGGCCTTTGCATTTGTTGTGATGCAAGACTCTATCATAGCTTTTGCCAAGAAAGAGATGGAGGCGCAAGGTATTACCGAGGATGATTTTACGTCGGAGCCTACTCCGATATATCACAAAGTGCGTAGTGGCGAGACACTATCGAAGATTGCTCGCAAGTATAACACTACCGTCAAAAACATTAAAAAGTGGAGTGGTATAAAGAGCGACCGCTTGCGTGTAGGTCAGCGAGTGATTGTAGGTTGGAGTAACGGCTCGTATGTCAACCCCAAATCTTCTACTACAAAAAGCAAAACCACCAAAGCGCAATCGACACCATCGTATCATAAAGTGCGCAAGGGCGAAACGCTCACAACCATTGCACAACGTTATGGTACAACAGTGAAGAAACTGAAAAATGCCAATAATCTGAAGAGCGACCACATCAGCGTTGGACAACGCTTGGTTATTCCTTGAGGGTAGATAGTTGTGCCTCAGTCGAATATAGTGTGTAGTATGGCAGGCGAGCTGAGGTGTCCCATACCTGTGAGGTGTAAGTTATAATACATTATAATACGGTCGAGTATAGCCGATCGCTCGTTGCGCGAGAAGCGAAACTTGTGCATGTTGTTGAAATTCATTCGCAACAACTTTGTCATCGCTGCCGCCTCGATAGGGGGTAGCGAAGGATTGATAATGGGGCGCATGCGCACAAAGATGCCCTCCTGCATGTCGAAATAAGCACCTCTGTCAAAGTCGTCGGTGTTGGGTGTTATACCTATATAAGATGTGAGCCCTATCAGAAAGCAGAGATGAAAGTTGCCCAACCCCTCGTTTATACCGTCGAGCAGTTGTATAGACTGTGTTACGTATGCAAACAAATCGGGCTGTGGCTCGCTGTTGCGCAGTACTCCTCCCAGAAACTCCGATAGGAACATCGCCAACGATGTGCGTATAGGATTGCTCTGTATGCGAGGCAATGGTATCCATGTATGCGCTTCGCGAATGCGTTGCATGTCGCGCCCTGCACGACACTCAACCTCAAGTTCCAATAACGACAAAGGCATATACAACGCTCTTGCCATCTTGGCACTTCTGCCATTGCCGCGAGGTAAAGTGTACGACACACGACCATATTTTTCGGTGTAAATGTGTACTACCGAAAGGGTGTCATTATAAGGAATTGTGTATAATACTATGCCGCGAGTCTTTTCGTACATAGGTGCAAAATAACATATTATATGGTAAAGAAACAAGAAAAAGAGGTGCAAAGAAGCCTATAAAGAGCCATTTTAAGCCTAAAAAACAGGTAAATGACAAATTTTGAGCCGAAAAGTTTTGCAGTTATAAAAAAGTGCCGTATATTTGCACTCGCTTTTGCAAGTAGCATCTGTGCACTGCAAGGTCAATAGGTAAGGCCCATTCGTCTATCGGTTAGGACGCAAGATTTTCATTCTTGAAAGAGCGGTTCGATTCCGCTATGGGCTACAGATAATAAATAAAACACTAAAGAATATGGCAAATCATAAATCTGCTAAAAAAAGAATTAGAGAGACACAAGTAAGAAACTTGCACAACCGTTACTATGCTAAAACTGCTCGTAACGCTATGCGTAAGTTGCGTGCTACCACTGTAAAAGATGAGGCAGCCGAATTGTACAAGAAAGTAAGCTCAATGCTCGACAAGCTCGCTAAGAAGAATATCATTCACGCTAACAAAGCAGCTAACCTCAAGTCGAAGCTTGCTCTTCACGTTAACGCTCTCTAATCGGAGTTTAACCTTTACAGGTGGTTGTTAAACCCCTGATGATGGCCCATTCGTCTATCGGTTAGGACGCAAGATTTTCATTCTTGAAAGAGCGGTTCGATTCCGCTATGGGCTACCAAGACCGTCTAAATCAGACGGTCTTTTCTTGTGTGGCGATACTTCATCATCGCTGTCTATTCATAACCCTATATATTAAGCAACAACCACAAGACCAACGATTGAGTCTTGTGGTTGTTTCACTATGCAATGTCTCGAAAAACGTTTCAGGCAGTATGGGTCGCGCTATTGCGGTTGCTTTATATCTTTATTTTCTCACGTGGTTTTACCTCTTGCGATAGCAACAGCAAGCGGTCGCCAACAATAAGCTGTACCGAGCCGTTGGGAACGATGTAATCTTCGCCGCGGCGTATAAGCATCACCAGCGCGCCTTTGGGCAACTTCACCTCTTTGAGTGTAACGCCGTCTACAAGCATATCGGCGGTAACGTCAATGGCGTTGAGCGATGTGTCGAGCTCTTCGGGGATTTCTATACCGAAGTGGTCGGGTGTTTCGGGTTGTGGTTCCGACACCTTTAACCAGCGCGCCATGGTAGAAAGGGTTGTGCCTTGAACAATGAGCGATAGTATTGTTACAAAAAATACGACATTGAAAATGATATTTGCTCCCTCAACATTGGCTATAATGGGGTAGGTGGCAAATAGGATGGGTGCTGCACCACGTAGACCCACCCACGACACGAAGAGGCGAGAGGTGAGCTTCATCTTGCGGAATGGTAGTAGGCAGATGAAAACACTGAGAGGACGACCAACGATAATCATGAAGATACCAATGAGTGCTCCTGCTCCGGCTATCGACATCATCTCGCGCGGATTTACCAAAAGACCCAATATCAAGAACAATACAATTTGCAACAACCATGTTACACCATCGAGGAAGGTCGAAATTTCGCGTTTGAAGCAAATGCGGCTATTTCCTACTACGATACCGGCAATGTATACAGCCAAGAAACCGTTACCATGGCACACATCGGTGATTGAGTATACAAAGAAAGCCAATCCCAAAACAACAATGGGGTATAATGACGTGTTGTGCAACGATAGTTTGTTGATAATCCATACCGAGGCTCTACCCAACAGGAAGCCGGCAATGCCACCTACGGCAAATTGTATCAAAAGCATTGATACCACCTCGTTGGCAGATACGCCTCCCGAGCCTACAACTTGTATAAGTACCAGTGTAAGCATATATGCCATGGGGTCGTTACTACCACTCTCAAGCTCCAGCATGGGTCGCAGATTGTGCTTGAGCGACATACGCTGCGAGCGTAGTATGTTGAATACCGAGGCAGAGTCGGTAGACGACATGGTTGCTGCCAGTAGTAGTGAGGTAGTCAGTGATAACGAGATGTTTATCCATCCAAATCCCGATAGCCAGTAGATAAAAAGACCCGAAAAGAGGGTTGTTAATACAACGCCCAGAGTCGATAACACGATACCCGGAGTAAGTACCGGCTTGATGTCGGAAAATCGGGTGTCAAGACCACCAGAAAATAGTATGACACTCAAGGCTATAACACCTATAAATTGTGCTTCAGATGCATTATGAAATTGTAATCCAAGACCGTCGCTGCCAAAAAGCATTCCGGCAATTAAGAAGACAAGTAGTGTGGGGACACCAAAGCGGTATCCGGCTTTGCTGAGCACTATGCTGACGATGAGTAGGATAGAGCCCACAAGTAAGATATTTCCGGTGGTAATTATCATTGTTTTTTTATTATTTATCCAACTTGTACAAAAATAGTGAAAACAAAGTGTAAAAACAAGTTCTTGCAGTGTTGCTTTACATAAAACAAATTTTTTACAACATATTTTTGCAAAAAACGCCGCCAAATATTTGGAAGATACATCAAAAATGTATTACCTTTGTCGCACCAAAAAGGAAAAGGGCCGATTCGTCTATCGGTTAGGACGTAAGATTCTCAATCTTAAAAGAGGGGTTCGATTCCCCTATCGGCTACAATGAAGCATCGTCAATTGGCGATGCTTTTTTATTTTTAGCGCCCTGCAATCTTGTTTTCATCCTACCATTTTACAATTAACCCAATTAACCCCCATTTTACAATTAACCCTTACCCTATACCCCGCATTTGCTATTAGTACATTATGCTCCAATTGGGGCTGTGTGGAAAAATTTCTTTGTTGCTTGAAAATTCTGTTTTCTTTATTTGGTTTATAATATAAACTACTTTATATTTGCAGTGGAATTTAAAAACATATTATTATGAAAAAGAAAATACTCATTTTTGTTGCTATCGTTGCCGTTGTTTTGTTGGTAGGTGTAGGTATGATTGGTTACGGATTGATGAATGATGCCCGTATTGCTGCGGCTTGTAGTGTAACCCGGCTGGATGATGGGTTGTATACCATGACTTATAAAGGCGATTATGGCTTTGACGAATACTTGGCGCAGGGTGGTGCTGCAACCGATGCCGAGATGGCGCAATATATCGCAGCGTTCTTGATGAAGGGTTTTGGAGCTCCTGCTACACCCGACACTACCATGGAATATGGTTGCAGTTCGTTTGTCGTGCGCAATGAGCATGGAAATATCTTTGGCAGAAACTTCGACTTCGACTTTGGCGATGGTGCTTGCAAGGCAATGATTGTGAAAACATATCCCGACAATGGATATGCCTCTATATCGACTGCCTGCCTCAACTTTATCGGTTTGCCTGCCGATTGGGCTCCCGATGCCGATATGCAGTCGCGCATGAGTGCTCTTGCTGCTGTATATCTTCCCCTCGATGGTATGAACGAGATGGGATTGTATGTGGCAGACTTGGTATCGGGTGATGCCGAGGAGACACACCAGTCGACTGCTAACCCCGACCTTACTATTACTGCAGCCATCCGTCTGTTGCTCGACAAGGCTGCTACGGTAAACGAGGCAGTAGAGTTGTTGGCTGCACATGATATGAATTCGTCGATTGGCACATCGCACCATTTTGCCATTGCCGACCGTTCCGGTGCATCGGTAGTTGTCGAGTATATCGACGGTGAAATGTTTGTTACACCTACCGATGTTGTTACCAACCACTATCTCACACCGGGCAAGAAAGAGGGCGTAGGCAACGAATTGTCGCTGCAACGCCATGCTGCCATTGCACACAAGTGCTCTATGCATCCTTCTATGAGTATAACTTCTGCCATGAATGTTCTCAAGGAGGCTTCTTATCCCGAGTATACACAGTGGAGTATTGTATATGCCACCGATGCCTGCGAGGCGCGCTATATATGGCGAGCAAATTTCGATGCGAAAGAACGTATTTTTACAATTAACGACCTATAATTTATAAATATGGATAACAGAATACCCACTGCAACAGAGAGCCTTGAGTTGATAACCCGCATGATAGGGGAGACTCGTAAGCAAGTAGAGAAATCTTCCCACCGTCCATTCTTGGTGTGGGGTTACACAACGATTGTTGTAACATTGGCTGTGTGGTATGCTTATACGGCTACTCATAGCAATGCTATCTTCTGGTTGTGGTTTGCCATACCGGTAGTTGGTTGGCTTGCAATGTGGCTTACGTGCAACAAAGAGAAACAGCAGGGATATGTGCGCACGCCTATCGACCGAGTGTTGTCGCATATATGGACTGTGTTGGGTGTAGCAGGATTGATTGTTACAATAGCATCGTTTATGCGTCCCATCCCGGTGCTGTTTATTATTGTATTGCTTATGGGGTCGGGTAGCACCATATCGGGACTGATTTTGCGGTTGCAAGCCATTACCGTAGCGGGTTGTGCGGGCATAGTCTTTTCGTTGTTATTCCTGATAGTACAAGGTATTGACCAATGTCTTATCTTTGCAACCATATTCTTGGTGATGATGGTTATACCGGGACACATAATGCAATATCAACAGAGCAAAAACCAATCTCATGTTTAAGGCATTAGACCCACTTTTACACTCCGAATTGCGATTGGCTGTCATGTCGCTACTCATAGGCGTGGAGGAAGCCGATTTTGTCTTTCTTCGCAATAAGACCGGAGCTACAGCCGGCAACTTGAGTGTGCAGATAGACAAGTTGCAACGTGCCGGCTATATATCTATAAGCAAGGGGTTTAATGGCAAGATGCCGCGCACTACCTGTTGCATTACCGACGAGGGTCGTAGCGCCTTTGCAGCTTATGTAGAAGCCCTGCGCGGATATATCGGTAAATAAAAAGAGTTTATAAAACAAAAATCTCATATCTTGTGGCAATATTATCGGCAGAATGATGTACCTTTGTGTGTCAAACAGAGGATAATAATATGCCGGCTCACATAACTCTCAAAGGCACGCAGGTGCAATACAAAGTAGGTGGCGAAGGTCGCCCGGTCATCCTATTACATGGATGGGGTTGTAACATTGCCACAATGGCATCCATCGAAAATATACTGCTTCCACACTTCAAGGTCTACACACTCGATTTTCCCGGATTTGGCGGTAGCGAAGTCCCCTCGGAGGTGTGGGGTGTTGAGGAGTATACACGGATGCTCGAACAGTTTGTGTCGGAGTTGCACATCGAGCGCCCCATACTTATAGGGCACTCGTTTGGTGGTCGTGTCTCTATCCTCTACGGCTCGCGCAACGATGTGCATAAGATAGTTCTTGTTGATGCCGCCGGAGCTAAGCCTCGTCGTCCGCTGAAATACTACGTAAAAGTATATTCTTATAAGTTGTATAAGCAATTTTTGTATTGCACCATGGGTCGAGAGCGTGCCGAGGAGAAGTTGGAACAACGCCGTCGCACAGCCGGTTCGGCAGATTATAACGCCTTGAACGGTATGATGCGCCGCATCTTTGTAAAGGTGGTTAATGAATACCTTGAGCCGGTAATGCCCCTTATCAAGTGCCCGGTACAACTCATTTGGGGCGCGAAAGACCAAGATACCAAGTTGCGCGAGGCAAAAGTTATGCTCAAACGCATACCGCAAGCCCGACTGGATGTGATAGCCGATGCCGGACACTACTCGTTCCTCGACAATCCGTTCCGTTTTCGCGCTCTGCTCACAGCGTTCTTGAAAGAAGATATTTATGGCAAATAAAAAGATATAGAGATGATAACAACCATTACACAAATAACACTTCTCGTGTCGCTCCTGCTGTATGTAGGTGTGGTACTGAAGTATGAGTTGCAGATGATGCAGCAAAACACCTATCGCAACAATCGCTATTGGAAGTGGTTTACGAGCAGTGGCACCTCGTCATCGCCTCGTCGCCTCACACTATACTTCTTGTTGCTCATCTCTTGCACACGCTTTACTCCCGAGATTATACATCCTTTCATTGCACTTGTGTTGGTAATCTTTGCCGTACGCGAGTTGCGTATGAAGTATAAAAAGCCTGTCGTGTTTACCCAACGCGCCACTCGATTATATGTTGCTTCGTGGGTGGTAGTGTTGCTGTGTGTGGCAGTAACAGCCATAGTGACACAATTAAGCCTACATTGTATGCTGATAACATTGCTTGGTACAGCAGCATTCTCTTGGGTGGTTATCATGGTGGCAAACCTCTTGATGCATCCCGTAGAGTTGCAGATAAACAAAAAATTCTATAACGAGGCAAAGAAGATACTTGCCGAAATGCCACATTTGCGCATTATAGGTGTTACGGGTAGCTATGGCAAGACCAGCACCAAGCATTATTTATATCGCATCCTTTGCGAGAAATATAATGTGATAATGACTCCGGGCAGCTTCAACACTCCTATGGGTGTTATACGCACAGTGCGCGAAATGATGAAGCCTTATCACGAAATCTTCATCGTGGAGATGGGTGCCAAGCAGTTGGGTGATATCAAAGAGATATGCGACCTTGTTTGTCCCACTATTGGTATAGTAACAGCTGTCGGCGAGCAACACTTAGAGTCGTTCAAGTCGATAGAGAATGTGCAACGTACTAAGTTTGAACTTATAGATGCCTTGCCCGCCGATGGATTGGGTGTTGTAAACAACGACTTTGAATACATTGCCAATCGCGAGGTGAAGAATGTTGCCGTAAAACGCTACTCGCTCAATGCCGGCGTAGATTACCATATAGAAGATATTGAATATGGCGAGGTGGAAACGCGCTTTACCGTAGTAGGCGACGGGCACCGCATAGAGCTTGCCACCAAGCTCGTGGGTGAATGTAACTTGTCGAACCTTATGGCTGCGGTTATCGTAGCACTTTATTTGGATGTGCCCGAGAAGTCCATCAAATATGGCGTGAGCCAGATAGAACAGGTAGAGCACCGATTGAATATGAAACGTACCCCCGGTGGGTTGTCGATTATCGACGATGCCTTCAATTCAAACCCCGACGGTGCACGCATGGCTTTAGACGTACTTGCCCGCATCAAAACAGGCAAGCGCATCGTTATTACTCCCGGTATGATAGAGCTCGGCGACAAGCAGGTAGAATACAACCAACGCTTTGGTCGTCAGATGGCAGAGGCAGCCGACTATGTAATGGTAGTGGGTAGTTACAACCGCGATGCTATCTTGGCAGGACTTGCCGAGGGCGAAATGCCCGAAGAGAACATCTTCTTGGCAGATAGCTTCTTGATAGCACAAGCCCGACTGGTACAAATAGCCCGCGCCGGCGATGTGGTATTGTACGAAAACGACCTCCCCGATACCTTCAAGTAATAGCGGGTCGGAGGCAAACAACAGCAAACAACAAAAACAAAATAAGGATGAAAACAACAGTAGGTGTATTTTTTGGAGGACGCTCGGTAGAACATGAAATATCGGTACTCACTGCGCTCCAAGCTATGTATGCATTTGACAGTACAAAATACGACATTGTACCCATTTATATCTCGAAAGAGGGTCGTTGGTATAGTGGCGAGGCACTGATGTCGGTGTCCAATTTCAAAGATATGAATGCCCTCAAGGCACAATGCGAAGAGGTGTATATGAACCCCGAATTTGGCGATTACAACCTCTATCGTCGCAAAAAGAAACTCTTCGGTTCGCCTATTGTTACAACACTCGATGTTGTTGTTCCTGCACTGCACGGAACAAATGGTGAGGACGGCGTATTTCAAGGTCTTTTAGAGACCATCGGTATACCCTTTGCCGGCTGTAACACACTCTCGGCAGCCATTGGAATGGATAAAATTGTCATGAAAATGGTCTTGGAACATTGCAATATACCCATTGTCGACTATGTGTGGTTTACCGACAAACAATGGTTTGCCGATCGCGACCGTTGGGCAGACGAGGTAGAACAGCAGATAGGCTACCCTGTAATTGTGAAACCTGCCAACTTGGGCTCAAGTGTAGGTATTTCTCGTGCCGACAATCGTGCCGAGTTGATAACAAAGGTAGACGAGGCAAGCCGCTATTCGACACGTTTGGTTATCGAAGACCTTGTTGAAAATCTCAAAGAAATCAACTGCTCGGTATTGGGCGACTGCGACGATTATATGGCTTCGGTGTGCGAAGAGCCTATCAAGAGCGGTAAAATACTCTCATACGAAGACAAGTATATGGGTGGTAGCCAAGGCGAGAGCGGTATGCAAGCAAGCGAAAAGCGTATTCCTGCCGACTTGACCCCCGAGCAAACTGCTCGTGTGCAATTCTTGGCAGGCGAAACATTCCGTGTTTTGTCGTGTCATGGTGTAGCTCGTGTCGACGTGATGATTGACGACAATACCGGCGATATATATGTCAACGAAATCAATGCCATCCCCGGCTCTCTGTCGTTCTATCTGTGGGAAGCTACTAAAGTGCCCTTCGATGAGTTGATGGACCGTTTGGTGAAACTTGCCCTCAAACGCAAGCGTGAGGCTGCAAACAAGACGGTAAGCTATTCGCAAAACATCTTTGCCCTCGGTGGTGGTGTCAAAGGTACAAAAGGCGCTAAAGGTGCCAAGATGAAGTAGCGACATTTGTTGAGTATCTACTCTACAAGATTTCAATATATAGACAGCCCCAATATTTCGATGTGAAAATTGGGGCTGCTTTTTTATGCCTGCAAAGTGTCTATAATTACGGCATATCTACACTATTTCTTCTTCCTATGGCAGCCGGTGTGCGTGAAGATAGAGCCGTGCACCTTCTCGTTGCGGTCGTGAGCGATGCGCGAGGGGGTGGGATATTCGAGTTTCTCGAGCTCGGCAATGGCTGCGCGCATATCGTCGAGTAGCATATCTGCCATATCGCGGCTGAAGCCTTGTCGCACGACAATGCGCATCACTACGCTATCCTCTATATTCTTGGGCATAGTGTATGCAGGTACCATCCATCCACTCTGTTTCAGCTTGTCTTGTAGGTCGTAGAGTGTCCACTCGGCAGCCTTGGCATATTCGGGACGCATGTACCAGATGAAGAGTGGGTTGACAACATCCTTGCAGTAGTTGGCAAATTGCGGCATTTTGCCTATCTCGTCGTGCAGGTATCGGGCTATCTCCATAGAGTTGTGCTGTACTTGCTTGTACCCCTCAAATCCGAGGCGGATAAATTGGTAGTACTGACCCAATATCTGAGCTGCGGGACGTGAGAAGTTAAGACCCACTTGTGTAATGTCGGCACCCAGATAGTTGACCGAGAACGACATCTTGCCCGGCAGATACTTCTTGTCTTTCCATACGACCCAGCCAAGACCGGGATATACCAATCCGTATTTGTGTCCCGAGGTGCTGATAGATAACACCCACTTGAGACGGAAGTCCCAACGTTTCTCGGGGTAGAGGAAGGGCAATATAAAGCCACCCGAGGCGGCATCGACATGGATGGGTATATCATGCCCCGTGCGCGCATTATATGCATCCAATGCTGCATCAAGAGCCTCAACGTCATCGTTGAGTCCCGTCCATGTAACACCTTGTATAGGTACAACACAGATTGTATTTTCGTCGCACATGTCTATAACCGCTTGAGGGTCGAGTGTTGTCTTCTCGAGTGTGAGAGGTACGGTGCGCATCTCGATTTGCCACAGGTCGGCAAACTTTTCCCACACCACTTGGTAGCCGGTAGAGATGATAAAGTTGGGCTTGTCGGTGGGCTTGCCTTGAGCCTCGCGACGCTCTTTCCAACGCAGCCATGCAGCAACACCTCCCAGCATGCAAGCCTCGGACGAACCTATTGCCAATGCGCCGGTTTTCCATTTTGATTGTTCGGGCGAGTTCCACAAGTTTGCCATGATATTGATACACTTGGCACTCATCACAGCCACGCGAGGATACTCAGTTTCGTCAATATAGTTGATGCTGATAGCCTCGTTCATAAGTCGTGTGGCAAAGGGGTCCATGTACGTAGTAACAAACGTAGCGAGGTTGAGGCGGGGTTGAGTTTGAGCAAAAGTCTCGTCTTTGACCATTTGGTAGGCAATTTCGGGACGGGTTCCGTGCTGAGGTATTACGTCGGTAGGAGCGGGTTGTAACATCTCTTCCGAGCCAAATACAGCTGTATTGTCGTGCTCGTTTCTGTAATCAGATTTTTCCATAATCATAAGGATTGTTTTATAAATAATAAGGTACGAAAAGTCAACAAAAGATAGGCGGTAAAGGTTGGCTGTGGTACGCTATATTAGCGAATTTTGCATTTATTGAACATTTGGGCACAATACTAAAAGTTGTATTGTATCATGGCGTTGATGCGGTGTGCATCGCCTGCAACGTCGTTGTAGTTGCGACGATTTCCGTAGAGGTATTCTATTCCTATCTGACAGTTGTTGAAAGGCGAATAGAAGGCGTTGGCAACAACATATTGTCCGTTGCGATAGGCGGTGGCTGCCAGCGATGGCTTGTCGAATAGGCGGCATTGGCTATATGCTGCCGAAACAAACAATCGGGGTATAATAGTGTATTGTATTCCTCCTACCACTCCCATGGCGTATGGTGCTATCATGCTGCCGTTGTGCTCGCCCGGGATGAGGTCGAAGCCATTACCGCCCAAGTCGTTGAGGTATGTAGTGTACCCACGCCCATATGAACCCTGAAAGTAGAATGTAATGTGCGACGATGCTTTGATAACACCACTCAACTGCGTAGCCCAACCGATGACAAACTTGTTCTTGTCGGCGACCAAATTGCGATATGATAGTGCTCGGAAGAGGTTTGACAATCGTATATGACTACTGCCTTCGTTCCATTCATATTGCACATACGACGGTACGTCGGGGATGCGCTGGTTGATATAACTATTGTATTGCCTGTCGGTTGTGTAGGTGGCTGTAGCTGCCTCTACTGCCATTGCCATGCTCCAATGATTGCCCAAGGGCTGCACATACTGCAACATCGTATTCATTGAAATGGTAACGCCCGAAGGTCCTTGAAAGTCGATTGTTGGCGGAATGGCTGCCACATCGGTAAATGTACTCCAAGCTCTACCAATGCGCAGTCGCCACAACTGAATGTATGCCTTGCGCAGTCGCATACCGTAGTATCCTGCTGCTGTTCCACGAAAATCGCCCTCTATATAGACCGAGAAATCGCCGATGGCAGTGTTTCGCCCTACCAATTTAAAGAAAATGCGCGAGGTTGAGGCATCCATTTGGAATTGGCTGCGCATGTCGGGCTGCTCGGGTGTGGGTATATTATAGGTTACAAAATCGGGGCTGTTGGAGATGCCGTCCATATCGACCGACATTGTACCCTTGACATAGCCACCAATACCCAGCGCTACACGCCCTTTGCGGTCGAGGAAGAGGAAACGTGGTGCGCGTGGATCTTGAAAGTGCAATCCGTTTGCCTCGTACATCGCCTTCATAACCTCGTAAGAGTTGTTTTTTACCTCTTCATTCTCATTGCTTACAACTACTGCTGTGGGCGTAAAGATAGAGTCTACAACGGCTGCCATAGCCGTTGTGCAACCTACCACTGCCAACGTTGCAGCGATTAAAATAGTTTTTTTCATACAAGTCGTTTTTGGTTTTATGCAAGAACAATACAGCTTGTACTAAAGTTTACAGCAAACCTTCGCGACGGCGTGGTTGTTATAGCCTACGAACCAAAAAATAGTATTATGGCAAATATTGGTAAAACAACCAAACTGAGCGTTGCAACGCTCGCTATTATGAATGTAACGGCGGTAGTGTCGTTGCGCGGACTGCCCGCCGAGGCAGAATATGGTATTAGTTCGGCATTCTACTATCTGTTTGCTGCATTGGTATTTCTCATCCCGACGGCTTTGGTGGCAGCCGAGTTGGCAGCTATGTTTTCCGACAAGCAGGGCGGTGTATTTCGTTGGGTAGGAGAGGCTTTCGGTAAGCGCATGGGCTTCTTGGCGATATGGCTACAATGGGTAGAGAGTACAATATGGTATCCTACGGTGCTCACTTTTGGTGCTGTTTCGTTGGCGTTTATCGGCATGGATAGTACCCATGATATGACATTGGCATCCAATCGTATGTATACCCTTGCCGTCGTACTCATTATCTATTGGCTTGCCACGTTTATTTCGCTCAAAGGTATGTCGTGGGTAGGACGAGTATCGAAGATTGGCGGTCTGGTAGGTACTATCATTCCGGCGGGATTGTTGGTGGTTTTGGCAATTATATATCTTGCTACCGGCGGTGTGTCGCAAATGGATTTTGGTGGTAGTTTCTTCCCCGACCTCACCAATTTCAACAATCTTGTCTTGGCAGCTGGTATATTTTTGTTCTATGCCGGTATGGAGATGGGTGGTATACACGTGAAAGAGGTAGATAATCCTTCGCGCAACTATCCCAAAGCAGTATTTATAGGC
This sequence comes from Bacteroidaceae bacterium, assembly GCA_017481745.1. GTDB lineage: Bacteria > Bacteroidota > Bacteroidia > Bacteroidales > Barnesiellaceae_A > Barnesiella_A. The sequence goes on from JAFUOV010000011.1 coordinate 92,024, forward strand.
TCACTTATTACGGTGCTGATTTTTGTGTTGGGAACGTTTGCTTTGGGTATAATCATCCCGAAGAGCGATATAAACCTTACGCAGAGTTTGTTGGTGGGTTTTGACCGCTACTTTGCCTACGTCAAGGCTTCGTGGCTCTCGCCTATTATTGCCGTAGCTCTCGCATTTGGTGTGTTGGCAGGAGTGCTCACATGGGTAGCAGGTCCTTCAAAAGGTATCTTTGCCGTAGGTCGTGCCGGCTATCTGCCTCCATTTTTTCAGAAAACCAATAGCCGCGGTGTGCAACGCAATATATTGCTTATACAGGGCGCTATCGTAACGCTGTTGGGGTTGCTGTTTGTTGTAATGCCCTCGGTGCAAAGTTTCTATCAGATACTCTCGCAGCTTACGGTGTTGTTGTACCTTATCATGTATCTCATGATGTTTGCTGCAGCTATCTACTTACGATACAATATGAAGAAAGCCAATCGCCCCTTCCGCATCGGCAATAAAGGCAACGGTATGATGTGGTTTGTGGCAGGAGTAGGTTTCTTGGGCTCTCTCTTGGCGTTTATACTCAGCTTTATTCCGCCCGGACAGATTGCAGTGGGTAGTAGTGCTGTGTGGTATGCGGTGCTGGTGATAGGTTGTATTGTAGTAGTTGCTGTGCCTATTATTATATATGCTCTGCGCAAACCCTCGTGGCGCGACCCTTCGGCTACATTTGAGCCGTTCCATTGGGAAGAGAATACCACCCCGGCGACCGACAAAAATGAGAGCGCATCGGGTGAACATTCATAATGCCTGTTTTATTCTTTAGACAGCAAAGGCTGCACTTGACTTGTAAGTGCAGCCTTTGTCGTATGTATGTGGGTGATAATTATTGTGCAACGATGGTTGTTTGTGCCATAGTTAGACCGTCGGCAGTAGCTGTCAGAGTAGCGCTTCCCGATGTCCCGTTGTTTTGCAAAACAACCAAGCATTTGCCGTAGAAAGCCTTGCGGTGGTTGGCTTTGAAACGCTCCATAGAGAAGGGCGAACCATTGTCGACACCGGCAATAAAGGCATTGCCGTCGATATCGAATGTTACAAGATTATCGGCGCTTGGGCACAAACTGCCGTTTTCATCGAGAATTTCTACTGTAACAAAACTGAGGTCGCGACCATCTGCGTGGAGTTGTGAGCGGTCGGGGGTAAGGCGTATTTGCGCAGGCTCACCGGCGGTGCAGATGGTTTGCGATGCAACTTCCTTGCCCTCTCGACGTGATACAACGCGCACCTCGCCCGGCTCGAATGTTACGCGCCACATTACGTGGAACTCGCCTTTATCCTTGCTGCGAACACCTTGCGAAACACCGTTTACCCACAACTCTACTTCATCGGCATTGTTGTAGTAGCACCACATATCTATTGTTTCGCCCGGGGTATGGTTCCAATGGGGGAACAGGTGCAACACAGTTTCGTCGCTCCATTCGCTCTTATACATATAATATATGTCTTTGGGGAAGCCTGCCAAGTCTACTATACCAAAGTATGAACTGCGTGCCGGGAAGGTGTAGGGTGTAGGTTCGCCAATATAGTCGAAACCGGTCCAAATAAATGTGCCGCTCACATATTCACGCTCGCTGACCATGCGCCAGTTGCGCTCATGTGTAGAGCCCCAAGGAGCATGCACGTTGTCGTATGCCGAGCAAGAATAGGTGTCGTTTTTGTAGGGTATATCCCAGCGTACCGGGCGAGGCATAAAGCTATCGGACGGTTGCTCATAGAAGCCGCGAGTCATCAGTGCCGAAGCACTCTCGGTAGCGATGAAAGGTTTCTCGGGGAACCAGCCGGGCACCGAGTCGAACCAATCTATATGGTAGTTGTAGCCGATAATGTCGAGTGAGCCGGCGCGGAAAAGGTGGTTGCTGGGGTTGGGCTCGTCGTTACCGGTGGTGATGGGTCGGGGATCGTATCTCTTCACAATCTCGCACAAACGACGTGTTATGAGCGAGTTGGTGCTGAGTGTATCTCCTTGTTGGGCGAGGGCAGTGGCATCCTTCATGAGGTTGAGGGGCATATTGGCATCTTCGAGTGAGAGAATGTCGCTTGCCTCGTGTGTCCATTGCTCGCGTACCTCGTTACCGATGCTCCACATGATGATTGAGGGGTGGTTGCGGTCGCGCAACACAAGGTCGGTAAGGTCGCGTTCGTGCCACTCTTTGAAGTATCGGGCATAGTCGTTCTTGGTTTTGGGTCGGCTCCACATGTCAAATGCTTCGTCCATTACAATGAAGCCCATGCGGTCGCAGAGGTCGAGCACCTCGGGAGCAGGAGGATTGTGAGAGCAACGGTAGGCGTTGCAACCCATTTCCTTGAGTATCTCGAGTTGTCGTTCAATAGCGCGGGTGTTGACAGCTGCGCCCAGACAACCCAAGTCGTGGTGCATACACACGCCCTTTATCTTTACGGGTTCTTCGTTGAGGAAGAAGCCTTTCTGTGCATCGAAACGATAGGTGCGCACACCCAGCGGTGTGTTGTAACTATCTATGACAACGCCATCTTGCTCAATTTGTGTGCAGACGGTGTAGAGATATGGATTTTCAATAGACCAGCGTTTGGGATTTCTTAATTGTAGTTCTATTGAGCCCTCGGTGGTTGTATCGGGGGCGAGTGTCATGTTGGCTTGTGCTGTGGCTACTGTTTTGCCGGCAGCATCAAGGATGTATTGCACAATAGTTACCTCGGCAACGTCTTGAGTAGTGTTGAGTACTCGGGTCGCTACATTTACAACTGCCTTGCTATTGTCTATTATGGGCGTCGTTACATAAGTACCCCAATTATCAACGTGTATGGCATTGGTTTTCACCATCCATACGTGGCGATAAATACCGCAACCGCTATACCAGCGCGAGTTGGGTTGCTCGGAGTTGTCGACACATACAGCCACAACATTTTCGCCCACATGCAGCAGAGGTGTAATGTCGCGACGGAACGATATGTATCCGTATGGGCGTACGCCTGTCGACACGCCGTTTACATATACGTTGGAGAGCATATATACACCGTCAAAGTCGAGGTATATTTTGGCGCCATTGGCAAGGTCGGCACTATCGACTGTAAAGGTTTTGCGATACCAACCCATACCGCCCGGCAGTGCGCCACCGGCATATCCCGAGGGATTGTCTTTCGAGAAGTCACCTTCGATAGCCCAGTCGTGAGGCAGAGTGAGTTCTCTCCATGACGAGTCGTCAAATTGTGCTTGCTCGGCGTTTTCTACATCGCCCAGCATAAACTTCCAGTTTTCGTCGAAGTTTTCTCTTACCCGAGGTGTGTGTGATGTGTCGGGTGAAGAGATGCAGCTTGCCATTAGAAGGATAACTGCCGGCAATAGCCATTTACTCATTTGTTTCATTGGGTTGTATTTTAAAGTTTATATTGTCTGGGTTGTTTTCTGCAAGTTTTCGAGAGAGATATTCTTGTATTGACTCCTCTGCCGGTACTTCCAGCTTTTTGCGTAGGCGGTTACGAGCCGACTCGATACTGCGCACCTCGCGGAAGGTGATAGAAGATATCTCTTTGGTTGATAATCCGATGTATAACAATGCGCACAAGCGTTTCTGCCGTTGTGTAATGCCCGGGCTTATCTCGTCCAATCGGTCGTAGAAAGATGGGTGTACTTGTTCAAAATAGTACTTAAACTCCTGCCAGTTGTCGGGTGCGCAGTGTTGCTTTATTCGGGCTATGAGGTTGCGCAATTGTTCTTGGTGAGCCTTATCGCGAGGGTTTAGTTCCAATAGCATTTGTTTCAGTTCGTCCGACAACTGCATGAGAAATTCGTTGCCCTTTGTGTATGATAGGGCATATCCCGATAGTTCTCGGTTCTTTCTGTCAATCAGTTTGTTAAGCTCCTGTTCTTTGATTTGTTGCAACTCCTTTTCTTTCTCTTGCAAGGCTATTTGATGCTCGGCAAGTTGTGTATTGGCTTTGTGTTGTTTCTGTTGCAGTTGCGATAGGGTGATGAGGAAAATAATAATAATGATGAGGGCTATCAGTACGATGATAATTACCGTAACCGTACGGTCGGTTTCCAGTTTGCTTATCTGCATCTCATTGATAGTTTTGGCGTTCTCGCGTAACTTTTGCTCGTTGTCGTAAATGCGCTCCAAGTTGTTCACCTTGCGCACATCATTGGCTTTTACGAGCGAGTCTTTTAGTACAGCAGCCTCCTTGAGATGGTTGTAAGCCTTTATATAATTGTTGTTTCGTTGGTAAAACTCTGACAAGGTGATTCGAGCCTTCGACTCTACCTCACTGTTAGACAACTTCAATAGTAGTCCGTTTTCTATTTCCTGTGCGCACTCGTTGGCTTTTGCTTGCAAACCGGCTTTTTCGTATGCTTCGATGAGTAGAGAGTAAATTGTTACGAGTTCCGAGTAGTTGTGCCTCTCTTTGAAAAACTCCATTGCATTGTTTATGTAGGAAATAGCAAGATATAAATCACCCTTTTGTAAGTATAGAGAGCCGATGTTGCATTGCATGCTATGGTACATGTCGGGGTGATTTTTTTCATTAATCATCTGCAAGGCTTGCAGGGCATAATCGAGCGCTTCGTCGTAGTTTTTGAGTTTTACATTGATTGCTGCAAGGTTGTTGTAGTTTATGAATAGCTCGCGCTTGTCGCCTATTTCGCTATTGATTTTCAGCGACTTGTTTATATATTCTTCCGATTTTTCTATGTCGGTTGGGTAGTATGCTGCACCTATATTATTATATATACGTGCAATATCGCCTTGCATGTCGTTGTCTTGTGCTATTCTCAACGCTTTGTGATAGTATTCCATGGCGCTACTCCACAATCCCACTTCTTCAAATGCAGCTCCCAACGGCAGGTATAGTTTCAGCAAAGTTTTAGGGTCGCTCTCTTTCTGCTCAAGATAATCGACGGCATCGGAAAATACCTCTATCGCCTTGGATTGTTGACCTTGTTGTCGGAAGTATTCGCCTATCTCTTTGGTAAGAAATGTTACAAAATTGCTATCCGATTGAGCAGGCGCTTGCGCCATCGAATCTATGGCGAAACATACTCTTTTTGATAGACTATCTTGCGTGTCGATTAATAATTGTGAGTTTTTTAATATTTTGGCTTGCAAAGTGTCATTTGTGGCAGCCGATAAGGTGTTGCATAATGCCAAAACAGATACGGCGAACCATATAATGCAGGTTGTAATGTTATATTTTATTCTTATTTTTTGCATCATTTTTTTACTTATATCGCTGCACAAAGGTAAAAATTAATACCGGAAAATCAATATTTCATTGGAAAATATTTGTTTTTTCAAAAATTATTCTCTTCTATTTTGCAGTGTAAATATCTGGAATATTTGATATTAAAATATAATGCAGTAGTAAATGCAGTATTCTTGTATACCATTGCAGTAGTAAAACAATGGTATAGTATGTGCTGCCATTGTTGCGATTTACTAAATTTGTGTCTATAAATAATGCAAAACGCAAGCATATGGATAAAAAACTACTATTTGTAATTGCTTTTTTATTTTCATTCGCATTTAGCCATGCCGAGTGGAATGTAACAACCGAAGTTCAGTATAAAAAAGTTCTCGTTGAAGAGTTTACCGGCATACATTGTGGCTATTGCCCTTATGCCCATGCCATTGTTGCCGAATTGCTCAAGGCTCAACCCGACAAGGTGTATGCAATCGCTTTCCATACAGGCTCGTTTGCTGTGCCCGGTTCCGATGAGCCCGACTACCGCTTAAGCAAGAGTGCCGTAATCAACGATTATTTTGGCATAACGGGATATCCTTCAGGAATGATCAATCGCCAACGTTTTGCCGATTATATTATATGTAGCCGCACCATGTGGGCTGCCTACGCGCACATGCAATCGCAAGAAGTTGCCCCTGTTAACCTGTGGTTGGCAAGTAGTTATGATAGTCTTTCGCGTGAACTTACCATTGATATCGAGGGCTATTATACTGCCGATGTAGATGCCGACTTCAACTTGCTGAATGTAATGGTTACCGAAAACAATGTAATGGGACCTCAACGAGGTGGTGGTTTGGGTGATGAGTATATACACCAACACATGATACGTGGTTATGTTACCGATACATGGGGTGATACCATTACCAATTGTAAGAAAGGTGAGTACTTCTCGCGCCAATATAAATATGTAGTACCCGAGAAGATACATGATGTAGAGCTCAATCCGGCAGAGTTTGAGGTGGTGGCTTTCCTTAGCGAGAATGAAGAGAATGTACTCAATGTAACAGGTTGTCGTCCCGAATATCCCGGTTTGGAGTTGCCTTTGGCTGCTGAGATATCTGAGGCGCTGTTGCCCATTGCCGACACTTACGGATATGACTATTTCGAGTTGGCTCTCAATAATAAATCGACCGACGAGATAACCAAAGCTACTTTCAAAATAACCCTTAACAGTGTTGAACATACGGTAGAGTGGACAGGCTCTGTAGCTCCACGCTCTACTTCATACATCCAAGTACCCTTGGCAATGAGCGATGAGTTGGATGCTGTGAGCAACCGATATGCCATAGAGTTGACCGGTCTTAATGGGGTTGAATATAAAGGTAATAAGCTTGCAGGTAAATTTGCTGCTCCGTATAGCGTTACACCTACCGTAAGGTTTGAAATCAAGACCGACGAGTATGCCGATGAGAACCGCTTCCTCATTAAAGATATGTCGGGTAACGTCGTATATGAGTTGGGTGCATTCCCAGTCGGACAGGTTGTGTTTACATCGCAGTCGGTAACACTTGCTCCCAACACCCAATATTGTCTTGAAGTTACCGATGCGTGGTCTAATGGCATTATGGAGGGTCGTGTAGTAATGTACGATGCATATAACAATGTTGTTTGCGAGGAGAAAGCCATCGAAAATCATGGCTGTCGCATTTTCTTTACAACTGCCGACAGAAATGTGTCGACCGATATTGAGAATAAAAAAGCGCTTATTGAAGAGTTTACCGGTATATATTGTGGCAACTGCCCCGACGCACACGTTATTATAGAGGAGTTGCTCAAGGCTCAACCCGATAATCTGATAGCTTTGGCATATCACGCCGGTCATTATGCCTATCCTCATGGTGCAGGCGACCCCGACTATCGCACAGCGTTGGGCGATACACTCGATAGCTATTTTGTTCCCGATGGTTACCCCAATGGTATGATAAATCGTGTAGCCTTTGAAGGCGATGGTTATATGTATAGCAGAGGTATTTGGGCTTCATGTGCACACGCCATAACCGACCAAGAAGCTCCTGTAAATATCTGGCTCAATAGTGTTTACGACAGCAATACCCGAACACTTACTATCGACGTAGAGGGTTATTATACTGCCGATGTTGATGCAGCAACAAACAGGCTCAATGTCGTTGTTACACAAAGCAACATTGTCGGTCCGCAGAATGGCAGCGACAAGGGCGACTCGTACATACACGAGCACATGGTGCGCGCCAATATTACTCCCATCTGGGGCGATGCCATCGAGTCGTGCAAGCAAGGCGATTTCTTCAAGAAACAATATGTATATGTTGTGCCCAATGATATCAATGGTGTCGCTACCGACCCTGCCAACTTCCAAGTTGTTGCATTTGTTGCCAAGGACAAGACCGATGTGTTGAATGTTGCAGCATGTCGTCCCGACTATCCCGGTTTGGAGCTCCCCTTGGATGTTGAGATAGAGGCATACCGTTTACCGGTGAAGGGTGGTACTTATGGCTACAACTATTATGAGGCTTATCTCAAGAACAATTCTACCCAACTGATCTCTTCGGCACAATTTGTCATTACGCTCAATGACGAAAAGTTCACCGCCGAGTGGGTAGGCGAGGTAAAACCCCGTTCAACAGCCTATATAATGATACCTTTCAAACAAAGCGAATTGCTGAAGGCATCTAACGATTATGTAGTAAAACTTGTAGGTGTAAACGCTGTGGCATACGCCGGCAATAGCTTCGATGGCAGCTTCCAAGACCCCATTGAAACCACTCCCGACAATAAGTTTGTCATCAAGACCGACGAGTATGCCGACGAGAACCAATATATTATTAAGGATGTTAATGGTAAGGTCGTTCACACATTCGGTCCTTATCCTGCCGGCGTTGTCAGTGAAGTAACCGAAACGTTGAAGCTTACCGCTAACAAGGTTTATACACTCGAGATTACCGATGCGTGGGGCAATGGTATAATGAGCCCGCGTGGTAGCTGCAAGATATACAATGCCGATGGCAAACTCGTTTTGCAACAACTCGAAATCAAAGATCATGGCTGTCGCATGGCAATCAACACTACTGCCGAGTCGTCGGTAGACAAGGTCTTGACCGATAATACTTTTACTGTACGTTACAATAAAGCTGCGCAAGCCGTAGTGGTAACATCGCAACAAGATGCCGCTTACGCAGCATCGCTCTACAATGCAGCCGGACAATGTGTTGCTACAGCTGCCGGCACACAAGAACTGAGCATGCCCGTACAAGCGCAAGGCATATATTTAGTTGAAATTGTTGCCGAGGCAACTCGTGAGGTTGTAAAGGTTGCAGTTCGATAATAATTACTTTTAAAACAGTGCCCTATGAAGAAATTCTTTTTTACCCTACTGCTTATACTTAGTTACCTTGTTGCACAAGCGCAATGGGGGAAAACTCCTGTCGAAGCTCGTTGGATAAATTACGACAACGAATACTTCTATGAGTATGAAATGGAGCAAACTGCCGAAGGTAATACATGGTTCTACATGGGTGGATCGTACAATGCAAATTATGTGCAGTTGTTCGACTCGATAGGTGTTGCCTTGTTGGGCGATACCGATTTGATGTTGTTGTCCGATTATAAGCAACAACAGAGTGTCCCCATCAACCAGACACTCTATGTAGATCGTGACGGTAATGCCATTGTTGTCGTTTCTGATATGCGATACAATACCGATGGTACCGATACCCCCGCCTTTACAGCTTATAAAATATCGCAAACAGGCGAGCAGTTGTGGGGTGCTGAGGGTGTTGCTCTCAACAAAGACGCTCACACCTATATCAATGGTTTCTTGGGTTTCACACAATTGAGCGATGGTAGCTATGTATTTACATGGTTGCATAGCGACGAGACCGAGGTTATATGGAACATCGACATACAACGTGTAAGTAGCGACGGTAAGTTGCAATGGAATGTCGAAGATACACGTGTAGGCGACCCCACAGGCAAGACGATGTACTTCTGGCCCTATGTTGTCGATGCAGGCAATGCTCAATGTATATTGGTGTATACCAAAGGCTCCAATTACGACCTCTATGCGCGCAAGCTCGACTTTGACGGCACACCCGTATGGAGCGAAGATACACGCATTTATAAGGGCGGTTTCCCCATGATACCTCTGTGGACAATCCTCGATGTAGAGCCTTCGGGCGATGGTGGTGTAATCATTACTTGGTATGACGACCGTTTCTTTACCGATATCGAGTCGATATATATGACGTATGTGAAATCCAACGGCGAATTGGGCTTCTCGGCAGGCGAGGAGGGTCAGCGATTGAGTTATAGCGGACTGCGTGCCCTGTCGACAAGCTGTAAGTACGACCCCGCCAGCGACACATTCATTGCATTGTGGCGCGAAGCCTCTTCGGGTCAAGGTTCATATCGTATAGTAGCCCAGAGCGTATCGAAAGATGGCGAATTGTTGTGGGGCGAAAACGGACTTGAAATTGAGCCGCTGGAAGAGTGTGAGTATGCCGGCTTGTCGTTGGTAGAAGGTCATGATGGAGAGATGGTAGCTTTCTATATGAAAAGCAATACCTATGAATATGGCAATATAGATGTGCGCATGCAACGCATCGATACCAAGAATGGCAAGTTGGTGTGGAACGAAAGCAAGGTGCTCACCAATACGTTGTCGCCTACCCACAAAACCGACCTTGTGGCAACTTCTATGAAGTACAATAACTCGGGTGTATTTGGCTGGGACGACCGTGGCATCACTTCCGACCCCGATTACAAGCGCCTCTATCTGCAACGTGTCAACTATGACGGCTCGGTAGGCAATCCCGACAATACTTCTGTCGAAGGTGTTAAGGTAGCCGATAAGAGTTTCTATGCCACCTCTTCAGTGGTTTATAACGAAGCCGTTTTTGTGGTAAACTTGCCCGAGGCATCGGTAGCAACACTGTCTGTTTACGACATTAACGGTGCTGTGGTAGCAACCCCGTTCAGTGGCGAGTTGGCAGCCGGCAAGCAATATGTCGAGTGGTGTGCCAATGTACCTGCCGGTGTATATATTGCTACACTTACCACCCCACAAGGAATACAGAATATAAAAGTAATAGTAAAATAAGTTTAACTTTTAAATAACAAGCGTATGAAAAAAATTTTACTTTTTGCAGCAGCCGGTGTAATGAGTTGTACTGCAGCCTTGGGTCAATGGAATAGCGATCCCGCTACCAACCTTGTTGTGTGGCCCGAGGGTGAGAGTTATTACACTACTCAAATGGATGTTGCTCCCAATGGTAATACTTGGTTGGCAGCATCACGCCCTCTTACCGATGGCGTAACTGTTAGTTTGCAGTTGATTGATTCTACCGGTAATCTTCTTTTTGAAGAGCCCCTTACAGTTTCTCAATACAAAGCTCGTACATGGGTGTCGGTAGGCGATATCCTCTATGTCGATCGCGATGGCAATGCAATTATTGCTGTAACCGATTGTCGCAATGATCCCGAAGCCGGTGAGTATGGATATGAGAGTTATACAGTATATAAGGTGTCTCAAACAGGAGAGCTCTTGTGGGGTAAAGAAGGTATCTCGCTCGACGGTGAAAATGTATACGACCTTGTTGCCGCTATGCGTATTACACAAATTGCCGATGGTAGTTACATATTTGCATGGATGCACAATCATAAAGAAAATACCAATATGATGAGTATCAAGATGCAACACGTGAGTGCCGATGGCGAAATTTTGTGGGATGTCAATGAGACATGCTTGCATGATGCATCAGGCAAAGTGGCATACATGTATCCCTATGTTGTAGATGCAGGTAATAATCAATTCCTTCTCTTGTGGGCACAAGGTAGCAACCAAGATATTTATGTTCGTAAGATCGACTTCGACGGTACATCGGTATGGAGCGAAGATACTCGCATATATCGCAGTGGATGGGGCTCAATTCCTATTTGGACACTGATAGATGTGAAGCCTTCGGGTGATGGTGGTCTGATTATGTCGTGGAACGACGACCGTAACTTTACCAATATCGAGTCGGCATATCTTACTTATGTAAAACCCAACGGTGAGATAGGCTTTATGGCAGGCGAAGAAGGTCAAAAATTGGGCTATTCGGGCTGGCGTGCTCTGTCGGTAAGATGTAACTACGACCCTAAGTCGGATTGTTTCTATGCTATGTGGTATGAGTGTAATTCGGGTCAATCGTGGAATCGCGTAGTAGCACAACGTGTATCGAGAGATGGCGAATTGTTGTGGAGCGAAGAAGGTTTGGAATTGAAACCTATGGAGCTTACCAATTATGGATACTTCTCGGTGCAAAATGGTATTGATGATGAAATGGCATTCTTCTATATGCGCAACTATGCCGGATCATTTGGTGATGTAGAGGCATTTGTAACCACTGTAAACGTCAACGATACCACCGTACGTCGTGAGAGTGAGTTTACAAAAAGCACACGTGTCAGCGAGAAAGCCGGCTTGACCACTACTCGTATGGTCGATGGTAAGTATTGGATTGCTAAATGGAACGATGGTGGACGTGTAGAAGACGAAGTGAAAGTAGATCGTTTGATGATGCAACGTATCAACAACGACTTTACATTGGGTAATCCCAATGCCGACGATGCAGTTGTGGACGTGAAAGCCGCGAATACTACTTTCGTAGCGCTTGCTTCTCTTGTTGATGGTGAAGCCATGTTTGCAACCAGCATGTCGCAAGCTACACCTGCTACACTTACAATATATAATGTAAACGGTGCTATCGTAGCAACACCCTTCAATGGTGTGTTGGCTGCCGGCAAGCAATATATCGAGTGGACTGCCGACGTTCCTGCCGGTATCTATTTGGCTACACTCGCTACTCCTCAAGGTGTAGAGACTGTAAAATTGTTGGTGAAATAATAGAGTAAGAACCTGAAAGTACTGCCACAAATTTAATATTTGTGGGATAGGTAAACGAATTTTTAAAAAAAATACCGCGAATAGTGATAATAACCATTATTTAATATTAAATTTGTGGCAGTTTGTAGTTCTTTCCAAGAAAATAATAACAAATTAAAATATTAACGGAGTAATAACCTTTAAAAATGCGCTTATGAAAAAGCTATTTTTACTTTTGACAGTGTTATGTGCAGCTGTAACTGTGCAAGCACAAGTAATCTCGGCTTATACCATGCAAGCTACGCAAGGTACTTATACCGAGATAACCGACGGTACTGCAATGGATACAACCGGTATCGAAGTTACTGATATGGCAGGAAAGGTATGGTATCCTGACGGTGTTAAGACCGAATTGACAACCAAAGCCGGTTTCTCTATTGGTTTCGACTTTGAGTTTAATGATATTATTTGTAACCAATTTGTGATTGGTTCAAACGGTTATATAGCATTGGGTCGCGACTCAATCTGCAATGATCCCAGCAATGGTTCGTACATTATGGGCAGCGACTTGGGTGCCGATAATGTTATTGGTGTTATACCTAATGTATGGGATATGTGGCGTTGGGAAACTACCGAATTCAGCTACAAAGTTGTAGGTGAAGCTCCCAGCCGTACACTTGTTGTTCAATTTAAAGATTGGGGTCCCAAGTTTAGTTGGGAAGACGGTGGTGATGTTAAGATGAATATGCAAATACGTCTTAACGAAGCCGGCAACACTGTACAACTTGTCTTTGGTGCTTGTTTAGACACAATAAGCGACTCCGGTAAATCTACTCGTATAGGTTTGCGTGGTAGCTATGACGACTTGCTCACTCTTACCGATGGCGAAACAGAGGGTATGATTAACTACGTTGCCACTCCCGGCGACAACTCGGTATGGATCGAAGCCGCTATGATTACATCGGGTATTACTTACACATTTACACCCCCTGCAGCTTGTGAGGCTCCTACAGCTCCTTTTGAAATTACAGACTTGGTAGCAACTACCAACTTGGTATCGTTGCAATGGAAACCCCTTGCCGATGCCGACCACGTACTTCTTTTGCTCTCAAAAGATTATATGTTGACCGAAGAACCCGCCGATGGCAAGTTCTATGAAGAAGGTGCTTCGTTGGGTGATGCTCAAGTTCTTGCTTACACAACCGACACCGTATATGCTCCCGAAACATGGCAATTGACTCTCGAGCCTGCTACCGATTACTATCTGCACGTATATCCTGCTAACTCGGTATGTGCTCACGGTCCTGTTTATGGTAAAACAAATGCTGTGTTTGCAAGTTTCACAACAAAACCCGCAGCTCCCAGTGCAGTTGCTATTACAGGTACAACTCTCAACACCCTGACATTTGACGTTGAAGCCAACGGTACCGACAATGTTATCGTTATCTTGACCGACTCTGTTCGCCCCAATCCTCCTTTTGCAAGCGTAGTTGAATTTGGTACTCCTGATGCCAACTCGAAAGTGGGTGATGTGCTTCAAGATATGGGTCGCGTAGTATATATGGGCGCTTCAGCTCAAAATGTTGTGGTTGAAGGTCTTGAGCCCGGTACTGCATACTATCTCCGTGCGTTGAGCTACAATGATAGTTATGATTACTCTACCGAGTATGTACAATGCTCAAATGTTACTGTAGCCAACTTGCCCTGGGCTCTTGATGTAACAAATGTCGATTTGGGTGCTGTTCCTGCAGGTTGGGAAAGTACAAGTACAGGTATTACATGGTCTATAATGAATAAAAGAGACCAAACAGGTACAGAAGCAAGAAGATTTGATGTAAACACCAGTCCCAATGCAACAGAGGGTTATATTGCCGATTTGACAACTCCCAGTATCTTGATAGACAAGCGTGATGCTCTCTTCTCGGTTAAATATTGTATGTATATGTGGGCTCGTTTCGGTGGAAACAAACCTTACGATGCATGGGAAGCAAACGATAAATTTGCCGTTCAAATAAGCCGTAACGGTGGAGAGTTTGAAGAAGTTTATGCAATTACTGCCGCAAACAACGTGAAAGTTGACTCTGTAACTCAATTTATCCCCGTTGAGGTTGACTTGTCAGCTTATCAAAATGAGGTAATTCGTATTCGTATCCATTGGGAGTGCTTCTATGGCTCGCAAGTACGTTGTCCTCTCGAAGGTTGGAATATAGACGGTCGTCCTATCCCCGTTATCCCCGATGTAACAGTTAGCGATATTACTTGGAATAGTGCCAACGTTTCTTGGCGTGGTGAGCAAGAGTCTTACGAGTTTGCTTTTGCCAAGGCTGGTGAAGAGTTTGTAGCTAAGGTTGTAAACGAAAAGGCTGTGGCTCTTACCGACCTCACACACCTCACCGAGTATCAAGTGAAAGTACGTGGTATTGTTGCCGAAAATGATACTACCGACTGGTGCGAGGTTGTAACTTTCACAACAGCCGACCTCCCCGTATGTCCCGTTCCCGAGGGTCTTGCTCACGCAACAACCGAGGATTTTGGCGACAAGCTCTCTTGGACACTCAACGAGGAGCACCTCTCTTGGGATCTCCGTTATCGTGAAGGTTCAAGCACTACATGGGTAGATGTAGAGAACATCGAGACCAACGAATATACACTCTACAACCTTGTAGCAGGCGCTGCTTATGTATGGCGTGTACGTGCACATTGCGATATGGACCGTGTAAGTGGCTATGCTTCGCAAGAAGAATTCAATGCCAATGCTAAGTCTGCCATCAGTGCAGCCGGTGCCGACCGCTTGAAAGTTGCAGCCGGTAATGGCAACGTTACTATCTTCAACAGCGACGTATATGTTGAGAGCGTAACATTGCTCGACGTGCAAGGTCGCGTATTGGGCAACTACGTAGTGAATGCTCGCGAAAACATTACTATTCCTACCAATACCAACGGTGTAGCAATCGTATTGGTAAATACTGTGGATAAACAACTCGTTTACAAAGTAAGCATCAAATAATAACTAATAGAGTAAAGTTTTTTCATAGTACTTTTGTACAAAACCTGCGATGTGCGCGAGCATGTCGCAGGTTCTTTTTTTATGCGAGAGTTGAGTGTTTAGTGTTGAGAGTTTAGAGTAGGGACGTACCGCAGGCTCGTCCCTACTTTACTGTTTTTTGTTCTTATGTCTTAACTAAACATTTCCCGTCGATGAAGACGGATATGGTATAAAAACGCCGTCATCCCCCAACGATCCAAGCGTAGCGACGGCGAAGTTGGGGGCTACTGAAATCTCGCGTGTGCCACGCTTGACACGTGCTTCGCACGATTTTTCTCAACGCAAACACGTTCCCCTCTCCTTTCACTATCTTTATAGAAGATAGGAAGCGGTACGGAAAAAATTTCAAGCAAGTTTGACATTCTTCTCTCACCTTTCACTATCTTTGTAGAAGATAGGATGCGGTTCGGAAGAATTTTCAAACAAGTTTGACATTCTTCTCTCACCTTTCACTATCTTTGCAAAATAGACTATATGATATAAGAAATGAGAAGAGAAGAATTTGAGATAATGGCGCCGGTGGGTTGCTACGAATCGTTACAGGCTGCTATACAAAGTGGTGCAAACTCTATTTACTTTGGTATCGAAGGGCTGAATATGCGTGCGCGGTCGTCGGTAAACTTTACCATCGACGACTTGCATAATATTGCTCGTATTTGCGACGAAAATGGTTTGAAGAGCTATCTTACCGTCAACACTATTATCTACGATAATGATATGGAGTTGATGCGTCGCATTGTCGATGCTGCCCGCGAAGCCGGTATCTCTGCCATTATTGCCAGCGACGTGGCTGCTATGACTTATGCCCGCAGTGTGGGTGTTGAGGTGCACCTCTCTACTCAGTTGAATATATCGAATGTCGAGGCTTTGCGCTTTTATGCCCAATTTGCCGATGTTGTGGTGTTGGCGCGTGAACTGAATATGGACCAAGTAGCTCGTATCTACAAGGCTATTCATGAAGAGAATATCGTGGGTCCTGCCGGTAAACCTATACGCATCGAGATGTTCTGCCATGGTGCATTGTGTATGGCTGTGTCGGGCAAGTGTTATTTGAGCCTGCACGAAATGAACCATTCAGCCAATCGTGGCGGTTGTATGCAGATATGTCGTCGCTCGTACAACGTTACCGACCGCGAGACCGGCGAGGAGTTGGCTATAGAAAACCAATATATCATGTCGCCCAAAGACCTCAAGACTATCCACTTCCTCAACAAACTTATCGACTCGGGTGTGCGTGTCTTCAAGATAGAGGGTCGTGCACGTGGTCCTGAGTATGTGAGTCAAGTGGTGTCGTGCTACAATGAGGCGATAGAGGCTTGCTTGGAGGGTACGTTTACCGACGAGCGCATCGAGCAATGGAATACACGTCTTGCTACGGTATTTAATCGCGGATTTTGGGATGGCTACTATTTGGGTCAACGCCTGGGCGAGTGGTCGAAGAACTATGGCTCGTCGGCTACCAAGCGCAAGGAGTATATAGGTAAAGGTATGAAATACTTCTCGAACATAGGTGTGGCTGAGTTCTTGTTGGAAAGTGGCGAATTGTCGGTCGGCGACGAAATACTGATAACCGGTCCTACAACAGGTGCTATCATTGTTACCGTCGACGAGTTGCGCGTAGCCCTTAAGCCGGTAGAGAAGGCAGTAAAAGGACAGCATTTCTCTATCAAAATAGACCAAAAGATACGCCCTTCGGACAAGTTGTACAAATGGGTGGATACCAACCGCAAACAATAATGTGATAGAGGGTCAATGATGAATAAGTTATATATTGTAATTCTTTTATTTGCAACAACAATCCTGTGTGCGCCGGCTCAGATGTTGCACACGACAGATGCTGCATCCGACTTTGACAAGGGTCGTGCAATGTATATGAATGGCAATTTCTCGGGTTGCTTGGATATCATGCAGTCGCTGTTGCGACGCGATGAGGCTGCACCCTACTACGACGAGGCTGCCTTCTATGTAGCCATGTCGCAAGCACGCCGCAGTAGCGATTGCACCGAGATTGTGTTGGGTAAATACTTGCAAGAGTACCCATTTACGATACATCGTCATGAGATATTATTGGCTCTTGGTAACTATTACTACAATAATGGCAACTATGCAAAGGCGGGCGATTGTTATAAAAACCTCGACCTGAAAAATGTCAATACCAGCGAACGCGATGGCGTAATATATCGTACGGCTTTCTGCCATATCAAAGCAGGTGAGCAAAAGAAGGCTATGCCCTTGTTGAGGGCTTTGGCGCAAAACTCTGCCAAATATCGCGACGAGGCGCGCTATTATGAGGGCTATATTCATTATGAAAACAAAGATTATAGCAGTGCCTACCGTAGCTTGTCGAGGGTAAATTCAAACTCTCGCTATGGCTATGAAGCGCAATATATACTCACCAATATCGACTTCCTGAAGAGAGATTATGCCAAAGCTATTGCCCACAGCGAGCAGCTGCTCGATGCCGACTACGACACCATACATGTGGCAGAGTTGCATCGGATAATGGGCGAGAGCCACTACCAACTGGGTAATGATAAAAAAGCAAACGAGTATCTTGCCAAATACTTGCAACGGACAAAAGCCCCTGCACGTAATACCTTGTATATGGCGGGTATCTTGGCGTATCGCAACGGCAACTATCCTCGCTGTATCGAGTTGTTGAGCCAAACTGCCGATACGCTCGATGCCATAGGTCAGAATGCTTTGTTGCACGTAGGATTGTCGCACTTGCAACAGAAAGAGGTGCAGAAGGCTGCTCAAGCCTTTGAGAGAGCTGCCTTGTCGCAACAAGACAAGACGGTGCGCGAGGTGGCGTTATACAATCTGGCACTATGCTACTACGACAGCAACTTCTCGATGTTCGATAGCACCATTTCGCTTTTTGAAAAATTTCTATCGGAGCATCCCACGTCGGTATATGCCGATGAGGTGAAAGTACGTCTATCCGATTTGTATATTCACTCACGCAACTATAAGGCTGCGCTGAACTATATAGACAACATCAAGAAACCCTCTGCCGAGTTGTTGAAGAAACGACAAGAGGTGTTGTATATGATAGGTACAGAAGAGTTTGCCAACAACAGTATAAGCAGTGCCGGAGATTGGTTTACACAAGCCATCAAGGTGGGTAATTATGCGCCCGAATATCGAGCACGCTCTATCTATTGGTTGGGCGAGTGTTGCTATCGTAACAAAGCCTACAGCGCGGCACTGAAGTGCTACAATCAGTTCCTGTCGACACAAATAACCACCGATGCCGATATTGTGGCGTTGGCGCATTACAATGCCGGTTATTGTCATTTTGAAATGAACAACTACGATAAGGCACTCACGTCGTTCGATGTCTTTACCAAGCAAGCAAGCAATGCCGATGAGGCGCTGCTCACCGATGCCTACAATCGTATAGGCGACTGCTACTTCCACGACAAGGCATACGACAAAGCCAACGACTACTATGCCAAGGCATCGCTCTCTCGCGCGGGAGGTGGCGACTATGCTTTGTTGCAACAAGCAGTCATATCGGGCATAAACAAAAAGAACAAACAGAAAGTTGCCAAGTTGCAGCAACTCATCAAGCTATATCCTCAATCGGAATACAGTGAGGAGGTTTACAACGAAATGGGACAAACGTACCTCGCCATGAACAAGTATAAGAATGCCATAAAAACATATCAAGAGCTTGTAGAGAAGTATCCCGAGGGATTGTGGGCACGAAGGGCGATGCTGCAAATAGGTTCGATTTATTACAATATCGACGATGTGGACAACTCAATAGAGGCATATCGTGCGCTTGTAGAACAACATCCTACCAGCGGTGAGGCTAAAATTGCAGCCGAAGAGCTCAAGTCGATTTACATTGAGATAAACCGTGTGGGCGATTTGTCTGCCTTTATGCAGGATTATGGCGTTTCCTATCAGAAGAACGAGCTCGACTCGCTCACCTACTTGGCTGCCGAGCGTAGCTACATAAAACAGGGCGAAAGCGAGCCTTTCAAAGCATATATAGCTCAATATCCGCAAGGAAATTATGTGGCTAATGCCTATTTCCACTTGGGCAATGTGGCAGATGCTCAACCCAACGAAGATGAGGCGTTGCAGTGCTACCAAAACTCATTGGCAAGTAACCCCGTAAGTGAGTTTGCCGAGGATGCCCTCATTCGTTGCAGTGCCATCTTGTACGACAAGAAAGACTATACAAAGGCTGTCGAGTACTACAATCGCTTGGAGACTTTGGCATCAAGCATCGAGGTGCGCCAGTCGGCACGATTGGGTGCTATGCGTTGTTACGCATCGTTGCAACAGCACAAAGAGGTGATAGATGTAGCCAATCGTTTGTTGACCAACAGCAACCTCTCGCCCGAGATAAAACAAGAGGCGTTGTATAGCCGAGCAACAGCCTATACCGCCCTTGCCGAGCATGGTAAAGCATACAACGACTATACGACTCTTGCTGCCGATACCCGCAGTGTATATGGTGCCGAGAGCGCTTATAAAGTGGCAGAATATCTCTTCGAGCACAATCAACTCGATAGAGCCGAGAAGGCTGCCAATGCCTTTGTAGAACAAGGTACGACACATGCCTATTGGATGGCGCGCAACTTTATCTTGTTGTCGGATATTTATGCTGCCAAGGGCGATAGCTTCACAGCGCAGCAATATCTTGTACAACTGAAGGAGAACTATCCGGGCAAAGATGACGACATTGCCTCTATTATCGACGAAAAGTTGTATGCCTTAAATTTTCAACAACAATAAACACCCTGAGCCGACATGAAAAAGATAGCCCTACTATATATCATCGCCCTATTGCCGGCAATCTCGTCGTTGGCACAAGACAGCGACACCTTGCAGCGTGCAGTTACTATCGTCAAGGAGTTTACCCCCATAGTGCGCGATGCCGAGAAGATAAATACAATGCCCTCGGTTGCAACACCTTCGTTCAATCGCGATTCGGTGCAATACAATTATAATGCAACCTCGACAGCTGTACCTACTATAGCAACCGATGTGAATATACCTTATATACCCACACCTGCCAACAACGACCGCAAGTATCGTGGATATTTTGATGTCGGTATTGGTAATTATCTTGCCTTGACAGGAAATGCCGGATATCACATTCTTGACACTCCGCATGACAAGCTCAATATCGGAGCGCAATTTACATCGTTAAATTGGGATGTGCCTATCAATAGTCATGCATCGGCTATCGGTGAGAGCCTTACCCGTCAGACATTCTATGATGCACGTGCAGGATTGCACTATGCACACACTTTCGACAATAATATTTCGGTATCGTTGCGAGGCGCATATCGTTTCTTGGATTTCAATTATTACGGTGTGGCAGGTGTTGCTCCGGTGGGTAGCGATGTGCATCCGTTCAACAGGGTTAATAACCTCTATGCCGAGTTGCAGATAGACAATAAAGAGGCGCAGCACTACGACTATGAGCATTGGTATGCTACTGCCGGATATAGCCTTTATCGCAACAAAAGAGGAGCTTATGTGCCCACGCCGAGTAGTGAGCATCATGCCTATCTGAAGGGTGGATATAGTTATATGCTCGACCAATATTGGAGTGTAGGCGGTGTGCTCAATATCGACTATTTGCAGTATAACGGAGTGATACACCTCGATAATTCGCCCGAAACGCCGGGTTACGTACTCAACACAAACAATGTTTTCATGGCACGATTGTTGCCTCATGTCGAGTATCGAAAAGACCGTTTCAACTTCCATGCAGGAGTAAAGGTAGATATCTCTGCCAACGACAAGACAGTGTTCCGTTTTGCTCCCGATATACGCATGGATTGGGAGTTTCACGAGAATTATTTCTTACAAGCCAATATCGAGGGTGGCAAGAAGTTGCATACATGGCACGATATGTCGCAACAATGTATCTACTTTGATCCTTCATACCGAATACCTTCGACCTACTCGCCTCTCGATGCCAAGGTGGGCTTCCGTTTCCGCTTTATACCCGAGTTGTCGCTATCGGCGTATGCCGGCTATGAGGTGGCAGCAGGCGCATTGTTCCAATCGGTAGAGGCTTCGTCGCAAGCTATTGCATGGCAAAGTATTGATGCCTCTTGTTTCAAGTTGGGAGCGCGTGTTGAGGCGTATGTTTTGCAATATGTTACATTGTCTGCCGATATTGCTTACCGCGAATGGAAGCAAAAAAACGGCTCACTCATTTCGTACGACAAACCACGTTGGGAGGGTAATGCTCGAGTAACGATACATCCCCACAAACTTTTCGATATAGAGTTGGGTTATAACATGCAACTTGGGCGCGACTATGGTATATATGGCAAGCTCAACGATATACACAATGTGCAAGCCATGGTAACGTATCATCCCAATCAGTGGTTGTCGATCTTTGTGCAAGGCAACAACTTGTTGAATTGTAAGTATGATTACTACTACGGATTGCCTGCTCCGCGCATACAAGGCATGGTAGGAGCCGAATTGAAATTCTAAATCATATCTCTTTGCGAAGGCGTGCCACCGGTATGCCCAATTGTTCGCGGTACTTGGCAACGGTGCGACGAGCGATGGGGTAACCTTTCTGATGCAACAACTCGCACAGACGGTCGTCGGAGTAGGGGGCACTCTTATCCTCTTGTTCCACACACTCTTGCAAGATGTGTTTTATTTCGCGAGTAGATACTTCGTCGCCTTCGGCATTTTGTACACCTTCCGAGAAGAAGTGTTTGAGTGGATAGATGCCAAAGGGTGTCTGCACATACTTGGTGCTGGTTGCGCGCGAAATGGTAGATATGTCGTAGCCTGTCTTCTCGGCGACATCGCGCAGCACCATCGGATGCAGGTCGCTCTCTATCCCGGTGAAAAAGAACTCTTTTTGTAACTCGACAATGGCTGTGATGGTGTCGAGTAGTGTCTTGCGACGTTGTTGAACAGCATTGACAAACCATTGGGCAGCATCCAATTTTTGCTTGACAAATAGTATCGCATCGCGGCGCTCTGTGGTACGATTTCGCTTGTTGGCATTGTAATCTTCGAGCATCTCGCGGTATTGGCGGCTCACTGTCAGTGTAGGAATATTACCACTGATGTAGTTGATAATCAGTTCACCATCTTGCTCATATACCTCAAAGTCGGGAGTGATGTGCTCTGTCGGTGATACATCGTCGTTCCAAGCACTACCGGGCTTGGGGTTGAGGTTGTTGATTTCGTGTATTGCATCGCGCAACTCCTCCTCCGAAACCTCAAGTTGCTTGATGATTTTGTCGTAATGCTTCTTGGTAAAGGCATCGAAAGCCTCGCTGATGATGCGATATGCAAGCATATTTGATGGTGTTCCGTTGCGGCGTTCAAGTTGCAACAGCAGGCACTCTTGCAGGGTAGAAGCACCTACTCCTGCCGGCTCAAAGTCTTGTATGATTTGTAGCAAATCGGCAATTTCGGTAGTCGATACATCAAGTCCGATTTGGAAAATAAGGTCGTCCGATATGGCATCGAGCGGGCGTTGCAGATAGCCGTTGTCGTCGATGTTGCCAATGATATACTCGGCTATATGAGTATCTCGCTCACTCAGCTTGCGTACAGTGAGCTGCTCCATCAGATACTCGTGGAAGGTAGAGCCTCCGCCTACGGGGGTATATTCGGGACGTTCTTCTGCTACGTAGCTGTTGCTACCAAAGCGATAGTCGGGTATATCGTCTTCCGACGAGTAGTCGCCCAACGATAGTTGTTCGGCACTCTCGGTAGGCAAGCCGTCTTCATTGAGGTTTGTGTCGGGCGATATTGTATCGTCGGTAGAACCATCTATAACTTCATCAATAGCGGGATTTTCTACCAACTCTTGTTTTATTCGCTCCTCCATTTCGGGCTCGTTAAGTTCCAACAAGCGCATGAGCTGTATCTGTTGAGGAGACAGCTTCTGTTGTAGTTTTTGTTCTTGTTGTAGTGTTTGTCGAGCCATTTGTTGTATCTGTTATTATCTTTTGTGTGTATCAATGAGGGCAAAATCGAGTTGCTTTTTCTCAAGGTTTGCATTGGCAATACATACGCGCACAGCATCGCCCAAGCGGTAGATGCGGCGGGTGCGACGTCCTACGAGGCAGTAGTTCTTCTCGTCGAGCTCGTAGTAGTCGTCGTCGAGGTCGCGTATAGGCACCAAGCCTTCGCACTTATTCTCGTTCAGCTCTACGTAAAATCCCCACTCGGTTACGCCCGATATCACGCCATCAAACTCTTCGCCAAGACGGTCGCCGAGAAACTCTACTTGCTTGTATTTGATAGAGGCACGCTCGGCGTTGGCGGCAAGTTGCTCCATTTGCGACGAATGTTTACACTTCGATTCGATAGATTGTTCTACGGCACTGCGCCCACCGTTGAGATAGCGGTCGAGTAGGCGGTGTACCATCATGTCGGGGTAGCGACGTATGGGCGATGTGAAGTGTGTATAGTAGTCAAATCCGAGTCCGTAGTGTCCTATGTTCTCGGTTGTATATATTGCTTTCGACATTGAGCGTACAGCTATTGTCGAGATGAGATTTTCTTCGGGGCGACCTTTTATCTCTTGCAGCAATTTATTGAGCCCTTTTGACAGCTCTTTACCGTTGCTACGCAGCTTGGTGCGATAGCCAAATTTTGTTACAAACTTTGTGAGGTCGTTTATCTTTGAGGGATCGGGTACATCGTGTACGCGATATACAAATGTTTTGGCTTTCTTGCCCACCGGGGTATCTCCAACGGTTGTTGCAACGGTCTGGTTTGCCAGCAACATAAACTCTTCGATAAGCATATTTGCCTCTTTGGCAACTTTGAAATATACACTTATAGGATGACCCTCCTCGTCAATCTCGAAGCGTACTTCCTGACGGTCGAAGCTGATAGAGCCATTCTCAAAGCGGCGATTGCGTAACTTCTGTGCAAGGCTGTTCAGCACGAGTATCTCTTCCTTGTAGTCGCCTTCGGCACCTTCTATGATGGCTTGGGCCTCTTCGTAGGCATATCGACGGTTGGAGCGAATGATGGTGCGTGCTATGTGAGAGCGCTTGATGTGAGCGTTGTCGTCCATCTCAAATATACAAGAGAAAGCCAACTTGTCCTCGTCGGGGCGCAATGAGCAGATGTAGTTGCACAAACGCTCGGGAAGCATAGGTACGGTGCGGTCTACAAGATATACCGATGTGGCGCGTTTCTCTGCCTCTTTGTCTATAATACTGCCGGGTTGTACGTAGTGGGTAACGTCGGCAATGTGTACACCTACTTCCCACAATCCCGATGGCAGCTTGCGAATGGAGAGAGCATCGTCAAAGTCCTTGGCATCGTGGGGGTCGATGGTAAAGGTTGTAACCGGGCGAAAATCTTCACGTCGAGCTATCTCGTCGTCGGGTATTATGTCCGATATCTTTTCGGCTGCATTCTCCACAGCCTCGGGATAGCGATATGGCAAGCCAAACTCGGCAAGTATGGCGTGCATCTCGGCATCGTTATTGCCTACTTCGCCAAGGACATCTACAACCTCGCCTATGGGGTTTTTGGAGTGCTCGGGCCACTCGGTAATGCGTACAACGGCTATTTCGCCATCTTTTGCACCGCGCAGCTTGTTCTTCGGAATGAAAATGTCATTGGCAAGAGTCTTGCTGTCGGTGATGAGGAAGGCGTATTGCTTTTCGATATTCAATGTGCCGACAAAAGTGTTATCGGCTCTCTCGATGATTTGTGTTACTTCGCCCTCGGGCTCGGCATGACGTCGACGTGCAAAGACGTACACCTCTACTTTGTCGCCGTTAAGGGCGTGCATCGAGTTGCGCTCGGCTACAAAAATCTCTTCTCCCTCGTCGGTTACAATCTGATTTTTGCCGTTGTTGCGACGCTCGAAAGTTCCTGTTACGCGAGTGCCTCTATCTCTCTTTTTAAATCGACCGGGAGTCGTTTCGATGAGAAACTCTTGTTGTGCCATTGTTGTCAACACTTCGTAAACCTTCTGCTTCTGTGCCGAAAGCTTCAATCCGAGTTGTTGTGCAACTTGTTTGTAGTTATATTGTTTCTGTGGCTCGGCATTGAACAAAGCAACGATTTGTTGCATCAACTCGTTGATGTTCATGCGATTGCCCGATTTTTGATTTTTCTGCGACATACTTTTCATCTCTTACAGATTGTCAATAAGACTATTTGTTGTACAAAGTAAGTGAATTTTTTGCAAAGGCCGGCAGTAATTAATATTTTATAATATATGATGTTGTATCTGTAAGCATACTTGCAAGTGCCAGCCTCTCTCTTGTGTGTGGCTTCATCTTGTAGTTTGGGTCTTTTTGTAAAAGTTGAGAGGCCGTACCAATGATGTTGATACGGCCTCTTGGGTATTTAATTGTAGTTATTTTATGCGTCGATGTTGGCGTATGTTGCGTTCTCTTCGATGAAGTCGCGACGAGGTGCTACCTCTTCGCCCATCAGCATCGAGAAGATACGGTCGGCCTCGGCGGCGTTTTCGATGTTTACTTGTTTGAGAATACGGTTCTCGGGGTCCATGGTAGTTTCCCACAATTGCTCGGGGTTCATCTCACCAAGACCTTTGTAGCGTTGTATCTCAATGTTTTCTTCTTTGCCTTCGCCGTAGTTAACAATGAATTGGTCGCGTTGAATATCGGTCCAGCAGTACTCCTCAACTTTGCCACGTTTGCTCTTGCACTTGTATAGGGGCGGAGTGGCAAGATAGAGATAGCCTTGCTCGATGATAGGACGCATGCGACGGAAGAAGAATGTCATCAACAAAGTGGCAATGTGAGCACCATCGACGTCGGCATCGGTCATGATGATGATTTTGTGGTAGCGCAACTTGTCGATGTTGGCAGCTTTGCTATCGTCTTCTGTACCGATTGTTACGCCAAGCGCCTTGAACATATTGCTGATTTCTTGGTTCTCAAACACCTTGTGGTCCATCGCTTTCTCTACGTTCAAGATTTTACCACGCAGGGGTAGGATGGCTTGGAACAAGCGGTTACGACCTTGTTTTGCCGAACCACCTGCCGAGTCTCCCTCGACGATGAATATCTCACACTCCTCGGCATTGCGCGATGAGCAGTCGGCAAGTTTACCGGGCAATCCACCACCCGAAAGAGGTGTCTTGCGTTGTATCTTTTCGCGGGCTGCGCGGGCTGCATGACGTGCTTGTGCGGCAAGTATTACCTTGTCAACAATTGTTTTTGCTTGTTTGGGGTGCTCCTCAAGATATTGTGAGAGGGCTTCGTTGATGGCTTGTTGCACAGCTCCTGCCACCTCGCTGTTACCCAACTTGGTCTTGGTTTGACCCTCAAATTGAGGTTCCATCACTTTTACCGAGATAACGGCTGTCAAGCCCTCGCGGAAGTCGTTGCTGTCGATTTCTATTTTTACTTTCTCAAACATCTTCGAGTCTTCGGCATACTTCTTGAGTGTGCGGGTAAGACCCATACGGAAACCGGTGAGGTGTGTACCACCCTCTATTGTGTTGATGTTGTTGACATAAGAATAGAGGTTCTCGGTAAACGATGTGTTGTAGGTCATCGCTACCTCAACGGGTATGCCTTGTTTCTCGGTTGTGATGTGTATAATATCTTCGATAAGAGCCTCTTTGCCATGGTTGATGTATTTGACAAACTCTTTCAGACCCTCTTGCGAGTAGTATACTTCGCTGTGTGGCTTGCCCTCTTCGTCGAGGCGACGACGGTCGCTGAGCGATAGTCTGATGCCAGCATTGAGGAATGCAAGGTCGCGCAAGCGGTGTGCCAAGGTGTCGAAGTTGTATTCGGTGGTCTCTTGGAAGATTGAGGGGTCGGGTTTGAAAGTAACGCTTGTACCTGTTGTGTCGGCAGTGCCAATGATTTGTACGTCGTGCATGGGCTTACCGTAAGAAAATTCTTGCATGTGTACCTTGCCGTCGCGGCGCACTTCGGCACGCAAGTAGGTCGACAAAGCGTTGACACACGACACACCTACACCGTGCAGACCACCCGATACCTTGTAAGAGCCTTTGTTGAATTTACCACCGGCGTGCAGCACTGTCAGTACTACTTCAAGAGCCGATTTGCCCTCTTTCTCGTGAATGTCGACGGGGATACCACGACCATTGTCGACTACGGTTATCGAGTTATCTTCATTGATGAATACTTCTATATGTGTGGCATATCCGGCAAGCGCCTCGTCGATAGAGTTGTCTACTACCTCATATACGAGGTGGTGCAAACCCTTTGCTCCGGTGTCACCAATATACATGGCGGGACGTTTGCGAACAGCTTCAAGACCTTCGAGTACCTGAATACTATCGGCGGAATAGCTGCCGTTTTTCTCTTCCAATTCTTCTGACATATTCTTGTTTTCTTTTGGTTCTGTTTTATCAGTGCAATGATTGCACAAACTAAAAACCTGCATAAGCAACTAATACTCATGCAAGGCTACTTTTGCGAAACAAAGATACGAAAAAATAATGAAATTTACTGCTATATAATCGAAAAAATATGCGCAGATTTATGCTTAAAAGTTTATAAAAAACAAATTGTTTTTATCTCTTTTTTGATTGTTTTCAATACGCATATTATCAGTGTGTTACAGCGATTGTATTTCCTATGCAATAGACCCGTTTATACAACTTCTTGCATACGAAAAAAGGTTGCGCCAATTTTTCTGACACAACCCTTTATGATGTGACCCCGGAGAGGCTCGAACTCTCGACCCAATGATTAAGAGTCATTTGCTCTACCAACTGAGCTACGGAGTCATCTTTTTGCTATTGCGGTTGCAAAGATATGACATTTTTTTGGAAGTGCAATACTTTTATTCAAAAAATATACCTTTTTGTCGCAAGGAAAACTTAAAAAACAATCTTTAAAGTGATTATTTAGTGCTTGTTTCAATAATATTCATTACCTTTGCAACCGTAAAATCATTGTGGAAGGATTTGACTGCTTGCAACCACACAAAAAAATTGCTAAAACTGTTCTATGTCGAGCTGCCTATCGGGCGGTTTTGTGAGTTGTCAAGTGCAAGCCTTTCTTGAAATGAGTGTTTCGATGCGCATGTGTCGATGTGGTATTGTATTTATTGACAACTATTTATAAGAATTATGAACTATTTATTCACTTCCGAATCGGTGTCTGAAGGACACCCCGATAAAGTAGCCGACCAACTGTCGGATGCTATACTTGACGAGTTCTTGGCGCAGGATGCCACCTCTAAAGTAGCTTGCGAAACACTGGTAACAACCGGACAGGTTGTGCTTGCCGGTGAAGTGAAATCGACTGCATACGTCGACTTGATGGATACTGCACGTCGTGTTATCAACCGTATTGGTTACAACAAAAGTGCTTACAAATTTGACGGCGATTCTTGTGGTATTTTCTCTGCCATCCATGAGCAGAGTGCCGACATCAATCGTGGTGTTGAGCGCAAAGATCCCATGGAGCAAGGTGCAGGCGACCAAGGTATGATGTTTGGCTACGCTTGTAACGAAACCGACAATTATATGCCTCTCTCGCTCGAGTTGTCGCATCTGTTGTTGGTTGAGCTTGCCAATATACGTCGTGAGGCGGAGCAGATGACTTATCTGCGCAAAGGTCGTGTTACCTCTTATCTTCGCCCCGACTCGAAGTCGCAAGTAACAATCGAATATGACGAGCAGAACAAGCCTGTGCGCATACACACGATTGTTATTTCAACCCAACACGACGAGTTTATAGCTGCTGCCGACAACACCCCTGAGGCTCAGTTGCAAGCCGATGAGAAGATGCTTGCCACTATCCGCGAAGATGTCGAGAAGGTGCTTTTGCCTCGTGTAAAGGCTCAGTTGCCCGAGCGTGTGCAAGCCCTCTTTGACGATGCTTTGATATTGCACGTCAATCCTACCGGTAAGTTTGTTATTGGTGGTCCTCATGGCGATACCGGCTTGACAGGTCGCAAGATTATTGTCGATACTTATGGTGGTAAAGGTGCGCATGGTGGTGGTGCTTTCTCGGGTAAAGACCCCTCGAAGGTCGACCGCTCGGCTGCCTATGCTGCACGCCATATAGCCAAGAACTTGGTTGCTGCCGGTGTGGCAGACGAGGTGCTTGTGCAGGTGTCGTATGCTATTGGTGTGGCTCGTCCTGTAAGTATATATGTCAATACTTATGGCAAGTCGCATGTGAAGCAGAGTGATGCCGAGATAGCTGCTATTGTCGACCAACTTTTCGACCTGCGCCCGCGCGCTATCGAGGAGCGCCTCAAGTTGCGCAATCCTATCTATGAGGAGACTGCCTCGTATGGTCATATGGGTCGCACACCGCGCACTGTTACCAAGACATTTGCTTCGCGTTATTTGCCCGAACCTATTGTTCGTGAGGTTGAGTTGTTTACTTGGGAGAAACTCGACTATGTTGATGCCGTACGCAAGGCATTCGATTTGTAATAATTCTATCTACTATAATAAAGAGGGCTCGCCGTCGGCGAGCCCTCTTTTGCTTATGTATTGCGAGCGGTTTATCCGATTGTTTGTAGCACACGCTCAACGATAGTTTGTGGCAGGATGTTGCGTAGGCAGGCATAGTCGCCTCTGTGGCAAGGTTTGTTGCCAAATACCGAGCAGGGACGGCAGGGTAGGTCGGTCTCGACAATAAGCTGCGTTGACACGCCATAACCCATAAATCCGGCGTAACGATGTGTTGCGCCCCATATAGAGACTACCGGTACGTGTGTGAGCGCTGCCAAGTGCATATTGGCAGAGTCCATCGACACCATAACGTCTAAGTGGCTGATGAGTGCCAGCTCTACGGGAAATCCGTTGCGACGGTCGGCAAGCGATGTTACATGCTCGTATTTATCGCGCCAAGCTCCCAATATTTTTGCCTCGTGCTCGCCTGCTCCAAAGAGGAATATGCGAGTATCTTTTTGTTGGCTCAGTAGCGCTACAACCTTTTCCATGAGGTCGATAGGGTATATCTTGCCCTCGTGCTTGGCAAAGGGTGCTATGCCTATCCATTTTTCGCCGGCTTGCTTGGGCGATGACAGGTGGGCAAATGTCTCAGGGTTGCCGCGTTCTGCGCCGTATAGCGAGTCGAATTGTGGCGCATAAGGCAATCCCATGCGGGCAAAGACTTCGGCGTAGCGCTCGCTCGATGTTTTGAGTTGCACCATGCGCTTGTTGTGGCGTGCGGTGAGTAGTTTCTTGCCTATTCTACCTTTGTCGATGATGTGGATAGGCTTGCCCATAAATCGTAGCAAGAAGCGCAAGAAGTGTGTGCGCATTACGTCGTGAAGGTCTACCACAGCATCAATGTCCAGCGCGTTCAGCTCATGAGCCAATCGCCATATACCCACGATGCCTTTGTGGCGGTCGTAAATCTGTGCTACGTATAGTTGCAGGTTGGCGGGGTGATTGACAAAAAGCGACGATGCCACCTTTTGTGTAAGCATTACAAAGGTGGTATCGGGATAGGCTCGGCACACCGAGTATACTTGTGGCACAGTCATTGCCACGTCGCCCAATGCCGACAAGCGCACTACAAGCACTTTCTTATATTCTGCCACGACTGCGATAAGATTATTCTTTACAACTATTGTCGGCTGTTATTTCTTGCCGTACAATACAGGGTTGAGGTTGGGGTCGTTATACATCTTCATTTGCTTGTACACCTTCATGTACTTGTTACCGGTAGCTATGTCGTTCAATAGCTGGTCGATAGCAGTAGAGAGGTCTACGCGTTGTTGCAACAATACATTCAACTTGTTGGTGCAAGCCTCGATGTGTTCGGCGGCAGCATCGGTGCGCTCTACCTCTTGTTGCATGTGATATATTTTTAGCGCGAGGATAGAGAGGCGGTCGATAGCCCAAGCGGGGCTCTCGGTGTTGATTGTAGCATCGGCAGCTACCTTTACGTCTTTGTATTGGTCGAGGAAGTAGCTGTCTATCAACTCTACAAGGTCGGTGCGCTCCTGATTGCTGCGGTCGATGCGGCGTTTGATAGCCAATGCCTCTACCGGGTCAATCTCGGGGTTGCGAATGATATCTTCGAGGTGCCATTGTACGGCATCAATCCAATTCTTGAGGAAGAGAAAATAGTTTATTGTGCGCTCCTCATAGGGGTTTTCAACTACTGCATCTACATTGTCATACTTGTGATAGAGGGTAGTTGTGTCCCAAAATATCTTGTTACATACTTCGCTGAAACTCATATTGTCGTTTTTTTGTTATTTATCGCAAATATAGAGTTTATAATTGTACGTTGCAAATTTTTGACCGATGTAAATACCTCTATTTGTTAAATGATAGTCGAATGACGGAGTGTGTATCGAGGGGGTAACTCATGCAAACAAAAAGAAACTGTGTCAAAATTTGCTTTTGACACAGCTTCCTGAAGAGTTATTATAAATATCTATAAGGATATTGTTTTTTGTTAGTTGAGACGGCCAACGATTTCGTTGCGAATGTTCTTGCCTGTACCTGTACCGTTAGCCGAAACAGTTACATTTACAACAGAGCAGCCTGTTACATTGCTGTCAAAACCATTGAGGGCAGCACCTACTATCTGACCTGCATCACGACCGGCAGAGATTGTAACATTCTTGGCGGTACAATCTTTTATGTAGCCATTATGTTCTGCCAAGATACCGGCAATAGAACCTGCTTTGTCGCCACTTGCCTCGCTGTTGGCATAGGTACAAGAAACGTTGGCATTCAATACATGGCAATTCTCTACTGTTCCGATAAGATAACCGGCAATAACTGCGCAGTTGTGGTGACCTTTGATGGTTGCACCATCTACTGTCAAGTTCTTAATTACGCCCGATGTGCCGTATGAGCCGTGTACCTCTACCCAACCGAAAAGACCTGATGAATAGTGGTCGCCTGTTTCAGCCTCTGAATCGACATTCAAGTTGTAGATAGTATTGTTGTTACCATCGAATGTGCCCAAGAAACCGCAGTTGCCTGTTTGACCGATAGGTTCCCAATCAACGCCATCGAGGTCGATGTCGCCGGTAAGTTGTATTGTTTTGCCCGAGAAGCTGTTTTTGTTTACGTTCAGTTCTTTGGCAAACCATTTCATGCCATCGACCGAGCCGATTGAGTATGTTTGGGTAGCATCGTCGTAAGTATAGTAGGGATAAGCCAAGTTGCCATCAATGTTGATAGTTACATATTGTTCGCCACCTTTGATGTTCCACAATGTGTTCTCGCTGAACAATCCCTTGCCAAAACCGTTGGCAGTTGTGTTGTTGATGTTTACAGTAAATTTCTCACCGTTGCTATTGATATCGATTGCAGTAACAGGCTTGCTGTCCCATGTGTAGCCAACCTCGGCAGCTGTAAATGTACAGTTGCTTATATTGATGGTTGTGTTGCTCTTATTATTGTCGTTGTATACTTGGATGGCTTTACCTTTTGAAGCGTTGAAAGTACAGCCTTCAAAGTCGGCGTTACCATAGTCGGTATAGATGTAGCTGTTTTGAGGATCGATAGTACAGTTGGTAAACTTAACAGCTCCCATATTACGGAATTGACCGGTGTATGTACAGTTATTAAATTCAGCCAATACGATACGTCCGAAACCTCCGGTATAAGAGCTGCCGGTGTTGGGCGACACAACGTTGATGTTGTCGAAGATTAGTGTCATGCCATCGGCGTAGCTGTTAAGACCGCCATCGGCTCCACCGGGGGTCTTGTTGAATTGCATTACAGAGCTTTTGCCCATGCCCTTGAATGTGATTGTTCCGGGAGTTGCAGTAGTCATCTTTGTAGGGATAACAAATTCGCCGGCAGGTATATTGATTATATCACCATCTGCAGCGGCAGCCAAAGCATCTGAAATTGAAGTGTAGAAAGCAGCTTTGCCCTCAATAGTGATTGCGCCTTCGAGAATTTTGCTTCCACCTGTTACATTTACCAAGTCAAATGTTGCGGGAGCATCGGCGTCAACCCATACAGCATTTACATTGTCGGCAGCAACGTTATCTATATTGACATTTTCGAGTGTGATGTCGGCACCGGCTGTCGATTTTACCATGATGGCAGCTTTCTTGGCTGTTGTAAAGGTTGCATTCTTAACTTCCAATGTTACTTTTGCAACATCTTCATTTACATATTGCTCGTCGATTTTGATACCACGACCTGCCGAGTTGATTGTCAAGCCGTCGATTTTTACTGTTTGACCGGCTGCCGAAATCCACAATGCGTAGTAGTCGTGTGTTTCGTTGATAGTTACATTTTTCAAAACCGAAGTTTTGCCATTGTTATCGAGTGCAAGAGCTTTTTCCAAAACTACATTTTCAAGTTGTACGTTGCTTTGGAATGTTACGTCGTACGAGTTCCAAGTTCCTGTTTTTTGTGTACTTGTGAGCTTGGCATTGCGTATGATGATAGTTGCATCGGGGTTCACTGTGTTCAAGCGAGACCAGTAGTTGGTTGACAATGTGAGTGTGTGGTTGCCTTCGCCTGCTACGATGCCGGCGCCATCAATGATGATAGAGTCTGTTTCTGCACCACCAAGTTGGAGGTATGCATTACTTGCGTTCAACGAAACATTATCAGCCAAGACAATTCTTATTATTTTGTCGTTTTTCTTAACGGCATTTTCGAGTTGCTCGTTTGTTCTTACAACTACCACTGTTGTATCGGCGCTTTCGTCGAGATAATCGGGCTCGATTGTAACATTAACGTCGACACTGCTTGTGAGAAGTTGTCCGAAGATGTTGGTACGGTGGTTTCTTTGTACGGGCACAGATCCTACGGTGCGGGTTTTCTCGTCAGAGCCGTTGGTGTAGGCAAATTGTACGTCTACAACTTCTTTGTCTGCCGATACCAACAAGTAGTTCATTGCGAGGTATTTGTAACCGGCAATGGGGAATGTCTCGCTTGTGGGAATGTTGTTCAAGTTGAACTTGCGTAGGTGCTGTGATGCTACATCGCCAGTTGCCAAATTCAAGGTAGTGTAAACGGGTACAGCCACCCACGATTGTGTAACATCATAACCTGCTTTTTTAGAGGCTTCGATGTCGTTTGTACCGATGTTGAGTTGTGCAAACGGACGAGTGAGCTTGATATCAACCGGCGACATGCCACTTGTTACGGTGAATGTTTGGTATTTGTAGAAAGCATCACGATTTTCGTCATTGCTTACGGCGTTGGTATAGTCTACTGTCATAGATTTGTTGGTGAGGTCGACAGTGTAGGGCGCATTGGGAGCAGCTGCCCAGAACAATACCGAGTAGGTGTTGCCGGTAGTGAGTTGCAAGTTGACGGTTGTGTTCAATTTGATAGTACCATCGGTAACGGTGAGTTCGTCGAGGATGTCACCTTGAGCATCGTAAACGGCATACTGCAAGTGGGTAGCAGTAGTACCATCACTGTATGAACGGTTCACAATTTCGGGTGTGCCTATTTTGAACGAAACGGTTGTTGTTTCGCCGGCATTGCCCAACAAGTTTTCATCTTCTTGGCAAGATGTTGTGAACAACATCATAGCTGCCAATGCACCATAGAAGAAATGTTTTGTTTTCATAGGTTGTTTGTTTTTTTGTTGTTTGTAAATATGTTATTTGTTTGATATTATTTTTACCAATTAATCTCTATGTTGTAGTCATCGCCTTCGTATCCGGGTTGTATGCACACTCCTCCGTTGGCTATCGCTGTGAGGAATTCGCCCCTTACAACGGTGAGTTTGCTGCGTACAATGGGTATTTCTATTGTAGGGCTTGATGATATGAGTATGTTGTTTTGGTCGTAAACTTCGACGACTATGGCCATCAGGGTTTCGCTTCCGTTGACAAATATGTAGTCAAATCCCATCTCAATCTCTTGACTGTTCAGTGGGCGCATTGTGCTCTCAAACGACACCCTTTCCCAAGAGTCGGCAGGTTTGTCGGTGAACATGTTGTATTCAAAAGGCATAAACGACTTGTAGTGTATCACAATTCGATAGTCGTTCCAGCGCACGCTTTCCAATCGGCGGTCTATGGCGGTCTCTCCTCGGGTTATCACTCCCGACTCCTTCAATGCCTCTTCGACGCGGGTGAGGAACACCTCAACATCGGTCGATATGATTTGGAATTTTCCCATAGGACGTCGCATGTCGACCGTTGCTTCGTTTGCAATCTCATTGGCGGTGTTGCTTGTGTAGTACTCTTTGTTTATGACTACTGCTGAGGTTTCACCTCGGAAGGCATCGCGGAAATCGTTGCTGCCGGGATGGTTGTAGCGGTCGCGTAGTTTTATCTTTTCAAAGTTGTATGTATCGTAGAACTTATCTTCTTTGCTGCCGGCATCTATATAGTCTGCCCAAACCCGGAAGCGATATGCTCCCTCGGGCAGTTCTATACGTGCGGTATAATCGAGTTGATATATATTTGATTGAGTGATGACAAAAGTTGTGTCGGCTGTACGGCTCTCTGTTGCGACGTTGTCGGTGCGATATGCCTTTATGGTGTAGCGCACATCATGGGGCTCGACTTGAGCGTTTTCGGCGTTACTGCGTGTGCAAGTTATCTCTTTGTATAGCGGCATCTCGCTGTTAAAGTCGAGGTGTAGCAAGAAGGGAACGAGTGTATTCTCCTCCTCAGGAAATTCGTGCACATCGCAAGCTGTAAGCCATAGTACAGAGATGCACATAAGTATATATATGCATCTTTTCATCGCTTGCCTCCTTTCTTGTCGAGGGGCAGTCGGTATGAAATCGTTATAC
Source organism: Bacteroidaceae bacterium (assembly GCA_017481745.1). Taxonomy (GTDB): domain Bacteria; phylum Bacteroidota; class Bacteroidia; order Bacteroidales; family Barnesiellaceae_A; genus Barnesiella_A. Next base: position 127,818 of record JAFUOV010000011.1, read on the forward strand.
CCACGTGGTCGATACCCCAATAGGTGTCGTGGTAGGTGTTGTCGAGACGTCCGTTTTCGACGTTATGGAATGTGTCGTAGTAGAGGTCGTAAACACCACCACCCAAGGCAAGCTCCAGATGCCATCTTTGTGGTCTGTCAAGAGCGATACGGTATCCTACGTTAATGCCGCCACCCCAAGCCGGCGATGTACCGTTGTGGTCTTGGTAGCGATAGTCGCCATTAAAGGCAAAGTTGTAGTATATAAAGCCGGCGTGAGCACCAAAGAACACACCTTCATTCTTGCTGTTGAGCCAATAACGAGCTTCGGGTATAATGGCGAATGTGCGGAATTTCAATGAGGGCTGGGCGTAGTTCCATGCCGAGTAGTATATGGGCACAGAGAGCGACCAGTGAGGTGCCAAATCTACCTCGGCAGCCACATTCGATATGGCAAGTCCCCAAGCTGCGAGGTTGGTCTTCAAGTATAAGTGTCTTGTCCACACATCGGCGGGTGTTAGCGAAGAAGATGCAATATTGCATATTGTCGATGGCTTTGTCGGGGCTTGTGCCGCTATCTCCTTTATTTGTGGTTTTAGGACTTCGGTAGCCGGAGCATTCGATTTTGTTTTGGAGCGATAAATAAAGAGAGCCGATGAGTTTCTGATGAGAGGATACCATGTCGAAATCAGATACCGATACTCGGGCTGCTGTTTCATGCGCCACTTTTTGGTGTCGATGTTGACGTCGGCATTTATGATGGCCATAAATTTTTCTTTGGTCTTTTCCTTTAACGACTTGTCGTTTTTGATACATTCGCGTAGTTGGTCCCACGACTCGCCATCGGAGTGTGATATTACTCTGGAAGAAACTTCGGGATGGTTGGTGTCGATATAGTTGCGTATTGATTGTGCCCGTTGTTCTGCCAGTCGAAGGTTGTATTTGAGTGTACCATCGGGCGACGATTGTGTGCGAATGACTACCGAATCTATGTACTCTATTCCTACCGAGTCGATGACATGCGCGAGGTGCATCAAGGCATCGGCATTATTCATGTAGTTGGGGTCGATATCGTATTTGTTGAGCCTGAAGTGTACAGAAGTAGTATTGAGTTGTTGAGAAATATATATGTGTGGAGTATTGTGATTTGTGAGATTTGTGATAGCGTGTGTGTCGTTTGCAACTGCCTCGTTTTTTGCATTATGTGCACTATGAGCGTATGTAACGACCATGAAACACCAACAAAACACAACTGTTAAAAAATTTCTTTTCATTTATTAATCAGTCTATAAGACTTGGAAAAGATTTTACAAATAAAATATTCAATCAGATTGCAAATATAAGTATAAGAATATTTACCCCCCCTAACGGATGTTAAAAAATGTTATATATAAGGTTTTTGACACTTGAAGTAGGGCTTTTTCTTGTAATAGTTGTGTGTGCGAGTTGTATGTGTTTCTCTTGTTTGTTTGCTTTTGGGGTTACAATTATCTATAATGATATTATGTGTGTATGCTCTTATGGTGCAGATGTGATAATGTGGTGTTGTTGTATCTCGGGTGATACGAAAAAGGGTGAGTCTCATAGGAGTTTTCAACTACTGCATCTACATTGTCATACTTATGATAGAGGGTAGTTGTACCCCCTCAATAATGTCTAAATAATTGTGAGGAAAAATAAAAAAAGAATGTTACCATACCACAAAAGTATAGTAACATTCTCTATGAGTAGTATAAAAGAGGATTTATTGTTTTGTTATTTATGCTGATTACAAGCTTTTCTTTACTTCTATCTCTTCGTAGGCTTCTATGAGGTCGCCCACTTTTACGTCGTTGTAGTTGGTGATGTTCAAACCGCACTCGTAGCCGGTGAGAACCTCTTTTACGTCGTCTTTGAAGCGTTTGAGTGAACCAAGTTCGCCGGTGTATATAACGATACCGTCGCGGATGAGGCGTACGCGAGCCGAGCGGCGCAACTTACCTTCCTTAACGATACATCCGGCAATAGTACCCACCTTCGAGATGTGGAATGTCTCGCGTACCTCGGCAGTACCGATAACCTCCTCGCGTACCTCGGGCGAGAGCATGCCTTCCATAGCGGCTTTTACTTGCTCGATAGCATCGTAGATAATCGAGTACATGCGCACATCGACACCCTCTTTCTCTGCCAAGCGGCGTGCTGCCATAGAAGGACGTACTTGGAAGCCCACGATGATGGCGTTTGATGCTGCTGCAAGAATTATATCCGACTCTGAAATTTGTCCCACTGCTTTGTGCAGAACGTTGACTTGTATCTGCTCGGTCGAGAGCTTGATAAGTGAGTCTGTCAACGCCTCTACCGAACCGTCAACGTCACCCTTAACAATGATGTTGAGCTCTTGGAAGCCACCGACAGCGATGCGGCGACCTATATCGTCGAGTGTGAGGAGTTTTTGTGTACGCAAGCCTTGTTCGCGTTGTAATTGTTCGCGTTTGTTGGCAATCTCGCGAGCCTCTTGTTCGCTCTCCATTACGTTGAATGTGTCGCCTGCTTGGGGTGCGCCGTTCAAGCCGAGGATGAGTACCGGCTCGGCGGGTCCTGCCTCTTGTATGCGTTGGTTACGCTCGTTAAACATCGCTTTGATGCGACCATGGTGAGTACCTGCCAAGACAATATCGCCCATGCGGAGTGTACCGTTTTGTACCAATACGGTGGCCACATATCCACGACCTTTGTCGAGGGTCGATTCGATAATAGAACCTACTGCGCGACGGTTGGGGTTGGCTTTGAGTTCGAGCATTTCTGCCTCAAGGAGTACCTTTTCGAGCAATTCGTCAACGCCGGTACCTTTCTTGGCAGAGATGTCTTGCGACTGGTATTTACCACCCCATTCCTCAACGAGGTAGTTCATATTGGCAAGTGTCTCTTTGATTTTGTCGGGGTTGGCGGCGGGCTTATCGACCTTGTTGATGGCAAAGACGATGGGCACACCGGCTGCCGATGCGTGGTTGATAGCCTCGACGGTTTGGGGCATGACGTTGTCGTCGGCTGCCACAATGATGATGGCGATATCGGTAATCTTCGCACCACGAGCACGCATGGCGGTAAATGCCTCGTGACCCGGTGTGTCGAGGAATGTGATGTGGCGACCATCTTCGAGTGTTACGTTGTATGCACCAATGTGTTGTGTTATACCACCTGCCTCACCGGCAATAACATTGGCGTTACGGATGTAGTCGAGCAACGATGTCTTACCGTGGTCTACGTGTCCCATTACGGTTACAATAGGCGGACGTTGCATCAAATCGTCGGGAGTATCTTCCTCAACGGCTATGGCTTCCGATACTTCGGCGCTTACATATTCTGTTTGGAACCCAAACTCCTCGGCAACGATGTTGATGGTTTCTGCATCGAGACGTTGGTTGATAGATACCATGATGCCAAGGCTCATACAAGTACCAATAACCTTGTTGATGGGTACATCCATCATAGATGCAAGGTCGTTGGCGGTAACAAACTCGGTGAGCTTGAGTATCTTGCTTTCGGCAAGTTCTTGCTCTACGCGCTCTTGCTCGCGAGTTGAGAATGCTTCGCGTTTCTCTTTACGCCATTTGGCGCCTTTCTTCTGACCCTTTTGGGTGAGGCGGGCAAGTGTCTCTTTGATTTGCTTTTGTACATCCTCTTCGTTTACCTCTGCCTTGATGGGGCGTTTGGGTTGTTTATTGGGCTTGCCGTTCTTTTTGTTGTTGGCGGCAGCGTTGTTGTTGGGTTGTTGGTTCTTGCGCTCGGGATTGGCACCTATGGTCGATGCTGTCTTCTCGATGTCAACGCGGTCTTTGTTGATGCGTTTGCGTTTCTTGCGCTCGCCGGTGGGTGTGGTAGCTGCGCCGGCTGCCGGTGCGACTTGTTGTTTTGCCTCGCGCTCTTTGCGTTTCTCTTCCTTCGATTTTTTCTTGGGACGAGTTTGTTGGTTGATGCTGTCGAGGTCTATGCGACCCAATACTTGGGGTTTGGGTGCTGCGGCAACACTGCCCAGTGAGAATACTTCATTCTTGTTCTCCTCAACCTCGGCTTTCTCCTCTTTTTTCTCTTCAACAGGAGCGGGAGCGGGTTTGGGCTCTTCGGTCTTCTTGGGTTGAGGTGCAGGAGCGGGTTTCTCCTCTTTCTTCTCAGCGACAACAGGTTTTTCCTCTTTCTTTACCTCTACTTTCTTGGGTTGAGGTGCGGGTTGTGGAGCTACCTTTTCAACGGGCTTCTCTTCCTTCTTCTCTACGACGGGCGCAGGAGCGGGTTGGGGCTCGGGTTTGGGTTGTTGAGTCTCGGCAGGTTTGGCAGTAGAGGGCTTGTTATCCAAGTCGATTGTACGCAAAACTTTGGGCTTTGCAGGCTCCGCAACAGTAACAGGAGTGGGTGTGGCGGGTTTCTCGACGGCAGGCGTAGGACGCTTTTGTCGCTCGAGGCTGATGTTGTCCGATTCTTTTTTCAAGATTTTATCGGGAGCAAACTCCTTGACAAGCAGGTCGTATTGCTCGTCGCTGATTTTTGCGTTGGGGTTTGAGTCGACCTCAATACCTTTCTTCTGGAGGAAACCGACAACTGTGTCGATACCTACGTTTAAGTCTCTTACTACTTTATTTAACCTTACTGACATAGACTTTAATTACTGATTAGAAATTCTTGTAACATTCTCAACGTTGTGTGCCGAGTCGGGTTAGTCTTCAAACTCTGCTTTGAGGATTTCGATAACTTCGTCGACAGTGTCCTCTTCCAAGTCCGCCTTGTCGATAAGTTCTTCGCGTGAATGTGCCAATACTTGTTTTGCGGTTTCGCAACCCATTTTCTTGAGGGCGTCGATAACCCATTGGTCTATTTCGTTGGTAAATTCATCCAAGAATACATCTTCCTCGTCGTTGAGGAATGCTTGTATTTGTTTTACCAAGTTGCTGTCCAAGCCTGTCTTGCCAACCAACTCTTCTACCGAAGCGCGGATAACGCTTTGGTCGGTTGTATAGCCGGCTGCCATGAATGCGTTGATGGCTGTGCTGTCGATTTCGCCATCGTACTTGTCGAGTGTGATGCCTACCGACTCTTCGCCTTCTTGCTTCATGCGGCATACTTCGATTTCGTAGCCGGTGAGCTTCATGGCAAGACGTATGTTAAGACCGTTCTTACCGATGGCAAGCGAAACCTCTTTCGAGTCGCTCAAGTATACCGATGCTCTCTTGTTCTCCTCGTCAACTTCGATAGAAGCTATCTTGGCGGGGCTGAGGGCACGTTGTATGAAGAGTGAGGGGTTGGATGTGTAGTTGATAACGTCGATGTTCTCGTTGCGCAACTCGCGTACGATACCATGTATGCGTGAGCCTTTTACACCTACGCACGCGCCTACGGGGTCGATGCGATCGTCGTACGACTCAACAGCAATCTTGGCACGTTCGCCGGGGATGCGTGCGATGGCGCGGATGAGGATAAGACCGTCGTGTATCTCGGGTACTTCCAATTCAAACAGACGGCGCAAGAAGTCGTTTGATGTACGCGATACGATGATTTTGGGGTTGTTGTTTTTGTTTTCAACATCGAGCACTATGGCGCGGGCAGTGTCGCCTTTGCGATAGTAGTCGGTGGGTATTTGCTCCTCTTTGGGCAAGAGCAACTCGTTGTTTTCGTCGTCAACGAGCAGTGTCTCTTTTTTCCATATTTGATATACTTCGGCACTTACCAACTCGCCGATGCGGTCTTTGTAACGGTTGTAGAGAGCATCTTTTTGCAAGTCGAGAATTTTTGAAGCCAACGTTTGGCGCAAGTTGAGGATGGCACGACGACCGAATTTTTCGAAAATCACCTCGTCTGTTACCTCTTCGCCTACTTCAAAGTCGGGGTCAATAGCCTTTGCTTCAGAGAGCGAAATTTGCATATTGGGATTTGTTACAGCACCGTCCTCTACGATTTCACGATTGCGCCATATCTCAAAGTCGCCTTTGGCGGGGTTGACAATCACGTCGAAGTTCTCGTCTGTGCCAAACATCTTTGCGAGCACATTGCGGAACGACTCCTCCAAAACGCTTATCATGGTGGTTACTTCGATATTCTTGAGTTCTTTAAACTCTGAGAACGTATCTACCATACTGATGGTTTCTGCTTTCTTTGCCATAGCTTACTTAAATCTTATTAGATATTTAGTGTATTTTACTTCTTCGTATGTGAGGTTTATATCTTCTTCAACCTCTATTTTGCGTTTGCTGCCCTCGGGTTTCACCTTCTTGGTAATGGTGATGACAAAGGCTTGGTCGTCGCACTCTTTCAACACGCCTGCCATCTTGCGACCGTCGCGTGTGAGCACTTCTACTTCGTTGCCTATGTTCTTGCGGTATTGCGCAACAACCTTGAAGGGCGACGTGATACCTGCCGAGCCTACTTCGAGTTCATAGTCCTCTACTTCTCGGTCGAGCTTCGACTCTATGAAGCGGTGCAATTTTTCGCATCGTTCTATGTCGATGCCTTCTTGATTGTCAATCTCTACAACGATGATGTTGCCGGGACGTACCATTACGTCTACAACAAAGCAGTCGCTGTCTTGCAATCCCTCGGTTACGATATCGTATACTATTTGTTTGTCTATCATGTTTTTCGTTTTAAGAAAAAAATGAGGGGACATCATTGCCCCCTCCACTTCCTATGTGATGCAAATATAATACTTTATTGTAGTCGATACAAGTCTTGTGCCCCAATTGCCCTCAAATGGCTCGAAATATTATGATTTATTTGTAATATTTAATATTTATAAACTTATCGGAAAGCGAAATTGCCGCATTTCTTTGCGCCATATTGCCTCGTTGCCTTGACAGTATTCGTTGCACAGACGGTGAAATGCGGGGCTGTGATTGAAGTGTGTGAGGTGGGCAAGTTCGTGGCAGACGATGTATTGTCGCAGGTGCATGGGAAAGAACAACACGTATGCCGAGATGGTTATCACCCCACTGCGAGAGCAGTGCCCTAACGTGCGGCTGCCGCGACCTATGCGCACCTCTTTTACTTGCAGGGCAAACTGCTTGGCATACTCGGCAACCATTTGTCGCAATACATGCCCATATCGTTGTGTGATTTGCCGCAAAATTAAGCGCGAAAAACCTTGAGCGAACTCCTCTTCCGCGAGGTCGTGGGTAGGGTTGTATGCAAAGACGAGTTTGTCGCCTTCGTTGTTGACCTTTACGTTGCGTAGTCCTACATTGTTGTCGGCTACGATATGTATGTCGCCCTCGACAAGCGATATGACTTTGCCATTGTATAATGTTGTGTCGGAAGTCTTTTCGGAAGCCCTCAATAACAATCGGCGCAGGGCATCGCGATTTGTGTCGACCAAGCCCTGTATGTATGCGTTGTCGCATCTCAAAAATTGCGGAATTACCACCAAAAGAGCATTGTTCCGCACCTTAAAAAGTATGCGTCGCGCTCTCAAGCTGCGTTGTATCGAGAGTGTCCCCAATTCGGCATCGGATATTTTATTGTTTTCGGGCATGGATTTGTAATAAAACGATGCAAATGTATGTTTTTTGGCGAATAAGTGGAAATTTATGGGTGCAAAATATTTTTAGCGAAATTCTTGGTATAATTTGGGCTTTGATAACTTTAATTTATTAACTTTGCACCAAACCTATGGCTTGTCCGTAGGAGTAGTTAACCTAATCTACAAACTAATAGCAACGAAATGACAGAATCAACAAAGGTGAAAGCTTTGGATAAGGTGGTTGTTCGTTTCTCGGGAGACTCGGGCGACGGTATGCAACTTGCAGGCAACATCTTCTCAGCAATCTCGGCTGCAATAGGCAATGAGATTTCGACATTCCCCGACTATCCGGCAGAGATACGCGCACCGCAAGGCACCTTAAGCGGCGTGTCGGGTTTCCAAGTTCACATAGGTAAAGGCGTGTATACACCCGGCGACAAAGCCGATGTTTTGGTGGCAATGAACCCCGCCGCGTTGAAAACACAAATCCAGTTCTTGAAAAAAGGTGGAGTAGTTATTATTGATACCGACTCATTCAAAGAGAGCGACTTGAAGAAGGCTCTCTATGAGACTGACGATGCTATCGCCGAGTTGGGTATCGACCCGGCACAAGTTATGTCGGTGGCTATCACTACACTCACCAAAGAGTCGCTTGCCGATTCGGGTCTTGATGTGAAGAGCATCGTTCGATGCAAAAACATCTTTGCCCTCGGTCTTGTATGCTGGCTTTTCGATCGTCCTGTTTCTCAAGCCGGACACATGCTTTCGCACAAATTTGCCAAGAAACCTTCTATTGCCGAGGCAAACGTGAAAGTATTGAACGATGGTTACAACTATGGTAACAACATACATGCATCGGTGTCGACCTACCGCGTAGAGACTGCATCGGTGCGCAAGGGTATTTATACCGACTTGAATGGTAACACTGCTACTGCATGGGGTCTTATAGCTGCCTCGGAGAAAGCAGGTTTGCCCCTCTTCCTCGGTAGTTATCCTATCACACCTGCTACCGATATCCTTCACGAGCTTGCCAAACGTAAAGATCTTGGTGTAAAAGCCGTTCAAATGGAGGATGAGATTGCCGGTGCTTGCTCGGCTATCGGTGCTGCTTTTGCCGGTAACTTGGCTGCAACATCTACCTCGGGTCCCGGTCTTGCACTCAAGAGCGAGGCGATAGGCTTGGCTGTAATGGCTGAGTTGCCTTTGGTAGTTATCGACGTGCAACGTGGTGGTCCCTCGACAGGTCTTCCTACCAAGACCGAGCAAACCGACCTCTTGCAAGCCCTGTATGGTCGCAATGGTGAGAGCCCCCTTGTTGTAGTGGCTGCTTCAACTCCTGCCAACTGCTACGATATGGCTTTCAATGCTGCCAAGATAGCCTTGGAACACATGACTCCCGTTATCTTGTTGACCGATGGTTTCATTGCCAACGGTTCTACAGCATGGCGTGTTCCCGAAGAAGACGAATATCCCGAGATACATCCCAACTATGTAAAACCCGAAATGCTCGACGAGGGCTGGAAACCCTACATGCGTAACCCCGAAACAATGGTACGCTATTGGGCTGTGCCCGGCATGGAAGGCTTTATGCACCGCCTCGGTGGTCTTGAGAAAGATGCCAAGACAAGTGCTATCTCGACCGATCCTGCCAACCACGCACGCATGGTAGCAGCTCGTCAGGCAAAGATAGACAACGTTGCCAACGATATACCCCAACTCGAGGTTTTGGGTAATCCCGATTCAGACCTTCTCGTAATCGGATGGGGTGGTACTTACGGTCATCTCTACTCGGCAGTAACCGATATGTGCAACGAAGGTAAGAAGGTTGCCATGATACACTTCAACTATATCAAGCCTCTTCCCTCGAATGCCGAAGAGATAATCCGCCGCTACAAAAAAGTGGTTGTATGCGAGTTGAACAATGGTCAATTTGCATCATACCTTGCAGCTCAAATTCCCGGTGTAGAGTTTATGCGCTACAACAAGGTTGAGGGTCAACCCTTCAGCACCGGCGAATTGGTAGAACATTTCACCCAATTAATCGAGAAGTAATCATGGAAGAGAATAAAAAATATACAGCTCAGGACTATAAGAGCGACCAATATGTGCGCTGGTGTCCCGGTTGTGGCGACCATGCTATCGTCAATGCCTTGCAAAAAGCTATGGCAGAAGTGGGCGTTCCTCCCCACAAAACAGCAGTAATTTCGGGTATCGGTTGTTCTTCGCGCCTACCTTATTATATGGGTACTTATGGCTTCCACACAATCCATGGTCGTGGTGGTGCTATTGCTTCGGGCGTAAAAATGGCAAATCCCGAGTTGACCGTATGGCAAGTATCGGGCGATGGCGACTGCTTGGCTATTGGTGGTAACCACTTTATACACGAAGTACGTCGTAACATCGACCTCAACATCTTGTTGATGAACAACAAGATTTATGGTCTTACCAAGGGTCAATATTCTCCTACTACCGATCGTGGCTCGGTTACTAAATCGTCGCCCTATGGTACAGTGGAAGATCCCTTTATCCCTGCCGAACTTGTGTTTGGTGCTCGTGGCACATTCTTTGCCCGTTCGCTCGACGTTGAGGTGGCTACAACAGTAGAGGTTCTTGCTGCTGCTGCCCGCCACAAAGGTGCTTCGGTATGTGAGGTGTTGCAAAACTGTGTTATCTTCAACAATAACATCCACTCGTATGTAACAGACAAAGAGGTTCGTGCCGACCGCACTATCCACTTGCGCCATGGCGAAAAGATGATTTTCGGTAAGGATATGAACCGTGGTCTTGTACTCGACGGCTACTTGTTGAAGGCTGTTACGATAGGCGAGGATGGTTATACTATGGACGATATACTCGTACATGATGCCAAGAACCCCAACAACGTATTGCACCAGATGTTGGCAATGATGGATGGTCATGAGTTGCCTCTTGCTATCGGTGTTATTCGTGATGTCGATGCTCCCAACTATACCGACGAGTTGACTCGTCAGGTAGAGGAAGTGAAGGGCAAAAAGAACTTCAAGTCGCTCCGCGAGTATATCCTCAGTGGCGATACTTGGGAGGTGAAATAAGACTCTTATTTGATATTATAAGATGTGCGAGGGTGTGCTGCAATTTCAGCACACCCTCGTCGTTTTGTTAGGTAGTGCGTGTTGGCGTGTAATCTCTCTATATATTATAATGTGGTGTGTTTTATGCACATTATATAGGCGTTGTTGTAATATCGGTGCGGAAAAGTTACTTTTATATTATAAATTGGTTGCATCTTTTATATAAATTACTAAATTTGCAGAAAAGGAATAAATTATGTATTAACACTTAAATTTTTGACTTATGAAAAAACTATTCGCAATTGCACTCATTTCGGTGCTAAGTCTTGTTTCGGTGAATGCTTATGCAAGTGATACCTTTGCAACTGGTAATTGGCTTGGCTCAGCTACTATAGGTTTTGGTTATGGTTTTGCTCAAAGAATAGCCGTCGACTATGGTGTATTGGATGGTATGATTGATGGCAATGCCTCGTTGGGTGTGGGTGCTTCGGTAAACAATACCATCGGCTGGCATGGTGGAGATGTTGCATCATTGATTCTTAACTGCTCTTTCCACTATCAATTTGTTGAGAACCTCGACACTTATGTTGTAGTAGGTTTTGGTGGTGGTATAGGTGGTGCTCGTGGCTCGGTTCATGGCTACTTTGACTGGACATCATCTTTGGGTGCTCGCTACTATTTCGATCCCTCTTGGGCTGTTAATGCCGAGGTGGGTCATACCAATAGCAGCTTCTTCAACGTAGGTATTACCTATAAGTTCTGATAACTACTACGTTATTATACAAAAATGGCTGTATCGCGTGCGGTACAGCCATTTTTTGTGTCAAAATCGCCAACAAAGTCCGGCGAGGATGTAGCTTCCAAAGGTATATCCGGCTTCTATATTGAGGGCAAAGGCTCGCGACAAATACCATCTTACACCGGCATTGGTGCTCCATGAGAAGAAACCGTCGTCGTTGCCGTGGTGCTTGTCGTACCATTTATAACCTCCGCCGGCTCCCACGCTTACGTAGGTGTCGAGGTTGTTGGACATTTGGTAGTGCAGGCTGGCTGTTACTTCAAGCGAAAGCCTGTCCCAATGCTTGTCTATGCAGTTGCCCAATGCGGCGCCTATGCCCAGCGAACCACGATTGCCAAACCAACTGTCGAGCACACAATGGTTGAATGCCAACTTCTGGCTGAAGCCTTCGCCATATCCTACCAAAACTCCCAAAGTGTGGTCGCCCCTTTCAAATACGCGGCTCGATAGTGCCGGCAGCTTGGCATAAGCACAACTTGCCATAGCGCACATCAAGGCTACCACAACACATTTTGTCAATCTTTTCATAATCTCGTAACTTTATTTGATGTTAATACTAATGCCCGCGATGGGGTATGATTTATTGCTATAGTATAACAACAAATAAAAGTTGGCGAGAGTTGAGTTTTCGAGGGGCGGTATTGCCTACAAAGTAGGATAAACGAGGTTCTTCTCCTCAATCACGTCGAGTACCTCGCGCAAGTATTTGTCTGCCTCCCAACGAGCCATGGGCAGGTCGTGTAGCAGATAGTTGCCGCAGTCGCGAGCAGCTTGTCCCGGCACTTCGCCTTCAAAGTCGCGTATGAAGCGGAATGTCTCGCGCATCAACTCTACTATGTCGCGGCTGTCAAGGTCGCCTTGCATGAGGAAGTAGTTGCCGGTGCAGCAACCCATCGGTCCCCAGAAGACAATCTTCTCGCCCCATACGGGGTGGTTGCGCAGATAGGTAGCAGCCAAGTGCTCGATAGTGTGCAGTGCACCGTAACCCAATGCCGGCTCGCGGTTGGGCTCTTTCATGCGTATGTCGAATGTAGTAACTACTTGATCGCCCATATAATCTTTGCGCGATACGTATATGCCACGCAGCAAGTTGAGGTGGTCGATGCTGAAGCTGGGTATTTTTTTCATATAGAGTAATGTTACAAGTTTTCTATTGTGTTACGTAGTATGGCAAAAGATTGTTGAGGAGCAGCCTCCCAGAAGTTGGTATATTGCTCCCAATGGCTATCCACTCCCGGAGTATCGCTGATGATGCGCATCGAGATGAACGGTTTGTGGCAAATGTGGCACACTTGAGCAATAGCGCCACTCTCCATGTCGCAAGCCATACCCTCGGGGAAACGTTGTTTTATATCGTCCAAGTCCTTACGATCGGTAATAAACTTGTCGCCACTACATATCAATCCTGCATATACACGCTTGCCGGCATTGGCAGCAATCACCTTATTCAACAAGTCGGCATCGGCAGTAAAGCGGTCGGGCAATCCCTGCACCTGACCATACTCATTACCCTCGCCACACCATACATCGTGGTAAACCACCTGGTTGCTCACCACCATATCCATCACGCGAGTTTCGGCATCTATACCACCGGCAACACCCGTATTAATGATAATATCCGGGGCAAAAAGGCTTATCAACTCGTAAGTGCGCACAGCAGCGTTAACCTTGCCAATACCGCTCTGCGACAATACGATGCTATGTTTGCCCGCATCGCCCACTATATATTTGCTACCACTCCCGGCAGTAGTTGTAGTCTTGTTAGAAAGCATACCCTCTACGCAAGCCAACTCGTCTTGCATCGCTACGATAATTCCTATCTTCATAATTTACAATTTTATACGTGGCAAAGATAGTGCAAGCCGAGCGGAGAACAAAATAAACTTGTTTATTTTTTCTCCCGAGGCGCAGCCTATCTTGGACGAAGTCAAAGATAGAGAAAGCGAATAAGCGAGCGGAGAACAAAATAAACTTGTTTATTTTTTCTCCCGAGGCGCAGCCTATCTTGGACGAAGTCAAAGATAGAGAAAGTGAATAAGCGAGCGGAGAACAAAATAAACTTGTTTATTTTTTCTCCCGAGGCGCAGCCTATCTTGGACGAAGTCAAAGATAGAGAGCCGATAAGAAATTGAATAGTTCGTCCAAATGCTAAAGAAAAATCGCTAAGTGTTGCTATTTCAACTACTTAGCGATTTATTGTGTGGTCCCACTTGGGCTTGAACCAAGGACCCCCTGATTATGAGTCAGATGCTCTAACCAACTGAGCTATAGGACCGGTATCGGTTGTTGACCGAATGTGGGTGCAAAATTATGTGTTTTTATTTAATTCTGCAAGTTTTTGTGGTATTTATTTTGTTTGGGGGTGTCTTTTCGTGTTTTTGTAGAGTCCAACAGCAAATGCAAAATTAAGAAAGATTGCTAAAAAAGCATATTAAAGGAGATTTGAAATTTAATTTTTCTCTTGGGCGTCTATTTAATTTCTTCTGAATTGATGAGATTTTAAGATTTGAAAAGTCATC
>JAFUOV010000012.1 GCA_017481745.1 Bacteroidaceae bacterium
AGGTAATTCCGGTATATGGGCTTATGGTATAGCGGCACGTGGAAGTATCACATCGCAAGCAGGAACAATTATCAATGCAGCCGGTGGAACAGGTATCTATGCAGAAGACGGAAATATCCATTTGGCAGGTGAAGTAGTATCAATTGCAAAAGGCGAAATCGGATATGGAGTATATGCAGAAGCCGGTGAAGTTTCGCTCTCAACCATTAGTGTTCCAAGTTCGCAGGTCGGTATTTCTGCAAAAAACGGATTAACTCTCAATGGCGATGTGGAAGTCAACTCCGCAAATACCGGTATTGGCACTGTGTCAGGTACTTTGACAATCAATGCCGATGTAACAGTGACAACAAACAGTTCTGCTGCAATACTCAACCGAGGCTTGGATAATGGTGGAGATATACTTATCAATAATGGTGTAATTAAAGCCACAGGAGGTAATTCCGGTATATGGGCTTATGGTATCGCAGCGCGTGGAAATCTCAATATTAAATCGGGTGAAGTAGTTGCAAAGGGAGGTACTGCCGGCCTTTATACCGAAGATGGCGCTATAACTATCGCATCACCTCTTATTATTGCCTCTCCATGGGAGGGACAAATTAGCAACGATGGTCATTATGTAGTTGATGAAAACAATGAGGTTCAGACGAGAGTAGTAATTATGACTCCTCCTATTTCAGGTACTATTACATTGGCATCTACACCAGTGCCGGGAGAATCGTTGGGCTTCTCGCTTAGTAGTAATGTTGATTTAAGTGATATAAACTGTATATGGCAAATCAGTGAAAATAACGATACTTGGAAAGATATTGATGGAGCAACCGAAAAAGTATATGTGCCAAAGGAATCAGAATTAGGAAAATATTTACGAGTTCGTGCGGAGGCAATAGGATATTCGGGATATTTATATAGTCCAAGTCGTCAGATCACAAAAAGATTGTGTGCAAATTCACCAGTCGCACCTACGCTAACAAACATAAACGATAAAGTGCATGTATCAAATGCCAAGACAACACAAGAGTATATTATTTTCAACTATTCTAAAGATGTGTCAACGCTCACCGAGAGTGATTGGAATAATGCAGTAACACCCGACAGCGAAGTGGGTTTCTTTGAAATGAATAGTACGGTAAATTCCAACCATACCGTATTTACTCGTGTAAAAGAAACAACATCGGCCTGGGCAAGTGAGAGTGTGGCCGAAGGCAGAATATATATCGGAACATCGGTTTATCTGCAAGATATCGAATTGAATATCAGTAAGACAGTCGGTTATTTTCAAAAATTTTACAATGAGTTGAATTGTAAGGTGGGAGATGTTATTAGATGCGATGCTTCCCCTGTGCCCTCGGACGCTACTAATTGGTATGGCATATCGGGAAGTAATTGGACGGTAGGAAATCGCAATACCGGTTCGCCTTATGGTGAATTCTATGAAGATGAAGAGTGTACAATACCCATCAACTCAACAAGCAACTATGAAACCGTATATCTTAAAACACTTGCAGAAAAGAACTATTTGGAGGTGCGTATTCAGACATACAATAGTAGCATTGGTTACAAAACGCGAGCTGTGCAATTTAATGTAAGTTATGATGGTACATTTCCTCCTATTGAGTATTTGTCGGGTTGCAGTCATACAATTGCCGCAGGCGAGAAAATGACTAATTTAGATGTCGCAAGGCGTCCGTTGTCTGCCTCAGTTTACGGTGTTACAACAGAAGTAACCGGTGAAGGTACGGCTCCAATTGTTCGATTCGATTTTTACGAAAAAATGAATATTGATGCTACCAATGCCACTCCGGGCGTATATACATATACTCCAATACAAAACGGAAATCCGATAACAACAGGCACATTTACAATTACTGTTACTGATGGTAATTATAATGTAGAGTCGGTAATTTTGCGTGATAAATATATTACCGCCGATCCCGGTGATCGCATTGAGCTTGTGGCACAATTGATGCCAACAAACTCAAAGGCTGAAATAGAATGGCACACAACCGATGAGAATATAGCTCCGGTTGTGGATGGTGTTGTTACTATTGCAGCCGATGCTCCTATCGGTGCAGAAGTGTATATAACAGCTCTTGCCAATGGGTGTTATGATAACTGCAAAATAACGGTTAGTGGTAAAGAATATGATCTCTATGTGGCATCTACACAAGTTACCAGCCGTAATAGTGAAGACATCTTAGGTGACGGCAAGTTCAGTTTCAATAATTATAACAGATTGACAATTAATGGAGATTACACTTTGAATACACCTGTAAAATTGGTGGAAAACAAGGGTATAGACGGACTAATTATAGATGTGGAAGGTAACTCTACCATTAATCAAGAGGTTAATGTTGAGTCTAATGTGTTTGACTTTGCAGCTAATACGGTTATTACCGGAGAAGGTCAATTGACCATAAATGCCAATGCTATAGGTATAGGTGTAAACAACGGAGCTAATTTGACAATTTTCGATACCAATGTTGCTGTGAATGGATTGTACCCAATGACAGGTAATATAGGTGGTAGCGAATCTCTTTCAATTGTAGCTTCTAATGTAGAGATTTCCGCCAAAGGCTCGGCAGCTGTTGATGACTTCAATGGTGGTATTTCTCTTGTTGATTGTGTAATAGCAACTCCAATTGGAGGAGTAGTTGTTGATGCAACAATCGAAGATGGTAACGGAAATTATGCTCGCAAAGTTGTGATAGAGCCTCAATTAATGCTATACAAGGATATTGACAACACTGTCACATTAGAAACATATGTAGCAAAAGGTAAGATAACCAATGCTCAACTTGTTAATCGCACATTCTACAAGGATAATAGCTGGACTACATTGTGTTTGCCTTTTGATGTTGCCAATTTTAATGGTACACCACTTGAAGGAGCTATAATTATGGAATTGAATACTGCAAGCCATAATGGATTTGATAGTGCAACAGGCATTCTATATCTCTCATTCAAGACTGTGACTGCGATAGAAGCCGGGAAGCCATATATCGTTAAATGGGATAATGGCGAAAATATTGAGGATCCTGTTTTTGAAAATGTTGTAATAACTAATTATGCACCGATAGCTATTGCTTCAGAAACATTTGAGTTGGATGCAATAAATATGATAGGTAGCTATGCTCCTGTATATGTATCTGCCGAAGACCAAAGCATTATGTTCATGGGAACCAATAAAGTGTTGTATCACTCATTGGAAGATGCTACATTAAATAGTTTTCATTCTTATTTTGAAATTCCTTCATTGCAAGGTAAAGAGTGTAAAGGTTTCGTAATAGACTTTGACGGAACTTTTGTTGGTATTGATGAAGTGAAAGTTGATAATGTGCAGTACCCCGATGGTTGGTACACCATAACAGGTATTAAATTGCCCCAAATGCCTACCGAAAGAGGTATATATATCAATAATGGCAGGAAAGTGCTTGTTTGGTAGTGATTTATAAAGAGAGAGGCTGACCCACAGCGGTCAGCCTCTCTCTTTATAAATAATTATTTTACTCCTCGTCGGTGTACCAGCGTGAGTACATGAGGTAGTTGCGGGCTATTTTTTGGTTCATCTCTTTCGATTGTTCGGGGTCGACCATTTTGATGAACTTGGCGGGTGCGCCTGCCCACAGCTCGCCGGGCTTGATGACGGTCTTGCTCTTTACTACCGAGCCGGCTGCAACAATAGCGCCTTCGCCTACAACGGCATAGTCGAGCACTACGGCTCCCATGCCTATGAGTGCGCCGTCGTGTATGTCGGCACCATGTATGGTTACGTTGTGTCCTATCGACACGTCGTCGCCGATGTGGATGGTAGATTTCTCATAGAGGGTGTGCAGTACCGAGCCGTCTTGTACGTTGACACGGTTGCCTATGCGTATCGAGTTTACGTCGCCGCGCAATACGGTGCCAAACCATATACTGCAGTCGTTACCTATCTCTACGTCGCCGATGATGGCGGCGTTGTCGGCGAGGAATGTTCCTTCGCCAATCTTGGGCGTGAAGCCGCGTACTTTTCTGATAATTGCCATATTCTGTTCTCTTTTATTTGTGTTCTTGAATGGTTGTTGTGTGGTTTAAATTGCCGATGTTGCTTCGCGTAGCCACTCGCACTCTTCCGATGTGAGCGATGCCTTGAGCTTGTCGTATACCATGCGGTGGTAGTCGTTGAGCCATGCTATCTCGTGGGGGAGGAGTATGGTCATGTCGAGTGCCTTCTTGTCGAAGGGGAAGAGGGTGAGTGTCTCAAATCGGAGGAAGCGACCAAACTCGGTCTCGCAAGCCGGTACGGTGAGTACAAGGTTTTCGTGGCGGATGCCATACTCGCCTGCGCGGTACAATCCCGGTTCGTTAGATGTTATCATACCCGGCATCAGTGGGGTGGGGTTCTCTTGCAGGCGTATGCTTTGCGGACCTTCGTGTACGTTGAGGAAGTGTCCTACGCCATGTCCTGTGCCATGTAGGTAGGTGAGCCCGTCGCCCCAGAGGGGTAGGCGTGCTACGGCATCGAGTTGTGCACCGCGTGTACCTTCGGGAAATTGGCATCGAGCCAAGGCTATATGACCTTTGAGCACCAATGTGTAGTCGCGCTTCTGTTGATGTGTGAGCGAGCCCAAGGGTATGGTGCGGGTGATGTCGGTAGTGCCGTCTAAATATTGTGCGCCCGAG
This sequence comes from Bacteroidaceae bacterium, assembly GCA_017481745.1. Classification (GTDB taxonomy): domain Bacteria; phylum Bacteroidota; class Bacteroidia; order Bacteroidales; family Barnesiellaceae_A; genus Barnesiella_A. Next base: position 4,663 of record JAFUOV010000012.1, read on the forward strand.
TCGAGAAGGAAGAAACCCTTGCGACGTATGGTGAGGTTGCTCTCGGGGGTGGCAGAGTAGTGTACGATAGCGCCATGCTCGTTGTAGCCGGCAATGGTGTCGAAGCTCTCGTCGACAAACAGCTCCTGCTCGGCGCGGAAGTTGCGCAACTGCTCTGTTACGCTCAGTTCGGTAGCTTGTCCCGAGTCGATGTGGCAGTCGAGCCAGCGCAACAAGCGGATGAGGGCAACACCGTCGCGTACCATTGCCTTGCGTATGCCGGCTATTTGTGTTTCGTTTTTGATAGCTTTGAATGCAACGATAGGCGATGCGCCTCGCTTCGTTTCGGTTGCTATATTATTATATAATGTGTAGTTGAGCTTGCCGGGGTCGATGCTTATAACTTTGTCGCGCAACGAGGCGACGAAATCAAACACGCCGTTGTATGGCATCTGCTCGATGCTCATGGCTTGCAGGTAGGCGCTGTTCTCGTCGTTCAACTTCTCGCTGTCGACAAAGAGAATGCGGCGCGAGTTGTCGATATAGGCGTAGGCATATATGACAGGGTTGCACTTGACGTCGTTGCCGCGTATGTTGAACAACCACGCAATCTCGTCGAGAGCCGACAGCAGCAAAGCATTGCAGCCACTCTTTTCGACCGCCTGCATCACGCGTTCGATTTTTGAGCCGGCACACTCGCCACTATATTTCTCGTCGTGAACGTAGAAGGGTGTCTGGGGAAGGCAAGGGCGACGTTGCCATATGTGGTCGAAGGGCGTAAAGTCGGTAACAAGGCTGATGCCTCGTTTGCCAAAGGTCGTCGTCATATCCTCGACGGTTGTTGTGCTGAACAGCGTACCGTCGATAGCGACGGTAGCATTAGCAGGAAGAACATTCGACAGCCATTCGATGTATGAAGGAGTGTCGGGCAGTCCGTCTTTAAAAAGAACAAACCCCGACTCGCTCAGCTGCTCGGCAGCTTGTAGGAAGTAGCGCGAGTCGGTCCATAAGCCCGCCTCTTGTGCTGTTACTACGGCAGTACCTGCCGAGCCGTCGAAGCCGCTAATCCAAGTGCGACAATCCCAATAGTCGGCGTAATACTCGCTCTGGTGCGGGTCGGTACCCGGAATGATAAACGCATCTATGTTATGTGCAGCCATTTCGGCGCGAAGTGATAACAATCGAGGTAGTGTGTTTTTACTCATACATTATATATATTATATATTGCTTACAAAGATAGTAACAAGCGAGCGAGAAATATGAAACTTGTTTCAATATTTTTCGCAGCGAGCGCAATCTATCGCATGCAAAGGTACTCTTTTTGTTTGAATTGTAAAATTGTAAACAAAATGGTAATGCGTAAGAAAAACATTGCAATAGCATCAAAAGTTAGGCGGTAGAAACAGGCTTAAGATAAAAAAATGCGAAAAAGCGAAGATTTTCTGTAAGGAAGTTTTGTTATTCGAGAAACAATGTGTAATTTTGCCCCACATTTTCCGAGCGTGAAAGAAATTAAAAAATAATATAATTACAACTATGATCGTAGTACCCGTAAAAGAAGGCGAAAACATTGAGAAAGCCTTGAAAAAATTTAAAAGAAAATTTGAGAAAACAGGAGTAGTAAAAGAATTGCGTAGCCGTCAAGCTTTTGAAAAGCCGTCTGTTACAAATCGTAAGAAGATGATGCGTGCTGTTTACGTTCAACAACTCCACAGCAACGAGGATTAAATTTTTGCCAAAAAAATTTGCATTTCTCGAAACAACTTCTTAAATTCGTAGCGTAAGTAATTTGACTCGCTGCTATGAATTTAGAAAATTTCCTCAGGTATTTGCGGTATGAGAAGAATTACTCTTCTTATACCGTTTTGTTTTATCAGAGGGATTTGGAACAATTCCGGCAATTTCGTCAGGAACAACGCAGCGATGCCCAAGAGATGCCCGTCGAGAGCGACGATGTGCGCAATTGGGTGATGTGGCTCGGAGAGCAAGGCTATTCGCCAAGGACTATCAGTCGTAAGATATCGGCATTGCGTTCTTATTATAAATATGCGCAGGCTGTGGGCGAGGTAGAGAGCAGTCCTGTCGCAGAAGTCAAGTTGCCCAAGGTGAGAAAACGGTTGCCGTCGTTTGTGCGCCCCGAGGCAATGAGCCGATTGCTCGACGAGGATATGACCTGCAAGTCGAGCTTTGCACTCATACGCGACCGGCTCATTATGGCAATGCTGTATGAAACCGGAATGCGGCGGGCCGAGTTGGTGGGGCTGCAAGACATAGCAGTAGACAATCGCGTGCGCGAAATGCGCGTATTGGGAAAGCGCAACAAAGAGCGCATCATCCCATACGGCGAGCATCTGAGCCTGATGATAGAACAGTATCGTCGGGTGCGAGATGAAAGGTTTGGCAAGAGCCGGTCGTTCTTTGTGCTGGATAGCGGTGAACCGATATACGATAAGTATGTTTATCGTGTAGTAAAGCAGTCGTTGGGCGGCGTAACAACATTGGCAAAAAAGAGCCCCCACGTATTGCGCCACACCTTTGCCTCGGCAATGCTCAATGGCGGAGCCGGAATAAACAGTGTAAAAGAGCTGTTAGGACACAGCTCGTTGGCATCGACAGAAGTTTATACACATATAACTTTTGAACAGTTAAAACAGAGTTACAAACACGCCCATCCAAGGGCAGAAAAAAAGGAGGACACTATGGACGTAAGAATTCAAGCGATTCATTTCGACGCAACAGCGCAACTCGAATCATTTATCCAAAAGAAAGTCTCTAAATTGAGCCGTTTCCATGACGGAATTATGGAGGCAGAGGTAACATTGAAAGTAGTGAAACCCGAAACATCAATGAATAAAGAGGTAGGATTGAAGCTCCTTTTGGCAGGAAATGAAGACCTTTTCTCTTGCAAAGTAGCCGATACTTTTGAGGAGGCTGTAGATATGGCAGCCGAGGCTTTGGAGCGCCAATTGGAGAAAACAAAGAAAAAAAAGTAGTCCGCAAATAAAAAAATACTCAAAATATTTTTGTGGATTAAAAATAATATCTACCTTTGCACTCGCTTGACAACGTAACGCCGTGTCGAGCGGTGCATTATGCCTCTTTAGCTCAGTTGGCCAGAGCACGTGATTTGTAATCTCGGGGTCGTTGGTTCGAATCCGACAAGAGGCTCAAGGAAAGCGATTTAAAATGCGCAGGGCGAATACCAGAGTGGCCAAATGGGGCAGACTGTAAATCTGCTGGTTTTTACCTTCGGTGGTTCGAATCCATCTTCGCCCACACTTGCGGAAGTAGCTCAGTCGATAGAGCATCAGCCTTCCAAGCTGAGGGTCGCGGGTTTGAGCCCCGTCTTCCGCTCAAAAGAAAGGACATTGCCAATGTAGCTCAGCGGTAGAGCACTTCCTTGGTAAGGAAGAGGTCCCGGGTTCAAGTCCCGGCATCGGCTCAAAGAAGTACAACATTTATTAAAGAACAAAACTATGGCAAAAGAAACATTCCAACGGACCAAACCGCACGTGAACATTGGTACAATTGGTCACGTAGACCACGGTAAAACTACGCTTACTGCAGCTATCACTACCGTGCTCGCTTCTAAAGGTCTTTCAGAGTTGAAGTCGTTCGATCAAATCGACAACGCTCCCGAAGAAAAAGAGCGTGGTATTACTATTAATACTTCGCACGTAGAGTATCAAACAGAAAACCGTCACTATGCTCACGTAGACTGCCCGGGTCACGCCGACTACGTTAAGAACATGGTAACTGGTGCTGCTCAGATGGACGGTGCTATCATCGTAGTTGCTGCTACTGATGGTCCTATGCCCCAAACTCGTGAGCACATCCTCTTGGCTCGTCAGGTAAACGTTCCTCGTTTGGTTGTTTTCTTGAACAAATGCGATATGGTTGACGACGAAGAGATGCTCGAACTCGTTGAAATGGAAATGCGCGAACTTCTCGACAAATACGAGTATGATGGCGACAACACTCCTATCATCCGCGGTTCTGCTCTCGGTGGTCTTAACAACGAGCCCCAATGGGTAGAGAAGATTATGGAACTTATGGCTGCTGTTGACAGCTGGATTCCCCTTCCTCCCCGTGATATCGATAAACCCTTCTTGATGCCTGTTGAGGACGTATTCTCGATCACTGGTCGTGGTACTGTAGCAACTGGTCGTATCGAGACTGGTGTCGTTAAAGTTGGTGACGAAGTTCAAATCACAGGTCTTGGTGCAGATCGTAAATCAGTTGTAACCGGTGTTGAGATGTTCCGTAAACTTCTCGAGCAAGGTGAGGCTGGTGATAACGTAGGTCTTCTCCTCCGTGGTATCGACAAGAACGAAATCAAACGTGGTATGGTTATTTGCCACCCCGGAAAAGTTCACCCCCACTCTGAGTTCAAGGCTTCTGTTTATATCTTGAAGAAAGAAGAAGGTGGTCGTCACACTCCTTTCCACAACCACTATCGTCCTCAATTCTACATCCGTACGCTCGACGTAACTGGTGAGATCTCTCTCCCCGAAGGTGTAGAAATGGTAATGCCCGGTGACAACGTTGAAATCAACGTTAAACTTATCAACCCCGTAGCTTGCGATAAGGGTCTCCGTTTCGCAATCCGTGAAGGTGGTCGTACAGTAGGTTCGGGTCAAATTACCGACATCATCGACTAATATAGAACGATATATAAGTTGAAACAATCGCTCTTCCCTTTACGGGAGAGCGATTTTATACGGGTTTAGCTCAGTTGGTAGAGCATTGGTCTCCAAAACCAAGTGTCGGGAGTTCGAGTCTCTCAACCCGTGCAGAAAATATTTAAGATATGAAAGAATTGAAAATACTTGCTGATATAAAGGACTCTTATAACGAGTTGGTTCATAAGGTGTCCTGGCCAACACAAAAGGAACTTGCGAGTAGTGCTGTGGTAGTAATGTTTGCTTCCCTTATTATCGCTGCAGTGGTTTTCGTAATGGACTTTTGTTTGGAGAACATAATGCATTTTATTTACGGCTTGTTTTAATATCGGAGGGTGATCAATGTCTGAAGAAAAGAAAGAGTGGTACGTATTGCGTGCCATAAGTGGTAAAGAGGCTAAGGTAAAAGAACTTCTTGATGCAGAAATCAAGAATACTGACCTTGGTCGTTACGTGTTTCAGGTTTTGATTCCTACTGAGAAAACTTACACCGTACGTAATGGAAAGAAGGTTATGAAAGAACGTAACCTTTACTCCGGTTATGTTTTCATTGAGGCTGTATTAGTAGGCGAGGTGATACATCACCTTCGTAACACCACCAACGTTATCGACTTCCTTGGTGCCGACAAGCGTTCGAATAAACCCGTGCCCTTGCGTGCCAGCGAAGTTAGTCGTATGTTGAACGGAGCCGACGAAATGCCCGAGAGCGACTTGGACTATGTAGACTATGTAGTAGGCGAAACAGTGAAAGTATGCTACGGACCTTTCAACGGTTTTGTGGGTGTTATTGAAGAGGTAGATGCCGCCAAGAAGAAGCTGAAAGTTATGGTCAAAATCTTTGGTCGTAAAACGCCTCTTGAGTTGGAAAATTCGCAAGTGGAGAGAGAATAATGGTGTTACGCATTTGATACTCTCAGATTTTAAACAAATCAAAAAAACAAAACAATGGCTAAAGAAATTGCTGGACAGATCAAATTGCAGATCAAGGGTGGCGCAGCCAATCCCTCTCCCCCTGTAGGTCCCGCCTTGGGTTCTAAGGGTATAAACATTATGGAGTTTTGCAAGCAATTCAACGCCCGTACCCAAGACAAGGCTGGTAAAGTATTGCCGGTAATTATTACTTACTATTCGGACAAATCTTTCGATTTTATCGTTAAGACTCCTCCTGTTGCTATCCAATTGATGGAAGTATCAAAGCAAAAGAAAGGATCTGCCGAGCCCAATCGTAAGAAAGTAGCCGAAATCACTTGGGAACAGGTTAAAGCAATTGCTACTGACAAAATGGTAGATTTGAACTGTTTTACTTTAGACTCTGCCATGCGCATGGTTGCCGGTACAGCGAGAAGTATGGGTATTGCCGTAAAAGGAGAATTCCCGGTAGAATAATTTTAAAACTTCAATTGAAATGGGTAAACTGACAAAAAATCAAAAGTTAGCTTTAGCGAAAATTGAAGCAGGGAAGGCCTACTCGCTCAAGGAAGCTGCCGAATTGGTAAAAGAAATCACTTATACTAAATTTGATGCTTCTCTTGATATAGATGTACGTTTGGGTGTTGACCCTCGTAAGGCAAATCAGATGGTTCGCGGCGTAGTATCGCTCCCCCACGGAACAGGTAAGCAAGTACGTGTACTCGTATTGTGTACTCCCGACCAAGAGGAAGCTGCTAAAGCTGCAGGTGCCGACTATGTAGGTCTTGACGAATATATCGAAAAGATTAAAGGTGGTTGGACTGATATTGATGTAATCATCACCATGCCTGCTATCATGGGTAAAATCGGTGCTTTGGGTCGTGTGCTCGGTCCTCGTGGCTTGATGCCTAACCCCAAAAGCGGTACTGTTACACCCGATGTAGCTAAAGCTGTTAAAGAAGTAAAACAAGGTAAAATTGACTTCAAAGTCGATAAGAACGGTATAGTACACGCCTCTATAGGTAAGGTTTCTTTCACTCCCGAGCAAATGCGTGACAACGCTAAAGAGTTTGTCATGACTTTGATCAAGTTGAAACCTGCTACTGCTAAGGGTACTTATCTGAAGAGCATCTACCTTTCAAGTACAATGAGTCCGGGTATCAAAGTTGACCCGAAATCAGTAGATGAAAATTAATAAAAGCTACGTATTATGAGAAAGGAAGATAAAAGTACAATTATAGAGCAGATAGCAGCTACCGTTAAAGAGTATTCTTGTTTCTACCTTACTGAAACAACATCGTTGAACGCTGAGAAAACCAGCGATCTCCGTCGTGCTTGCTTCAAGGAAGGTATTAAGATGATGGTTGTTAAGAATAAGCTGCTGAAGAAAGCACTTGAGTCACTCGAAGGCGATTATAGCGCACTTCTCCCTGTGATGAAAGGCTCGACAACCGTAATGTTCTCGAATGTCGGTAATGCGCCGGCTAAACTCATCAAGGAGTTCTCAAAGAAATCTGAGCTCCCCGCGCTCAAAGCTGCATATGTTGAAGAAAGCTTCTATATTGGCGCCGATCAATTGGATGCTTTGGTTGCTATCAAGAGCAAGAACGAACTTATTGCCGACGTTATTGCATTGTTGCAATCGCCTGCCAAGAACGTTATCTCGGCTCTTCAATCAGGTGGCAGCACTATTCACGGTGTATTGCAAACCCTCTCTGAGCGTTAATTACTATACCTAATACAAAAAGATTAATAAACAATTAAACAAATAAAGAAAATGGCAGATTTGAAAGCTTTTGCTGAACAATTGGTAAATTTGACCGTTAAAGAAGTTAACGAACTTGCTCAAATTTTGAAAGACGAGTATGGTATCGAACCCGCTGCTGCTGCTGTAGCTGTTGCTGCTCCCGCTGCTGCTGGTGCTGCTGCCGCTGAAGAGAAATCTGACTTTGATGTAGTTCTCAAAGCAGCCGGTGCTAACAAACTCGCTGTGGTTAAGAAAGTTAAAGAGCTCTGTGGTCTTGGCTTGAAAGAGGCTAAAGATCTCGTAGACGGCGCTCCCAGCGTTGTTAAAGAAGCTCTTCCCAAAGCCGAAGCCGAAGGTCTCAAGAAAGAACTTGAGGAGGCCGGTGCTGAAGTTGAACTTAAATAATAGCCTGTATTTCAGGTAATTAGGTTAGGAATCATCTAGACGATGATTCTTAACCTTTTGTGTTTATAGTTTAAATTAAGTTCATCAAAATCCCTTTTTAATGTCTTCTACAACTCGTAAAGCGCGTGTAAACTTCGCTTCGATTAAAAATCCGCTGCCCTATCCCGACTTTTTGGAGGTGCAATTAAAGTCATTTAAGGACTTTTTGCAATTGGATACACCCCAAGAGCGACGTAAAAACGAGGGCTTATATAAGGTTTTTTCCGAAAACTTCCCCATTGCCGATACAAGGAATAATTTTGTCCTTGAGTTCCTTGATTACTATATTGACCCGCCTCGTTACACCATCGACGAGTGTCTTGAGCGTGGCTTGACTTATAGTGTGCCCTTAAAGGCAAAGTTAAAACTTTATTGTACCGACCCCGATCATGAGGATTTTGCTCCTGTTATACAAGATGTATATTTAGGTCCTATTCCCTACATGACCGAGAAGGCTACCTTTGTTATCAATGGTGCCGAGCGTGTCGTAGTATCGCAATTGCACCGTTCGCCCGGTGTGTTCTTCGGACAAAGCACCCATGCCAATGGTACTAAACTCTATTCGGCACGTATCATCCCCTTTAGAGGTTCGTGGATTGAGTTTGCTACCGACATCAACAATGTGATGTACGCCTACATCGACCGAAAGAAGAAATTGCCCGTAACAACTTTGTTGCGTGCCATCGGCTTCGAGAGTGACCGCGACATCCTTGAGATTTTTGACTTGGCAGAGGATATGAAGGTGACCAAAACCAACTTGAAGAAGGCTGTTGGTCGTCGTATGGCTGCTCGCGTGTTGCGCACTTGGGTAGAAGATTTTGTTGACGAAGATACCGGTGAGATTTCGTCTATCACTCGAAACGATGTTGTTATCGAGCGTGAGACTATCTTGACCGAGGAGCATATTCCCACTATCCTTGAGAGTGGTGTGCAAAGTATTCTCTTGCACAAGGATGATGCAAATACATCCGATTTTGCTATTATCTTCAACACTCTGCAGAAAGATACCAGCAACTCTGAAAAAGAGGCTGTTGAATATATATATCATCAACTTCGTAACGCCGACCCTGCCGACGAGGCAAGTGCTCGTGAGGTGATTACCAACCTCTTCTTCTCGGAGAAACGTTACGACTTGGGCGAGGTAGGTCGCTATCGTATGAACAAAAAGCTCAACCTTACCATCGACCAAAACATCAAGGTACTTACTAAGGAAGATATTATCGAAATTATCAAGTACCTCATTGAACTTATCAACTCGAAGACCGATGTCGACGATATCGACCACTTGAGCAACCGTCGTGTGCGTACCGTAGGCGAGCAATTATACAACCAATTTGGTGTAGGTCTTGCCCGTATGGCTCGTACCATTCGTGAGCGTATGAATGTGCGCGATAACGAGGTATTTACGCCCATCGACCTTATCAATGCCAAGACTATTTCGTCGGTTATCAATAGCTTCTTCGGAACCAATGCCTTGTCGCAATTCATGGACCAAACCAACCCCCTCGCCGAGATGACTCACAAACGTCGTATGTCGGCTTTGGGTCCTGGCGGTTTGTCGCGTGAGCGTGCCGGTTTCGAGGTGCGTGACGTTCACTATACCCACTACGGTCGTCTTTGTCCTATCGAGACTCCTGAGGGTCCCAATATCGGTCTTATTTCGTCTCTTTGCGTATATGCCAAGATCAACGACCTCGGATTTATCGAGACTCCCTATCGTGTCGTAAAAGACAGCAAGGTAAATCTTGCCAACGACGAGGTAGTATATCTTACCGCCGAGGTAGAAGAGGGTAAAGTTATTGCACAAGGTAATGCACCCTTGAAAGAAGATGGTCATTTCGTGAATAATCGCGTGAAGACTCGTCTCGATGCCGACTTCCCCTTGGCAACCCCCGACCAAGTAGAGCTCATGGACGTATCGCCCACACAGATTGCCTCTATTGCTGCATCACTTATTCCCTTCCTCGAGCACGACGATGCCAACCGTGCGTTGATGGGTTCTAACATGATGCGCCAGGCAGTTCCTTTGTTGCGTAGCGAATCGCCTATTGTAGGTACAGGTCTTGAGGGTCAGCTTATACGCGATTCTCGTACACAAATTACAGCCGAAGGTGAGGGTGTAATCGAGTATGTAGATGCTACAACCATCCGCATCCGTTACGACCGCACCGAAGACGAAGAGTTCACTTCGTTTGTTGATGCTGTAAAAGAATATAACATCCCCAAATTCCGCAAGACCAACCAAAGTACAACCATCGACTTGCGCCCCATCTGCCAAAAGGGACAACGTGTTACTAACGGTCAAATCCTCACCGAGGGTTATTCGACCGAGAATGGCGAGTTGGCTCTTGGTCGCAACCTCAAAGTTGCCTTCATGCCTTGGAAGGGTTACAACTACGAGGATGCTATCGTGCTCAACGAGCGCGTAGTGCGCGAGGATATACTCACATCGGTACACGTCGACGAGTACATCCTTGAGGTACGTGAGACCAAGCGTGGTATGGAAGAGTTGACATCCGACATTCCCAATGTGAGTGAGGATGCAACCAAAGATCTTGACGAGAATGGTGTAATACGCATTGGTGCTCGTGTGAACCCCGGCGACATCATGATTGGTAAGATTACACCCAAAGGCGAGTCTGATCCTTCGCCCGAAGAGAAATTGTTGCGTGCCATCTTTGGTGACAAAGCAGGCGATGTGAAAGATGCTTCGTTGAAGGCTACACCTTCGTTGAAGGGTGTTGTTATCGGCACAAACATCTTCTCGCGTGCGATGAAGAAGAAAAAATCGCGCTTGAGCGACAAAGCCAAGTTGCAACAACTCGAGGACGAGTATGAGGTAAAAATGAACAAGGTGAAAGACATCCTTGTTGAGAAACTCATGACCCTCACTGCCGGTAAGACTTCGCAAGGCGTTAAAGATTTCTTGGGCGATGATGTTATTGCCAAGGGTAGCAAGTTTACTGCTGCTGCATTGAGCAAGATAGACTATACAACAGTGCAAGTGAGCAAGTGGACAGCCGATGCTGCTAAGAACGAGCTTATTCGTGCCACTATCATCAACTACTTGCGCAAATATAAAGAACTCGATGCCGAGTTGCGCCGTCGCAAATTTGACGAGTCGGTAGGCGATGAGTTGCCCCAAGGTATCGTACAACTTGCCAAGGTATATATTGCCAAGAAACGCAAAATCAGCGTAGGTGATAAGATGGCAGGTCGTCACGGTAACAAGGGTATCGTATCGCGTATCGTACGCCAAGAAGATATGCCCTTCCTTGCCGATGGTACTCCCGTAGATATTGTATTGAACCCCCTCGGTGTGCCTTCGCGTATGAACCTTGGACAGATTTTCGAAACTGTGCTCGGTTGGGCAGGTCAAGTATTGGGCGAGAAGTTTGCAACTCCCATCTTTGATGGTGCATCGCTCGACGACTTGAACGAGTGGACCGACAAGGCAGGCTTGCCCCGCTATGGTAAGACCTACTTGTACGATGGTGGTACAGGCGAACGCTTTGACCAACCCGCTACAGTCGGCGTAATTTATATGCTCAAACTTGGTCACATGGTTGAGGATAAGATGCACGCACGTTCTATCGGTCCGTACTCACTCATCACACAACAACCTCTTGGTGGTAAGGCTCAATTTGGTGGTCAACGTTTCGGAGAGATGGAGGTTTGGGCACTCGAAGCATTCGGTGCATCACACATCTTGCAAGAAATCCTCACTGTTAAGAGTGATGACGTTGTGGGTCGTTCTAAGGCTTACGAGGCTATCGTTAAGGGTGAGGCAATGCCCAATCCCGGTATACCCGAGTCGCTCAATGTATTGTTGCATGAGTTGCGCGGTTTGGGCTTGAGCATTACATTAGACTAATAACAGGTACTCCCATGCCTTGCCCCTGTAAAGGGGTAGGGCAGGGATTATATAAAACAAGAAATCAACTCTTTATAAGAAGAAAAATATGGCTTTCAGAAGAGATAATAAGATAAAGAGTAACTTCTCGAAGATTACGATTGGTTTGGCATCTCCCGAAGAGATACTCGAAAATTCGAGCGGTGAAGTCCTGAAACCCGAAACTATCAACTATCGTACCTACAAACCCGAGCGTGATGGTTTGTTCTGCGAGCGCATTTTCGGTCCTGTAAAAGACTATGAGTGCCATTGCGGTAAGTACAAACGCATCCGTTACAAAGGCATTGTGTGCGACCGTTGTGGTGTAGAAGTAACCGAGAAGAAAGTACGTCGTGAGCGTATGGGACACATCCAATTGGTAGTGCCCGTAGCCCACATCTGGTACTTCCGTTCTCTCCCCAATAAGATTGGATATTTGTTGGGTATGCCCAGCAAGAAACTCGATGCCGTTATCTACTACGAGCGTTACGTTGTTATCCAACCCGGTCCCGTAGAGGAGTATCAAACATACGACCTTCTCTCGGAAGAGGAGTACCTCAAAATCATGGATGAGTTGCCTCGCGAGAATCAAATGCTCGACGACAACGACCCCAACAAGTTTATCGCCAAGATGGGTGCCGAGGCTATCTACGACCTCTTGTCACGCCTCGATTTGGATGGTCTTTCGTACGAGTTGCGCGACCGTGCCAGCAAAGATGGCTCGCAACAACGCAAGACCGAGGCATTGAAACGTCTGCAAGTAGTAGAGTCGTTCCGTGCTTCGAAAGATCGCAACCGTCCCGAGTGGATGATATTGAAGGTTGTGCCCGTAACTCCTCCCGAGTTGCGTCCCCTTGTACCCCTCGATGGTGGTCGCTTTGCAACATCCGACCTCAATGACCTTTATCGTCGCGTTATCATACGTAACAACCGCCTCAAACGCTTGATGGAAATCAAGGCTCCCGAGGTAATCTTGCGTAATGAGAAACGTATGCTTCAAGAGGCTGTTGACTCGTTGCTCGACAACTCTCGCAAGTCGAGTGCTGTTAAGACCGAGGCAAACCGTCCTTTGAAGTCGCTTTCAGACAGCTTGAAAGGTAAACAAGGTCGTTTCCGTCAGAACTTGCTCGGTAAACGTGTTGACTACTCGGCACGTTCGGTTATCGTTGTAGGTCCTGAGTTGAAGATGCACGAATGTGGATTGCCCAAAGATATGGCTGCCGAGCTTTACAAACCGTTTGTAATACGCAAACTCATAGAGCGCGGTATCGTTAAGACTGTAAAATCTGCCAAGAAAATCGTCGACCGCAAAGGTCCTGAAGTATGGGATATTCTTGAGCACGTAATGAAGGGTCATCCCGTATTGCTCAACCGTGCCCCAACACTTCACCGTTTGGGTATCCAAGCATTCCAACCCCGCATGATTGAGGGTAAAGCTATCCAACTCCACCCGCTCGCTTGTACTGCGTTCAACGCCGACTTCGACGGTGACCAGATGGCTGTGCACTTGCCCCTCGGTAATGAGGCTATCCTCGAGGCTCAAATGCTCATGTTGGGTGCGCACAATATCTTGAACCCTGCCAATGGTGCACCTATCACTGTGCCTTCGCAAGACATGGTATTGGGTCTGTACTATATCACAAAACTTCGCCCCGGAACCAAGGGTGAGGGCTTGAAATTCTACGGTCCCGAAGAGGCAGAAATTGCCTACAACGAGGGTAAAGTAGACTTGCACGCTCCCGTATCGGTCGTTGTAAAAGACATTGATGCCGAGGGCAATCCTATCGAGCACTTGGTAGAAAATACTTCGGTAGGTCGTGTGCTTGTAAACCAATATGTACCCCAAGAGATTGGTTATGTAAATGAAATCTTGTCGAAGAAGTCGTTGCGCGACATCATCAGCCGTGTTATCAAGGTATGCGGTGTAACTCGCTCGGCTCAATTCCTCGATGATATCAAGAACTTGGGTTACCAAATGGCGTTCCGTGGTGGCTTGTCGTTCAACTTGGGCGACGTGATTATCCCTGCCGAAAAAGAGGCTCTCGTTAAAGAGGGTTATGCCGAGGTTGAACAAATCATGGCAAACTATAGCATGGGTTTCATCACCAACAACGAACGTTACAACCAAATCATTGATACTTGGACTCACGTCAACTCTAACTTGTCGAACATCTTGATGAAGCAACTCTCAAGCGACAATCAAGGTTTCAACTCGGTATACATGATGCTCGATTCGGGTGCTCGTGGTTCTAAAGACCAGATTCGTCAGCTCTCTGGTATGCGTGGTCTTATGGCTAAACCCCAAAAGGCCGGTGCCGAAGGCGGTCAAATTATCGAGAACCCCATTTTGTCGAACTTTAAAGAGGGTCTTTCGGTGCTCGAGTACTTTATCTCTACTCACGGTGCTCGTAAGGGTCTTGCCGATACCGCTTTGAAAACTGCCGACGCCGGTTACTTGACTCGTCGTCTTGTCGACGTGGCTCACGACGTGATTATCACCGAGGAAGATTGCGGTACATTGCGTGGTCTTGTTTGCACCGAGGTGAAAGATAATGAAAACGTTGTAGCTTCGCTCAGCGAGCGCATCTTGGGTCGCGTGTCGGTACACGATGTATATCATCCTCTCACAGGCGAGTTGCTCGTTCAATCGGGTGAGGAGATTACCGACGTTATTGCCAAGAAGATTGAAGAGTCGCCTATCGAGCGCGTAGAGATACGTTCGGTACTCACTTGCGAGTCGAAGAAAGGTGTTTGTGCCAAGTGTTACGGTCGCAACCTCTCTAACCACCGCATGGTACAGAAGGGCGAGGCTGTAGGTGTTATTGCAGCACAATCAATCGGTGAGCCGGGTACTCAGCTTACACTCCGTACATTCCACGTCGGTGGTGTGGCATCAAATATTGCTGCCGTATCGAATGTAACATCTCGTTACGACGGTATCCTTGAGATAGACGAGTTGCGTACCGTTGACTTCTCGGACGAAAGTGGCAAAAAGCAACTCGTTGTTGTGGGTCGTCTTGCCGAGATGCGCATCGTAGATCCCAACACCAAGATGGTACTTACAACAGCCAATATACCTTACGGTTCGAAACTCTACTTCAACAATGGAGATGCCGTTAAGAAAGGCGATATGATATGCGAATGGGACCCCTTCAACGCCGTTATCGTTTCGGAGGCTACCGGTAAGGTGGTATTTGAAAACGTTGAGGAAGGTGCTACTTACCGCGTAGAAAGCGACGAAACAACCGGTTTGCGCGAGAAGATTATCACCGAGTCGAAAGACCGTACACGTGTTCCTTCGGTCTCTATTCTCGACGAAAATGGCGAGGTGTTGCGTAGCTACTCATTGCCCGTAGGCGCTCACTTGATGATCGACGAAGGTCAGACATTGCGTACAGGTGAAATCCTCGTTAAGATACCTCGTGCACAAGGTAAGGCTGGTGATATCACCGGTGGTCTGCCTCGTGTAACAGAGTTGTTCGAGGCTCGTAACCCCTCTAACCCCGCTATCGTTTCGGAAATCGACGGTGAAATACACTTCGGCAAAATCAAACGTGGTAACCGCGAAATCTCGGTTGAGTCGAAGACCGGCGAAATCAAGAAATATCTCGTACCCCTGTCGAAACAAATCCTTGTGCAAGAAAACGACTATGTACGTGCCGGTACACCCCTCTCGGATGGTGCTGTAACTCCCTCTGACATCTTGTCTATCAAGGGTCCCACAGCCGTTCAAGAGTATATCGTTAACGAGGTACAAGACGTATACCGTATGCAAGGTGTGAAGATCAACGACAAGCACTTTGAGGTTATCGTACGTCAGATGATGCGTAAGGTTAACATCCTCGATCCGGGTGATACTCGCTTCCTCGAGCAACAAGTTGTTGACAAACGCGAGTTTATGGACGAGAACGACCGCATTTGGGGCAAGAAAGTCGTGGTAGATGCCGGCGACTCTCAAAACTTGCGTGCCGGTCAGATTGTTACTGCTCGTCGTTTGCGCGATGAAAACTCTTCGTTGATACGTCGCGACTTGCGTCCTGTTGAGGTACGCGATGCTATCCCTGCAACATCTGAACAAATCTTGCAAGGTATCACACGTGCCGCATTGCAAACCACCAGCTTCATGTCGGCAGCTTCGTTCCAAGAGACTACCAAGGTGCTCAACGAAGCAGCTATCGTAGGCAAGGTAGACTACCTCGAGGGTATGAAGGAGAACGTTATATGCGGTCACCTCATCCCCGCCGGTACAGGTTTGCGCGAGTACGATCGTCTTGTTGTAGGCTCTAAAGAAGACTTTGAGCGCAGCATGGCTAATCGTAAAACCGTAACAGACTTCTGATAACAGAATTTTTCAAAACTATATTATTCGCCCTTTGTCAATAGGCAAAGGGCGAATTTTGTTTTGCACCGATGGTGTTGCGTGATGCGGTACTATTTTTTCTTAAGCCTAGAAACTTTCTTTGCGATATAGGCTTTTTATTGAACTATTTTGTGTAAGTTTGCAGTATTAGAATATAACCTAAAAATAAGATATTGCTATGGCAACAAAACCTTTTAAGTATCAACCTATGTTCCCCAATGCCAAGCCCGATAATACCGAGTATTATCTCTTGACAAAGGAGCATGTATCGGTAAGCGAGTGTAACGGGCGCGAAATGCTCGTAGTTGAGCCTGAGGCTCTCACCAAGTTGGCTAACGCTGCAATGCGCGACGTATCGTTCATGTTGCGCCGCGAGCACAACGAGATGGTAGCCAAAGTATTGCATGACCCTGAGGCAAGCGATAACGACAAGTTTGTAGCCCTCACCATGTTGCGCAATGCCGAGGTGGCTTGTAAGGGCGTACTTCCTTTCTGCCAAGATACCGGTACAGCTATCGTAATGGGTAAGAAAGGTCAACAAGTATGGACCGGCGGTGGCGATGAAGAAGCCCTCTCGTTGGGTGTTTACAAGACCTATACCGAAGAGAACCTTCGCTACTCGCAAAACGCTCCGCTCAACATGTATGATGAGGTGAATACCGGTTGCAACCTTCCGGCTCAAATCGACCTCTTTGCGGTTGATGGTATGGAGTATAACTTCCTCTTTATGGCAAAAGGTGGTGGCTCTGCCAACAAAACATATCTCTACCAAGAGACCAAAGCCCTTATCAATCCCAAGACTCTCGTACCCTTCCTCGTTGAGAAGATGAAGACTTTGGGTACTGCTGCTTGTCCTCCCTACCACGTAGCTTTTGTAATAGGTGGAACAAGTGCCGAGACCAACCTCAAGACTGTAAAATTGGCTTCTGCCAAGTATTACGATCGTCTGCCCACCGAGGGTAACGAGTGGGGTCAAGCCTTCCGTGATGTAGAGTTGGAGAAAGAGGTTCTGGCAGCAGCACAAGCATCGGGTTTCGGTGCACAATTTGGTGGTAAATATTTTGCCCACGACATTCGCATCATCCGTTTGCCTCGTCATGGAGCTTCTTGCCCCGTAGGTATGGGCGTATCTTGCTCTGCCGACCGCAACATCAAAGCCAAAATCAACAAAGATGGTCTGTGGATTGAGCGCCTTGATGACCAACCCTCGACACTCATTCCCGAGGAGTTGCGCCAAGCCGGCGAAGGCAATGCCGTTAAAATAGACCTCAATCGTCCTATGAGCGAGATACTTGCCGAGCTTACCAAATATCCCGTAGCAACACGCCTCTCGCTCAATGGTACTATCATCGTAGGTCGCGACATCGCTCACGCCAAGATCAAAGAGCGCCTCGATGCCGGTGAGCCTATGCCCGAGTATCTCAAAAATCACCCCATCTACTACGCAGGTCCTGCCAAGACTCCTGCCGGCATGGCTTCAGGTTCATTTGGTCCTACAACAGCCGGTCGTATGGACTCGTATGTCGACCTCTTCCAGGCCAACGGTGGTTCGATGGTAATGATTGCCAAGGGTAACCGTAGCCAACAAGTTACCGATGCTTGCCACAAGCATGGTGGTTTCTATCTTGGTAGTATTGGTGGTCCTGCAGCAATCTTGGCGCAAAATAGCATCAAGAAAGTAGAGTGCCTCGAATATCCCGAGCTCGGTATGGAAGCTATCTGGAAAATCGAGGTTGTCGACTTCCCCGCATTCATTCTTGTTGATGACAAGGGCAATGACTTCTTCAAGCAGATAAAACCCACTTGCCCCGGTAAGTGCTGATAAGCTATACATCGCACATGATGTTTTGTAACGTAATCAACCCTACGAATTTTTATTCGTGGGGTTGATTGCATTATATCGGCTCTTTATTCGATATTATACACAGGTTTTTTTAATTCTATAACTAACCAAAAGCTATCACATATCGTAAGAATGTGTATATTTGCAAATTAATAGTAAATACAAAAGATTGCAATGGAAGCCGAGAAAGTAGAGGTGAGAGTCATGGGCGTTACCTACAGCCACTTGCAGCAGGGTGCGTATCTGCTTGTGTTGGCTGCTGAGGGTAGCTCGCAACGTGTGCCGGTAATAGTCGGTACAGCCGAGGCTCAATCTATTGCTATCCGACTCGAGAACTTGCAACCGCCTCGTCCTATGACTCATGACCTGATAGCTCATATCGGTGAGGCTTTCGGGCTACAGTTTAAGGAGGTATTTATACACCGTTTCGACGATGGGATTTTCTATTCGCATATTGTAATGAGCGATGGCGAGCGCGAGGTACTTGTCGATTCTCGCACGTCCGATGCTGTTGCCATAGCCCTGCGCACCGATATGCCTATTTACATTGCAAGTGAAGTGTTGCAGAAGGCAGGCTTTGATATGTCGCAGATGGAGCATGCGCCCAATATAACGTCGCAAGAGGCTGTCGGTGAGCCCGAAACAGACATCGAGTCGATGAGCGATGCCGAGTTGCAAGCCCGCATAGAGCGTGCTGTAGCAACAGAGGCTTATGAAGAGGCTGCCATGATACAGCAAATATTGAAGAAAAGAAAATTATAAACTCTAAATAGAATTACTTATGAAAAACATTAAGTTACGTCTTATCGTGATGAACTTCCTGCAATATGGTGTGTGGGGAGCATGGCTTATATCGTTGGGCGCATATCTTGGCGGTGGATTGCACTTTACAGGAGTACAGATTGGTAGTTTCTTTGCTACAATGGGTATCGCCTCGTTGTTTATGCCGGCATTGATGGGTGTTGTTGCCGACCGTTGGATACCGGCTCAACGCTTGTTGGGTATGTTGCACTTGTTGAGTGCAGCTTGTATGATTTTTGCTGCTACACAGACCGAGTATATGTCGCTCTATACAGCTGTTTTGTTGGGCGTAATATTCTATATGCCTACTATTTCAATGTCTAATACCGTTGCTTACAATGCCTTGACAAAGAGTGGATTGGATACGGTAAAAGACTTCCCGCCCATACGTGTGTGGGGTACTGTGGGTTTCATTTGCTCGATGATTGCTGTCGATTTGTTGGGCTTTGCTCAAAGTGCCAACCAACTTTACTTCTCGGCTGCCATCGGTATCGTGCTCGGACTCTATTCGTTCACATTGCCGCAATGTGAGGTGAGCCGTAACAAACCTACCGGTAGCTGGGTAGATGCTCTTGGCTTGCGTGCCTTTGCATTGTTCAAAGAGAAACGCATGGCTATCTTCTTCGTCTTCTCGATGTTCTTGGGCGTATCGTTGCAGATTACCAACGCTTTTGCCAACGACTACCTGACCAACTTCTTTGGCGGTATTGCCGAGTATAAAGGTACATTTGGTGTAGAGCATGCCAATATTCTCATATCATTGTCGCAGTTGAGCGAAACACTCTGTATATTGCTTATACCCTTCTTCTTGAAACGTTATGGTATCAAGAACGTGATGCTCATCAGTATGTTTGCTTGGGTATTGCGCTTTGGATTGTTGGGCTTGGGCGATCCCGGTGCAGGTGTATGGATGCTCATCTTGTCGATGATTGTCTATGGCGTAGCTTTCGACTTCTTCAACATTTCGGGTTCGCTCTACGTTGAGAAAGAGACTACCCCCGAGATACGTGCAAGTGCGCAAGGTGTGTTCATGATGATGACCAACGGTTTGGGTGCAACAATCGGTTCGTATGCTGCCGGTAAGGTGGTTGATATGTACGGCTGGCCCAACTCTTGGTTTATCTTTGCAGCTTATGCACTCGTAGTAGCTGTATTGTTTGCATTGGTATTCCGTTACAAACACACTCCCGAAACAAAATAAATTGTAAAGACCGATATATGCATCTCTTTTATACCCCCGATATAGCCGAGACACTCACATTGCCCGAAGTAGAAAGCGGGCATTGTGTGCGTGTGCTACGCCTTGCCGAGGGCGATGAAATAGGCTTGATAGATGGTCGTGGCACGTACTATCGTGCCGCTATCGACTTGGCACACAACAAGCGTTGTAAGGTGCGCATCCTCGAAGAGCTCAGCCAACCGGCACATTGGGCAGGCAATATAGAGATTGCTATTGCTCCTACCAAGAACCTCGACCGCTTGGAGTGGTTTACCGAAAAGACGACCGAAATGGGTGTGGATGCTATCGTGCCATTGTTGTGTCGTTTCTCGGAGCGAAAAGAGTTGAAGGTGGAGCGTATAGAAAAGATTGCTGTCTCGGCAATGAAACAGAGCCTCAAAGCGGTGTTGCCTCGTATCGACGAGATGATTCCTTTTGAGAATTATGTGCGTGAGCCATTTGATGGACAGAAGTTTATAGCGCATTGCTACAAAGACGAGGAGCGAAAACTCCTTTCGCAAACCTATAAAGCCGGTGCTTCGGCGCGTATTCTCATAGGTCCCGAAGGCGACTTCAGTCCCGAGGAGGTAAAACTTGCCATTGAAAATGATTACATACCTATCTCGTTGGGAGCATCGCGATTGCGCACCGAAACAGCAGGTGTCGTGGCTTGCCATACGCTGCATACAGTTAATGAGATAGCCGGACTGGAATAAACTATAGATTATGATAAATATAGATAAACTGAAATATACCGATAGCGGTAACTTTCTTTTGCTGGCAGGACCTTGCGTGATAGAGGGCGAGGAGATGGCTATGCAGATTGCCGAGCATATTGTTGCTGTAACCGATAAGTTGCATATCCCCTTTGTATTCAAGGGCTCGTATCGCAAAGCCAATCGTTCACGCATTGACTCCTTTACAGGTATTGGCGATGAACGTGCGTTGCAGATATTGCAACGTGTGCGTGAAACTTTTGACATACCCGTCGTTACCGATATTCATACTCCCGAAGAGGCTCGTATGGCTGCCGAATATGTCGATGTATTGCAAATCCCGGCTTTCTTGTGTCGACAGACCGACCTCTTGGTAGCTGCTGCACAAACCGGTAAGGTGGTAAACATCAAGAAAGGTCAATTTGTAGCCCCCGAAGCCATGCAATTTGCTGCACAAAAGGTGGAAGATGCAGGAAACGATAAGGTGATGCTTACCGAGCGCGGTACAACATTCGGCTATCAGGATTTGGTGGTCGATTATCGCGGAATACCGCAGATGCAGCAAACGGGTTATCCTGTCATATTGGACGTTACCCATAGCCTGCAACGCCCCAATCAGGCATCGGGCGTAACCGGTGGTATGCCGGCACTGATAGAGACTATGGCGCGTGCCGGTGTGGCAGTGGGTGTGGATGGATTGTTTATGGAAACACATCCCGAGCCATCGCAAGCCAAGTCGGACGGCGCCAATATGTTGCGCCTCGATTTGATAGAAGGACTGCTCACACGATTGGTTGAGATACGCCAAGTCGTGAATAAAATGTAAGATTAATAGAAACAGAAACAAGAAATGAGAATTGTATTGAAGAGCCTGTTGCTTGCTTTGCTGCTTATTCCTATGCAAGCATTCGCTCAGAAAAACTACTTGAAAGATCCCATGGTGCGCATCGCTATGAGTGCTTATGCTGCGCAAATAGCCGAAAATCCACAGGACTATACCGCATACTATAATCGTGCCAAGGACTACTTTCGTTATGGCGAAAAGGAACTTGCGCTTGCCGATTTTAACAAGGCGATAGAACTATTTCCGCAGAAAGAGACTTCCGACTTGTCGCAAGCCTATACCATGCGGGCACTTATCTATCAACAAAACGGTGAGTTCGTTGAGGCGTTGAATGACTTGAATGAGGCGTTGACACTCGATCCTCAATCGTTCTATTCGTTGATGGCTCGTGCCGATTTGTTGTATGAAATGGGCGATTATCGCCATGCCGAGAACGACTATCAAGCGCTGTTGCGCCGCGATGCTCGCTGTCAAGAGGCTTTCTTGGGTTTGGCGCGAATAGCTTATAAAGAGCAAAACATGGGTAGTTGCAATGACTATCTTCGCAAAGCGCAGAGTGCCAACCCCTCTAATGCAGCATTCTATGTGCAACGTGGCAAGTTGTATGAAGAGATGGATGAGCATGAAAAGGCTGCTGAAGACTTTGTATCGGCAATGTTCTATGGCGACAATACACAAGCGGTAGTGGCTTTAAACAACTTGTCGAAGGTCGATTATGCTGCCGCTGTCAAGGCGTTAACCTCGGCTATCGAGTCGTCGGAGGATAAGGGCTTCTTCTATTTTATGCGCGCCACTATTCACAAAAACAACTATCACTACTCGGCTTCTATAAAAGATTGGAACGAGATTGTAGAGAAAAAATATTTCTATCACAACTCTATTTTTGCCAACCGCGCCTATTGCTATATGCGTTTGGGTCAGTTTGATTATGCCATTGATGATATCAGCAAGGCTATCGTGATGAAAGGCGACCAAATGTCGTATTACATATTGCGTGGTCGGTTGTATCGCGTACAAGGTATGTTTGACAAGGCTGCTGAACAGTTCTCTATTGCATCGACTTTCGATCCGAGCAATGTCGAGTTGTTGCAAGAACGTGCCCTGTTGGCTGCCGAGCAGAAGGACTATGAAACTGCTGCTACCTACTATGGCGATGCTGTGATGTATAATGCCGAGAATGCTCGTTCATACCTCTTGCGTGCCGATAATTGCTTGTTGATGGGCAACGAAGAGGGCGCTGTGCGCGACTACGAGATGATGATAAGTATTCCCGAAGAAAAGCCTTCGATGACTTCTTTGCGAGGTTTTGCACTTGCACGCTTGGGACGAGCTGTTGAGGCTGAGGCTTGGATGGAGGCTGTTATCGAAGCCGAAGGCGCTATTGTTGATGCCGAAACTTACTACCATGCTGCCTGTCTATATGCCCAGACCGGCAACAAAGCACAAGCTTACAACTATCTCGAAAAAGCATTTAAAAATAACTATGGCGACTATTACAACGTATTCTTCGAGTATGACTCGCCTGTATCGTTAGCCCCCCTGCGCAATGAGCCCGACTTTACCGACTTGGTAAAGAGCTATGCTGAGATATTTTGAGTGTAGAATAATGATAAAACAAATCGGCTGTATCAACTCTTATTGATGCAGCCGATTGTTTTTGGGGAGGGTAGTTGTGCTCAATCTTTCTATGCCTTATTTAATCTTCACGATGCAGGGCGTTTCCAGCTCTTTGCGCCATGCGGTAACGTGGGCAAACCACTCCTCGGCGGTTTTGTAGCCGTAGGTTTCTTTCATTGAGGTGAATGTGATGTAGTAGCGCAAGGCTGTTGCGCCGGGAGCACTCACCTGATATAGGTAGTTTATTTTGTCTTTCTTCTCACCCACGACAAGGTGCGAGGGTATGCTGGTTGCCAATCCTACCGTCTCTTTGGCATATTTGATAGTGTCGTTGACGGGCCAATCTGTACCCCAACAAGCTACAAGCCCTTGGTGGTTGCTCATCGACTGTGAGTCTTTAATATCTTGCACGCCGGTGCAGAAAACCTCGTTGCCAAGTGGGCGTGAGAAGAGTACGTCGACTTGTGCATCGCGGTGTCCGCCGTAGAGCGTGTAGCGACAAGTCATGTTGAGCTTGCTATTGCCGTATTGCCAACCTTCTACTGCCATGTCGACGATGGTGCGAATAGGACCGTATGCTACGATAGTGGCTCGTCGGTTGTCAACAGGATCGATGTGGATAGCTTTCTTGCCATTCCAGCCTTTCAGTGTTCCCACGCCGCAACTACCGCTTACGCGCAGTACGTCGTCGCCAAAACCTTGCGCCAACTGCTCGTCGTTGGGATACCAACCGCTTGGTGCTACTTCAAATCCCTTGTTAAACTTGCCGTATATATCGACGGTCTGTTTGCGGTCGAAGTATATGCGATATGCTACCAGTTCGCTCTCGAAGGCAGGACCATGGTGATGCAGGTAGTTGTATAGGTCGCCCGTTGGGGTTGCTATGGTGTTGATAGGTGCGTGAGGGCGTTTCTTGCTCTTGGTGGCAACCAACATGTCGGCATATACACGTGCCGGGTAACGATTGCTCTCTGCGGCAATGTCGCTTACAACGATGCGTGCCTCTATCTTGCCCTTTGCCGGCATATCAATCAGAAATGCAATTTCGTCGGCTTGTCTGTCGCCGTCGAGGTCATCGACTTGCGAGGGTATCTCGGTGTCGGATATGTAGACCGTTGCCGATTGTATGTCGAAGCCGGCATCTACGTCGCTTGTTGCTATTACAACCGGTACATCACGACGTTGTATATTCATAGGGTTCTCTACTATAACACCTATCTCGTGTGTTGTGGCAAAGGCTGTCGCACAGCATAGCAGTGCCCATAAAATTGTGGTTGCTTTTTTCATCGTGTTACTTGAATTTGATGGTTTTCGGGTTGGTAGTATCGTCTATCGTTGTGTTTTCGCGTTTGATGTCGGACGATACTATCTTTATATCGCTACACCCCGAGCCTATGGCTGCTTGTGCCGTTTGAGGTTTTGTGTGTAGTTCCTTTATCTCGATGTTGCTTGCACCTGTGAGGGTTATCACGTTGCCTTGTGCGGGCTCGACAGTCGTGTTTGTGATAGCAACATTGTCGGCTTGGTTGATGACGATACCGCTTTGGGCATTGATGATGGATACATTGTCGATGTAGATGTTCTTTATCTTCATCTCGGGCAGACCATTGAAGTACATGGCTCTGCCTGCACCACGACAGATAATATCTTTGATGTGTATATCGCGGAATATCGGAGTCTCTTCGCTCACCGGCGGGATACTATCGGCTGTGGCTTTACCTTTTTTGCCGTAGAAGAGGTCGAAGAGTAGTGGCTCCTCGGGGATATTGGTCATAACAATGTCCTCGATATATATATTTTCTACCACACCGCCGCGACCGCGAGTACTCTTAAATCGCAACCCTACGTCGGTACCTATAAAGCTGCAATTACCGATAAAGATATTACGTGCACCGCCCGACATTTCGCTGCCTACTACAAATCCGCCATGACCATGCAGCACTGTATTGTTGCGTATGATGATATTCTCGCAGGGAATGGCACGACGACGACCATCGGCATCCTTGCCCGACTTGATGCATATAGCATCGTCGCCGGCATCGAATGTACTGTTTATAACCAATACGTTGCGACACGACTCTATATCGAGTGCATCACCGTTCTGGGCATACCATGGGTTGCTCACTTGTACGCCGTCGATGGTAAGATGGGTGCAAATGAGAGGGTGCAGACACCACGCAGGTGAGTTCTTGAATGTGGTGTTCTCGAGCAATACTGTATCGCAAGCAATGAAGTTGAGCAGAGTGGGTCGTAGCCAACGTTTGATGCTTTCCCACTCGGCATCGGTGTCGATGTTGTCGGGGACGTTGAAGTCGTAGCAAGCCTCTGCACCGCGGCGCGACTCCTCCGACGGATACCATATATTTTTCTTCTCGTTGGTTATATTGGCTTTTTTCAGCAGAGCTTTCCATTGGTTGGAGGTAACCTTACTCTTTTTTACCGGTCGCCAATCTTCGCCACAACCGTCAAATGTGCCATGACCTGTTATGGCTATGTTGTGTGCATTGCGAGCGTATATAGGCGATTGGCATCGACGAGTGTCAAGACCCTCAAACGAAGTGTCTATAATCTTGTAGGAATCGAGATTGCTTGTAAAGAGTATCAATGCGCCATACTCGGTGTGTAGCCGCACATTGCTCTTCAGTTCGATAGGACCGGTATACCACAATCCGGCAGGGATAATCACCGTACCACCGCCCTTTGCCGAAACGTGTGTAATGGCATTGTTTATCGCATCGGTGCATAGCGTTGTGCCATCACTCACCGCACCATAGCTGGTAATGTTCACCTCATAGTCGGGAAACGATGGGCGGACAACCTGCGGCATATCAAAGGGTACGCCTTCATATGTATTGTTTAAATTTTCGGCCGGTGAAGCAGTTGCAACAGCAAGTAGCAATGCCCCTAAAACGAGTCGTGCTTTCATGATTTTATGGTATTTATGTTATCCTTGACAAATATAGTGAAAGGTGTGAGATGATACATCGAACCTATTTGATTTAATTATCCCAACAGCCTCCTATCTTTTACAAAGATAATTATTTCCTGAAAACGGCTGCAAACTTTTGCCTACTTTGCAGAGGCTTTATCAAGATAATACAGCAATATATTAAAATTGAGAATGTTGGGTGTAAAACAAAAGCGCATGCCACTTTGTGGCACGCGCTTTGGGTATCTATTACAAGTGTATGTTATTGACGACCTTTTCCGTTGTGCTTGGCTTGTTGCTTGCGTTGTTCGCGGAGCATAGCCTCTTGTTGGCGTTGTGCTTCTTCAAGACGAGCCATGAAACCGCTTTTCTTGCGGGGCTTCTTGGCATTGGCTTCCAGCTCGGCAAGCACTTTCTTCTCGTCGACAAACTTGCGGAATGCCCATGTTTGGATAATGGTTATCAACAACGAGAGGAAGTAGTAGTAGCTAAGACCCGATGCGTAGTTGTTGAAGAATACCAAGAACATGAGGGGCATCAAGTACATCATCCACTTCATACCGGGCATGGTTTCTTGTCCGCTTTGCGACATGGTAACCTTGGTATAGAGTATGTTGGTGATAGTCATCAACAAGCAGAAGAGGCTGATGTGGTTGCCAAAGTAGGGTGTGATAAGGGGGATGTAAGTATCCCATTCTACAATGGCATCGTATGACGAAAGGTCTTTAGCCCACAAGAAAGATTCTCCGCGCAACTCGATAGATGAGGGGAAGAACGAGAACATGGCTACGAGTATAGGCATTTGTAGCAACATGGGCAAGCAGCCTCCCATGGGATTTACGCCGGCACGGCTGTAAAGTTCCATCATGGCGTTTTGCTTCTTCATGGCATCCTCGGGGTTGGGATACTTCTCGTTGAGGGCTTGTATTTGGGGTTGCAGCACACGCATACGAGCTTGCGACTTGTACGACTTGTATGTGAAGGGGAACAAGACAAGCTTGATGAAGACGGTGAGCAAGAATATGATAAGACCGTAATTGCTGATAAACTTGCCGAGGAAGTCGAATACGTTGATAATAACCAAAGTATTAATCCAGCGGAAGATAGGCCAGCCCAAGGGTATTACCTTGTCGAGGTCGAGACGCTCATCTTTGTCAAGACCTTTGTCGTATGAACGGAACAACTTATAGTCGTTGGGTCCGAGGAAAATCGAGAATGTGCCTACGTTAGCCTCTTGGGGTGTATATTCCAATACGGTCTCAGTGTGGAAGTCTTTGAGGTAAACGGGGTCTTTGTCGAGCGACTCGGATGTGAAGTAAGCCTCAACGAAGTTGTTGTCGGCAATAAATGCTGTTGTGAAGAATTGGTCTTTGTAGCCAATCCATTTGAGGCTTGTCTTGGCGTGCTCTTTGTCGTCGCCTTGTTGCTTGAGGTTCTCAACATCGTCGCCGGTATACTTGTAGTATAGTGCGCTGTTGTTTTGCTCAAACATACGACCTTTCTCTTGGCGAGGCATCTTCAAGTCCCAATACATGTCGAGATTGACGGTATTCATAGGTATAACCTTTTCCATACCTTTTTGTGTAATTTCCATCTTCACGCGGTAGCTATCCTCGGGCAGTGTGTAGCGGATGTTCCATTGAGCACCGCCGGCAAGGTTGAGGGTCATATCAACAGTGCTGTCGGTAGCGCTGGGGGTGAAGTATAGGTTTTGGGTGTCGATGATGCGAGCACCGGCTTTGAAGATATAGCCATAACGGTTTTCATTGCCTTTAAACAATACTACGTCGGTTGTATCCTTGCCTGTGTAGTTTTTGTAGTCTTTGAGTGTTGCTTGTCGCAGATAACCACCTCGGCTCGAAAACTCGAGCGATAGTACGTTGTTCTCAAGTTTGATGGTCTCTTCTGTGCCTTCGCTTACAGGGGCAAAAGCTCCATATTGAGCTATCAACTCGGCTTTGTGCAACGAGTCGGCAGTGAGGCTGTCTACGGCAACAGGCATCATAGCAGCTTGTGCAGCCGAGTCGGCTTGTTGTTGCCATGCTTGCATTTCCATCGCCTGAGCCAACTCTACGGCGGCAATGGAGTCGTTGTATCGTTGTTGTCTTTCGATTTCCTCGGTCGAGGGTTGTGTAAACCAAGAGAAGCCGATGACAACGGCAATCATTAATACAAATCCTATAATGGTGTTTTTGTCCATACTTTCTTTTATAGATGTTTTTTCTTATGCGTCTATTATTTGTTTATCGCAGCGTGGATGAAGTCTACAAACAAGGGGTTGGGGCGCAATACGGTACTGTTGTACTCGGGGTGGTATTGTGTACCAACGAACCAACGCAATGAGGGTATCTCGACAACTTCTACCAAGTTGGTGTCAGGGTTGGTACCTACACACTTCATACCTGCTTTCTCAAACTCCTCGCGGTACTCGCTATTAAACTCGAAACGGTGGCGATGGCGCTCGCTGATGAGGGTCGAGCCGTATGCTTTGGCTGGTGTTGAGCCCTCTTCGAGGCGGCACTCGTATGCTCCCAATCGCATTGTACCACCCATGTTCGAGATGCTCTTTTGACCCTCCATAATGTCTATTACGTTGTGGCGGGTTTTAACGTCCATCTCTACCGAGTTGGCATCTTCGTAGCCCAGTACGTTGCGGGCAAACTCTATCACCATACATTGCATACCGAGGCATATACCAAATGTGGGCAAGTTGTTTTCACGAGCATATTTTATGGCTGTAAACTTGCCTTCTATGCCGCGTTGTCCAAATCCCGGGGCAATGAGTATACCGTCCATACCTTTGAGCATCTCGGCAACGTTGCCGTCGTTGAGTTTCTCCGAGTGGATATAGTGCAAATCGAGTTTGCGGTCGTTGTAAATAGCTGCTTGCAACAAAGACTCGTTGATAGATTTGTAAGCATCGGGCAGCTCGATATACTTGCCTACCAAGCCAATGTGTACTGTCTCGGTAGCATTGTTCATGCGATGCAAGAAGTCGCACCATTGTTTCAAGTCGGGCTCGCCATCGGTGGGAAGACCGGTCTTGTTCAACACGATTTGGTCAAGACCTTGTTCGTGCATCTTCAAGGGTACCTCGTATATAGTGGGCACGTCTACCGATTGTATTACGGCTTCGGGGTCGACATTGCAGAAGAGAGCTACTTTGCGACATACCGAGCTCGACACCTCATGCTCGGTGCGGAGTACGAGAATATCGGGTTGAATACCCAACTCTTGCAATTTCTTGACAGAGTGTTGGGTGGGCTTGGTCTTCAGCTCTTTTGCAGCTGCTATATAGGGTACATAGGTGAGGTGTATGCAAGCGCAGCGTTTGCCCAATTCCCAGCGGAGTTGACGTACGCTCTCGAGGAAAGGAAGCGATTCGATATCGCCTACAGTACCACCAATCTCTGTGATGACAAAGTCGTATTCGTTTTTGCTACCCAACTTGAGCATGTTGCGTTTTATCTCGTCGGTGATGTGCGGAATTACTTGCACTGTCTTGCCCAAATAGTCGCCACGACGCTCCTTGTCGATAACACTTTGGTATATACGACCGGTGGTGATATTGTTGGCGCGAGTAGTTGCAGTGTTTGTAAAACGCTCGTAGTGTCCGAGGTCAAGGTCGGCCTCATGACCATCTACGGTTACATAGCACTCGCCATGCTCATAGGGGTTGAGTGTTCCCGGGTCGATGTTGATATAGGGGTCGAACTTCTGGATTGTTACTTTATAGCCACGAGCCAATAACAAACGTGCCAATGAGGCAGAAATAATACCTTTACCTAATGACGATACAACGCCTCCGGTTACAAAAATATATCTGGTTTCCACGTTAAAAATGTGTTAGTTATGTTGTTATGTTTTGTGTGAAAAAATACGTTTGCAAAAGTAAGAAAAATTATCGACATAGCGTATGCCGAATAGTCAATAAATCAAAAAGAAGTATTGCTCATCGAACTTCTTGGCGAAAATCTCTATATCGCATTGCGATGTTGTGATGGAATGTATTGTAAAAACTTTTTTATATTGTTAACGAAATATTTCGCATTACACTCTATTTATATTATCTTCGCAGCAGGAATTTATAAAAGCTTATAAAATGAAACACAGTTTGCGCTTACTTTTTACAGTGATATGTACGTTGAGTTTGGTATCTCCGTTGATGGCACAAGATGAAGTTGCTGTTGCCGACAGTGTTGCTGTTGCCGACTCGTTGTCTTTTATCTCACAGATAGATGAGGTGTTGGAAGATGGTCTGCCGGACTATGATATAAGTGTGCTTTTCATGCCATTGGTGTTTGAGAAGCAAGAGACTTTCCCCTTGGATAAGTTGGCGCAAGCCGATACAATCATTGTACTATGTGGTGGTAGTGTCGATGCTGCTGCGTTGCCCGAGGCTACATGGTTGGTAAAAGCCAATCGTCAATCCAATCGTTTGCATGGCGCGCGCAACTATGTGATGGTAAATCGCCCCGACTTGGTGAAATACAATACCAATACCTTACCCAAAGCACCCGAGGGTTATATCTTGCAGAACGATCCCAGTAAGACGACTGTTGCAGTGGCGGGTGAGCCGGTTATTCCTAATGCCGATATAGAGAAGAAGGTGGTGAAGGTGAAACGTTGGAAAACATCGTTTACAAGTGCTGTGCAGATGTCGCAAGCTTATGTGTCGGACAACTGGTATCAAGGCGGTACAAGCAGCCTCAACCTATTGAGCGATCAGCTGTTTACAATAAGCTACAATGACCCTTCGGGTAAATTGTTGTTTGAGAACTTGGTGCAATGGAAATTCAATCTTACCTCGTCTGCCGAAGATACTGTGCACTCGGTGCGTGTGAGTGAGGATTTGTTCCAAATCAACTCTAAATTTGGTTACAAAGCTTTTGGCAAGTGGTACTATTCGGCTGCTTTGCTGTTCAAGACACAGATACTTACCAACTATGCAGCCAACTCCAATGATATACAAGCCGAGTTTCTTTCGCCCGGTGAGTTGAATATTGGTCTTGGTTTGTCTTACTCGCATAGCTATGAGAAGCCTGTCAAATTGTCGCATACCCTTACGATAGCTCCTCTCTCTTACAACTTGCGTTTTGCCAAGAGTTTAGACCCGCTCCGTTTTGGTATTGAAAATGGACGCACTCGTAACGAGGTCGGTTCGTCGGTCGACTATACCCTTACATGGGATCTTCGTTATAATATCCGTTGGATGAGCCACCTATATGCATTTACCAATTATGAGAATGTATTGCTCGAGTGGACCAACTCATTAGACTTTGCTTTCTCAAACTACTTCTCGGCTCGTGTATATGTCGATTTGCGATACGATAATAGCGTAGCTCCCGATCCTAAGTTGGGACACTTGCAAATCAAAGAACTCTTGAGTATAGGTTTCTCGTATAAGTTGTAGCAATGAACAGCCGGTGTAGTTGCTTATTGTTGTTGGTGCTGATAGTACCGATATTGACTTGTTGCAACTCGTTCTATTCGCGCGGTTACGACCATGCAGCTGTCCATTACGAAGTGCCCGATACACTCGATAAGGATGCCTTTATAGCCTATCTTGATACTGCCGCTGTTGATGACTGGGAGGGGCTGTGGCTACTGCTGGGTCCCGAGCAACATTGCTATCTGGCTATCGAGCGTATCAATAACTATTCGCATGGAGCTGTCTACACACATCGCATACGCTTGTGGGAGCCACATTACGTTGGGTGGGTGTATCGTGTTGAGCCGGGAGTGATTGTCGGCTATCTCGAGCAAGGGCTGTATGAGGGTGTAAAACGGGTTTCGCTGTACGAAGGATTTTTCTTTACCCGCCGTCGATATGACACAGGTGTGCGCCTTGATGAAAGTAAGCGTTTTATGCTCTTTGATGGCTATACCAAGCGCAATGCCGATGCCTCGCAGGTGGGTATGAAACGCATATATCCTATACGCACGCCCGACGAGCGCGAGTATAAGGTGCGTTATCTGTAATGAGGTGTGAGTGGGGTCAATCGAGCTTGCTGAATGTGTAGCGGTAGTCGTTGTACTGCAAGACCATCTCGTTCCAATTTAGCTTTTCTACCACAAACAGCGGGGCTGTATCTTCAATGTGCAAAGACTCTAAAAATCTTAATAGCTGGGCTGTTTGGGCTTCGGTTGTAACCTCTTGCCCATAGTAATTGTATAAGTTGACTTTTATAGAGCCTTCTTGGTGAGTATACAACCCTGTTGCAGCTATTCTCTCGTATGTAAGGTAGTTTACTTTCTGTATCTGCATGACATCCGATTGAAAGGCAAAAAAGACGGTATCGCACTCCTCTACAACGTTGTCGTGGCAGATGTTTTCCAATCGCCATTGTCCAAACAAGTCGCCTATATAGCCATTATTCTGCAAGCAAGAACTTGTCATGCAAAGTATGATGATTGATGCAATAAAATATAAGGCTTGTTTCATCGCTTATCTCCTTTCTTCTTGAAGTTAAAAAGAGTGCCGCTCTTCTTGACACTGAGGCTTATACCCACATTGTCGCCAATGAGATTGCCTGCATCTACTGCTACCGCACCGCAGAATTGCCATCCGGCAAGTTTCTGTGGTGCGTAAGTACATTCAATAAGCATTGAACCTTGGCGTTTATCTTCTTTTGCAGGGATAAATGGTGTGCCCCAAGCCTCGCGATACGATGCCATGATGCGGTATTGCCAGTTGGTGTTCATGTAGCCACGCAAGGCAATGTGTCCGCCGCGGATGCGAGTGTTGAGGTAGCGCATATAGCCGTCGGTGTTATACATGATTGAGGGCGACATGGGTGTGCCTATGCCAAAGCCGGCTTGTTGCCAACCGTTGTAATAATAGTTGTTGTAGTAGTCGTCGCCGCCCGAGGTTTCGGTTGTAACCTGTGTGCCGGGGAAGTCGGTGGGCTGCCAAGGTATCGCACCGCTTTGGTTGTCAAGACCTATGTATTCGACGAGAATATCGGACACGATGCTACGTCGGTTGGTGTGGTAGGATATACCCCATAGCCCGTCAAATCCGTTCTGCTTGCCCATGCCCGAGCCGTCTTCAAAGAGCCATTGCGTGTATACTCGCAGTTTCGATTGGTCTTTCAGCTTATATTCGGCAGCCATGTCGATAGCTCCCACGTGATTGCCGTAGACAAAGAGTTGGTCGCCAACCGATGCAGTGTTGTCGCCACGACTTGGCAGGAATGCTTGCCAGAAGGCTTTCAGATTTACTTGTGGCTTGTAGCTTGCGGTGGCTACACCATCTTGATAGGTAGTGCGATTACCGCCAAACTGCACACCATCTTCTATACCGATTGTAAAGACGAAGCGTTGGTGGGGGTTGGTACGCAGATATAATGACTTGTAATGGTAAAACACATCGGTTGTGATAAACGACGAATAGTAGCCGTAATGGTTGCTCAAGTAGTCGTTACCCAAGAATTTTCCGTAGGCTATATCGCCCTTAATCTGCACCCAACCGCTTGTGAGGGGTATGTCGACAAACTTATGAAAGCCCACTTGTACCTGTGGCGAGGGGCGTGTATTGCCCGAAAGGACAAGGTTGCCCGACGATAGGTCAAAGTTGGTAATAGGATTTTCGTCGGCTTTCTCGCGCATACCTACCGAGAGGAACACTGCACGATACTTGATGTCGGCATATAGTTGTTGTATGCGGAATATTTGCGGGCGCACTTGCTTGGTGTTGAATGAGCCGTTTTCCCATTTTCGCACCGGCGATGTCGTTTCGTAATTGCCCATCAGCTCTATACCCGCGGCGTATGAAAACCGCTTGGTACTATCCATCTCGATGAATGCGCCGGCACGCAAGTATGCTCCACAACCATTGGCTACAGTACCGTAGCGATTGGCGGTCATGTAGTATGGAGCGAAATCTCTCGGTGCTGCATGTGTAGCTATTTCGGCACTATACTTTACACCATCTTGTGCTGTTGCAGTGGTGAACGATAGTAGTGCGAGAAATAATAGTGCTATTTTCTTCATCAATTGGGTTGTGTGAGCGTTTGAAAAACGATCCTTCGTTGTTCTGTTTTAGACGTAGGGTCCCTCGGTTAGAACGAGAAACCGAGGTGGAAACCTACGTTGTTGATGCCGTTGATGTTGTATGAGAGCACTTGACTTTGGTTGGTAGCGTAGTTATAGTATGCAGCTATGTGTATACCAAAGCGTTTGTGAGCCGAGGGATATATCGTTACACCTACCTCGGGTTGTACGTTGAAGCCCCATTGCTCGTCGTAGAAGTCGAGAACTTGAGTTGTTGACGAGGTGCTGGTATACATCGTACCCAACTTCAGCGTTGCATAAGGCTCGAACATAGAGTCTTCGACAAAACGGTATTTGAGCAGTGCACCAAAGGGAATTTGGAATACCGAGTGTATCTGGTCGGTGAATAGATGGCTTGAGGGGCTCAGCTCGAGTAATTGCTCGCCAATATGCTTGTCGGCAGTGTGGAACGATGCGTACAGACCGATTGCCAATTTGGGGGTTACATAGTATCCACCTTCAAAGTTCATACCCCAACCCGTAGGCGTGTCGGCATAGTCGTCGCCTACAATGGCGTTAAATTGCCAGTCGATGTTGAAGTACATGGGGCGATATATTTGTGCCGATGCCGTATTGGTATAGATGGCACTTGCCAATACAGCTACTATTGCTAATATAGAGAGTTTGCTTTTCATTGTTATACTGCTTGATTTATTGTGCATTACGATTGATGTAGGGAGATTGCTCAAAGGCTTGGTATATACCCGATACGGCTTTTGAGATATTCAGCTGGTTGCTTGTTTCGATACCCGATAGGATTGATGTCCATACAAAGGGTATCTGTTTCTTGCCGTTGTCAATGTCTTTAAGAGCTATAATCTCTGTTACAAGGTTGTTTACAGTGTATGAGTATGAAACGGGGTAGGGGTAGTAGGGTATCCAACCGGGATAGTAGGGATCCCAATAATCAATGGGCCAATAGTAGTCGTACCACCACCAATAGGGGTCGACGTAGCCTATATATTCGTTGGTATTCTTAACGTATGCCATTACTACACCTAAGTCGGCATCATCGGGGTTGCTAACTTGTACGTAACCTCTCGCCTTCATTTCGCTGACAACAGCCTCCAAAACTTGGCGAGCGCGAGGGTCATCCTTGGTATAGTAGGTAGGCTCGGGTTGTTTTGAGTCCAATTTTACCAAACCTTCGGGGATATAGAAAGTCTTGTATTGCGAGAAATCGCACGTATTGTCATAGTGGGTATAAACCATCAGGTCGCTCGATAGTTGTTCAATATCGGGCATTTTTTGGCAAGCCGAGAAGACAACTGCCAATAGGAACAATGGGAGAAGTCGTTTAAATTTTGTCATAGAATTAATATTTTGTGTCATAATTTGATACAAAGATAGTGCAAGCCGAGCGGAGAACAAAATAAGTTTACTTATTTTTTCACCCGAGGCGCCGCCTATCTTGGACGAAGTCAAAGTAGTGCAACAACAAGCCGAGCGGAGAACAAAATAAGTTTACTTATTTTTTCACCCGAGGCGCCGCCCATCTTGGGTGCGACTCGGGTGAAAAAAGCATGAGGGTGTCTCGTGTAGAGCCATCCTCATGCTTGTAGGTGTGAATAAAGGGTTAGAACGACAGACCCAAATGGAAGCCGATATTGTTGTATCCGTCGATGTCGTAGGTAAGCACCTTGCTCTTGTTGGTAGAGTAGTTGTAGTAGACGGCAAGGTGTATACCAATGCGCTTGTAGGGCATGGGGTAGAATGTTACGCCCAGCTCGGGTTGTACGTTGAAACCCCATGTCTTGTCGTAGTAGGTATATACTTGTGTTTCAGACTCCATGCGCGAGTACATTGCTCCGAGTTTGGCTGCTATGTATGGCTCAAACATGCCATGTTCTATAAAGCGCCAACGTGCTGCCATGCCGAAGGGTACTTGGTAAATAGAGTGTTGTTGGTCGGCATAGAGGCTCTCGGTGCTGCTGAGGTGTAGTACTTGTTCGCCAATGTACTTGTTGTTGGTATGGTACGACACATAAAGTCCCAACGACATCTGCGGAATGATATAATATCCGCCTTCAAAACTCATACCCCAACCACTGCCATGGTTGGCATACTCGTTTGCCATCGGTATGTTAAATTGCCAATCGACATTGAAGTAACCACCCTTGAGGATTTGGGCTTGGACGGTTGAGGGTGTTGCTATGGCAATGAGAAGCAACATCGCGCCCAATATTTTAGCTATCTTTTTCATCGTAGTTTCATGTTTAAGTGATACAATGTTGTGCGAGATGTGAGTGCCTAACCATTATCGTTGTACGCTCGATAGGATGTAGGGCGATTGCTCAAAGGCTTGATAGATGCCCGATACGGTACGATTGATGTTAAATTGGTTGCTCGATTGTATGCCTGCCATGTAGGCTGTCCATATAACGGGTATCTTCTTGGTAGTGGCATTGGCATCTTCGAGAGCCACTATCTCGACAATGAGCGAACCGATGGTGTAGGTGTAGGTAATGGGATAGGCGTATGAGGGTCCCCAACCATACCAATATGGGTTCCAATAGCTGCCGGGCCAATAGTAGTCGTAGCCATACCACCAATAGGGATTGGTCGAGGCGTATGATATGATGGTGTTGGTATCTTTTACGTAGCTGACTTGTATACCGAGGTCGGCATCGGCATTGCTCATCACACGTTCATATCCGCGGGTTTTCATTTCGCTGCTGATTGCCTGTATGATAGAGGTCGTGCGAGGGTCGTCGGCAGCAAAATATGTGGGCTTGGCTTTATCGTCGAGCACCAAGATGCTGTCGGGTAGGGCATAGGTTGTGTATTTGCCAAAGTTGGCACTCTTGTCATAGTTGGTGTATACGATAAGATCGCTCGACAACTCGTTGGGGTCGGGCTCTTTTTGACAGGCGGTGAATGCTACTGCCAATAGTAAAATGGGAATTGCCTTTTTCATAACACAATTTTTTGGTAAAAGATGAATACTCAAGGGCAACGTTTTTTAGGGTTGCCGTACCAAAAAAACAATGTTATGTTGCTAAATGTTTTTAAATGCGATGAAAATAGCGCGATTGTGGCTTACATCTTGTCGTATAACGCCTTGATTTGTCGTGCAATGTTGTCCCAATTGTAGGGCGATAGGTCGTATTGACGAGGTGTTTGCCGCTGCGCAAGTTTCTCTTTAAGTGTGTGTGCGAGTGAGTCGATGTCGCCGGTGCGGTGAAAATCGCTTTCGGCAAGGCATGACAACTTGTTGGCGGGAATGTCGCTCACAGTTACATCGAGGTTGTAGCTGAGGGCTTCCAGCAGGGCGATAGGCAGCCCTTCGTGCGACGATGGCAGTACGTATAGTGCTGCGTGAGATAATATTTCGTTGAGTTTCTCTCCGCGTATAAAGCCTGTGAGCACCACGCCGTTTTCGTGAGCTTTTTGTTTCAAGCTATTGCTATACTCGTCGGGGTGGTCGGCATCGCCTGCAATAACGAGTTTGTACTCTTTGTTGTTGAGGCGGGTGTAGGCATCAATGAGCTTGTCGAAACCTTTTTCCTTGACAAACCTGCCGGTAGCAAGGATGTATTTGCGAGGTTGCAACCCCAAGGATGTTATGTATTGTGTCGTTGTGGCAATGTCGGGCTTGTTCACACCATTATATATAAGGTGTGTATCGTGTCTATTGTGCTTGTTGCTGCAAATGTCGGCAATAACTTTTGATATGACAATGACTTGATTGGCGCAGCGAACACCCCAAGCCTCGCCTGTGCGAAGAATGAACTTTGCCAATCTGCCCCATTTCTGGCGGTCGTAGTCGGGACCATGGTGGGTCATGATGACTTTCAACCCTAATAACCGGGCGAAAGGTACTAAAAGGGCAGGACCTATGGCGTGGATGTGTACGATGTCGGCTTTAGCTCTCTTGGCGTAGAGTAGCGCCAGAAAGGTGTGTGTGATAGCCTCGAAACTTTTGCGACGTGGTGTGTAGATGTCGTGTAGTTTTGCACCCTTGTATTCCGATAGCTCGATGTCGGGAGTTATGTAGCACTTGCGGCGCACTACCGTTACATCGCAACCCATATCGACCAATCGCGGATATAGCTCTTCGCAATGTGTCTCAACGCCGCCCATTATATTGGGGATGCCTCGTGTGCCTATGACTACGACCTTCATGAGTGCCTATTTGCGAGGTTGCAAGTCGCCTTGTCGGGGGTCTTGACCTACATCATACCATTTCTTGTCGATGCATACGGGCTTGCCTCTCATGACATTCCATTTGTTGCGCAATACCCAACCAAGCGGATGCTTGATGTATGCCAACTTTTTCATTACCGGAGCAGCCGTTCCTACCATCCAACAGTTTTTGGGACATGAGCGTACAAGTTCTCGCACGCGGGCAGCTTGCTCGCTCTCCCATATCTCGGCAAAATTCTTTACATTCTTGATGTTACCCATGCTCTCTTTCCAGAATTTCGACTCAAGACCGTTGCAGGGGTATACCTCGCCATAGGGGTCGACAAAGAAGTTTACCATGCCAGCCTCGCAGGGGAGCATACGGCGGTTGCCCTCGATGTAGTTGATAAGTCCCATATTGAAGAAGGCGCGGAACCACGATTTGGGATGTTTCTCGTTGAGTTGCATCTCGATGAGTTTGGCAAAGTTGTTGCACACCTCTTCTTTGTTGCTTATTACGTTGTCGTCTTTGTGGAAGTAGTATGAGTTGTGGAAAGCTGCTGTGGCAAACTCCATATTGAGTTTCTTCGACAAGCTATACAGCGAAAGCATGTCGGACGAGTTGTTGTTTGATACAGTGATACCAAATCCTACATCCTTAACACCCATTTCACGCAGCTTGAGCAGCGTGCGCAATCCCTTGTCGAAGCCGCCTTCTCTACCGCGCAATTCGTCGTTTTTCTGCGACAAACCCTCGATGCTGATGCGTATGCCTATGTTGGGAAAACGTTGTGCCAAAGCTATCACCCTATCCTCAAACCAACCCGAGGTGGATATAACAACGCGCGGAGCTTTGCGGAAGGCAACCTCGACAATTTCGGGCAAGTCTTCGCGGATAAAAGGCTCTCCGCCGGTGATATTGATAAATTTTACATTGGGCAATATCTCCAAATCCTTGGGCTGAATCTCCTCCTTGGGATTGGTGGGATTGTTCCATATATTACACATCTTACAGCGCATGGGGCAGCGGTAAGTGGTAATGATACTTATATCGGTAGGTGCAGGAATTTGCATATCGTAACTCTCCAAACTAATTTTATGCAAATATAGTGAAAGGCGAGAGAATAAAAAACAAATTTATTTGGTTTTTATTCCGAGCCGCATCCTATATTATGAAAATATAGTGAAAGCAGAGAATAAAAAACAAATTTATTTGGTTTTATTCCGAGCCGCATCCTATATTATGCAAATATAGTGAAATGCGAGAAAAACTAATGCAACAAAAAGAGTAGCCCGATTAAAAAAGAGAGGTTAATGATGCAAAATGTTTTTCCTCCGAAAATCGCACTTGCGATTTTTGTGCGATAGCCTGGTTGTCAAATTGCATTTCCTCAAAAACCGATGTAATGCATGCTTGCAGTTGGTTGAGATTTCCACTGTCATATAGCAGTCCTGTGTTGCCATGGTCTATGAGTTCGGGTATGCCACCTATGCGAGCTCCTATTACCGGCGTGCCCATGCACAACGACTCTATCACCGATAGCGGGTTGTTTTCGTACCATATAGAGGGTATTACCGTAGCTGTGGCGTTGCTCACCAAGTCGACAACTTGTTGTGCCGAGAGGTGTCCGGTAAATATGATATTGGCATTGTCGGCATATTGTTTCTGAAGGGTCTCGGTAAGAGGTCCTGCCCCTGCCACGTATAGCGTGTAGGGAAGCTTGGCAGCAACAGCAAGCAAGTCTTCGATGCCTTTTTCTTGGCTGAGGCGACCTACATAGCAGTAATATGGCGTAGAGGGTGTTGTGCGATTTATTTGAGCAAACGAGTCGGACTTTTTCTTGTCAATGCTGTTGCAAATAACCGTAATCTTGTCGGGGGCATATCCGGCTTGTATCATCTTCTCGCCCATAAATTGGCTGGGTGTAATGAAGTGGTGCACATACTTTTGCAATACATCTTTATTCCACTTCAAGGCTTCGACGTATGCCAATACACTTGCCGGGAGGCTGTTTTTCATGCAACGAGTGCGCAGCACCTGACTTTTATCTTTGACGCATAGCTCACATGTCGTGCCATTGCGCAGGCAGTTGTATGAGGGGCATATCAACTTATAGTCGTGCATTGTCCACAACACCTTGCAGCCATAATTGTATGCCTGCTTGACGATTATGGGCGACAGATAGGAGTGTATGTTGTGAAAGTGAACGACATCGGGGCGGAACGTCTGTAACATGTGGTTGAATGACGATTGAATATCGCCCATACCCAATGAACGCATGGTTGCTTTTATAATGCCTTTGCCTGCAAAAGACACCTCCGAGGCAAAGCAAGATGCGTACTCCGATGCAACATTCTGTTCGTAGCTCATGGCATATACGGCAACTTCATATCCTGCTTCGCGTAGCATCCGCTCGGTATTCATCATTACCAAGCAGTCGCCTCCGCGAGTGTAGTAGAACTTGTTGACCAATAATATGCGTTTCATTGAAATTACCGTTTTTCTGATTGTTGATAAAACTCGGTGTAGCTTTTCTGTACGACCTCGTCGGCGTATATCTGATTATAGAATGCTTTGTTTGTAGTTTTCTCTTCTTCTGTTTTGTTGGGCGATGTACCGAGGCAAACCTCAAGAGCATGTTGTAGGCTTGTTGCGTCGCCTGTTGCGAAGAGGTGGGATGCTTGGCTTGCATTCTCTTTAAAAAAGTCTATATCACTCATTACTAATGGCGTCCCGTAGTAGTATGCTACTGATAGCACGCCGCTCATAGTGGCTGAAAGATAGGGATATACAATACAAGATGCTCGCGTAAACAAATCTTTCAACTCTCTGTCGTCTATAAAGCGTGATATTCGCACAACATTGTGGTGTGGTGTGCGGTTTAGAGTGCCTTGTCCTGTTATGACTAATTTGTATTTCTCGCACAACTCTGGTGAGTTTACATAGGCATCGTGTAGCAATTCAACACCTTTGTAGTGCTTTATTCCACCAAAGAAAAGTATGTAAGGACCTATATCTTGTATCTCTTTGCACGGCAAATTCCCTTCTTTCATCTCTTGAGAAACGAGAGTGGGGAAGGGGGTGAAAGAGGCTGCTCTGCTGTGCAACTGTTTCAATTGCTGTACTTGCTTGGGCGAGCAGGTTGTAACATAGTGGGCGCGGTGTATCATTTGCAACGTACCTATGCGCACTATAACGCCATTAAGAAATCTTTTGTGTAGTGGCAAGTGGTTTAATGGGTGTGGTGTTACATCGTGTGCTGTGTAGAATAGGGTATATTTACGTCGCAAGAATAGTGATAGAAAACCAAATGTAAAATCACCCGATACGAAGTGTATATTCTTAATGCCATGCTTGTCGGCAGTATCACATATTGTTTGATATAGTGTTATTGGCAAGAACTTGTTGCAAAGATTTTTTATTCTTCCGCTTGTGTTCTCAATAAAGATAGCGCGGTTGTGAAGGTCGGTATCTATGAGACGACGATAGTTGCAATTGCCTTTGGAGTAGAAGATGCCATATACCTCCAACCCATCGACCCGCGATAGTATGTTGTAGAGGTTGCTGGCAAAAGGCAACATCCCTATGGCGTATTCTGAAGCTACAATAAGAATTTTCATAATATGCAATCTTCTATCGTAATACAAAGATATGCACTAATTATGAAAAAATCCACAAAAACGTGTAGCTTTTGCAGATTTTTTATTGTTGAGTATATACGTTCAATAGGTAGAAGCGTTGTTATTTCTCATCTTTGCATTTGACAAAGGGCTTCTGTACAAACTTGTCGTCGTCAAGACTGAGTAGTAGTTCCTTCTTATCATTAATATCCATGCGCCCTGTGCGTAGGTCATAACCTTTTTCTTTGAGCGATTTGTACCAATCTTCGGTATATCCGATGTGCCTGATGGGATTGCCTGCTACCATATAGCCGTCGGGAATACTTTTGCTTACTACCGATCCGGCTCCTATGATGACATTATTACCGATAGTAACACCTGCCATAATCTTGCAACCTTCGCCTATCGATACATAGTTACCAATCTTTATTTTGCCGAAATAGTCTAAATCAGGGTCGTTATATAGAATTTGTAATGCTACAATACCGCCATGTGTAAAGAATTCTGTGTCTTTGGCTATACGGCAATAATTGCCAATCTCTATCAGCCAAGGCTCTGAGGTGGATAAATGACATGGC
Source organism: Bacteroidaceae bacterium (assembly GCA_017481745.1). Lineage (GTDB taxonomy): Bacteria > Bacteroidota > Bacteroidia > Bacteroidales > Barnesiellaceae_A > Barnesiella_A. Next base: position 47,024 of record JAFUOV010000012.1, read on the forward strand.
GATATATTACAACCTTTTCCTATCTTTACACCTTTTTTTCTTAAATAGTTTTCGGGGGTGTCATAAACACCCGATATCAAGAATTGTTTTACTTTCTGTCTGTTTATTATGCCCATAGTGGATGCTTTATATACATTAGCTTTATTACTCTACAAAGATAGTGTAAATAACGGAAAAATCAATGTGGCAAGGCTTTTTTGTTTGTGTCCTTTTGTTCGGTTTTATGTTCGGCGCAAGCGACAATAAAGAATATGAGTAGCCATATATTCCTCATACGAGGGGTTAAGGGTACCCAGTCGCTCATACCATGCACCATGAGATAGCACAATATACCTATGGCAAATATTGCACAAATATGATATTCGACCGATGTCTCTCGGCGAAGTTGTTTCTTGATGTTCGCAAATTTGCGTATGATAAAGTATAATATAGGCATAAAGCCAATGAAGCCAAACTCTGTAAGGAATATCAAGAAGATGTTGTGCACAGGATTGCTGAACATAAACTCTTCGGGGTTCCATACCGTCTTGTCAAACATGGCAAATATGCTTGGGTTCACATTGCTGCGTATATACTCGAGGTGGGCGTTGAAGCCTACACCAATGAAGGGGTGTTCTATAATAGCCTCGTATGCACAGTAGAAGTGCATCAAACGAGCAATGAACATTTCGTCGACGTTACTGCCTATAAAACTATCTTTGATGGGTGTGAGGAAGATAAGTGCGACGGCAAGTATAATGATGGGTATGATGCGATAGAATATGTTCTTCACTGTGAAGATTGAACCATTGCGGGTGTTGTAGATAAGATATACCATTGCTACGGCAAATATTGATGCCAATAGTGCCGAGCGCGAGAATGTGAAGATGAGTACAAATGTTGCAAGCAGGGCGCATACGATGCTCTTACGGCGTTGGTATCCGTAGAGAATACATGACCAGAAGAAGGCTAAAATGAGCGATACGTAACCACCTAACGCATTGGGGTGTGAGAATGTTCCCGGTGCTCCCGGGCGCTCTTCGGCTCGGATTGATACACCTTCGCGGAAGAGCAATGTTACCTCTTTGATGCCCAATATGGGGTAGCATAGAGTGAGTGCTGATTGTAGGATGATGGTGTATACAAAGCCTTCGTATATACCGCGCATTATGACTTCGATGCTGACACTTGAGCACACAATGTATAGGAACACGATATATAGTAGGACTTGAAGTATTCCGACGATTGTCGAGCCTACGGCAAGATTGTTGGGGTTGAATATGTTGACGGCGCAAAACAATGCTATCGCAAACACGACGTACCATGGTATAGGCAGGAAATTCCACTTTTTGCGTTGCGATAGTACGATAAAGAATATAGGGGTTATAATCATAAATACCTCCAACCTCAGGTTCATACCCAATGCGCCGTCGATATATTGGTTGCCCAGACTGAAGTAGGAGAAACCAAAGTTGAAGCAATTGGTGAAAATGAAGAATGAGATAAATATTTCGCACCACTTGTCAAACGTAAGATTGTTGCTGTTGTGTACAATCTTTATGGCATATATGCATACCGCAAGTATAATACAAAGTATCGCTCCCATATCTTACGTGGTTTTAGTTCCTAATATTCGTTTGGCGTATATCGCCAATGCAACCAAGCCACCGCACAGTAGTATGACAGAGATGTAGGTGGGTATGGGTAGGTATGCCAACAAACCTCCTATGGCAAGTATTGCCAATGATAGGAAGAAGAGCCTGTTGGGTACGATGTTAAAGCAGAAACGTGTGTCGAACAAGCGGTATATCATCAAGTAGGCGTATGAGATGATAAGCGAAACAGATACTCCCATCAATCCCCAACGTGATACTGTGAAATAGTACAATGCGATAGCCAATACAGCTGTCGATATGATAGATGGCAACCCGCGGTAGGTCTTACGTGAGCATTGGTACGCCAGGTCGAGAAACGAACCAATGGCATGGAATTGCACTGCAATGAAGAGCGGGAAGATGTAGATGTAGCTCTCTTGATAGGCTTCGGCTACAATGTATGGGTATATCAGGCGCAACCCTATTGTGGCAAGGACTACGGTGATAGATAGTAGCAAGAAGTAGTTGTTGAAGATTTGCGAGAAAAATCGGTTGTGATCCTTTGAGTATATCTCCTTGATAGCTGTCTCTTGCCACGCTTGGTAGAAGATGCTTGCTGCTATCTGCAATACGTTTGAGAATTTGATGGCTACGGCAAAGATACCGTTGTATTCCAATCCCAAAAACTCCTCAATGAAAATCTTGCTGGAACTCTCTATCGCCCACCATGCAAGTACGTTGGGCAGTAGGGGAATAGTGTATTTCAGCAGGTCTTTTCCCACTTCGCTCTTGTACTCCTTGCGGTGTCTAATGCATAGCCCTATAATGTGCAAGCGGCACTCTATGATGATGCAGCTGATAACGCGGCTAATGAAGTTGGCAAGGAATATCGCCAATACACCCCATTTGAATACTACCAAAAAGATAACACTCAATAGCAGTATGAGCAGAGTGTTGATAATGCCTATTGTAACAAAAAACTTGGTGTGCCCCATGCCGCGCACTACTTGTATGATGACTTCGTAGTAGGCGTATGCGATAAGGGTTGCTACAAGAATGGGGTAGTAGTCGAGGTGCGACAGGTATACATACCCTATTACCGACAATAGGGCTATTATAACGCTGTTGCGGGTGAGGGTGCGTACGATGAAGGTGATGGTGTCCTTGGGGCTGAAGGGGCACTCTTTGTCGATGAGGTAGCGAAAGGCTCCGTCGCGCAAGTCGAATGTTATGAACGGAACCATGAGCATGATGATGGTTATCGACAAGTCGAAGTAGCCCATGTCCTCTTTAGCCAAGAAGAATGTATATAATGGCATTAGTGCAAAGGCTATGAGCTTTGCACCAATGGTTCCTATTGCGTATATCGAGAAAGTATTGAGAAACTCTTTACCTCGATTCTTTGCCATTATAATACAGTTTTTAGAAAGCGTTTATAGCAAGCTTTACTTTTTCTCGTTGTTTTGGTAGCCGTAGCCATAACCTTGCTTGGCTGTTGTCGCGTTGATAACAAGCGATACGTTGCGCAAGCGTTCTTCGGCAACGAGCGAGTTGCAGTAGCGTATCAACTCGATGTTGGTATAGTTTGCACGGCATACATATACGACTGTGTCCGATACTCGCATGAGTGAGAATGTGTCTGATACCATTCCTACGGGAGCCGAGTCGATCATGATGTAGTCGTAGCGATTGCGCAATTCATCAAACAAGGTGTCCAATCGGTTGCTCAACAGCAACTCGGCAGGGTTGGGAGGAACAGGACCGGCAAGGATTACGTCCAATTGGTCGTTGACACCGCAAGGTACTATGATCTGGTCTACGGTAACATCTTCCGATGCCAAGTAGTTGGTGATACCCAATTGAGATTTTGTTCCGATATATTCTGCGAGTTTGGGGCTGCGGATGTCAAGACCCACAAGCACCACTTTCTTGTTGAGCAATGCAAATGATGCTGCGAGGTTGATACTTACAAAAGATTTACCTTCACCACTGACCGACGAGGTGAGCAATATAACCTTGTCGTTCTTGTTGGTGAGCAAGAATTGCAGGTTGGTGCGCAGCAGACGGAAGAGCTCCGATATTGAGCTGTTTTCGCCTTTGCGTACAACAACCGATTGCTTGCTTGTATTGGTGCAAACCTCGCCCAAGATGGGTATGCGGGTAATTTTTTCCAACTCTTCTCTTGTGCTGAACTTGGTGCGGAAGATGGCCTTGAGATAGAGGTATACCGAGGGGATAACAACACCAATAATGAAGCCAATGAATAGCAACATGAATGTCGAGAGGTTCGACGGCTCGCTGTAGTTGAAGGCGGGGTCTACTACTTGACCTTTGGGCGAAGCCATTGCCAATGTGATGGCATTCTCTTCTTGCTTTTGCAGCAGGAAGATGTATAACTCTTCTTTGATAGATTTCTGACGGTATAGAGCTATAAACTCGCGCTCTTGTTCGGGGATAGAGCCTAAGCGAGAGAGCATCCTGTCTTCTTGGGCGCGCAAGTCTTGCAGTGCAATGTCGGCACTTGCTTTAGCTGTCTTTACGGTAATGATAACGTTCTCGCGCGAAGCATCTATCTGATCTTCAATCATCTTGAGCGCGGGGCTGCCGGGCTTGGCTGCGCCGAGCATGTTGAGGCGTTTCAGTGCAAGTTCGTTGTATGTGCCTACTGCCAATCCTGCTGCATCGCTCATGTTGGGAGTGAAAGGTATGAGCGCAAAGCGATTGGTGGGGTTGTCAAAGAAGTCCGATACGTATTGCAACACTTTTACCTCTGTCTCTACCTCGATGAGTCTTGTGCGGAAAGTAACAGAACTTTCGAGTATTGCTTGGGCTTCGATTTGGATATCCGAGAGGTTGTGGTCGGTCTTGTATTTCTCAACTTCTCGCTCCGCGATGTCGAGCTCTGCTGCTATAATATCGAGGCGCTCGTTGATAAAGACTGCTGTGTTGCTGGCTTCGATGTTCTTCTCGACGATACCACGCTCGTTGTAAAGTGATGATATGGTGTTGAGCAACTCTTTACCATACTCTACATCGGGGGTTTCGAGTACGAGGCGTATAAGGTTTGACAACTTGCTGGGGATGAAGATGTCAACGTTTCTACCCAAGTCTTCGGCAACGAGGTCATAACCGCTCACCTTGATGTTGTAGGCGTATTTCTCACCAGGAACGTAGTCGGGTGTTGTGTTGATAATGAAGTCGCCATAAATTGAGTTGACTGTTACGGGCAGAGTGGCATCTTTTATGTTGACAAGTTTCTTGAAAAAGCCTTTTTTCAAGGTTATGTCGGCAAGACCATTTTCGTCAATTTTTACTTTGAAGTTGATGGTGCGTCCCAACGTGTCGCACACGTTGTTTACGTCGATAAGGTCTACTGCATAGCCTTTATATTCGGTGTGGCGTTGCAAGAAGCTCTCTCGGTAGATGTGCTTTTTGTTGAGTTGCATCTTTTCGGCAGTTTGGCGCAGCAAAGAGTGCGATGCGATGATGTTTATTTCATCATCGACGCTGATGCCTTGTCCCATCATGCCCAGCCCCATTTGTTGCATGAAAGCACCGGCCATGTTGTTGGTGCTGCTCATGTCGGTGCGAATCATTACATTCGATTCGACAACATATTTGTCGGGGGTTATCTTGCTATATGTAAATGCCAATACAACGCATATAAATATTGATATGGCATACAGATACCAATTCTTTAAGATGGTAGATGCTATAGAGGTGAGACTGATGTTCTCGTTATTCATGTTATTGTGCGATGAAGAATCCATAGTTTGTAGTGGTAGTAAATGGTACCTGATATTATTATTTGAGGAAAAGTGCAATACATAATGAAACAATTACCGAAGCAGCCGATGTGATGGCGCTTACGATAGATACGGTATATTGTTTGTCTTGGCTATAGCTTGCGTAGCCTTGTCTTGCATCGTTGGGCTCTACATATATCACATCGTTGCGTTGCAAGTAGTAGTAAGGCGATGTGAAGATGTCGGGTTGTGAGAGGTCGATGCGGTTGAATGTACGCTCGCCGTTTATCTCGCGGATGAGCAGTACATTGGTGTGATTACCATAGATGGTCATATCGCTGGCTTTTCCAAGGGCATCGAGTATTGTCAGACGCTCGCTGGTGAGTTTGTATGAGCCGGGCTTTGACACCTCACCCAGTATGGTTATCTTGGCGTTGGTGCATTGCAATGTTACAATGGGGTCGTTGATGTAATGGCTTATTTTCTCTTTGAGAAGCTCGGTAGCCTCGGTGCGAGTAAGCCCGCCCAATTTTACCTTACCAATGACAGGATAGTCTATGTAGCCTTCGTTGTCGACAAGGAAGGTTTGCATAGTGGGGGTTGTTATAAGTTGAGTCTCGCCGGGAGCCAAGAAACTTTGGGTCGGGAGGTTGAATATTGCAACTGCGTTGGGGTCTAAAGCCGATACGGTGATAGACAACATATCGTCGGGTACGATGGGCGACTCATACTCTTTTATCGAGTCGGGGATAACTTGTGTGATGTTACCCTCTTTTGCCAACTCGGGGAAGTATAACATCTCTTTAGAACTCTTGCACGATGAGAGTGCAAATGCCAAAATAGGGATAAGAAGTATATATTTTTTCATTGGTGTTTTTTTTAGCGTGGCAAAGATATTACTTTTTTCCGTACTAATTTTAATTTTAAACGAATTAATACCCCTTTTTATTATATAGTTGTGTAGTGTTTTTGTCGATATTTGCTTATTTTTTTTATATATGATTGATTAGTAGGTTGTTATATTGTTTGTTCGTTTCTATTTTATAGATTTTTAGCAAATGGGAAAATATAAGCTTCAGAGAGCTTTGTTTGCATGCCTATGATGTGGCAAATTTCAAAACAAATGCTTATTTTTGCACTGCTATTTTATCATATCAAAGCTATGTCTTTTTATTTCGATTTTAATTTCACTCCTATACAGATAGCGCTCTTGGCGTTGCTCTTTGCACTCTTTTGTATCGAGCTTGTTTATCTCTATTTTATCTATCATCGAGTGGCTGTGTATGCTCGCAAGGCGATGCTTGGTAAGGTGCAGTATGCGAGTGAGTTGCCGTCGGTGTCGGTGGTTGTTATAGCGCGTGATGAAGAGGGTGAGCAGGTGTTGCAATTACTGCCGCATTTGGTGTCGCAAGAGTATCCCGATTATGAGGTGATTGTGGTGAATGACGGTACGAGCGAGGTGTTGCAAAATGCTATTTCACTATATGAATGTGATTATAAAAATGTCTATCAGACGTTTGTCCCCGATACGGTATACAATGTGAGTCGCCGCAAGTTGGGTATAACGCTGGGTATAAAAGCTGCCAAGAACGATGTGGTGATACTTACCGATGCCAATTGCATGCCGCAGAGCAATCGCTGGATATACGCTATGGCGCGTAATTTTGTGCCCGGCGTGGATGTTGTGCTCGGGTATACCCGTATGGCATATAACGAGGGCGAAAAGCGAGGCTATTATCAGGTTTTCGATCGCATGATTTTCGCTCTTCGATATCTGGCTTATGCAGTGATGAAACGTCCTTTTATGGGTGTGGGAAGCAATCTTGCGTATCGTCGTGATACGTTCTTTGCCAATAAGGGTTTCTCGGCAAGGCTCAATCTGCACTTTGGCGACGACGATTTGTTGGTCAATGAGATAGCGCGTAAGGGTAATACTCGCATTGAGATGTCAGCCGAGAGTATTGTCGAGAGCCATTATGCCGATAAATCGGAGGCATGGAATGAGATGCGAATGAAATATAACTTTACCTCCAAATATTTGCATACATCGTCAAAGGGCGTTTTTGCTTTTGAGTCGGTGCTGCATATCTTGTTGTGGATTGTTTTTGCGGCTGCTGTTGTGCTCTCGTTACCCAATATGGTGGGCGTGGCTTTTGCACTGCTTATAATGTTGATATATTGGCTTCTTACGTGGCGAGTATATCTGTCGGCAGGGGCTTTGCTGGGAGAGCGTTGTGCAGTAGGTTTAGCTCCTTTGTTTCAGCTTGTACGACCTTGGTATGCGTTGTACTATGCTATTGTGGGTAGGAGCTGCAACAAAAGTAATTTTACATGGCAATATTTGCGATGAATAAACGTTTGTCTTAGTATAAGATACACATAATACTGTGAATATGAAAAAAATACTTTTTGGGACAGTGGCACTCATGATGCTGCAAGCCTGCACAACATCGGACCTTGTGAAGGTAGAGGTTGAAAACACCTCCGATTGGGTGAGAATGAATGAAATGGTTGAACTCGACTATGCTGCGATTGTCGACAAGTTGCAACTCGCTGAAGATACGTCGATTGTAGTGCTTAACAATAGGGGTGAGCAAGTACCCTATCAAATTACTTTTGATAATAAGTTGATATTTCTGGTAGACGAGTTGGAGCCTTCGCACGCTCGAGCCTATCTTGTTAAACCCGGTGTGCCCGATACTTTCGATGTGTGCGCAACGGGCGATTATTATCCCGAGCGTGTCGATGATATCGCATGGGAAAATGGTTGTATCGCCTTCCGCGCTTATGGCCCGGCATTGCAAGAGAGTGGCGAACGCGCCTTTGGTTACGATGCGTGGGTAAAACGTGTTGGCTATCCTGTCGTTGCCGACCGCTATGCTGCCGAGCTCAATCCCGAGACGGTTGCCGAGATTGCTCGTTTGAAGAGTGTTGCTCCCGATTCGGCGGCTGCGTTGTATAACAGCGTTTCGTACCACGTCGATCATGGCAATGGTCTTGACTACTATAAGGTAGGTCCTACCTTGGGTGCCGGAGCTGCTGCCTTGTTGGATGCCGATGGCAACATTGTTTATCCCTACTGCTACAACGACTTTGAGATACTCGATAACGGTCCGTTGCGTTTTACGGTGAGCTTGCGTTATCGCCCCTTTGTATTGGGTAACGACACAGTTGTTGAGACTCGTGTTATTACGCTTGATGAGGGTAGCCAACTCAATCGTATTGATGTTACCTATCATAACCTGAAGTCGCCCACAGGCATGGTGAGTGGTATAGTGCTACACGATGTTGATGGTGCTATGGAGTATGATGCAGCCTTGGGTTATGCCGCTTATGCCGAGCCTGCCGATAGCTTGAATGGACAGACCTTCTTGGGCATGGCCTATGGCGCTTCGGTGCAAAGAGCCGAGCCGGTCTATTTTGATGAAGCCGAGCGTGCTGCAAGAGGTGCCGAAGGTCATTTGCTCATGGAACGCATGTATGTCCCCGGTGAGACTATTACTTACTATGCCGGTGCAGGATGGAGTAAGTGGGGCTTTGAGTCGTCGCAAGATTGGTTTGTGTATATGAAATACTTTGCCGATAAATTGTCGACACCGCTGGTTGTTACAGTGAAGTAGAATAGCATGAAATGTGGACAGAATGGTTGGTTTTGTCCACGTTACCCTCAAAAGTATAAACAAAAAAACAAGCCCTCCGAAGGCTTGTTTTTTTGTTTATATGTGTTTGTGTATGATGTCTTGTTTAAAGTTGTAGAGATATCTTGACTGAGGTATTTAGTCGCGGATGTTTATCTCTACTTTTCCGCTCGTCTTGTTTAAAATGTATATACAACCGCATAGGACAATGTATATATATTGAGGCTCTTCAACAATGGCGCAAATACGATTTATTTTTATCGTGTTGAGCGGTTTATATTCTTCGCCTATTGTGATAGCGTTATTTTCAATCTTGATATCGAATTGTTCGATATAAGGCGACAGCATTTCTTGTATCTGCTCTGAATTGTACTGAACGGGATGTTCCGCGTAGGTGTTGTATAAATTGGTAAAAGTTGCCATACTTTTATAATTTAAATAGGCTGTCCGAAAAAATCGGACAGCCTATGGTGTGAAAATTTATTACAATAAGAAACCAAGCAAGATACCGGCGGCAACAGCCGAGCCGATAACACCTGCTACGTTGGGACCCATGGCGTGCATCAACAAGTAGTTTGAGGGGTCGTATTCCAAACCTACGTTTTGAGAGATACGAGCCGAGTCGGGTACTGCCGATACGCCTGCATTACCAATGAGGGGGTTGATTTTGTTATCTTTCTTCAAGAAGAGGTTGAAGAACTTAACAAATAATACACCCGATGTGGTTGCGATGATAAATGACAAAGCTCCCAAACAGAAAATGAGGATTGAATCGACGGTAAGGAACTCAGAAGCTTGTGTAGATGCACCTACAGTAACACCAAGGAGGATTGTGATGGTGTCGATGAGCGGACCGCGAGCAGTCTCTGCCAAACGACGTGTAACGCCACTCTCTTTCAAGAGGTTACCGAAGAACAACATGCCCAACAAAGGAAGACCCGAGGGTACGAGGAAGCAAGTGAGCAACAAACCAACGATAGGGAACATCACTTTCTCGGTGTGCGATACAGCGCGAGGTGGTTTCATGCGGATAACGCGCTCTTTCTTGGTAGTGAGCAATCGCATGATAGGCGGTTGAATTACAGGTACAAGTGCCATGTAAGAGTATGCCGACACTGCGATAGCACCCATCAAGTTGGGAGCGAGTTTCGATGAAAGGAAGATCGCGGTAGGACCGTCAGCACCACCGATGATACCGATAGCACCGGCTTGCATGGGGTCGAAACCGAGTGCAAGAGCGATGATGTATGCACCGAAGATACCAAATTGGGCAGCAGCACCGATGAGCATCAATTTGGGGTTAGAGATAAGAGCCGAGAAGTCGGTCATAGCACCAATACCCAAGAAGATGAGCGGGGGATACCAACCCGATGTTACACCTTGGTAGAAGATGTTGAGTACCGAGCCTTGTTCGTAGATACCTACTTGCAAACCGGCATCCATGTTGAATGGAATATTACCGATGAGCATACCAAAGCCGATAGGAATCAAGAGCATAGGCTCAAATTCCTTTGCCACGGCGAGATATATGAAGAATATACCGATGGCTATCATGGCGAAGTGTTGCCATGTGGCGTTGTATATACCGGTATATGTCCAGAAGTCGCCGAGGTTTTGACCTATAAATGAAAGAAATTCACCCATATTACTCGATTGTTACGAGAACGGTACCTTCGAGAACCGAATCTCCTTGTTTAACATTGATAGCTGATACTTTACCATCGCGGTCGGCTTTGATGGCATTTTCCATCTTCATAGCCTCGAGTACGAGGATAGTATCGCCTTTCTTCACTGTGTCGCCTACGTTGATGTTAACGCTGAGGATAACACCGGGCAGGGGCGATTTGATACCGCTTGCACCGCCGGCGGGCGTAGGACGATTGAGTTGAGTTGTAGGTGCAGCAGGTGTTGTAGGACGTGCTTTTACTACGGGTTTCATAGCGGGTTTAACCACTTTTTCCATCTCGACAAGGTAGGGAGTACCATTTACCTCTACGTGAGCTACGTTTTCTTCGATATCTCCTATTGTTACCTTATAAATATTGCCGTTGATGGTATATTTATAGTCTTTCATTGTTTTTTGTTTTTTTTGAATGTTAGGATTTAAGATTATTTTTTAGGCATTTCACGCAAAGAGTAAATCTTTGAGCTCCAAGGTGAGTAGCGACGCTCTGTTTGGTGGATAGTAAGAATTGTGTCTTCTACGTCGTGAACGTCTTCTTGCATCTCGTGCATAGCCATAGCGATTGCTGCAAAAACCTCACCGGGAGTAGAGCCCTTAGCCATAGCTTCTTTGGTCTCTTCTTCGTTGAGTCCCTTGGTCTTGGCGGCAGTGCGTTGTGCATTCCATGCCGAAACCTTACCAATGGTGCGGAAGATGATGTAGAGCAATAACAAACCAGAGAATACAACAGCCATAGCCGATATTGCCATGCCGACACCAATGCTGTCTTGTGTTTGGAATTTCTCCATCTTCACGTTCTTGTCGAGTGTGAGGTTGTTGGTGCTGGGAGTTACAAACTTGTCAGTGCCTGCACCTCTTACTTCCCATTCATTGCCACCGTCTTGTATGCGGGCATAAGATTGGTCGGCTTGGAGGATGCCTGCGGGAACAACTACTTCGTTGAGAAGTTTGTTGCCACTATCGTAGATACCAATCCACGTTTCTTTCTCGGGGTTGAATACGAAGTTAACGTGGAATGTGCCGCGAGCGGGTTGTCCGTCGGCCCAGAAGAGGCTGTGTTGACGGGGTTGGATGAGTGTGAGCACGTCGCCCTTGGGGATGAAGTATACAGCAGTATCGCCCGGGGTGTCGCTATACTTGAGCAAGTGAGCTGCTACGTTATAGCTGCCGTACGATTTGTTGAACAATTCCACCCATGCGCTGTGCATGCCATAATCGTCTTGAAAGTTGGTTTCGTTGGTCATCAAAATCTCGTTGATTAAGATTTTGCTGCCTGTTTCCTCGCCTTCAACAGCCGGTTTGCACGAAGCAAAAGCTACGACAACAGCAAGCAACATGCTCAATATCCCAAATTTATTTTTGTTCATATTGATTGTGTTTTAAAGATTATAGAGGAATATTACCGTGTTTCTTGGCGGGGTTGATGAGTTTCTTAGTACGCAATTGCTCCAATGCGCGGATTATGCGGAAGCGAGTGTTGCGAGGCTCGATAACATCGTCGATGTAGCCATAACGAGCGGCATTGTAGGGGTTGGCAAACAACTTGGTGTATTCTGCCTCTTTCTCTGCGATGTATGCTTTGGGATCGGCTTGTTCTTTTGCCTCTTTAGCATAGAGAACGGCTGCTGCACCCGATGCACCCATAACTGCGATTTCGGCAGTAGGCCATGCATAGTTCATGTCGCCACGGAGTTGTTTACAGCTCATCACAATGTGTGAACCACCGTACGATTTACGCAATGTAACGGTAACTTTGGGTACTGTTGCTTCGCCATAAGCGTAGAGCAATTTTGCACCGTGAGAGATAACGGCGTTGTACTCTTGACCTGTACCGGGCAAGAATCCGGGAACGTCTACAAGTGTTACCAAAGGAATGTTGAAGGCGTCGCAGAAGCGTACGAAGCGAGCTGCTTTGCGCGAAGCGTTGCAGTCGAGTACACCGGCGAGGTATTGAGGTTGGTTGGCAACGATACCAACAGATTGTCCGTTGAAACGAGCAAAACCGATGATGATGTTGCGTGCAAAGTCGCGTTGTACTTCGAGGAACTCGCCGTTGTCGATGATAGCGCCGATAACTTGATACATGTCGTAGGGTTGGTTGGGGCTATCGGGGATAATCTCGTTGAGTGAGTCTTCGAGACGGTCGATGGGGTCTTCGCAAGGAAGTACGGGAGCCTCTTCGAGGTTGTTTTGGGGAATGAAGCTGATGAGCTTGCGGATAACCGAAAGACCTTCGTCGCCGGTTTCGCATGCAAAGTGTGCTACACCCGAAGTCTTAGAGTGCATCTCGGCACCACCCAATTGCTCTTGAGTAACGTCCTCGCCTGTAACGGTCTTAACAACTGCGGGACCGGTGAGGAACATGTAAGAAATCTCTTTTACCATCACGATGAAGTCGGTGAGGGCGGGAGAGTATACAGCACCACCGGCGCAAGGACCGAAGATACCCGAGATTTGGGGTACTACACCCGATGCGAGGATGTTGCGTTGGAAGATTTCAGAGTAACCGGCAAGGGCGTTGATACCTTCTTGGATACGAGCACCACCCGAGTCGTTGATACCGATGATGGGAGCACCCATTTTCATCGCCATGTCCATCACTTTGCAAATCTTCATTGCCATTTGCTCAGAGAGTGAACCACCAAATACGGTGAAGTCTTGTGCAAATACATAAACAAGACGACCTTCGATTGTACCGTAACCGGTTACAACACCGTCGCCGAGATATGATTTTTTCTCTTGACCGAAGTTGTAGCAGCGGTGGCGTACAAACATGTCGATTTCTTCAAAACTACCTTCATCGAGGAGTTGGTTGATACGTTCGCGGGCTGTGTATTTGCCACGTTCGTGTTGCTTGGCAATGGCTTTTTCGCCACCACCGAGGCGAGCTTCATTACGCAGTGCGATAAGCTCTTTTACTTTTTCGAGTTGTTTGCTCATTTTATTATTTGTTAGGATTTTCACAAAGTTCGGTTAATACGCCACCGGTCGATTTGGGGTGGAGGAATGCGATGTTAAGACCTTCAGCACCTTTGCGGGGAGCTTTGTCGATGAGGCGAACACCTTTGCCTTCTACTTCGGCAAGTGCGTTGGCTACGCCATCGGCTACTGCAAATGCGAGGTGGTGGATGCCTTCGCCACGTTTCTCGATGAAACCGGCAATTGTGCTCTCGGGGCTGGTGGGCTCGAGCAATTCAATTTTGGTTTGACCTACTTTAAAGAAAGCAGTTTTTACCTTTTGGTCGGCTACTTCTTCGATTGAATAGCATTTGAGACCAAGGATGTTTTCATAGTAAGGGATAGCTTCTTCAAGGCTTTTGACAGCTATACCCAAGTGTTCAATGTGAGAAAGTTCCATTGTAAATTTGGTATTAAGTTAAACAGAATTTTTAGTTTGGTTGCAATACTACGGTATTAGCGATGCAAAGATACAATTTTCTGTCTAATTACCTAAATAATTCTGTAAAAAACACATTATAAAATGCGTTATATATTTTTTCTCTTTTTCGCCGTTGTATGGTTGTATCTTGGCGGTGTGGCGAAAGTGGTTGATAGTGTTTCTGTTATAGCTCGTCGAGGGGAGTGCGCAGTTTTATGTCGTCGGGTGTCGTTTGTACGTATTGATGGTTGGGGTAAATGGTGATTTCCATCTCTCGGTTGTCGGTAAAGATATGCACGTTGGGGTGCTCGAGCAATAGCTGTATGGCTGGCAAATGGGTGTTGCGACCGTAGTATAAATCTTCGATGATATGTGCCTTTTCTTTGCCCAATAATGTAACAATAATTCGGGGTGTTTTTTGTAGGATTTGCATGCCGGCTGTGATGCGTTTTTCGCCACTCGCGGGGTGGGGTGTTACGTTGTATTTTGCGCTGTCGCAAGGTGTTGATTTGTGGGGCGAAATGGAGGTGATGTGATAATTGCTGTCGATGTCTAATATGGCGCAGTGAAAGTTTGATTTATAGGCTGTTACACATGGTCTTTCCTTGGTGTAGCGGCGCGTTGGATCGTAGACTAAACCTCTCGAAGATGGCAGTAGTGAGGTGTATCGTTTTGCCTCTTCTTCGAGGGTGTTGTCGTACCTTATAGGGTGTATGCGATGGGGGTTGATTTTGGTGTGTCGGAAAAATCGTCGATAGGCTTCTCCAAAGTTGTTTTCGGGGCTTGTGAATGGTGCGTGATTTTCGTCTAACCAATAGTAGTTGATCGTTCTCCAAATGTCGTTTTTTAGGTGTCTTCTGCGCCAATGGGTGAAGAGTTGCTTGCTTGTTTCGCCACTCGCGATGGCGAGCGAAAATAATACTTCTTCGGTGTGAGGGAAAATACCTTGATAAAATAAATCGTCGATTGAATAGTATGGGTCGATGATGAAACGTGTGCTTTTTATGTGCTTGAAAAGTTGCTGTGTCAAGCCTTCAAGGGCATCTTCCGGATTGTGGTAGAAATGGGCTCTAATCATGTTTTTATGTGCGTATGGGGTTTGTCGAGTTCTTCTTGTGTATGATTTGTGTCGGATGACACCTGCATTGCAGATGCCTCTTATAATATATAACACATGGCAGCCCATTAATGTTCCATCGCTATTGTCGAATGTCTGTAAATAAAGCGGGCTTATATCCGATATAAGCCCGCTTTATTTACAATCATATAACCTAATATTCCAACTGTATAGTTGTGGTCTTTGGCGTTGTCGCATCACGCGTGTGTCGTTACAAACCCAATTTAATACTCGATGAGTTCGGTAATTAAACTGATGCAAAGGTATGACCGTCAGCCCGATGCGACAATAGCTTGATTTGGTTATTTTGCAGTATGCGATTACCAACAAATGATTATGAGGATGTAGAACATGTGCTCCTGCATGATTACTTTTCAACGTGTTTAAAATATTGATATTTAGGCAGCTATGAATGTTGATAAATTCCTTGAAAATTCTTGCAATATTGTAGTGAAAAAGCTAATAAAAATTCGTACTTTTGCAACCAAATAATCTATAACGAAATAAAATGGTAAAAGAGAAAAAAATAAAGACCGCCTTGGTGTCGGTCTTTCACAAAGATGGCTTGGACGATATTATAAAAATGCTGCACGCCGATGGTGTTGAGTTTTTGTCAACCGGTGGCACTCAATCGTTTATCGAGTCATTGGGTATTCCTTGTAAGGCAGTAGAAGATTTGACGGGTTATCCTTCTATTTTGGGAGGTCGTGTCAAGACCTTGCACCCCAAGGTATTTGGCGGTATTCTCAATCGTCGCGATAACGAAAGCGATGCCGCTCAAATAGCCGAGTATGAAATTCCCTCAATCGATCTTGTGATTGTAGATCTCTATCCCTTCGAGCAGACCGTAGCATCGGGTGCCGATGAGAGCGCAATTATCGAGAAGATAGATATAGGCGGTATATCGCTTATTCGTGCTGCTGCCAAGAACTTTGACGATGTAGCTATCGTAGCATCGAAAGGTCAATATGGCATATTGCTCGATATCCTCAAACGCAACGGCGCAACTACAACACTCGAAGATCGTCGCTTGTTGGCTCGTGAGGCTTTTGCAGTGTCTTCGGGCTATGATAGTGCAATATTCAACTACTTCGATGCCGGTGCGGGCTCTACCTTCCGCGCAGCTGTCAATGGCGAGAAATCGTTGCGATATGGCGAAAATCCTCATCAAAAAGGTGCTTTCTATGGCGATTTCGAGGCTATGTTTGAGCAACTGCATGGCAAAGAGATTTCTTACAACAACCTCTTGGATATTGATGCCGCAGTGTCGTTGATAGCCGAGTTTGATGAAACAACATTTGCTGTACTCAAGCACAACAATGCTTGCGGTATTGCCTCACGAGATACAATACTCGATGCTTGGAAAGCGGCTCTCGAGTGCGACCCCGTATCGGCTTTTGGTGGTGTACTCATTGCCAATCGTCCTATCGACCTCGCTACTGCTGAGGAGGTAAACAAAATATTCTTTGAGGTGATTATCGCTCCTGCCTATGCACCCGAAGCACTCGAAGTATTGAAACAAAAGAAAAATCGCATCATCCTCATACAGAAACAACCCAACGTGGCTACCAAACAATATCGCTCGTTGTTGGGCGGTGTGTTGGTGCAAGACCGCGACCTGCATGTTGAGCAACCTTGCGAGTTGAAGCAAGTAACCAACAAGGCTGTAGCCGATGAGCGTGTAGCCGACTTGCTCTTTGCCAACAAGATTGTAAAGCATAGCAAATCGAATGCAATAGTTCTTGCCAAGAACCGTCAGCTTTGTGCCAGCGGCGTGGGTCAGACCTCTCGCGTAGATGCTCTGCGCCAAGCTATCGAGAAAGCGCATTCGTTCAACTTCGACTTGCACGGAGCTGTTATGGCATCAGATGCATTCTTCCCCTTTGCCGATTGTGTAGAGATAGCACACCAAGCAGGTGTCGATGCAGTGATACAACCTGGTGGCTCGGTGCGCGACCAAGATACCATCGACTATTGCAATGCCAATGACATAGCAATGGTAATGACCGGTATTCGCCACTTCAAACATTAAAAAGTAAAAACCCTTAAAATAGAGAAAAGATGGGATTCTTCTCATTAACACAAGAGATTGCTATCGACCTCGGAACAGCCAATACCATCATCATTCACGATGATAAGATTGTTGTTGATGAGCCGTCGGTGGTTGCATTGGAAAAAAAGACCGAAAAGTTGGTCGCTGTGGGTGAAAAAGCTCGTCAGATGCACGAAAAGACAGCTCCCCACATTACTACAATCCGCCCCTTGCGCGATGGTGTTATTGCCGACTTCTATGCTGCCGAACAAATGATTCGCGGTATGGTGAAGATGGTAAATCCTCAACGTCGCCTCTTTACCCCTTCGTTGCGCATGGTGGTGTGTATTCCGTCGGGAAGTACCGAGGTTGAGATACGTGCGGTGCGCGACTCTGCCGAGCATGCCGGTGGTCGCGATGTATATATGATATACGAACCTATGGCTGCCGCGATAGGTATCGGTATTGATGTTACTGCTCCCGAGGGCAATATGATTGTCGATATAGGTGGTGGTAGCACCGAGATTGCCGTTATATCATTGGGTGGTATCGTGTCGAACAAGTCTATCCGTATAGCCGGCGACGACCTCACAGCCGATATCCAAGAGTATATGAGCCGTCAGCACAATGTGCGTGTGGGTGAACGTACTGCCGAGTTGATTAAGGTAAATGTAGGTTCGGCGTTGACCGACCTTGCCGATCCCCCCGAAGATTATATCGTACATGGTCCCAACCGTATGACAGCCTTGCCTATGGAGATACCCGTATCGTACCAAGAGGTGTCGCATTGTATCGAGAAGTCTATCTCGAAGATTGAGGCTGCTGTTCTCAGTGCATTGGAGCAAACTCCCCCCGAGTTGTATGCCGACCTCGTGCGCAATGGTATATACTTGGCTGGTGGTGGCGCTTTGTTGAGAGGTCTTGACAAACGTCTTACCGACAAGATTGGTATTACCTTCCACGTTGCCGATGACCCCTTGCACGCAGTTGCCAAGGGTACCGGTGTGGCATTGAAGAATATTGACAAGTTCAATTTCTTGATTCGATAATAAAAACTTTACATACCCCGCGAGTTACACGCTTTGTCAAAAAAGCAGTGTAGCTCGTTGCGGTAAAACATACTCCTATACAACCGCTTTGAACGATGCGCAACCTTATTGATTTTATACTCAAGCATCACGCATGGCTATTCTTTATAGTCTATGTGGTGGTGAGTTGTGCTTTGTTGTTTCAAGGCAATCCCTACCAGCGTAGTGTCTATTTCGGCTCGTCCAATAGGGTGGTGGCAAAGGTCTATGAGGTGTCGGATGCTGTAACGGGCTACTTCGGGTTGCGCAAGGTGAACGAAACCCTGTTGAGCCGTAATGGCGAGTTGGAGGCAGAAAATATGATGTTGCGCCGTCAGTTGCAACGTTACAGCTATGCAGCAGTAGCCGATTCGCTTGCGTTGACCGACCCGCTGTTGCGCAATTACGACTTTGTGGTGGCTCGTGTCATCAACAACAGTGTGTCGCATGTCGACAACTATATCACCCTCGATAAAGGTAGTGCCGATGGTATTACTCCCGAGATGGCGGTCGTTGCATCCAATGGCATTGTGGGTATTGTGAATGTTGTCAACGAGCACAATGCAGTGGCAATATCGGTGTTGAATACCAAGCTGCATGTGAGTTGCAAAGTGAAAGGCACCGATTGTTTCGGCTCTTTGACATGGGATGGACGTAATCCTCAATATGCCATATTGGAGGAGATGCCTCGACATGTCGATTTCCAACCCGGCGATACGATTGTAACGAGCGGTTTCTCGGCAGTTTTCCCCGATGGCATCATGGTAGGTACTATACACGACTATGCCAAGCAAAAGGATGACAATTTCTATGCGATGCGTGTGAAGTTGTCGACCGATTTTGGGCAGTTAGGAGCTGTAAGGGTTGTATCGAATAGAAATCAAGAAATGCAACAAAAATTGGAACAGGAGGCTCGACAATGAATATAACGACGGTTCGTGAGATAGGATTGGCTTTGCTTCTTGTGCTGTTGCAAGCTATATTGTTCAATCAGATACACCTCTTTGGCGTAGCAATACCCTTGGTGTTTATCTATGTAATACTACGCCTTCCTGTGGCTTTGTCGACAGCGTGGGTGCTCACCATATCATTCTTTTTGGGACTTGTGGTCGATATATTCAGCAATACACCAGGTATGAATGCTTTGGCTTGCACGTTGTTGGCATTTGTGCGCCGACCGGTCTTTACGCTGTACTTGCCTCACGGAAACGATTATGCCTCTGAAATGCCCTCGTTGAAGGAGTTTGGCATGTGGCTTTATGTCCGATACGCGCTTACTATGACATTCCTATATTGCCTCTTTTTGTATGTCATAGAGTCGCTTACGTTCTTCGACCCCTTATTTCTCATACTACGCATATTGGGTAGTACATTGCTTACATTTGTTTTTATTCTGTGTATAGATAGTTTCGGTCAACGACGTGAGAAAAGATTATAATCTCGAAAAAAGGAAATGGGTGATAGCCGGTGCTGTGTTGGCAGTGGTGGCAATCTATATCGTGCGCTTGTTTATGTTGCAAGTGGGCGACAACGATTACAAGCGTTATGCCGATAGCAATGCCTTCCAGCGCAAGATACTCTATCCTTCTCGAGGTTTTATATACGACCGCAACGGCGAGTTGATGGTGTATAACCAGCCGGCATACGATGTGATGATGATACCGCGCGAGGTGCGTGGGCTCGATACACTCGACTTCTGCAATACGTTGGGTATTACCATTGAGCAGTTCGAGAAGTATATATCCGACATGAAAGACCGTCGCAAGAACCCTGGCTATTCGACCTATACCCCGCAGGTGTTTATGACACAACTCTCGGCACAAGATTATGGTCGCTTACAGGAGAAGTTGTATAAATACCCCGGTTTCTATACGCAAAACAGGGTGTTGCGACAATATAGCCGACCTATTGCTGCCAATGTGCTTGGCAATATACGCGAGGTGTCGCCCTCCGATATCGAGAAGGACGACTACTATCGTCGTGGCGACTATACGGGCGACTTGGGCGTAGAAAAGTCGTTTGAGGAGGTGCTACGTGGTGTCAAAGGCGAAGAGATACTTTTGCGCGATGCACATGGGCGCATCAAGGGTAAGTATGAAGATGGTCGTTATGATGTGCAGCCGGTATCGGGACGTAATATCACGCTCTCGATTGATGCCGACTTGCAAGCCTATGGCGAGAAACTGATGCGGGGTAAGACAGGCGCTATCGTTGCGATTGAGCCTGCTACGGGCGAGATATTGGCTCTCGTGTCTAGCCCTACCTACGACCCCTCTGTTTTGGTGGGTCGAGAGCGCGGAAAAAATTATGCCAAACTCACTCGCGACCCTGCCAATCCGCTCTTCGATAGAGCTATTATGGCAATGTACCCTCCGGGCTCGACGTTCAAGCCTACACAGGGTCTTATTTTTCTTGAAGAGGGTATTATCACCCCCGAAACAAACTATCCTTGTACCGGGGGATTTGTGGTGGGAGGCTTGCGTGTAGGTTGTCATGCTCACCCGTCGCCACTGCCGTTGATACCCTCATTGGCTACGTCGTGCAACGCATACTATTGCTATGGATTGCGCTCTATGCTCGATAATCGCCGACAATATGAAAGCACATCCGAGGCATTTGAGATATGGAAAAATCACCTTGTCTCGATGGGGTATGGCTATCGCCTTGGTGTCGACCTGCCCGGCGAGAAACGTGGCTTCTTGCCCAATAGCAAGTATTACGATAAATTCTATGGCGAAAATCGTTGGCGTGCACTCACTATTATCTCTATCGCAATAGGACAGGGCGAGATACTTGCCACACCGTTGCAGATAGCCAATCTTGCAGCAACGATAGCCAATCGTGGATATTTCTATACGCCACACGTTGTCAAGTCTATACAAGATAGTATAATCGATACAACATATACTGAGCGTCGCTATCCCTCAATTGACAGTCGTTATTATGACTATATAGTAGAGGGTATGCGTGCTGCTGTAACAGGTGGTACGTGTAAAACTGCCAACTTGCCCGACATTGAGGTGTGTGGTAAAACCGGTACAGCGCAAAATCCGCATGGTCGCGACCACTCGGCTTTCATGGGGTTTGCTCCTATGGACAACCCCCGTATTGCTATTGCAGTGTATGTTGAGAATGCCGGTTTCGGTGCTACCTATGGTGTGCCTATCGGTAGCCTTATGATGGAGTATTACCTCAAGGGTGAGATAACAGATCCGGCGCGAAAAGACCTCGAACATCGTATGTTTAACTCAAAAGTTGTAGGTAACAGTGGCAAGAAGCGTTAATGTATGGAAATCTGTCGACAAGCTCACGATATTTCTTTACGTGGTGCTTGTCTTTCTCGGTTGGATAAGTATCTATGCTGCGAGCTACGATTATGACCAAGCGAGTATCTTCGATTTTGCCGAGCGCTCGGGTAAGCAGTTGGTATGGATAGGATTGTCATTCATCTTGGCATCGGCTATTATGCTCATCGACTCGCGTATGTTTGAGATATATGCCTACATGATATATATAGCCTTTATGCTCTTGTTGGTCTTTACGTTTATAGTTGCCGACGAGGTGAAAGGCTCCCGATCGTGGCTTACGATAACCGACTCTATACGGCTGCAACCGGCAGAGTTTGCCAAGTTTGCAACGGCTCTTGCCATTGCCAAGATGTTCAATGGCTATAACTTCAAGTTTACCAAACCTGCCAATTTCTTTAAGGTTGTGGGGCTGGTGCTGTTGCCTATGTTGCTTATTGTGATGCAGCAAGAAACAGGCTCGGCACTGGTCTATCTCTCTTTTATTTTTATGATGTATCGAGAGGGTATGACCGGACTGGTGCTGTTTGGTGGTATATGTGCGATACTCTATTTTGTGTTGGGTATCAAGTTTAGTGCCGACATGTGGATGGGTGCACCATTGGGCGAGAGTATTGTGCTCATTATTATATGTGCGGTATTGGTGGGTATGATATACTTTTTTGCCGAAAATCGCCTTGTGGCTCGCAACCTATCTATTGGCTATATTGTGGCTGCCGTTGTTACTGCCATACTCATAGCTTGTGGCATTGAAGTCCCCATGCTGTATGTACTGTTGGGCATCGTTGCCTTGTCGTTGATATATCTGTTGGTGGTCTATTTTATGACCTTTTCGTCGCGTATATTGGTAGCCATTGCTGTAACCATAGTTTCGGTGGTATTTCTTTTCTCGTGCAATATGGTGTTCAGCAAGCTGCAACCGCACCAACGCACTCGTATAGAGGTGCTGTTGGGTATGAAAGAGGACTTGCGCGCAGCCGGATATAATGTCAACCAGTCGAAGATTGCCATCGGTTCGGGTGGCTTTTGGGGCAAAGGTTTCTTGAATGGTACGCAGACCAAGCTGAAGTATGTTCCCGAGCAAGATACCGACTTTATCTTCTGCACCATTGGCGAGGAAGAGGGCTTCTGGGGAGCATGTTTGGTGTTGGGATTGTTTACGGCGCTTATATTGCGCATCATGGTTATAGCCGAGCGACAGCCCCGACCATTTGGACGTGTGTATGCTTATAGTGTGCTGGGCATCTTCTTCTTCCACCTATTTATTAATATAGGTATGGTGATAGGCTTGTGCCCGGTGATAGGTATTCCGTTGCCTTTCTTCAGCTACGGAGGCTCTTCTCTGTGGGGATTTACTATATTGCTCTTTATCCTGCTGCGCATAGATGCTTCGCGCAGTGAGCATTTCTGATGGTTATTCTTTCTCTTTCTCCTTGGCAGCCTCTCGCGGTATGGCGATAGAGGTATATAATTGCAAGAAAGCCGAGATTGTGAGTAATACAATCCAGTCGTTTCCTCCCTTAAACATGAGATATGAGGCAAAGATAAGTGTCAGCGTTGCCAACAGCTCTATCATGGATAGGCGGCGTAGGCGTGTATTCTTGCCACGATAGGGGGTGATGAGGCGTATGACCGACATGCCTGCTGCTCCTACGGCAAAGATGTAGGGTACCCACTCTTCGTGTACTATAAGGGGTAGAACAGCACCTACCACTACCAGCATGGAGGATGTCTTGAATATAATATCTTTGATGTCAATTTTCATGATGGCTCTATTATGAATGTTTGCTGTGTAAGTATTACTCCGAAATCACTATATACACATCTTCATGCGCTTGCTGCATTCCATGTTTTTCGCGGGCAATGCGGTTGATGGTTATTGTGTCAGATTCCGAGTTGCTTATCTCTTCCTTCAGTTGCAGTATCTGCATCTCCTCTTGGGCGATGCTCTTTTCCAACTCGCGTATCTTGTTGTCGTTGCGACAGATGTCGATATAGTTGTTGCGAGCTATGAACAGATGCCATATAACAAACGATACAATGAGGACAGGCGAAATGTATCGAATGACATACCTCTGCATAAAGTCCGATATTTTTTCTTTGTTCATCTTCATTGTTGCGCTTTTTCCTGCTTGTGATACCGCTTGTTCCTATATTGAGAAGGATTTATTTAATAACTCTCTTGTGCAATTATTGTTTCCAAGAATTGTGCTACGAGAATAAGGTGGTCGGTATTTTTCCACTTTATTTTGTTCTCTTTCAAGAAGGTCTTAAAGGCTTTCTTTTGCTCCTTGTCGAGTATTTTGTTCACGCCGTTTTTGTTGGCATGACACATCTCGCGATTGTCTATGATAAAAACAGTGCGTTTGATGGTAGGCAAGGTGCGAGTATTGCGACGGTCGGCTATCATATCTTTGTATTGCCATGCGGCTACGTTGCCATGGTCTTTAAACGAAGATACGTTTTGTGTGGCTCCTGTCGAGGTGGCTGTTCCGTACGCACCATTATTATCGTCGAGCGCATGGAGGTCGCCTTCGCAAGTATGACCTATTATGATGCGGGTTGTTTGTGCTACTACTTCAACGTATAGACTTGCCTTGCGCAGTAACACAGTCTTGTCGGCGCATACTACCGAGTCGATACGATTGGCATCGCGCACAATCATGATTTTATCGCCGTCGGTAAAGTGCAATGCGTTGTTGAGCAGGTGCACATTGATTTTGGCACTCTCGGGATTGCTGTTGTGATAGTATACAATAGCATCCTTAAAGTCTTCGTATAGATAGGGCCATCCTGTCGATGGCTCATATTCGTGTGTAAATTGTGCTGTTGCCAGGGTGGCTGTCAGACACACCAATAGGGCAGTGATAATATTTCTTTTCATCGCTTTTCGTTTTGCGTGATACATAGTTTTCGCTACGAAATTACACATATTTTTATACTCAATGCTATTTTGAGCCGACAATTCTGCTCAACAGTTCTTGTTTTTATTGATTTTTAATAAAATATATCTCGGGTGAAAGTGCTCTTAAATTCTTAAATTATCGAAAAACGATAAATATTTATTGATAAATTTTGTTTTGTTCAAAAAAATGTTGCACTTTTGCAGTGCCAAAATTTTGTTTTACTATATTTGTGATTAAAACATAACAACCAAATAAAAACATTAACTATGAGAACAAGAAATTTAGCGTTGCTGTTGCTCATGCTCGTATGCTCTTGCTGCTATTCGGTAGCACAAGGCTTGAGTACATTCACTCTGCGTAATGGTGCAACAGTGTACATCTGGGAAGACAAGTCGCAACCCGATGTATATGGTATGGTGACATTCAATGTTGGTTCTATCGACGACCCGACAGAGTATACCGGATTGGCTCACTACTTGGAGCACGTGATGTTTAAGGGTACTCAGACTATCGGATGTCTCGATTGGGCAAAAGAGAAACCGCTGTACGACCAAATTATTGCCAAATATGACGAGATGGCGGCTGCTACAAAAGCCGAGGAGAAAGAGGCAATAGGTCTTGAAATCAACAAACTGTCGGTTGAGGCTGCTCAATATGCTGCTGCCAACGAGTTTACTCTCTTGGTCGACGGTATGGGTGGTCAAGGCTTGAATGCCGGTACCGGTTATGACCAGACTTCATACTTCAATACATTCCCTCCCACACAGCTCGAAAAGTGGTTGGAGCTATATAGCGAGCGTCTTGTAGACCCCGTATTCCGTGGTTTCCAAACCGAGCTTGAGGCTGTTTATGAGGAGTATAACATGTATCAAGACAACATGGGTTCTAATCTCTCACAATTCCTCTTTGGACAAGCCTTCAAAGGCACTCCTTATGGACGTCCCATCATTGGCTTGCCCGAGCACTTGAAGAACCCCAGCTTGAGCCGTTTGATTGACTTCTATGAGAATTGGTATGGTCCTGAGAATATGGCTATTATTCTTGTTGGTAATGTTGATGCAGCTACTGCTGTTCCCTTGATTAAGCAAAAGTTTGAGCGCATCAGTCGTCGTGCTACTCAACCCCACCAAGCCATTGAGCGCACTCCCTTCAAAGGTCGTAAAGCTATCTCGGAGAAGTTGTTCTATCAACCCTTCGTGGTAATGATGTATAATGGTGTATCGTCGAATGCCGAGGATGAGATTGCTATTTCGGTAGCTACTCAGTTGCTTACCAATGCCCAGTCGAGCGGTATCTTGGATAAGCTCACTGTCGATGGCGACATCATGGGTGCTGCAGCTGCTCCTACCGGTTTCCGCACAGGTGGTATTGTTATGGTGCAAGCATATCCCTCTTACGACCAAGGTCAAGGTGTGTACGACAGCCACTCGTCGGTCGAGAAAAAAGTATTGGCAGCTATCGAGCAGTTGCGCAATGGCGAGTTTACTGCCGAGCAGCTCGAGGCTGTGAAAAACGCTATGATACGTAGCTACAAGTTGGCTATGGAGTCGAGCGAGATGAAAGCTCAAAACTTGGCTTCTCTCTTCAATACCGGTACCAATCCTGTTGAGTTGCTTGCATATTGCGACAAGGTTGCTGCCGTTACAGCCGACGACGTGAAAGCCGTTGCCGAGAAGTATCTCAATAACGATTATTTGGTTGTCAACGTACAAGAGTTGCGTGGCGATCGCAAGACTGAGAAGCTCGACAAGGTTGCCAAGCCCGGTTATGAGCCTGTTGAGGCTGTGCGTGGCGTTAAGAGCGACTATGCTCAATATCTCGAGTCGATGGATGTGCTGCCTGTTGAACCCGAGTTCTGCGATTTCAACTCGGTACAAGAGCGCACCATCAACAGCCGTAGCAAACTCTATTATACCGAAAACCCCGAGAACGACGTATATAGTCTCACATTGCGTTATGGCGTAGGTACTCGCCGCATGCCTATTCTTGAGTATGCTGTTCCTTTGATGAACAATGCCGGTATCTTGGCTTTCCAATCGCCCTACGAGTTTAAGCAAGCATTGGCTCGCCTCAATACAACCATATACTACTCTGTTTCGGAGGATTATATGACTGTAACCATGTATGGTTCGGAGAGCTCTCTCACTGCCGCTTGTCAACTCTTGCAACGTCAGATCTTGATGCCTCAATTGGACGAAAAGCAAGTCTACTCGATTATCGGTCAAGAGTATAGCGGTCGTATGAGCGAAAAGCAAAGCGTTGAGTCGCAACAACAAGCCTTGTTGCAATATTTGTTGCATGGCGAGAACTCCGACTACCTCACTCGCATGCCTCTCAAGAAAGTTGTCGAACTCACTGCCGGTGAATTGTCGGCTGCATTCCTCGAGGCTACCAAGTACGAGTTTGCTGCTCACTATGTGGGTAACATGCCTTTCGAGCAACTCTACGGCATCTTGAGCAAGAACCTGCCTCTTGTAGAGAATGAGCAAGAGTCGCTCTCGCCCGAGTTTGAGGAGCGTGTTGCCTACAACGAGAATACCATATACTTCTTGCCCAACGACAAGGCAAAACAAAGCAATATCTACTTCTTTGTTGAAGGTGAGTCTTTGGATATTAAAGATAATGTATTGTTGCAAGCCTTTACAACCTACTTCGGTGCAGGTTTTGGCAGCCTTGTAGTAGACGAGATACGTGAGAAACGTGCTATGGCATACACTGCCTATGGTGTAGTGCGTGCACCTCAAGTGCCCGGTAAGGATTGGATGTTTATGGGTTATGTAGGTACACAAGCAGACAAAACCTTGGAAGCATTGCAAGTATACACCGACTTGTTGAACAATATGCCTCAACTCAGTGGCAATTTTGATGTGATAAAGACCAACATGCGCGAGTCGCAGTTGAGCAACAAGCCCGGTTTCCGCAACCGCAGTGCTGTGATAGAGTATTGGAAACGTATGGGTTACACTCAAGATCCCTCTATCGACGATATGAAGCGTATCGACGAACTTACATTCGATGATGTTGTGAAGTTCTACGAAGAGAACATCAAGGGCAAACCCATTGCAATAGCCATCGTGGGTAGTCCCAAAGATGTCAAAGAGAAAGACCTCGCCAAGTTTGGTAAAGTTGTGAAGATACAACGTTCTAAACTCTATACCGACGATTCTCTCCCCTACTAAGAGATATAATATATATGTATAAAAAGAGCAGCCTCTCGAGAGGCTGCTCTTTTTGTATCATGATGGTTGTGTGTAAGTTCCGGTATAGCTTGTTGTAAGGAAGTGTGTTGTTGGCTGAAATCTTTTTTAGTGGGATTGCGCTTTGCGGTAGTTTACTTGTATATGATAGATTTGACTTGTGCAAAAAAATCGTCGTTGGGATAGCCTTGCAATAGCACCTCACCATCGGGCGCAAAAAGTATGAGGTGCGGTATCTTTTCAATATTATATAATTTGGTGTGCGATTGTTGAGCATTGAGTATTTGGGGATAGGGCACTTGATACTGCTCAATTATTTGGCGTGAGTCCTCGGGTTTATCCCATGAGGCAACGCCCAGCATATCCAGGCTCTTTGAGTGTCCACGATAGAAGTTGATGAGGTGGGGGATAGATTTGAGGCAAGGACCACACCACGATGCCCAGAAGTCTACCAAAACATAACGACCATTGCCTACATAATCGCTCAGCGAAACTTTCGAGCCATCCTCTTGTGTTACGGTAAAGTCGGCAAATTTGGCATCTTTACTATTTATAATTTCTACTAACTCAATCTCGCAGACAAGCGGTGTGTTGGGAGGTATTACACCTCGTCCTTCGCTGCCATAGGCTTCTTTCGACGGGATATATACTTTCCACTTTGCTCCCTCTTTCATGTATAAGAGGGCTTCAGTCCAACCGGTTATTACATCTTCGAGACCAAATTTTGTGGGCTCACCGCCTTTGTTGCTGTCTATGACGTCGCCCTCTACGGTAGAAATGGTATAATAGCATCGTACCTTGTCATTGATATTGGGCTTGTCGCCTTTACCCTTTTTTATTACTTCATATTGAACACCGACAAGGCTTTTTACACCTTTTCGTTGCTCATTCTCGGCGAAAAAAGCTTCTTCATCGAGTTGTAGGTATTTACGACTTGTCCATGCCTCATTGCCGTAGGCATTTGCATATTTTATTCGGGCAAAGTCGCCTTCTACCTCATACACATCAACAACTTGGTTGTAGCTGATTGAGCCTACCTGCTCGGCAGATGTCGAGGGCGCTTTGCGCACTTTCATGCCCGACTTGGCGGTGCAAATGTATTTCATCGTTTGCGGCTCAACAATCTCGATTTTATCCTCAAACTTATCGCCTATGTCGCTCAGCAAGTTATGTCCAAATACCGAAATTATATCTGCTAAACCTATAATTGCTACAATGAGGAAAGTCCATACATTATAGAATACAAAGCGAAGGATGTATAGAATTATCTTTGCGACAATATTAATACCTGCAAATATTAATCCCATTACAAAGAAGCCTATCACACCAAAAATCAGTGCAGCCCAGAAACCTTCGTTTACCCAGTAAGCTATGATGGCTATAACATAGAGTATGAAGATTATTAATGTGATGATTGAGGTTACCGATTCGGGGTTATCTTTCCTCTCATCAAACCAGTAGCCTATATCCTCTATCTTGTTCTTAAATCGAGTCCATCCCGATTCGTTGCCACTGGTGTTGCGTTGAGGTATTTTGCGGCTACCACCACCGCCTATTTTTACATTCTTGCTGCACAATACCTTGCCATTGTAGCGTATTGTACACTTGATAGTCTCCGA
Source organism: Bacteroidaceae bacterium (assembly GCA_017481745.1). GTDB lineage: Bacteria > Bacteroidota > Bacteroidia > Bacteroidales > Barnesiellaceae_A > Barnesiella_A. The sequence continues at coordinate 76,288 of JAFUOV010000012.1, forward strand.
TTCGGTATAGAACTTGCAGTCTTCTCTACCCCAGCCGTTCAAGTGATATTCGCCCGGACCTTGTATGAACACTTCGCAGTCGAAACGTGCACTTTTTCTATTTTCATATTGATACTCAACCTCAACTGTGATGTTGCCTCGGAAGTTGTTGTCGACAACAATCAAGGGGGTGAGGTATGGAATACCAGTGGGTATGGGGTTGCCAAAGTTTACAACGATGTTGCCGTCTTTGTCGGTAGCAGCAAACTTGATGTCGGAAACATGAGGTGCTGTCGATTTTTTGGGGTCTTGTTGCAGGCTCACTCTGCCTTGCCACAACTTCTTGCCTCGGCATATAAATGTATAATCTACATATTGATAGGTCGAGTATGAAGTACCTGTCTTGCTACCCCAACCGGCAATGGTATAGTTTCCTTTACCCTTAAACTCTATTTCGTCGTCATAGTTTACAGTTTCGCCATTCGGATAGCGCATTTTTATCTCAATGGTCTCTGTGCCATAATACTCGCTGGCAACAATAAGGCGCGGGGTGATATATTGGGTGTCGCTGTATAGTGTCTTACCAAAGTCTTTGATGATGTCGCCTTCGTAGCTGGTGTTGGCAAATACTACATCCGACAATATCAGCTCCTTGTCGCGCTTGATAGGTGTATGAGTCTCTTTCTTGGGTGTTTTGCGCTCTTCCTTGTGTGTGGGAATGGGCTCTTTCTTGGGAGGCTTATTCTCTTTGTAGTATTGAGTAATAGCCTTTTTGAATGCATCGAACGTCTCCTTGTTGTCATACACTTTACGTGCAACACCGCACAGATTTTTGCTCTGTTCTATGATTTCGCGGTTCGACGAGTGTAGCTTGTGAGAGTTTACAAGCACCTTTATCAGCTCGGCAGCCTCTTCCTTCATCTCGGGCTTGAACATCGGACGTCGCCACATGTCGGCAAGTTGTTCGATAGCTGTAAACTCGTTTGTCTCGAGTAGCGGAGTGATTTCTTCGCTGCGAAGGAATTGTATGGCTTTGCTCCACTTCTCTACATTCAGCATCATCAGCGCTTCGTTGTGCTGTGGTGTGGGAGTCGGCGTTGGTGTAGGCGTTGGTGTAGGTGTAGGAGTGGGTGTGGGTACTTTGCGATTGGGTGTCCAACCCATTTCGGTGCGGAACTCGTTGAATGTTTGAGCATCTTTGGTATAGAATGTTGCAGCTATACCTCTGAAGTTTTTGCTCTTCTCAATAATATCTCGGTTGGAAGAGTGCAGTTTGTCGCAGTTTTTGAGGGTGTTGATGTGAGCTTCGCAAGCAGCTTTGTTAAATTCGCTGTTTTGCCAAAATTCACAGAGGAATTTTATGGCTGCTTTTTCCTCGTCGGCAAGTTGTTTTACGATGTCGGGGCGTGCAAAGTATTCACACGCTTTATTCCATTCGGCTATTTTCTGTTTGAGAAGAGTTTTGTCCATTTGTTTTGCTAAAAATGAGGTTGTGTCGTAATGACACAACCTCTGTTATAGTATGTTAGAACGAATGTTTCGTCTTGTTTTATACAGTTGCGTTGGCGATGAAGTCTTGCGATTTCTTCAACTCTTCTTCGTCTTTTACGCCGGCGATTTTGAGCTTGAAGTCTATCACGTCGCTTTCGCGTGTAGCATTAACGCTGAGGATACCCTCGTTGTCGATGCTGAATGTAACCTTGATTTCGGTACCTTTGGGGTGGTTGCCTGTAATTTTCAATACCGAAATATCCTCTGTTGCCAAGTTGCAGAAGCGGTCTTCTACTGTTTGATCCTTCTCTTCATCGGTAAAGTCGCTCTCGTAGATAGGCAGTAAAACACCTGTTTGTCCGTCTTGTACGGTTTCAAAAGAACGAGTGCGAGATACGGGAAGAGAAGAGTTGGCAAAGATAAGGTTACCTACCATGTCTTTATCCAAGCCGAGACCGTAAGTCTTACTTGTTACGTTCACGATGCGAGTGCGTTTTTGTCCGTCGGTGAGAGGTGCAGGTGCTTCGTCGATAGTACCTTCTTCCCAATCTTTTACTGCTTGAGCGTAAGCCTCATTCATGGCGTAGATGGCAGCACCCTTGGCAACGCACTCGTCGGGGTCGTTCAAGCGAGTAGGCAAGCCAAATTCGGCTTCTACGCGGTCTTTGATTTGGGGCATACGGCTACTACCACCCACGAGGATGATTTCGTCGATTGTATTGTAGCCTTTATCCTTGGCGATATCAATAATCTTGCGTGTAGCGTCGATAGTCTCGTTCAAACGGTCTTCTGTGATAGCGTTGAAAGTTTCGCGGGGAAGGTCGAAGTTGACCGACTTACCTTCGTATGAGAAGTTTACTTTGGCAGTTTGACGAGCCGAGAGGTTCTTTTTCCAGTTCTCGGCGCTGAGCAAGAGGTCGTAGCGAGCATTGGCGCTGAGAGAGTCGTATTCGTAAGCTGTGCCGTTTTGAGTGTTGAATGTGTTGAGTACATATTTAGCCAACTCGGTATCCCAATCGACACCACCCAAGTGGTGGTCGCCACCGGTTGCTACTACCTTGATAGCACCACCGTTTACAACGATGATTGTTACGTCGAATGTACCACCACCAAGGTCGTATACCAAGATAGTGCGACGCTCGTCGATCTTCATACCATATGATATGGCGGCTGCTGTGGGCTCGTTGATGATACCCAATACGTTAAGACCAGCACTGATACCGGCTTGTTTGGTTTGCAAGCGCTCTTTGTTACCAAAGTATGCGGGGCAAGTGATAACGACATCTTTGATAGGCTCGGGGTTGTCGCCCAAGTCGTTGGCATCTTGAACAAGTTTTTTCAAGATAAGCGCCGATATCTCAACGGGGTCGCAGTGGTAGGGTGTGGTGTTTTTGCTCTTATCGAAAGCTTCGTCGTTACCAATTTGACGTTTGATGAACGAAACAGTTTTTTCGGGCTCAACGGGAAGCATATTCTTTGCCTCTTTACCCACTATCATGTTGCTTTCCGATTCAAAGTATACTACCGAAGGTGTTGTTGCATCACCTTCGAAGTTGCGAAGTACGACGGCTTGGTCGTATTTGTCTACTTGCGAGATACAGCTGTATGTTGTACCCAAGTCAATGCCGTAAACGGCTCTGCTTTTGTCATTTGCCATAGTTGTATATGTTTTTTATTATTTGTTATTCTTTCACAAGTTGATATTTGTAGCAAGCGATGCGTGCGGGGCGAAGTATTCTTTCTGTGTCCATGTCGCGGAAGCCGCCGTATATTACTTTTGCTATTTTCCTATCATGCGTTTCATCCCCTGTTGTGATGATTTCAAATGCTTGGTGTGCTTTGGGATTGAAATCGTCGCCTACAGCCGGTAGATAGTATTCTACACCAAAGTCGTTGTATATGCGGTTTTCCAATGCATCGACAGCGCTCTTGAATTGTGTCATCAAGTCGTTGTAGAGTTGTGTCATATCTGCCTCGCTGTTGTCGAGGTGGTCGAAGTGTGCGTAGGTCTCGAAGAAACGTTTGTGCAAGTCGAGCATTGCCATCAAATAGGGTTGGGTCAACTTGGCATAGAAGTTGCCGCGGAATTTCTCCAGCTCTTTGTGCATGGCTTTTACGTTCTCGTCTTGTACGTCGCGGTAGCCAATCAATACTTTCAACTCGTCCGACTTGGCTGTCAACTCCTTGATTGATGCGTTGATGGCTTCAAGCGCAGGAGCGTAGTCAACTGCTACAACGGGCGCTTCGGGTTGTGCCTCGGGCTCGGTAGGTTGCTCGGGAGTGGGAGTGGGCTCTGCAGTGGGGTCTTGAGGTACTGCTTGCGCCTTCAGAGCCTCAATGGTTTTCTTTAGATTGAGTATCTCTTCGTCTTTGGCTTTGTTATCTTGTACAAGCTTTTCGCACTCGGCTTTAATGTTCTCGATGGTCTGTTCAAATGGAATTTTCTCATTTGAATCGTTCTCTTTTTTTGCAAAGATATTCATGATATAAGGTATTATGTGTTTATTTATCATCTTTACACCACAAAAGTAGTATTATATAGTGTATGATGCCTTGTAGTGGTGTCCCCGTTTGGTTTACACATACGCTATGTAGGTGTCTCTATTTTACATTTTGTCTTTAATGCATTCGCTGTAATGCTTAAAGAAGTCGTATTTCAAAATGATAGATATGCGCACAAGAACACTTGTGTCGATAGTAGCACGGTCAAATATCTTGTAGACATTGGTGCGGCTACACGGTAGTTGTCGGGCAAGCCACGATACTGTTACGCCCTGCTTTTCAACCTGCTGTCTGATGAGTTGTCCTATATGCATACTATGAGGTGTTAAAACTATTATCAGTGTATTGCTTCTATCTTGTATACCGGGCAAGGTATGTTTAACGGGTTATGCTTTCTGACTGAAACAGGTGTTCTTGTATATTATCTTTAAGTTAAAACTTCGCATTAATATCACAAAATTAGTATTTTAGGCTTTTCTTTAAACATTATAGGTGTATCCTAATAGTTTATATATAAACCAATAGAGTACACATTGCATGTAAAACACACTGCCTCGCTGTGTGGTTTGCCTTCTTGGCTATTGGGGGCGGTTGTTTATCAATTCGTTTTATCGCATTAAATTCTGTATGGCTGCTTGCATCTTTGCATCAAAAAAGTTATGGCAGAAATAAATAGAATGACGGTGCAGTTGTGGGCGGCTTGCCTCATGTGCGTGGCAGGACTGGTGCTCCTCTTTTCGGGCTTCTGGGTCGACCCGGAGGGCGAAATACATAGTAGTGTGCTGGTGGCTTTTGGCGAGGTGCTTACCTTCTCGGGAGCTTTGTTTGGTGTGGATTATAGTTATAGACGTTGCAATGGAGCTTCGCATGGCGAGAAAGGGGGTGCTGCCACATGAAATACTTTTCGATAGCCGAACTTACGGATAGTGCGACAGCTCGGCAGTTGCATATAAACAATAAGCCCGATAATGAGGCTGTGGAGAACCTGAAAGCCCTCGTCGAGAATATTCTTGATCCGGCTCGTGAGCTGATGGGGGTGCCTGTGCGGGTGAATAGTGGTTATCGCTCGCCGAGGCTCAATCGTGTAGTTGGTGGTGTCGACAATAGTCAGCACATCAAAGGGGAGGCTGCCGATGTGAGCGCCGGCTCGCCCGAATTGAATAGGCGGTTGTACGAAGTGCTGCTTGATATGCCTTTTGACCAACTGATATGGGAACGTGGTAGCGACGAAGCGCCTGCTTGGCTGCATGTGAGTTACCGGCGTGATGGTGCAAACAGAGGGGAGGTCTTGCGCTTATGAAACAAATGGGTGTCTTTGCCGTTGTGATAATCTTTTCGCTCATAATGCTCTCTTGTGTGCGCAAGGTGTATGTGCCGGTTACTGCTCATCGCAGTGAGGTGGTTGTGGTGCGCGATACGGTGGTAGAGGTGGTAACTGCCGGCGAAATGTATAAAAACAGCACAACCGATACGGTGAGTGTGTTGAGCTGTGATAGGGCTTTTAGCATTGCTCAAATAGCACAAGGTGTATTGTCGCATACTTTGTCTATACAGCCTCGGCGCGATAGTGTCGTGCTGCGGTGGCGCGAAGTACATACAACCGATTCTGTGCCATATCTTGTGCCGGTGCCGGGCGAGAGGGTAGAGGTAATACCCTCATGGATGTGGTGTGTAACAGGGGTGTTGTTAATCATGGTTTTATCTCTGCTGTTGTTGTATCGGTGGCGCGTGTAATTGCTACTCGGCGTGGGGCTTTTTAACTCCTATTTGTATCCTAATGGTGTATCATGATAAAAAAATCAGTGTGAAATTTCGTATATCAAAAGAAAACTATTAATTTTGTCGGTCGAATGAAAAAAATACATTCGAGTTGGAAAAAGGAATAAAAAATAATACAGAATATGGCAGAACAAAAAAAGGACGAAATGGTAAATGAAGTTGTTTCGTCATCAGAAAAATTCTTAGTGAAAAATCAAAAGACAATTATCACTGTCTTAGTAGCAATCATTGCTGTTGTAGCAATCTTTTTGGCTGTAAAACATTTCTATCTCGAACCCCGCGAAGTGAAGGCTCAAGAGGCTTTGTTCCAACCTGTGTTGGCATTTGAACAAGACTCGCTCGACCTCGCGTTGAATGGTAACGCCGAGTGGGATGGTTTGCTTGCTGTAGTTGACAACTACGGTTCGACACAAGCCGGTAATCTTGCTTGCGCTTATGCCGGTTTGGCATACTATGCAAAAGGTGAGTATGAGAATGCACAACAATACTTGAGCAAGTTTGCTGCCGACGAGGCTTTGCTTTCGCCCGCTATTACCGCTACTATTGGTAATGCTCTTGTCAATATGGACAAGGCTGCCGATGCAGTGAAATACTTTGAGAAAGCTGCTAAAGTTGCAGACAACGATGTATTCTCGCCTCTCTATTTGATGAAGGCTGCCAACGTTTATGAGAAGCTTGGCGATAAAGCTGCTGCTTTGAAAGTTTATGAGCAAATCAAAAACAATTATCCTACATCGCAAGAAGCTGCACAAGTTGAGGCTTTGATTGAGCGTGCAAAATAATAAACTATTATAACGATTTACAAGGGCTGTTCTCTCTTTTGCAAGATGCAGACAGCCCTTTATTTTTCACTTTACCAATATTTAATATGGCAAATGTAGCTGATAATACCCACGTTTTCGCGCAGGGTATGCCATCAATGGAACATTGTTCAAAACTCAGGGTAGGTATTGTTGCTGCCGAATGGAACGATAATATCATAGCACCGTTGTTGCAGGGTGCGGTAGATACTCTTGTTGAAAATGGTGTGCAGTTGAATAATATATATGTTTCGCGCGTGCCCGGTACTGTTGAGCTCACCTATGGCGCCCGGTGCATGATGGAAACACTGCGCCCCGATGCTGTCATTGTATTGGGTTGCGTGGTACGTGGCGATACTCCTCACTTCGACTATGTGTGCGATAGCGTTACACAAGGCGTTACCGAGTTGAATTTGCTTGCAGGCTCGCGTATCCCGGTCATTTTTGGTGTTATCACAACCAATACCATGGAGCAGGCTGCCGATCGTGCCGGTGGCAAGGTGGGCAACAAGGGTAGCGAGTGCGCCGCAACCGCCTTGAAGATGGCTGCTCTTACGTCTTGCTCGCTCGGTGGTGAAGAATTTTCGTTATTGAAATAGTTTGAATTATAACATTTTACCATTCATCGGTTTATAAAATGCAGATTTGAGCATTAAAAATGTTGCTATAAATTTGCATACTTCAAAGAAAACTTCGTATCTTTGCAACAGCAATGGGCTAATACCATAGTGGCAAAATGGTGCAGAATGTAAATCTGCTGGTTTTTACCTTCGGTGGTTCGAATCCATCTTCGCCCACAACGAAAGCTGCCAAACGGCAGCTTTCGTTGTTTAAAGCCTTGAAGGTCCCCCCCCGATTTTCCTAATTTGCGAACTCTAAACTCTCATCTCTCAACACTCAACATTCACAACATGGATACATTGGACTTGTTGCGCAGCCGGCGCACCATTAGAAAATATAGCGGTAAAAACATCAGTAACGAGCTGCTTGCCGAGCTGTTGGAGGCGGCTTTTCGTGCACCTACAACGGGCGGAATGCAGCTGTATAGTGTTGTTGTTACCCGCGACAATGCCATGAAACAGAAGTTGGCACCCACACACTTCAACCAGCCGACGGTAACATCGGCGCCCGTAGTGCTGACATTTTGTGCCGATTACAATCGCTTTGTCAAGTGGTGCGAGGCAAGTAATGCACAACCCGGATATGATAACTTTGCATCGTTTACTACAGCAATGATTGATGCGTTGTTGGTGGCTCAGCAATTCAATACAGCTGCCGAGGCACGAGGCTTGGGCTGCTGCTACTTGGGTACGACAACCTACAATGCGCCACAGATAGCCGAGGTGTTGAATTTGCCACGCCTTGTTGTGCCGGTTACAACCCTAACGGTAGGCTATCCTGCCGACATGCCCGAGCAGGTAGAACGCCTGCCCATCGAAGCGATTATTCACGACGAGCAGTATCATGACTATTCTGCCGACGACATCCGTCGTCTCTACGCCGAGAAAGAAGCGCTACCTGCCAATCGTCGCTTTGTTGAGGAGAACGGCAAAGAGAGTCTGGCACAAGTATTTACCGATGTGCGATATACCAAGAAGGATAACGAATATTTTTCACGCATCTGGGCAGACTTTATAGCCGCTCAGGGTTTCAAATAAATCGTGTATATATAGGTGGCTTATTATAACCGACGACCATATTGCCTTGGCAATATGGTCGTCGGTCTGTTATAGTATGTGTGCGAGGCTTACTTTTGTACCTCGACCTTTTGAGTGGCGGGTTGGGTGTTGTTGCGACGTTCTACAGCGTGGACAACCTCCGATGCCAACAAGCGGAATGCCAAGCCCGAGGCGGTGTCGTCGAGTGCTACCGGATGTCCGGCATCGCCACCGTCGCAGATGCTCTGTACAAGAGGTATCTGTCCGAGCAGTGTTACGCCCAACTCTTCGGCAAGGCGCTTGCCGCCTTCGCGACCAAATATATAATAGCGATTTTCGGGCAGCTCGGCAGGGGTAAACCAACTCATATTCTCTACCAAACCGAGGATGGGAACATTTACTTTGTCGCCCATAAACATGCTTATGCCCTTACGAGCATCGGCTAGAGCTACCTCTTGCGGTGTAGTAACAACAATTGCTCCGGTAATACCCAATGTTTGCACCAAGGTGAGGTGAATGTCGCTTGTGCCCGGGGGAAGGTCGAGTACAAAGTAGTCGAGCTCGTCCCAAGCGGCATCGGTGATAAGTTGTTTCAGAGCATTGCTTGCCATACCGCCACGCCACAGCACCGCATCGTCCTTGCGCACGAAGAAGCCTATTGAGAGTATCTTTACGCCATATTTTTCGATAGGGATGATATAGCTGTGTCCGTCGCGTTCCTCGGCATATACTTGCTCGTCTTCGATGTTAAACATCTTGGGAGCCGAAGGACCGAATATATCGGCATCCAACAAACCTACTTTATATCCGGCTTGAGCCAATGCAACGGCAAGGTTGGATGCAACGGTCGATTTTCCTACGCCGCCTTTGCCCGACGATACAGCGATGATATTCTTGACACCGGGTAGCGGATTGTTGCGTGTGGGGCGGTTTGCTACGCGAAATTTGGTAGCGATGTTGCCTTGTATCTCTACATCGGGAGCAACAAAAGTGAGGATAGCCGCCTCGGCAGCCTTGACAACCGAGCGTATAAAGGGGTCGTTTTCTTTTTCAAATATGATAGAGAACGATACTTTGCGACCGTCGATGCGTATGTCGTCTTCTATCATCTCGTTCTCGACAAGGCTCTTGCCATTGCCGGGATAACGTACTTGTGCAAGTGCATCAAGTATCAGCTTGGGATATAGTGCATCCATATTCTAGTTTTCAATATTATACGATGTCGAGTACCGCTTGTTTTTTGCGGTTTAGTGCAAAGATACAACAAATCGACGAGTATATTTGTAGTTATCGCAAAATATTGAGTAAATTTACAACTTTAATTTTAGGAACACACATAAGAATACATCACACATGGAAATGCTTAAAAAGCTCTTCGGATTTGATAGTAAAAAGACTACCGTACGTACCGAGATAATGGCGGGTGTTACTACTTTTCTTGCCATGGCATATATCTTGGCAGTAAATCCCAACATCCTAAGTGAAACGGGTATGGACAAGGGCGCGCTGTTTACAACAACGGCGCTTATTGCCGGTATGGCTACGGTCTTTATGGGTTTATATGCCAAGTTGCCCTTTGCATTGGCTCCCGGTATGGGTCTTAATGCATTCTTTGCCTATTCGATATGCTCTATAATGGGCTATTCGTGGCAGTTTGCTCTTACGGCGGTGTTTATGGAGGGTATTGTCTTTATCTTGCTTACGGTTACCAACCTGCGCGAGAAGATTGTAGATGTTATTCCCGATACGTTGAAGAATGCCATAAGTGTGGGTATCGGTCTGTATATTGCTTTTATCGGCTTACAGAGCAGTGGCATTATTGTCAATAACGATATGACCTTGGTGAGCCTCAGTCCCTTGTCGTCGCCTTCGCCCATGTTGGCTATCATTGGTATTATCTTCACTTCGATACTCCTTGTCAAGAAGGTGCAAGGTGCGTTGTTGTGGGGTATATTGGTAACCACCATTGTGGGTATTCCTATGGGTGTAACGCAGATGCATGGTGTGGTGAGTGCTCCGCCTTCGATAGAACCTATTGCATTGAAGTTTGAGTGGGACAAAATCTTTACACCCGATATGTTTGTGGTGGTATTTACATTGTTGTTTGTCGACCTATTCGATACAATCGGTACATTGATAGGTGTATCGACCAAGGCGGGTATGGTGAAGAATGGTAAGATACCTCGACTCAAGCAAGCGTTTCTTGTAGATGCTCTTGCTACTACAACAGGTGCTATGATGGGTACAAGTACTGTTACCACGTTTGTCGAGAGTGCCGCGGGTGTCAATGAGGGCGGTAGTAGCGGATTGACTGCTTTTACCGCCGGCGTGTGTTTCTTCTTGTCGCTCTTCTTTGCGCCGTTCTTCTTGGCAATTCCGGCATCAGCTACTGCTCCGGCGCTTATATTGGTGGGTCTTATGATGATGTCGTCGGTTGTGAAAGTCAACTTCAACGACTATAGCGAGGCTATTCCGGCATTTGTATGTATTGTTTTCATGCCTCTGTCGTATAGTATTTCCGACGGTATTGTGATGGGACACCTTTCATATATACTCGTCAACCTCTTCAGTGGTAATTATAAGAAAGTGTCTATCGGAATGTATATATTGGGCGCATTCTTCCTGTTGCGTTTCTTGCCATAAGATGCAGGTAGTAGGAATGGTGTAGTATTGGATATAACGGGGTGCGTCAAATCATTCATTTTGGCGCACCCTTTTTCTATATTTCTTTAGGTTCTCTTCATAGCACTATAAATACAAAAACAGCGACTTCTGTATAGAAGTCGCTGTTTCTTTTACCTTTACCGTTGGTATCGTATTACTTACGGATACCAAGCTCTTTTTGTGCGATGATGGCACGGTAACGGTTGATGTCGGTGCGGATAAGATAATCCAACAAACGACGACGTTTACCTACCAACATTTTAAGAGCGCGTTGTGTGGTATAATCTTTGTGATTTGACTTGAGGTGCTCAGTCAAATGAGCAATACGGTATGAAAATAATGCAATCTGTGCTTCGGGTGAGCCAGTATCAGTATTCGACTTTCCGTATTTCTCAAAGATTTCCTGTTTTTTCTCAGCGGTTAAATACATTTCCTTGAGTTTTTAATTGTGTTATAAATAATTTTTTTAGCGCACAAAGGTAAGCATTTATTTTTTAATGGCAAACCTTTGGCTATGTTTTTTGTCAATAATTTCTAAAATGGAGTTTTATCGTGGAGGATAACACTCTATTTAATAGCCACTTTTGTAGCATTTCCGTTATGCAATACGATATAGATGCCGGCAGTGGGGGCGGCGACATTGTTGTTGCCTTGTGCTACGAGTATACCTTGTATATTATATAGCGTTATATGACCGGTGGCTTCGATAGTACGTTGTGTGATGGTAATCTTGTTGTCGTTATTTACAACGTCTATGGCAGTGTATGTGCCTATAATGCCGTTGTGGTCGTAGATGGCATGGTTTTGCAGAACGAGGTTCTCGGTTTGGTGCTCGCCCACGCCACCACGTCCGTCGTTGAATATTATCATCGGGTCGTTGGCGGTATATCCGGGGTCGAAGGTAATAGTGTAATACTCCTTGCCGTCGATGGTTGTTGTGGCGGTCATGAGTGTGCCGGGCCAGTTGCCCAAAAATTCTGTTACCGATCCGTCGTAGTCCCAGCTGTATGCGTGGATGTTTTCCCACTCAGTGCCTTCGGCAGTGAAGTAGACGGTATAGCTTGTTTCGGTCTCTTCAACATCTTTCCCGGCATCGCCCCAATGCTCGGCAAGGAACTTGGCACGCTCGCGGATGTTGTTCTTCATGGTTGTGCCGTCGCCCGTCACGTCTTGGCTGCCGTAGTCGGGCCAACGTACATCGTCGGCTTGAATGGCTTTTTCGTAGGCACTCACATAATTGTCGATATAGGTATATATATCGTCGAAATTGCCGGCGCGGAGTTCCTTCCATATCTCCGAAACCTTCTCTTGGAAGTGGGGGTATTTGGCTATCTCGGCTATCCAAGTCTGTCCGTAGGGGGGATATTCGTAAATGAACCAGCCCGAGCCACGACGGAATGTGTTACCAAAGTCCCATACCGGTCCAAACATCCACTTCTGGTTGTCGCCCATATCGCGGTGCATGTAGCAACTGCCATGGAACGACTCGGCATTGTCGAGTATCTCTTGTACGATGTAGAAGCGCACAAGACGGTCGAGGTCGATGTAATTTTCCCACTCGTTGTCGTTCTTGTCTTCGTTATAAATGGCGGCATCTATTGTGGTCATCTGGTTGCGCAGGTATTCTTCTTGTGCAGTCGACAATATTTCGGGGGTCTTGTAGGTGAAGATGATGCGCTCGCCATTGCCTTCGGTAATGCGCACGTGGGGGTCGGTGTCGTAGTTGTCAATCTCTACCAGCCAGCCACCGGTAATGGCTGTGGGGTCGGTCTCTTCGTCCAACTGCTCTACGATGTTCACGCGGTCGCTATCTACTCTGATAGTTTCGGTGAGGAAGTAAAGACCTATATACTCGCCGTTGAGTACAACCTCGACAGGCTTGGCAGAGGGTGTCCAAGGCATGCCTATCATACGTGCAAGTTCGTATCCTACAGCATTGCGCAAACCCGACAACTCGTCGTCGGCATTTGCCATAAGTGCAAAGTGCTTGCTCTTGTTCATGCCCAAGATAGCCGTTTTGGTGCCAAACTTCAATCGGTAGGGTTTCTTGTCGAAACCATTCCATGTCCAGTTGCCACGACCACGTATTTCGAGGGGTAGTTGGCTATCTACGCTACCAAAAGCCTCAACTCCCTCGATACCCATAGGGTCGAGGTAGTAGGTTGCTTGCAGGTAGTCTTCTTTCGATGTGATAGGAGTATTATTCTCGGTATTGATATATATAACAGGTAGTGTGCCTGAATAATCGGCAGCTTGCACACTTATTGCCGCAAAGAGGCATGCCGAGAGGATAAGGTTCTTTAATCTGAAAATCATAAATTCTGTATTTGGTTAATAGCTACAAAGATATGAGTTTTAGCCTTTTTTATTATTGAAATGATATTTTTTAATAAAAAGAAATTTGTGCAAACGTTTCCACTTATTTTTGCTTCTTGATACGCGGGAAAAGCCGTCGAATATTGGTCAGTTTTCGAGTCAGATGACTATCGGCTACAACAATTGTAACGGCAGTGATAATGAGTACGATACCTACAATGTCGTGCCAGGTGAGTATTTCGTTGAAGATGGTTATACCAAAGAATATGGCGGTAACAGGCTCCAATGCACCCAATATGGCAGTCGGGGTAGAGCCTACGTATTGTATGGCTGTGGTGGTGCACAAGAAAGATATAACCGTAGGGAAGAGAGCCAATGCTACAACACATAGCCACAGCCACCATTTGTCGGGGAGAATGAGGTTCTGCCCGCAACCGGTACAGATGAAGAAAATGATAGTGCCTACCAGCAATACAAAGAAGGTAACTTGCAGAGTGGCAACGCTACGTAGGCTCGATTGGTTGATAGATACTATGTATATGGCGTATGTAAGCGAAGAGGTCATTACCAGCAGTACGCCGGTGAGGCTTAGTACTGCTCCGTCGCTACCTTTTATAAGTATGCCTATACCCGTAGCTGTGAGCAACAGACACAACACCAGCAGGAGAGAGAGTCGTTCTTTGAAAAACAATGCCATGATAAGAGCTACCATAACAGGATATATAAAGAGCAGGGTCGATGCAATGCCGGCGTTCATATACAAATAGCTCATAAATAGCGATATGGACGAACTTGCCATGAGTACACCCATGATGAGCGAAAGGAACGTGTTCCTACGTCCGATGTTCAATCCACGACCTCGCGCCTTGAGCATTATAGCTACGATAGGTAGTGCTGTGAGGTAGCGCAGAAAGAGTACCGAGAATGTATCCAATCCATTCTCGTATAGTGGTAATGCAAATAGAGGGTTCATGCCGTAGGTAGCCGCAGCACAGGCTGCCAGCAAGTAACCTTTCAGTTTGGTATTCATCTCTTATCTCCTTGATTGCGGGTGCAAATGTACAACAAAAATCGGGGCGATTATGATTTTGTGCTGCAATTATATCGCATATATCTGCTATAAATGCACCATGATTGAGCGGCTTTTCAAGAATATTTTGTACCTTTGCAGCCCGAAATAATAAAGATGATTTGCAGGTTGCGAGGATGTATCCTCGGTTAAAACAATAGGTTATGCAAAAGATAAGAAATATCGCAATTATTGCTCACGTCGACCACGGTAAGACTACGTTGGTCGATAAGATGTTGCTGGCAGGAAATCTTTTCCGCGAAAATCAGAGTACAGGAGAGTTAATTCTTGATAATAACGACTTGGAGCGTGAGCGAGGAATTACGATTTTGTCGAAGAACGTTTCTATCCAATATAAAGATTACAAAATCAATATCATTGACACCCCGGGGCACGCCGACTTTGGTGGTGAGGTAGAGCGCGTATTGAATATGGCGGATGGCTGCTTGCTGTTGGTCGATGCCTTTGAGGGTCCTATGCCTCAAACTCGTTTCGTGTTGCAGAAGGCTATCGAAATGGGCTTGAAACCGGTTGTGGTTATCAACAAGGTCGACAAGCCCAACTGTCGTCCCGACGAGGTGCAAGATATGGTGCTCGACTTGATGTTCAGCCTCGATGCTACCGAGGAACAACTCGATTTCCCTACCATTTACGGTTCTGCCAAGCAGGGCTGGATGAGTACCGATTGGCACAAGCCTACCGAAACTATTCAACCGCTGTTAGAAGCTATCATCGAGCATATCCCCGAGCCGGAGTATCTTGAAGGTACTCCGCAGATGCTTATCACTTCGCTCGACTATTCGTCGTATGTGGGTCGTATAGCCGTAGGTCGTGTGCATCGTGGCGAGTTGCGCGAGGGTATGGAGGTGGCTCTGTGCAAACGCGATGGCTCGGTTGTTAAGCAACGCATCAAAGAGCTTGACGTATTTGAGGGCATGGCGCGTACCAAGACCGACCGCGTGGGTTCGGGCGATATTTGTGCTATTGTGGGTCTTGAGGGTTTTGAGATTGGCGATACCATTGCCGATGCCCTTAATCCCGAGCCTCTGGAGCGCATCGCCATCGACGAGCCTACCATGTCGATGACCTTTACTATCAACGATTCGCCTTTCTTTGGCAAAGACGGTAAATATGTTACCTCGCGCCACATTGCCGATCGCTTGGCGCGCGAGTTGGATAAGAACTTGGCTCTGCGTGTCGAGAAAGGCATAAAAGAGGATGTATGGAATGTCTATGGTCGCGGTGTGCTGCACTTGTCGGTGCTTATCGAAACAATGCGTCGTGAGGGTTACGAGTTGCAAGTGGGTCAGCCGCAGGTAATCATCAAAGAGATAGACGGTGTGAAGTGCGAGCCGATCGAGTTGTTGACAGTCAATCTTCCCGAGGAGTATTCGAGCAAGATTATTGATATGGTAACACGTCGCAAGGGCGAGATGATATCAATGACAACACAAAACGACCGTATCCACATCGAGTTTTATATCCCCTCGCGTGGTATCATTGGTCTGCGTAATAACGTGCTCACTGCATCGGCAGGCGAGGCTATCATGGCGCACCGTTTCTACGAGTATCAACCCTGGAAAGGCGATATAGACCGTCGCACCAATGGCTCGCTTATCGCTATGGAGGCAGGTACAGCCTATGCCTATGCCATCGACAAGTTGCAAGACCGTGGTCGATTCTTCATCTTCCCCCAAGAAGAGGTGTATGCCGGACAGGTAGTGGGCGAGAATGCCAAGGACAATGACATCGTAGTGAACGTAACCAAGTCGAAGAAACTGACCAACATGCGTGCATCGGGCTCGGACGACAAGGTGAAACTTGTTCCCCCTGTCGTGTTCAGCCTTGAGGAAGCACTCGAATACATCAAGGAAGATGAGTATGTAGAGGTAACACCTCACCATATACGCCTGCGCAAAATCATCCTCGACGAGATAGAGCGTAAACGCGCCAACAAAGTGTAACCCTGTTGTAAACAGCTATAATATACAAGAGATTGTGTCATTCGGCACAATCTCTTGTGTTTTATTGGATTTTGTCTTAACTTTACAGCCGTAGAGGAACAACACACACACAGATACTATGCACCTTAAAAATATACCAGCAAAGTGGTGGAAATATATCTTGATAGCCATCCATGCGCTGTTACTTACGTATGTATGCTATGTGGCAGGAAATGTCGCATATTCTTTAGGCAGTGAAGTGCAGACCGTAAAGTGGTTGAATACCATACGTAGTTGGCTGTTTGACAATAAAGAGGAGTTGCCCGACGAACTTCTGCCCATCAGCGTATCGTACGACAAGCAGTTGATAGATGTGTCAGACCAATATGGTATGCCTCTTGGTGTTATTGATATTACCGACAGAAGCAAACTTTACAGATTGTTGTCGGCTATTGATTCGGTGGGCAATTACAAATATGTCATGTGCGATATGACCTTCTCTGCCGAGTATGAAACCGATGTCGACTCGGCTTTGTATGCCCTTAGCTCGCGTATGCCCCGTATCGTTGTTGCCGGTGGAGAACATGCCGATTTGTTGCCCGAGTCTATACGCCACCGAGCCTTCAGTGCCGGATATAATATCTCGATAGAGGAGAGTAACTTCGTAAAATATCCTCTTGTAAGTAACGGTAGGGAGTCTATGGCGTTGCAAATGTGGAAAGATGCTATGGCGTCGGACTATGTAAAAGACGATTTTTTGATGAATACGGGTATTATAGAGGATGATGAAGACCTAGAGGATTTTATTGCCGAAAGCGATGAGGTTTTAGAGGAATATAATGAAGGTTTGGCTTATGAAGCTCGTGGGGAATATAAGGACGCGTGGTATTGCTATCAAAGGGCATCGTGGCATCACCATCCGTTGGCGCGTACCAAAATGGATACCTTAGATAAACGCATCAAGTGGTGAGGAATTAAACAAAATGAACATATAACACAATAATACTATGAATACATTGAAGAATTTGTCTATTGCATTTTTGTTGGCAATATCTGTGCTGACAGGTAGTGCCGGTGCGCAAGAGGCGGATTATGTCCCTACTGCCGAGAATATGGCTGCCCGTAAAGAGTTTAGCGAGAGTCGTTTTGGCGTATTTATTCATTGGGGTATATACAGTCTCTTTGCACAAGGCGAGTGGTACTTGCAGAACTATCCTATCGACAAGTATGAGTATGCCAAGGCTGCCGATGCATTCTATCCCCATCGTTTCAATGCCAAGGAGTGGGTGTCGGCTATCAAGGCTTCGGGTGCCAAATATATCTGTTTCACATCGCGCCACCACGATGGCTTCTCAATGTGGGACACCAAGCAGTCCGATTATAATATTGTAGATGCTACCCCCTTCGGTCGCGATGTTATAAAAGAACTTGCCGAGGAGTGTGAGCGACAAGGTATAAAATTGCACCTCTACTATTCACATATAGATTGGGGGCGCGACGACTATCCGATGGGACGTACCGCCAATAAGATTATCGGTCGCAACCGCGATAACGAGAATTGGGCGCAATACTACGACTTTATGAATAAGCAGCTTACCGAGTTGCTCACCGAATATGGCAATATAGGTGCTATATGGTTTGATGGACATTGGGATCGCGACCAAGATACCGTACCATTCAATTGGCAACTCGATGAGCAGTATGCCTTGATACATCGTTTGCAACCCTCGTGCCTTATAGGTAACAACCACCATATTACACCTCATGCCGGCGAGGATATTCAGATATTTGAACGCGATATTCCCGGCGAGAACACTGCCGGATTGTCGGGACAAGACATCAGTCGCCTGCCTCTCGAAACATGCCAAACAATGAACGGTATGTGGGGTTATAAGTTGGTCGACCAAAACTATAAAAGCACCGAAACCCTCATTCGCTACTTGGTAAGTACTGCCGGTAAGGGGGCAAACTTGTTGCTCAATGTGGGTCCTCAACCCAATGGCGAGTTGCCTGCAACTGCTGTCGCACGACTGAAGGAGATGGGCGAGTGGATGGCTGTCAATGGCGAGACGGTGTATGCTACTGAAGCCGGCGATATCCCTGCACAGGATTGGGGTGTAACCACTCGCAAGGGCAACCGTCTTTTCTTGCATATCTTCAACTTGCAGGAAACAGAGTTGTTGTTGCCGCTCGATTGTAAGGTGGTGAAGGCGTTTACATATTGCGACAAGCAACCTGTCAAATTCAAGAAAACCAAAGAGGGTGTGAAACTCACTTTTGCACAAGCTCCTCAAGGGGTCGATTATATTGTTGAGCTGATAACCAAGTAACTACTATATGGAACGAATACTTGAAGTGTGCGTAGGTAGTGTGGCAAGTGCTATTGCTGCGCGCGATGGTGGAGCAAGGCGTGTAGAGTTGTGCTCGGCTCTTGAGGTGGGAGGTGTTACGCCTTCTATGGGGCTGATGCGCGAGGTGCGTGCTGTTGAGGGGCTGAAACTTCATGTGCTGATACGTCCGCGAGGAGGCGACTTCCTATATGATGATGCCGAGGTGGCTTGCATGGTGCAAGATATTATCGCTGCGTGCGAGTGTGGTGCCGATGGTGTTGTGATAGGTGCACTTACTGCCGATGGCGATATAGATGTGTCGGTGTGTCGTCGTCTTGTCGAGGCTGCCGGCAATATGAGTGTTACGTTTCACCGAGCCTTCGATATGTGTCGCGAACCGATGCAGGCACTCGAAGATATAATAGCGCTTGGCTGCAATCGTCTGCTCACGTCGGGGCGTGCCGGTACGGCTGTCGAGGGTGTCGCATTGCTGAAACAGCTTGTCGAGGCTGCCGGCGACCGACTTGTTATCATGCCGGGCTGTGGCGTTAATGCCGATAATGCACGCCATATCTTGGATGCTACCGGTGCTTGCGAGATACATGCTTCGGCACGTCGTAGTGTGGGCAGTGGTATGATATATCGTCATAGCGGTGTGAGCATGGGCAATAGCGAGAACGACGAGTATGCCCGCAAGGAGACACACCGCGAAGAGGTGCAGCACATAGTAGCTGCGATAAAGAGATAATGACGTAGTGCGATTTTGATAAACGTATAGAAAAAACCGACTCGCCAACATGTTGTTGATGAGTCGGTTTCTTTATATATAGTGTTATTACTCTTCCGACAATTGGTTGATTACTTTGGCAAGCTGTTCGCCCATACCTATCGAGTAGCCTTGCGACAGGAATACGATGCGATTGAATGTATCTGCCACGATAATAATGGGGCGGTTGTCGTTCGATAGTTTCATGCTCTTCATTATCGCTTGGCATATTGCGTTGTCGATGTCAGCACCCATTACAACCGTAGAGGGCAGGTCGGCAAAATCGTCTTTTTTGAAGCGAGCGGCAGCATCGGCATCTTCAAACAGGAGTACCATTTTTTGCCCCCATTTCTCAAAGACCTCTTTGTAGGGCATCACATCGCGCAAGAAGTGGTTCGACGGCTCGCTATTGGGGTCGATAAGAGCCAATACATAGTAGCCGCGACCGGTTGCCGATAGCAGTGAGCCGGTTTGTCCCGTTGCAAGGTTGTTAAACAAACTCTCGCTGTTGAAGTTGCCTATCACTTGCAGCTTGTCTTGACTTTGTCGCATGGTGAGTGTGGTGTTTACATTGCCACCATCGGGTACGTGTAGGAAGGTTAGCGTTGACAATACACTGCCATCTGCCATGCGCGCACCGGTCATAAGCATATAGTCGCCGGCATCGACGGTAGTGCCTTGACGTAGCAAGTTGTTCCATGTGGCATTTTCGGGGTAGTTTTGCAATACCAATCGCCCATCTACCACACGCGATAGAGTGAAGTGCGTGTAGTATCGAGGATTGTCGAGGTAGCGGTCGGGGGTGTACGAAGCCGAGAGTGTTCCTACGGCTGTAGCGGTGTTGTTACTGCCATCTTCAAAGTTTACATCGCTCCATTGCTTACCGTTTACAAGATATTGAGTCTTGCCGGTAACCTCGTCGATGCGAGCCGGTATGCCCATGCTGCGGGCTGCCGAAACAAAGAAGATGTCGCGAGAGTGAGCATCGGTCTGGCGCAGCTGCCATACCCCGCGTGGCGACATGCAGAAACTACGAGGATTCCATTTGTCGTCTACTGTAATGTTGTTGCGACACCACTCTACCCATTTCTCGGGGTCTGCTTGGTAGGTAGCAGCCTCTTCTGCCGGTATTACCGAGGCAAAGAACGAACGGTAGGGGGTAAGCATCTCGTTGCTTACTCGAGGATTGAGTACATATCGGTAATAATATGTTTGCTCGTTGTTGTTGGCTATCCATGCCGCGCTGTGGTCTTTGAGTACCTCCATCGACACATCGCGGCGGTCTTTCTCCGACATTTCAAAAAGTACTTTTAGTGCGCTGTTGCGCTTCTCGGCAGGATATTCCGATAGGAATTGCGTAATGGTAGCATGATTGCCACGCGACTGCTTGATGAGTGTAGCCGTAAGTTTCTTATCTGTGCCCAGCGATTGAGCCAATGCGATAGCATCCTCCTCGGTGGGGAATGTGGCAACGTAGGCATTGCGCATAGAGTCTTCTTGGGCAAATCGTTTTTTATTCAGTGCCACTTGCTCGGCAGTGAGCTCGGGCGTTGTGTTGCGCTCGGCAGGAGGCACGATATCCATTGTAAACGATGCTTCATAGCCGGCGCTCTTGTCAAGTGTGATAAGTATATCGTTCTCTTTTCCTGCCGACACTTTGCTGTATCCAAACATGCCGTCTTTCGATGCCCATACCACCATATCACCACAGCCTGTTGTGAGCCATGCCTTGCCATTCTCGTCGCTCTCTTTGACAGCGGTTGAGTACAACTCGGAGTAGTTATAAATCTTAAACTCGACAGTTGCTTGCACCGGATTGCCGGCAGTATCTACAACTTGTACGGTGGTTGTTGCAGTGGGAGTATAGTTGGGTGTAACATTTATCTCGGTGTAGCAAGCGTTGCGACCAACGACCTCTTCCTCGCCGTTGTAGTTGCCAAACACATTGGTGTGCATGAGCATACCGCGTGATGCCGGGGCATTGAACCAACCCAAGTTGAGAACCGGCTCGGGTTCGCAAGCGCCCATAAAGTACCATTCGCCATCGACCCATGCCTCTACCCAAGCATGGTTGTCATCGGTATGTGCCCAGCGAGGTGTATATACTTGTCGGGCAGGAATACCCATGGCTCGCAATGCAGCAACGGTAAGGGTCGACTCTTCGCCACAGCGACCGTATGCTGTGCGAATAGAGGCAAGCGGTGAACTTGTACGCGCATCGGAGGGGGTATACGTAACCTTCTCGTGGCACCAATGGTTTATCTCAAGCACAGCATCGTACATTGATAGGGTTTTCACTCTATCCTTCAACTCTTCATAGAAAACAGCACGACACTCGTCGAGGTTTTCGTTATTGACACGTGCCGGCAGCACAAAGTGCAGAAACTCTCTGTCGGGAACACGCTTACCCCATGGCATTTCGGCACGAGCGCGTAGGGCATAGTCGACATTCATCAGATGAAACTCGCCGGTGTAGTCGCTTATGTCGGGCAGCGGCATATAGGCATATAGAAACTGCATAGCCTGTCGCTGTTCTACCGATAATTCCGAGTCGAAAATATCGAGATATCCACTCTCTTGCAACTCGGTAGCACGACTTTCATAATCGCGTGTAAACTCTTCGCTGTTATTAAAACCCTCATTCAGAGAGCAACCGATAAGCGACAATAATGCTGCGTATAAAATTGTCAAGCCGAGGTTGTGTTTTTTCATGATATACTTGTTGGTCTATTGTTATTAGAAACTAAAGAGGTGCGCTTATTACATAATCGTCTATTGTCGACCTCTTCTAAAACTTTTATTTGCTGATATATCGGTGGCATTGGTATTCTTTACGGTAATATTTGCCATAATCCATATCAACAGATAAAGTTTGTTGTGCAAAAATAAGAATAATTTATTAGATATGTAAATTCCAATAAGAGTTGCAAAGATTTGTCGAAAACAGGCAGGTACTTTCGTGGTGGTGAATATTCTTTATTTTGTTTCGCATCCATTTTCGTTTCTTTGTTGTATCTTTGTAGAAGATAGGATGCGGTTTGGAAGAATTCTCAAACAAGTTTGACCCTCTTCTCACACCTTTCACTATCTTTGCATCTGATAGATAGTTGTCAATGATTATGAAAAAGAGAATATTCCTTACGGGTGCAACCGGTGTGATGGGTTCGGCAGGATTGCGAGAGCTCGTCAAGTTGGGCGATAACTACGAGATTACACTCCTTGTGCGCCCTTCTTTGAAGAATAAAAAGAAGATGCGCCCATACCAGGCAATGCCGCAAGTGCGTATCGTATGGGGCGATTTGACTCGTTATAAGGACGTGCTGAAGGGTGTAACCGGCGCCGACTATGTATTGCACGTAGGTGGTATGGTATCGCCCAAAGCCGATAAATATCCCGAAAAGACACTGCACGTAAATGTTACTGCTGCCGAAAACGTGGTGCGAGCTGTCAAAGCGCAACCCAATGCCGACGAGATACGCACCGTATACATAGGTAGTGTGGCACAAACAGGACACCGTTGTCCTCCTATACATTGGGGACGTACCGGCGACCCTATCAATGTGAGTGTATACGACCACTATGCCATGTCGAAGTGTATGGCTGAACGTATCTTTGCCGAGTCGGGCTTGAAGCATTGGGTGAGCTTGCGCCAGACCGGTATTCTCTATCCCGAGCTGATACTCAATGGCGCCGATCCTATAACCTTCCATGTGCCGGTCGATGGCGTGTTGGAGTGGGCTACCAAGGAAGATTCGGGTCGTCTGTTGGCGCGCATTTGCGATACCGACTTGCCCGACAACTTCTGGCGACGTTTCTACAACATAAGCAGTGGCGAGAATTATCGTCTTACGCTGTATGAGTTTGAGGCATTATTGCTCAAAGCACTCTCGTGCCCACCGCCCGAGAAAGTGTTTGAACGTAATTGGTTTGCCACTCGCAACTTTCATGGCTATTGGTTCAGCGATGCCGATGTGTTGGAAGAGTATCTGCACTTCAGAGCCAATATACCCGTAGAGGAGTATTTCGACTCGTTGCGCAAGCAATTACCTTCGTTCTTCTCGTTGGCAAAGGTCGTGCCCGCACCCCTTATCAAGTGGGGTATGGGGATGCTCACCCGCATGCGCCCCTTTGGTACAATGAGTTGGTTTGAGGATAACGATACGCAACGCATTAGGGCCTACTTCGGCTCACGAGAGGCTTGGGAAAAACTGCCCGATTGGAAGCATACCGACCTGTCGCGCCCCGATATGACACCTCGATTGCTCAAGCATGGCTACAATGAAGCCAAGCCTATGAGCGAGTGGAATATAGAGGATATGCAGCAAGCAGCCATGTGGCGAGGTGGCAAGTGCCTGTCGGAGACCATGACAGTGGGCGATGCCTATACCCCGTTGGAGTGGGAGTGTTACGACGGGCACCGATTTAAGGCTACTCCGGCGTTGGTATTGTTGGGAGGTCATTGGTGTCCCGAGTGTTTCCCCATGCCATGGCAATACGACCGCGAGGCGCGCCACAATCCATTTCTCTCGCAAGTGTGGCATGCCAGCCACGATAAAGAGGAAGATAATGTATATGACGCATCAATTTTCGATTCATTTAAGAAATAAAAGCACCAAGCAACCTCTTTGGTCGAGGGGTTGCTTTTTATTTTTAGAAGTCAAGGTTTTATAGTGTAATTTTTTTGTTTAATCATTTCGCAGTGCCAAAAAATTACCCTACATTTGCAAACGATGTATAAACCTGAAAGAAACTATTAACCTAAACCATAATAACATGATTAAAAAATTACTTCTCGGTATTGTAGCTGTAGCCCTCACAAGCGGTGCGGCTTTGGCAGATTTGCAGCCTGTTCAATTTATGAATAAAGGATTGGTTAAGAATGATTTAACACAAAATCAATCGCAAAGTGTAAAACTTGGACGTCAAGCCGTAATCAAGGCTCCGGCTGCCGATGACACACAGATTTTCTTTGAAGATTTTGAAACATTTGATACAGAAACCATGGTGCCTCATGGCTGGGTAGCTGTTGACAATACAGTAGAAGGTGGCGTATTCGTTGCCAATATTCTTGAATCTTCGCAAGGCTATATTGAATCTTTCTCGGGCGACTTCGGTTTGGCTTCGATGTATAGCGACGAAAACTATCGCGACGGTTGGGCTATTGCTTCGGGTGTAAAACTTGAAGCCAACCACACTTACCACTTTGGTATTTATGCCTTTTGTCAAGGTTATCAAAAGGTGGTAGACGAGTGGGCTGTAACCATTGGTAATGCACAGACTGTTGAGGCTCAAACCAATATCGTTATAGATTGCACCGGTAAAAATGCAGTTGCCGATAAGGACTGGACACTGTATACCGGTACGTTTACTCCTACCGAAACAGGCACATATTATCCCGCTATTCACCACTGCACAACCGCTATGGGTGGTAACTTGTGCTTGTGGGACTACTTCCAAATTGATAGCGACCACGTTAGGATTTTGCCCCAAGGCTCTATGTTCTCGATAGGTGGTTTGTGGTCGTTGGATGGTCATACACAAGATGAAAATGGCGAAGTAGGTGTATATCGCCTCTACATTCAAGATGGCGACTCTCTTAAATATGGTTGCTATGCTACAAATTGCACCGGTGTAGAATGGGATTTTGGTGCTTATGCCACAACACCCAACAATATGGCTGCACAACCCGTAGCAACATTCGACTTTGCATCTGCCAAGAAAGATGACGTTTATAACGACGTATTGCTTATTATGAAAAACGATGATGGTGAGTCGTATGCTATGCGCGAATTCTTTGTAAACCGTCTGACTAATAATACTGTTTATTCCGATTTCGTGGGCAACTTCTGTCCCGAAGATGGTTTCTACCTCTACTCGGGTGGTGGCGACTATGATGCTTTGAGTGGTCTGAACGCCAACTATTACCGTTTTGCCGAGCGCTTCAATCTTCCCAAGGATGCTTCTGCTACTATCTCAGGTGCATATATGATACCTTTGTATTACAACGTTTCTGTTATCAACAAGAATAAAGAGATTACTGTAAAAGTGCTCAGTGCCGACGAAAACAATATGCCTGCTGCAGAGGTTTATCGTGAGAATTTCAAAATTGGCGATGTATTTGGTACAAGCAACTTCCAACAAGCAGTTTTGACCGGCGTAGGTTTCAGCGAGCAAGCTCATGTGAAAGGTACATTCTTTATCGAATTTGAGTTTCCCGAAGGTATTAAAGTAGGCGGTAGCAACTACCTCTTCTTTGCAACCAGCAGCACTCGTGCCTTCCCCGAAGGCAACACTACTTACTACTACAATGCAGTAGGTACTGCCGACCGTCCTGCCGGTTGGTTGAGCGCAATAGACTACTACAAGGTGGGCGGTGGCGTTTCTACAGCCGTATATCCTTTGGTAACATTCCAAGACAAGACTGCTGTTGCAGCACCCAAAGTGAGCGACTGCACAGTATATGCCAACGGTGGCGAGATATGCGTGGTGAACGCGCCTCAAGGTAGCGATATCGTTGTTACCGACATAGCCGGTCGTGTAGTACTCAACGTAAAAGCCAATAGCGTGAAGACCAACATCAATAGTGGTCTTAATGCCGGTATTTACATTGTAACAGTTGATGGTCAATCTACCAAGGTAGCTATTCGATAAGACTATTTATATCAGCACAAAAAAGCAGCGCCCCGAACTCGGGGCGCTGCTTTTTTTATACTGAGAAGTAAACTATTTACTATGTCGGAGATTACTCGTCCAACAATCCCGGGCGTAGACGGCGAGTGCGTTCAACGGCTTGTTCGTGTTTCCACTCGTCTATCTTGCGTTGATGTCCCGACAGCAGTACATCGGGAACGCGCCAGCCCTTGTATTCGGCTGGGCGGGTATATACCGGCGGAGCCAACAGATTGTCTTGGAAAGAGTCGCTCAGTGCCGATTGTTCATCGCCTATAGCACCGGGAATGAGGCGCACAATGGCATCGGCAATGATGGCAGCCGGCATCTCACCACCGGTCAGTACATAATCGCCAATCGAGATTTCGCGCGTGATAAGGTGTTCTCTGATGCGGTAGTCTATCCCTTTGTAATGCCCGCACAATATGATGATGTTTTCGAGCATCGAGAGCGAATTGGCAATGGGCTGGTCAAACAACTCTCCGTCGGGCGAGGTAAATATCACCTCGTCATAGTGGCGTTGCTCTTTCAGGTACGATATGGCGCGGTCTACCGGCTCTATCTGCATCACCATACCCGCTTCACCGCCGAAGGGGTAGTCGTCTACGCGACGGTGCTTGTCGAGGGTGAAATCTCGCAAGTTGTGAACCACAATCTCGGCAAGACCCTTGTCTTGGGCGCGTTTGAGGATAGAGTTGTTCAACGGTCCGTCGAGCAACTCGGGTAATACGGTAATAATGTCTATGCGCATGCGATAACAACAATTTTTATACCAACATACCGGCTGCAACCTCTTGTGCCTTCTCTTCGCCACACGATTGAGCTATCAATGACAAGGCAAAAGCTGTTGCCGAGGCAGGACCGTTGGCAGTGGTGATATTCTCATCTACCGAGCAACGCTCGCCTGTAACGATAGCGCCTTCGAGGTTGTGCTCGAAACCGGGGTAACAAGTAGCACGACGACCATTGAGCAAGCCCAGCATGCCCAATATCGAGGGCGATGCGCATATAGCAGCCGTAAGACCACCTGCCTCAGCGTGGGCTTTTATAAGATTGCACAGAGGACGGCTTGCCGCCAAGTTGGTCATTCCGGGCATGCCACCGGGCAATATGAGCCACTCTACATCGTCAAAAGCTATATCTTGAGCCAGAGCATCGGCTACAACAGGAATACCGTGAGCACCGGTAACGACAGCCTTGTCGGTTACAGACAAAGTAACCAACGGCATTTCGGCACGACGCAATACATCTACAACGGTCAGCGCCTCGATTTCTTCAAAACCATCGGCGAGAAAAAGATACGATTTCTTCATATACCTTTATTTTTAAAATTAAATGGCAGTGGCGCATACCCCACCAATTTACATTAAATTTATCTTCAGATAGCAAATATAGCAATTGCTTATTGTCGAACAAAATATGAGCCGATTTTTTTCATTTTTTAGCACAACAATTTGCTCAAATATGCTCGATAAATACCTCCTGAGAGGGCGGGCGACTCACTCCGATGCAAAATGAGCAAAAAGATATTTTTTTATAAATAAAAGATGTGATATATTCTTTTTGCGAAAAACTTTTTTGTAACTTTGCGTGGATTTATGTTTGGAGGGAATCCCTTTTTGAACTATATCTGAAAAATACAAAACAACAACAAAGGATAAATAGCAATATGAATTCAGCACTATTTGTAACCATCTTGGTTACAGCTATTGTAATGGTAGGAGCAGCTCTGCTTATAGCTTGGTTGCTTGCACCACGCTCATTCAATCCACAAAAAGGCGAAGCTTACGAGTGCGGTATTCCTACACGTGGTACTTCATGGATGCAATTCAAGGCAGGTTACTATCTCTTTGCCATCCTCTATTTAATGTTCGATGTCGAGACAGTATTCTTGTTCCCTTGGGCAGTCATACTGCGTGATGTAGGTGCGGCAGGTCTTGTCAGCATCGCTGTGTTTATGGTAATTCTTGTATTAGGTCTTGTGTACGCATGGAAGAAAGGAGCGTTGGAATGGAAGTAAAGAAATCGAAAATAAAAGCTATGCCTTACGAGGACTTCAAGGATAATGAGTCTCTCGAGCAAATGGTAGAAGAGCTTAATGCCGCCGGCGTAAATGTTGTTGTAGGTGTTTTTGACGACGTAATCAACTGGGGACGTTCCAACTCGGTATGGCCCTTGGCTTTTGCAACAAGCTGCTGTGGTATTGAGTTTATGTCGGTTGCCGCAGCACGTCATGATATGGCGCGTTTCGGATTTGAGGTAACTCGTAACTCTCCTCGTCAAGCCGACTTCTTGATGGTTGCCGGTACGATTGTGCATCGTATGGCACCTATCCTTAAGCGCGTTTACGACCAGTTGGCAGAGCCTAAATATGTAATTGCAACCGGTGCTTGCGCTGTGTCGGGTGGTCCGTTCCGTAGTTCATATCACACAGTACCCGGTATCGACCAAATACTCCCCGTCGATGTATATGTGCCCGGCTGTCCTCCACGTCCCGAGGCTATGCTGTATGGTATGATGCAATTGCAACGCAAAATCAAAGTGGAAAACTTCTTTGGTGGCGTAAACCGCAAACAAAAGAGAGAAGAATTCTTCAAAAACAAAGAGTAAAAATATTCTCTCAATAGCAATACGAAAACATACACCTTATATATAAATATATGGCAAGCATTCAAGAAAAAATAAGCAAGCTGATACCCGAAGCCACCTTTGCCGAGGCGCAAGTGCTACAAATATCGGTTCCTGATGCACAATGGCACAAGCTTGCAAAAGCCCTATATGAAGATACTGAAATGCCGTTTGACTACCTTACAACCATCGTTGGTATGGATTGGGGCGAGACACTCGGCTGTTTATATTACCTCGAATCGACCAAGACCGGCAATCGCTTGTGTGTGAGAGTTGAAACATCGGATCGTGAAAATCCTATGTTGCACTCGGTGAGCGACTTGTGGGAGTCGGCCAACTTCTACGAGCGTGAAGTGTACGACTTCTTTGGTATCGTCTTTATCAACCACCCCGATATGCGCCGTCTCTTCTTGCGCCGCGATTGGGTAGGACATCCCCTTCGTAAAGACTACGATGCAAGCCCCGAGTTGAACCCTGTTCGCTTGCACCACGAAGAGGCTTACGACACCACCGTCTCGTATGTAGAGCAACCCGATGGCTCAATCAAAAAGACCGAGCCGGTGATATTTGCTCCCGACGATTATGTGGTGAATATAGGTCCTCAACACCCCTCAACTCACGGTGTATTGCGCTTGCGTTGCTCGCTCGATGGTGAGTTTATCAAGAAAGTAGATCCCTACTGCGGATACATTCACCGCGGTATCGAAAAGATGAGCGAATCGCTCACATATCCTCAAACCCTCCACTTTACCGACCGTCTTGACTATCTTTCGGCAATGCAAAATCGCCATGCCTTGTGTATGTGTATCGAAGATGCTTTGCAAGTAGAGATACCCGAGCGTGCTCAATATATACGTACAATCAACGACGAGTTGATGCGTATATCGTCGCACTTGCTCTTCTGGGGTACTTTCTGCAACGACTTGGGTAGTACAACAGCACTTATCTACGGTTTCCGCGAGCGTGAGATGGTACTCGATATTCTTGAGGAAACAACCGGTGCACGTATGTCATTCCACTACAATAAGATAGGTGGTGTGATGAATGATATTCACCCCGATTATCAACGCAAAATCAAAGAGTTCTGCAAGATAATGCCCGAGCGCCTTAAAGAATATCACCGTTTCTTTACAGGCAACGTCATCGCACAAGGTCGTATGCACGGCATCAGTGTTATCTCGA
This sequence comes from Bacteroidaceae bacterium, assembly GCA_017481745.1. Classification (GTDB taxonomy): domain Bacteria; phylum Bacteroidota; class Bacteroidia; order Bacteroidales; family Barnesiellaceae_A; genus Barnesiella_A. The sequence goes on from JAFUOV010000012.1 coordinate 106,064, forward strand.
AAGAGCGTTGTATTGCACACTCTATGACAGGTCCTTCAGGTCGCGCTTCGGGCTGGGCTTGCGACGTGCGTAAACGCATACCCTATGCACTATACGATAAGGTAGAGTTTGACGAGGTATTGCGCACCGAGGGCGATATCTATGCACGTTACATGGTGCGTATGGACGAGATTTTGCAATCTATTCGCATCATTGAGCAGCTTGTAGACAATATTCCCGAAGGTCCTGTAGCCGAGAAGATGAAACCCATCATCAAGTTGCCCGAAGGTCAATGGTTCCGCCAAGTAGAGGCAAGCCGTGGAGCATTCGGTGTATTCATCGAAAGTCGTGGCGACAAGTATCCCTATCGCTTGAAGTTCAATTCGCCGGGTATGATGCTCGTGGCATCGCTCGACGAGGTGTGTCGCGGTGGTAAGATTGCCGACTTGATAGCCGGTGGTGGCTCGCTCGACTATGTGATACCCGATATTGACCGATAAAATATGTAAATCCTAAATAAACGAAAACACCATGTACGATTTTTCGAATATTACAATGTGGATACATAACCTCTTGATGAGCTTCCTGCCCGAGTGGGCTACATTGCTCATAGAGTTTGTGCTTATAGGCGTAGCCATCTTGGCTCTATATTGCATACTTGCATTGTTCCTCATCTACTTTGAACGTAGAGTTGCCGGTGCATTCCAATGCCGCCTCGGTCCCAATCGTGTAGGACCTTTTGGTATTTTCCAAAGTATTGCCGATATGCTCAAAATCCTTATCAAAGAGCTTATCTATCTGAAGAATATCGACCACTTCTTGTTCAACCTTGCACCTTTCTTTGTATTGGTGGCTTCGATGCTTACATTTGCCTGTCTGCCTTGGGGTAACGGCTTGCAAGTCATCGACTATAACGTAGGCGTATTCTTCATGTTGGCAGTATCGGGCTTGGGTATCTTGGGTGTACTCCTTGCCGGATGGTCTTCAAACAGCAAATACACCGTTATCGGAGCCATGCGTGCCGGTGCGCAAATGATTAGTTACGAGTTGTCTATCGGATTGTCGATACTCACTATCGTTGCCATTTCGGGCAGCATGTCGGTAACCGGTATTGTTGAGGCTCAACACGATGCGTGGTTCCTCTTCAAAGGACACATCCCTGCGCTCATTGCCTTCATCATCTATCTTGTAGCCGGTTCTGCCGAAATCAACCGCGGACCCTTCGATATGGCAGAGGCTGAGAGTGAACTCACCGCCGGTTATCACACCGAGTATTCGGGTATACACTTTGGTTTCTACTACTTGGCAGAGTACCTCAACCTCTTTATCATGGGAGGTATCGCCACAACCCTCTTCTTGGGCGGATGGATGCCTTTGCACATATCCGGTTGGGATAGCTTCAATGCCATTATGGACTATATACCCTCGATTGTATGGTTCTTGGGTAAGAGTATCATAGTTGTATGGATAAGCATGTGGTTCCGCTGGACGTTCCCCCGTCTGCGTATCGACCAACTGCTCAACCTCGAGTGGAAATATCTCCTCCCCATAAGCCTTGTTAACCTCGCTATCATGAGTGTTGTAGTAGCTTTGGGTTGGCATTTCTAATATTGTGAACGAAAAAAAATAAAAAGAATAAATAACCTTATAATTGCCACAGGCTGAAACTATGAGTGAAAAGTTTGGCTACATAACGCAAGTAATCGGACCTGTTGTCGACGTAACATTTGAAGGCGAAGGCAACACCGTACCCCCCATTTATGCCGCCCTCAAGATAGAGCGTAGTAACGACTCGGATCTGTTGGTGGAAGTAGAACAACATATCGGTGAAAACACAGTACGTTGCGTCGCTATGGACTCGACCGACGGTCTTACAAGAGGTATGAAAGCTATCGACCTCGGACGTCCGTTGTCAATGCCCACCGGCGAGCAAGTAAAAGGACGTTTGATGAACGTGATGGGTGAGGCTATCGACCACCTCCCTGCACTCGATTATACCAACGTTAAGTCAATTCACCAAGATGCACCCGCATTTGACGAGTTGACCGTAAGTACCGAGTTCCTCTTTACAGGTATCAAGGTGATTGACCTTCTCGAGCCCTATTCTCGTGGTGGTAAGATTGGTCTTTTCGGTGGTGCCGGTGTAGGTAAAACGGTGCTTATCATGGAGATGATTAACAACATTGCCAAAGGACACAACGGTTTCTCGGTATTTGCCGGCGTAGGCGAGCGTACTCGTGAGGGTAACGACTTGTTGCGCGAGATGATCGAATCGGGCGTAATGTCGTATGGCGAGAAATTCCGCGAGGGCATGGAGCGTGGCGAGTGGAATCTTGAAGATGTTGATATGACAAGTGTCAACAACTCACAAGCTACACTCGTGTTTGGACAGATGAACGAGCCTCCCGGTGCACGTCTTCGTGTAGCTTTGGCAGGTCTTACCGTTGCCGAGCAATTCCGCGACGGCGACGGTGGTGGTAAAGAGATATTGCTCTTTATCGACAACATCTTCCGTTTCACACAAGCCGGTTCGGAGGTGTCAGCATTGCTCGGACGTATGCCCTCGGCTGTAGGTTATCAACCCACCTTGGCATCGGAAATGGGTAAATTGCAAGAGCGTATCACATCGACCAAGCAAGGCGCTATCACATCGGTACAAGCTATCTATGTGCCTGCCGACGACTTGACCGACCCCGCACCTGCTACAACATTCAGCTTCTTGGATGCAACAACCGTGTTGAGCCGTAAGATTTCGGAGCTTGGTATTTATCCCGCAGTTGATCCCCTTGAGTCGACATCACGTATTCTCGACCCGCTCATCGTAGGCGAGGAGCACTACAATACAGCACAAGCCGTAAAACAACTCTTGCAGAAGTACAACGAGTTGCAAGATATCATCGCCATCCTCGGTATCGACGAGTTGTCGGACGAAGACAAGCTTGTTGTGAGCCGTGCCCGTCGTGCACAACGTTTCCTCTCGCAACCCTTCCACGTGGCAGAGCAATTTACCGGTCTGCCCGGTGTAATGGTGCCTCTTGAAGAGACAATTCGCGGTTTCAAGATGATTCTCAGCGGCGAGATGGACGAATATCCCGAGCAAGCATTCCTCAACGTAGGTACTATCGACGAGGCAATAGCCAAGGGTAAGAAAATGCTCGAACAAGCCAAAGCCAATTAATAACTGTCATGAAACTCGAAATCATATCTTCGGAAACCACACTCTTCAGCGGCGAGGTAACATCGGTAACGCTACCCGGTACAAAAGGTTCGTTCACCGTACTCAACAACCACGCATCGTTGGTATCGACCCTGCAAAAAGGCAAGATAGAGTATGTAATTGGCAACGAGCGCCATTCCGTAGAAACGAGTGGCGGATTTGTTGACGTAGACAACAATCGCATAGCGGTATGTATCTATTAATAAGTCCCGACAAAAGAAGCACAAATCAATGAAAAAGCACTCGATACTTATCATAAGCATTACCCTCATCGTTCTTGCAGCGGCAGCAAGCATAGCCTTGTTTGACCACTCGCATCACGACGAGAATGCCAAGTTTGATGCCAAAGAGACAATCTTTGACCACTTGGTAGACCACTACAGCTGGGAAGTGCCTTTTTCGCACAGCCATAAAATACCCCTGCCCATAATCGTACAAGACTATAAGGGCGGCTGGCACTGTTTTATGTCAAACAAGATAGAGCACGGCGACACCTACGACGGGTTCTATATTGACCCAAGCGAAGCACACCATGGCAAGGTAGTGGGCGTAAATGACAAGGGTGAGGTATATCGTCCGCTCGACATCTCTATTACCAAGAATGTCGCAGCTTTGTTTATTACCGTCATCGTTGTATGCCTGTGTATCTTCCCCCTTGTGCGTTGGTACAAAAACAATGGTAAGAAAGCTCCGAGAGGTTTTGTAGGCGCTATTGAAATGCTCACCTGCATGATTTACGACGACGTTATCAAGTCGATACTCGGTCCCGAGAAAGGTCGTCGTTTTGCACCCTACCTACTCACAGCCTTCTACTTTATTTTCGTATCGAACCTCATGGGCTTGATGGTAATATTCCCTGCCGGAGCCAACCTTACAGGTAACTTGGCTATCACGCTTGTACTTGCCATCTGCACATTCTTGGCAGTAAACATCTTCGGTACCAAAGAGTATTGGAAAGAGATATTCTGGCCCGATGTGCCCATAGCACTCAAATGTCCGCTACCCATCATGCCCTTTATCGAGGTGTTTGGTGTATTCACCAAGCCCATTGCATTGATGGTACGTCTGTTTGCCAATATGATGGGAGGACACATGATAGTGCTTGTATTGCTGTCGCTCATCTTTATCTTCAAAGAATTGGGCGGTATGCCCGTAGCCGGTGCCACCACCGTATTGTCGGTAGGATTTTCTCTCTTTATGTATATAATAGATACTTTGGTGAGCTATATCCAAGCATACGTATTCACCATGTTGTCAACCATATTCATATCGTTGGCACAAGTAGAAGGACATCATCATAAATAACAAAAAAGAAAAAACAAATAAATTATTAACCTTATAAAAAAGAAAACATTATGTTAGCAATGATTTTAACAGCACTTGCACCCCTCGCAGTAATCGGTGCATGCGTAGGAGCAGGTATCGCTGCAATCGCAGCAGGTTTAGGTATCGGTCGTATCGGTAGCTCTGCCATGGAAGCAATCGCACGTCAACCCGAAGCAGCCGGTGACGTACGTGGTAGTATGATTGTAATCGCGGCTCTTATCGAGGGTGTTGCCCTGTTTGCCGTTATCGTTTGTATTCTCGCATTGTTCCTCTAATCTCGCCTAAACGTCCCGTATGGAACTGTTCATGCCCGAAGCAGGGCTTATCTTTTGGATGTTTGTGGTATTTGTGGTATTATTTGCCATACTTGCCAAGTTTGCGTGGCCCGTCATCACCAAGATGGTCGACGAGCGTGCTACTCTCATTGACAAAGGTGTAGAGTATGCCGAGGCCGCAAAAGCAAGCCTTGAAGACTCTGAAAGCCAAGCCCGCGCTATTCTCGCTGAAGCAGGACGTCAACAAATGGAAATCATTCAAGAAGCTGCACAGATGAAGGCTCAAATCATCGAAGAAGCCAAGAAAGCTGCTGCTGCCGAAGCCAAGAAACTTGTTGATGCTGCTGCCATCAGTATCGAGCAATCGCGCAAAGAAGCCGAGCTACAGTTCCGCCAAGAAGTGAGCCAATTCGCCCTCACAATAGCCGAAAATATTATTCGCAAAGAACTCGCGGGCGACAAAGCTCAGGCGGAAATGGTAGAGCAATTATTGAACGAACTTGAACATAAAAACTAAGAACCATGAACGAAGGATTAATTCCTCGCAGATACGCTAAAGCCTTGTACAAATATGCACAAGAGCAGCAATGCACCCAACAAGTCTATGCCGACTCGCAACGACTTGAAGAGGCATTTGCCACACACCCTGCATTGACCAAAGCGCTGGGCAATCCTGCCTTGAGCGCTACCGAGAAGGAACAGTTGCTTGTTGCAGCTGCCGGAACCGATGCAGGTAAAGCTATCCTTCGGTTCATCAACTTGGTAATTCTCAACCACCGCGAGACATACTTCCGAGCCGCAATGCTCGACTTTCAAGAGGTTTATCGCAAAGAAAACAACATAGCTCGTGTAACGATAACCACCGCTACAACTATGAACGATGATATTGTTGCACGCATTAAGAACTTGTTGAAAACGCAACTCGACAAAGAGCTTGAGTTTGTTTACGTAACAGACCCCGCTCTCATCGGTGGTTTCATACTGCGCGTTGAGTCGATGCAACTTGATGCATCTATTCAAAACGAGCTTAAAAAATTGCGCGTAAAATTACTAAACAAATAATTTTTATGATAAAACCAAACGAGATATCGGATATACTCAAAAGTAAGCTCGAAGAAGTTGACAAGCAAGCCAACTTTGAAGAGATAGGTACCGTACTCGAGGTAGGTGACGGTGTAGCACACGTATACGGTCTTGACAACGTAAAGTCGAGCGAGCTCGTAGAGTTTGAAAACGGTGTACGCGGTGTAGCCATGAACCTCGAGGAGAGCAACGTGGGTGTTATCCTTCTTAACGATATCGAAAAGGTTACCGAGAATATGACTGTACGCCGCACCGGCGACATCGCCTCTATACCGGTAGGAGAGGGGCTGTTGGGTCGTGTTATCAACACATTGGGCGACCCCATCGACGGTGCAGGTCCTATTACAGGCAATACGGTTTTGATGCCCCTCGACCGCAAGGCTCCCGGTGTTATCTTCCGTCAGCCCGTAAAAGAGCCGCTTCAGACCGGTATCAAGGCTATTGATGCCATGGTGCCCATAGGTCGCGGACAACGTGAGCTCATCATTGGTGACCGTCAAGTAGGAAAAACAACCATTGCTATAGATACTATCATCAACCAACGTGAAAACTTCAAGAACGGCAAGCCGCTCTATTGTATCTACGTTGCGATAGGTCAAAAGGCATCTTCGGTAGCAGCATTGGTAAATACATTGCGCGAACATGGCGCTATGGACTATACCATCGTTTTGGCAGCCAACGCATCAGACTCGGCAGCCATGCGCTACTATGCCCCCATGGCAGGTGCTGCCATTGGCGAATACTTCCGCGACTCGGGTCGCCACGCACTCGTTATCTACGACGACTTGTCGAAACAAGCTGTATCTTACCGCGAAATTTCGCTCATTCTGCGTCGTCCTTCGGGTCGTGAGGCATATCCCGGCGACATCTTCTACCTCCACTCGCGCCTCTTGGAGCGTTCGGCAAAGATTATTGACAACGACAAGGTTGCCGCTTCGATGAACGACCTGCCCGAGGTGTTGAAGCCTATGGTAAAAGGTGGTGGTTCGCTCACAGCATTGCCCATTATCGAGACACAAGCAGGTGACGTTTCGGCATATATCCCCACCAACGTAATCTCTATTACCGATGGTCAGATATTCCTCGAGACTAAACTCTTCAACCAAGGTGTGCGCCCCGCTATCAACGTAGGTATCTCGGTATCGCGTGTGGGTGGTAGTGCACAGCTCAAGGCGATGAAAAAGATTGCCGGTACACTCAAAATCGACCAAGCACAATTCCGTGAGCTTGAGTCGTTTACCCAATTTGGTGGCGATATCGACCCCGTAACCGCAATGGTTATTGACAAAGGTCGTAAAAACGAGCGCGTGCTCATCCAACCGCAATATAGCCCCGTTCCCGTTGAGGAAGAGATTGCTATTATCTATTGCGGTACACAAGGATTGCTCTCACCCGTTCCCGCCGAGAAAGTGGCCGAATTTGAGAAATTGTTCCTGCAAATACTTCACGCCAAGCATCAAGCCGACGTACTCGACGAGCTCAAGAAAGGTGTTCTCAACGACGAGATCGCTGCCAAGCTCACCGAGGTGGCAAAAGAAGTTGCTAACCGATTTAAGGCATAATTAAGATATGGCATCCATCCGCGAACTGAAAGGCAGAATAGGCTCGGTATCGACATCCGAGAAGATAACCGGCGCGATGAAAATGATTTCATCTGCCAAAATGCACAAAGCAATGCAAGCATTGCAACGTGTAGAGCCGTTCCGCCACCAGATACAATCAACTATCGACAACCTATTGGCTGCCGATAGCCAATACACCTCGCCTCTCACCCAAGAGCGTCCCGTCAAGCAGATGGGTATCGTGTTGTTGGGTAGCGACGAAGGATTGTGCGGTGCTTTCAACATGATGCTATTCAAACAAATGCTCGAAACCATCAATCGGGTAAAAGAAGAGTCGAATGATGAAGTGTCATTTGTCATCTATCCCATTGGCAAGAAAGTCGTATCGGCCGCCAAGAAACTTGCGCTCCCCCATGTGAGAGTTGTCGAGTTGCCCTATATGACAGCAAAGAGCAATGGTGAGAAGATAAAACAAATGAGCGACGAACTCATGCAAGCGTTTCTCGGCGAAGAGCTGGATCGCATAGAAATTGTATTTATGGAGTTTCTCAGCATGGGACGTCAACGACTTGCCAACCGCACCATGTTGCCGGTCATAGCCGAAGCATCCGACAATGAGGCAGCGTGCAAACCCTACCTCTTTGAGCCGAATGTTGCAACTATATTCGATACGGTACTGCCGCTGTCGGTATTGGCATCATTGCAAGAGAGCATCAGCCAAAATCGTGCCTCGGAACAAGCAGCGCGCGTTCTTGCCATGCAGTCGGCCAACGACAATGCCAAGAAATTGCGTGAAGAATTGCAACTTGAATACAACAAGTTACGTCAACAAAGTATCACAAACGAGCTGCTCGATATTTTGGGCGGTAAAGTTGACGGATAAACCAAACCTTTCGACGAGAGGACTTGGCATCTTGATGCCAAGTCTGCTCGCCGAGAGATAATAACTATAACGAACTGATAGGAATACTATCGAACAGACCTATGGGAAGTAACAAGAACTATTTCACATCGTTATTTAAGGGCATCGGGAGCTTGCTCACCGGTATGAGTATTACGGGTAAATATTTTTTCAGCCGTAAAATTACACAACAGTATCCCGAAAATCGTAAAACTCTCGAAATCCCCGAGCGTTTTCGTGCCACCCTGTCGCTTGTATATGATGAGGAAGGCAACCACAAGTGTATAGCTTGCGGTATATGCCAAAACAACTGCCCCAACAATACAATCGAAATTGTTGCCAAAAAAATTGAAACAGAAGATGGTAAAACCAAGAGAGTACTCGATCGCTATATGTACGACTTGGGCTGCTGTACATTCTGTCAACTGTGCGTGAGCTCATGCCCGCACAACGCCATTAAGTTCACAAACGAGTTTGAACAAGCTGTGTTTACAAGAGAAAAACTTGTAAAACAACTCAACAACCGTCCTGAACCGGTGCGTGTAGAACCCAAAGAAGAAAAATCAGAATAATACAATATATGGAACTCTTACCTTTAGCTCAACAAGTTCTTTTCTACTTGCTTGCAATTGTGATTGTGGTATGCTCGATATTGGCAGTAACCACACGTCGCATACTTCGAGCTGCTACGTATCTGCTCTTCGTCCTTCTGTCGACGGCAGGTATATACTTCATGCTCGATTATACATTCCTCGGCTCGGTGCAAATAGCTGTGTATGCCGGTGGTATTCTGGTTCTGTTTGTCTTTTCGATATTGCTCACCAGCCATCCCGGCGAGAGCTGCGAAAAATCGAGCTTGACCAAACGAATACTTGGTATTGTCGCTGCTCTTACAGGAGCTGCCGTATGTGCTTATGCCCTCTTTACCTACCAATGGCCTGCTGTCGACCTCATTGAGACCGGCGAGCATCCCATCAAGGCTTTGGGTCATGCACTTATCGGCATGGACAAGTTTCAATATCTGCTTCCCTTCGAGGCAGTGAGTGTTTTACTATTGGCATGTATCATCGGAGCCATTTTGATAGCTCGCAAACGCTAAATAATAGAAGATTATGGAAATACCAATGATATATTACATCGTATTGAGTCTTGTGATGTTCTTTGCCGGTGTTTATGGCTTCATCACTCGCAAAAATATGCTTATGATGCTCATCTCGATAGAGTTGATGCTCAATGCCGTTGACATAAACTTTGCCGTATTCAATAGGTTTTTGTTCCCCGGACAGATGGAGGGCATGGTATTCGCTATCTTTGCCATTGCCATTGCAGCTGCCGAGACGGCTATTGCTATTGCTATTATTATTAACATTTTCCGTCATATTCGCAACATCGACGCGGATAATCTCGACGATATGAAATATTAAGAACCGCTATGGAATATACAGTTTTCATTTTACTACTGCCGTTGGCTATGTTCTTGCTATTGGGATTGCTCGATAGCAAGTTGAAGCCCCGCGTAGCGGGTATATTGGGCACATTAGGCATGACCGTGTGCACGGCATTGGCATATTTTACTGCCTATCAATTCTTCACACAACCTCGCAATGCCGAGGGTGTGATACCTTCGGTTACCCCTTACAACTACGAGTGGTTGCGCTTTACCGAGCATCTGCACATCGACTTGGGTATCTACCTTGATCCTATCTCGGTAATGATGCTTGTTGTCATCACCACCGTATCGCTGATGGTGCACATCTATAGCCTTGGCTATATGCATGGCGAGAAGGGTTTCCAACGTTACTATGCCTTCCTCTCGTTGTTCAGCATGTCTATGTTGGGATTGGTTGTTGCAACCAACATCTTCCAAATGTATATCTTCTGGGAGCTTGTGGGTGTTTCGTCATATCTGCTCATTGGTTTCTATTACACCAAGCCCGCAGCTATTGCAGCATCTAAAAAGGCATTTATCGTAACACGTTTTGCCGACCTCGGCTTCCTGATTGGTATCCTCATATTGTCGTTCTTTACCAAGACATTCGACTTTGCCACTCTCACAGCTACTCCTACTGCCATCATCACCGAAACAGCCGGTGCTACATTCCTCGGTTGCTCGGTAGCTTCTTGGGCTTTGGCTTTGATATTTATGGGTGGTGCCGGTAAATCGGCAATGTTCCCCTTGCACATCTGGTTGCCCGATGCCATGGAAGGTCCTACTCCTGTATCGGCACTTATCCACGCCGCAACAATGGTTGTTGCCGGTGTATACTTGGTAGCTCGTCTTTTCCCGGTATATTGTGTAACTCCCGAGGTGCTCGAACTTATCACCACTGTGGGAGCTATCACAGCGCTGTATGCCGCGATTGTGGCTTGCGTGCAGACCGACATAAAGCGAGTGCTTGCCTTCTCTACCATCTCGCAGATAGCCTTTATGATTGTTGCATTGGGTGTTGCCAACGATACCGACTTGCACGAGGGTCTTGGCTATATGGCTTCGATGTTCCACTTGTTTACACACGCGATGTTCAAAGCGTTGCTCTTCTTGGGTGCTGGTGCTATTATTCACGCCGTACACTCAAATGAGATGAGCGAAATGGGTGGCTTGCGCAAGTATATGCCCATTACGCATATTACATTCCTCATTGCCTGCTTGGCAATCGCCGGTATACCTCCCTTCTCGGGCTTCTTCAGTAAAGACGAAATTCTTACAGCTGTGATGCACAAGAGCACATTCTGGGGTATATGGATGACAGTAGTTGCCGGTTTGACAGCATTCTATATGTTCCGCCTCTACTTCCGCATCTTCTGGTGGAAGAACACCGATTGTAGCCACCACACTCCGCACGAGGCTCCTCTCACTATGACTTTGCCTCTTATCTTCTTGGCATTGGTTACTTGCGTGGCAGGCTTTATCCCATTCGGCGAGTTGGTAAGTGTAAATGGTCAACCCTATCACATCCACCTCGATTGGAGCGTAGCAACCACCAGCATCATTGTTGCCGTTTGTGCTATCTCGTTGGCGGCATGGTTGTACCTGAAAGAGAACAAGAAACCTACTGCAATGGCAGATGCCACTCGCACACTGCACACTGCTGCCTACCGTCGTTTCTACATAGATGAGATATATCTGTTTGTAACACACAAAATCATATTCAAGTGTATCTGTGCACCTATTGCATGGTTCGACCGCCACATCATCGACGGCACTATGGATATGTTTGCCAACGTTACTCAATGGGTATCGGCTCGTATCAAGGGCTTGCAATCGGGTTATATACAAAGCTATGTATGGATACTCCTTATGGGCACATTGCTTATTGCAGCCATAACAATATGTTGTCTCTTATAAAGTTGAAGAACCAATAAAACGAAGAAACTATGAATTTTCTATCATTATTTGTGCTTATTCCTATCTTGATGATGGCAGGTCTTGCCATAGCAAGAGATATGAAACAAATACGCACGGTAGCAGTCGCGTTTTCGACCCTTCAACTGGGACTTGCTATCTATACTGTATTGAAATACTTGGCAGAGCGTGCCGCCGGTAACGCCGAGGAGATGCTCTTCCAAGCCTCGACTATGTGGTACGAGCCCCTCAATATCCACTATGCAGTGGGTGTTGACGGTATATCGGTAACAATGTTGTTGCTCACCGCCATTATCGTATTTGCCGGTGTATTTGCATCGTGGAAAATCGAACCCCTGTCGAAGGAATTTTTCTTGTGGCTCACACTGCTCTCTATCGGTGTGTACGGCTTCTTTATCTCGATAGACTTGTTCACCATGTTCATGTTCTACGAGGTTGCCCTCATTCCTATGTATCTGCTCATTGGTGTATGGGGTAGTGGCAAGAAGAACTATTCGGCGATGAAACTTACCCTGATGTTGATGGGTGGCTCGGCATTGCTCATGTTGGGTATCTTGGGTATCTACTACCACTCGGCACCCGAAGGCGCTCCGCTCACCATGAACATCCTTGAGATAGCCGGCAATAATGCTATACCTCACGATTGGCAATACTTCCTCTTCCCCTTGACATTCGTCGGTTTCGGTATCTTGGGCGCTATGTTCCCCTTCCATACATGGTCGCCCGATGGTCATGCTTCGGCACCTACTGCCGTTTCGATGCTCCACGCCGGTGTGTTGATGAAGTTGGGTGGTTACGGATGTTTCCGCGTGGCTATCTATCTCATGCCTTTCGCTGCACAAGAGTTGTCTTGGATATTCCTTATCCTCACCGGTATCAGTGTGGTATATGGTGCGTTCTCGGCTTGTGTACAGACCGACTTGAAGTACATCAACGCTTACTCATCGGTAAGCCACTGTGGTCTTGTACTCTTTGCAATCCTCATGCTCAATAACACTGCAATGACAGGTGCTGTGATGCAAATGCTCTCGCATGGTCTTATGACAGCCTTGTTCTTTGCCCTCATTGGTATGATATATGGTCGTACCCACACCCGCGACATACGCGAGATGGGTGGCTTGATGCAGATTATGCCTTTCCTCTCGGTTTGCTACGTGATTGCCGGTCTTGCTTCACTCGGTTTGCCCGGTCTTAGCGGTTTCGTTGCCGAGATGACAATCTTTGTAGGTTCGTTCCAACACACCGATATGTTCCACCGCGTATTCACCATCGTTGCTTGCTGCTCGATAGTAATCACAGCGGTTTACATCTTGCGTGTAGTAGGTAAGTTGCTCTATGGTGCTGTGCAAAACGAGCATCACCGTGAGCTCACCGATGCTACATGGTGGGAGCGCCTCTCTGCTGTAACACTCATCGTTTGTGTTGCTGCCATTGGTTGCTTCCCCGGTTGGATATCAAACCTCATCAGTAACAGCCTTAACGCTATTGTAGAACGTCTATCATAAATACCGCAGATATGGATTTTTCTCAATATTCTTTGATATGGGAGTATATGCAACCCGAGTTGTTGCTGTTGGTAGCCACAATACTCCTTTTCTTTGTAGACCTCTTTGCATCGCCCCGTTTCCTCGATAAGTGGTTCTCGGGTATCGCTTGCGTACTGCTTGCTGCAGTTACTGCAATAAGCTGCATACCCGGTGGCGAGACACATACTCTATTTGGAGGCATGTTTATCAGCACACCTATGACTACAGCCATGAAGTTGGTGCTCAACATCGGTACTATACTTGTGTTGTTGCAAGCCCATTCGTGGGTCAACAGCGAGGCTTGTAAGGTGCGTCGTGGTGAGTTCTATGAGTTGATGTTCTTTACCTTGTTTGGTATGTACCTGATGATTTCGTCGGGACACTTCCTCATTTTCTTTATCGGACTCGAAACTGCTTCGTTGCCTATCGCTGCATTGGTAGCCTTCAACAAGCAAGGTGGCGACTCGTATGAGTCGGGTGCCAAGTACCTCTTCAATGCCGTATTCTCATCGGCAATATTCTTGATGGGTATCTCGTTTATGTATGCCATGTCGGGCTCGCTCTACTTTGAGGATATAGCCCTCAATGCTGCCAACAATACAGCTTTGTTTGTCGTTGCTTTGGCATTCATTATCTCGGGTATCGGATTTAAGTTGTCGCTCGTGCCTTTCCACTTGTGGACAGCCGACGTATATCAAGGTGGTCCTACTGCCGTTACAGCCTATCTCTCGGTTATCTCGAAGGGCGCTGCTGCATTTGCATTCTTGTGGGTTTTGTTCAAGACTTTCAGCCCCTCGCCCGAGTTGTGGCAGGGTATACTCTACGTGCTCATTATCCTCACCATTACATTGGGTAACTTGTTTGCCATCCGTCAGAAAGACTTGAAACGCTTCCTTGCCTTCTCGTCAATCTCGCAAGCCGGATATATCATGCTCGGTGTGATGGCAAATAGCGCACAAGGTCTTACTGCTCTTGTTTACTATATACTTGTTTACATCTTCTCAAACCTGGCAGCCTTTGGTGTGATAGCCTCTATTGAGAACAAGACAGGCAAAGTAAGCATGGACGACTACAACGGATTGTACCAAACCAACCCCAAGCTGAGCCTCGCCATGATGCTCGCCATGTTCTCGTTGGCAGGTATCCCGCCGTTTGCCGGTTTCTTCAGCAAGTTCTTTATCTTTGCTTCGGCAGTAAACAGCGGATACTACATCCTTGTACTCATTGCATTGCTCAACACAATCATCTCGTTGTTCTACTATCTGTTGGTTGTGAAAGCGATGTTTATCAACCCCAATGACAATCCTATCGAAACTGTTAAGACCAATTGTTACGGTCGTACCGGACTTGTTATCTGTGTAGCAGGTATCTTGGTACTTGGTATAGCAAGTTGTGTATACGGCTACTTGTCGGGTTTGAGCCTTACAGTAGGTATCTGATAAATATTACATAATACTGCAAATGGCGAGCTTTTCGAGGCTCGCCATTTGTTTTTGGCTGTTGGCTTAATACTCCTGTATCATCCCTGCAAATCGACTAAAAATAAGGCTGAAACCTTTGCGAGATTTCAGCCTTGTGTTATCGGAAATGTCGATTGTTATTTCTTCATATCGGCAACCTTCTCGAGGATGCGGAGCAGGTGCAACCAGAATTTCTCAACAGCAGGAATGTGCATGCGCTCGTCGGGAGAGTGAACGTCGCGCAATGTAGGACCAAACGAAATCATATCCAAGTGAGGATATTTGCTGAGGAACAAACCGCACTCAAGACCTGCGTGGATAGCAAGAATTTCGGGTGTTACGTTGAACAACTCTTCGTATGCCTCAACAGCGATATCTTTGATAGCCGATTGCATGTTGGGTTTCCATCCGGGATAACCCTCGCCGTGCATGGGCACTGCACCTGCCATGGCAAAGAGTGCTTCTATTTGGTTGGCGATATCGTGTTTCTCGCTCTCTACCGAGCTGCGTTGGCTGGTAGCTACCACGATAGTATTGCCCTCGCGCATTTTTACCGATGCAAGGTTGGTCGATGTTTGTACCAAACCGGACAATTCGCGGCTCATGGCAATCACACCGTGAGGTGCTGCGTAGAGAGCCGATATGAGGTTGTGTGCTGTCTTGCAGTCGATGCAAGTGGCAGGGGTGTCGGCAGTCTCCATACCCGAGCCTGTAAGGGCATCGACGCCTTTGAGTTCTTCTTCAACAGTAGCAATGTGGCAGTTGAAGTCGACACGCAACGACTCTTTGTCTTTCATAGGAACACCTACAACAGCCATAGCCTCGCGAGGAATGGCATTGCGCAAGTTACCGCCGTCGATAGTAGCCAATTTTACATCATATTTCTTCATGGCGTTCCACAAGAAACGAGCCAATATCTTGTTGGCATTGCCACGACCCAAGTGGATGTCGCCACCCGAGTGTCCGCCGTTAAGACCCTTAATGCGCAATGTAGCGTAGTAGTAGTCTTGAGGTGCAACCTCTTCGCTATATGTAAATGTAGAAGTAGTGTCGATACCGCCGGCGCAACCGATGAAGATTTGAGCATCGTCTTCCGAGTCGAGGTTGAGCAGAATATCGCCGTTGATGAGCGAACCGTCGAGGTTGTTGGCACCGGTAAGACCGGTCTCTTCGTCTACGGTAAAGAGCGCTTGCAAGCGACCATGTTTTGCCTCGGGATTGATGAGTACTGCCATAGCAGCAGCCATACCTATACCATTGTCGGCACCGAGGGTAGTACCACGTGCGCGTACCCACTCACCGTCGATATATGTTTGGATGGGGTCGTTTTCAAAGTCAAGCTCTACATCGCTGTTCTTCTCACAAACCATATCCATGTGGGCTTGCAAAATTACAGTAGGAGCGTCTTCGCAACCCGGAGTTGCGGGAACTGTCATTACCACGTTGCCTATTTCGTCGGTGGCAACTTCAAGGTTGTGCTTGTGTGCGAAGTCTAAAAGATAAGCGCGAATTTTTTCCTCTTTTTTAGAAGGACGCGGCACTTGCGTAATGGCATCGAAAATTTCCCATACCAACGCGGGTTTCAGGTCTTTTACTTTCATAGTAGATTTCTTAATTTATTGCTCCACGAAAGCTAACAATTGTAATCGTGGAAAAATTTATGTTAATTTTTAAGGTTTTTCAAATACTATCAACAAAATATACCACCTAAAATGGTGGTTGGAAAGCTACTCTTTCCTATATTTGCACCACAAATATAGTGAAAGGTAAGAGAAGAACAAAATAAGCATACTTATTTTTTGTTACGAGCCATATACTATATCCTAAAAATTGAATAATTAATGTTGACTACAATACTCATATCTGTTGTAATAGTTGCAGTTGCAGTGCTATTGTTGGGTGTAAAGGTCTTTTTTGTCAAAGGAGGAAAGTTTCCCGGCTTGCACATCAGCGGCAACAAAGAGATGCAGAAAAAGGGTATTACGTGCGCAGTATCGACCGATGCTCGTGATAGAGCACGCAAGACACTCGACGATGTTGTGAAGCAGAATCAAATTAAATAGAATATAAAATAGAATTATGAAAAACCTTTTGAACGCTTTGTGCGTAATTGCTCTTGTAGCAGGAAATCTTTTTTTAACATCGTGTGGTAAAACCGAGGATACCGCAACAACCGAAGATGTTGCTACCGCATGCGAAGGAAAAAAATTGCCTATAGCTTATGTTGACACCGATTCGCTTATTGGCATGTACGACTATGCCAAGGAATTGGAACAAAAGTTGGTAGAGAAAATCGAAAACGACCGTGCCAATTTGAATGCACGTGCTGCCGGATTGGCAAAACGTCAAGCCGAGTTCCAAAGAAAAGCTCAAAACAACGCTTTCCTTTCGGAGAGTAGCATGCAACAACAATATGAGGCATTGCTCAAAGAGCAAGAGACATTGCAAACCGATGCTGCCCGCATAGATGCCGAGAACTTGCAAGCTCAACAACAAATGTTGCAAGAGATTTCGGAAGAAATTCGCGACTACATTGCCGAGTATAACAAAACTGCCGGTTATGAAGTAATCTTGCAAAAGGCTGCAACAATCTTCATCAACGAGGCTTACGACATTACTCAAGAGATTGCCGATGGTCTTAACAAAAAAACTCCTGCTACAAAAGAGGCAGAGACCGTAGCCGAGAAATAATAAACGATTTATCAATGATATTAGGGGCTTTGCTTACCGGCAAAGCCCCTATTTTTGTAGCCTGTTGTTGATGTTTTAAAAAAAATGTTACCTTTGTACTCTATCAACTAAGAACGACCCATATGGCATATTTCTCGCTTATTGTACCTGTGTACAATCGTCCCGATGAGGTGAACGAACTGCTCGAAAGTCTTACATACCAACGTTGCAAAGACTTTGAGGTGATTATCGTTGAAGATGGCTCGCAACAACCCTGTGAGGAGGTTGTGCAGGCATATACCGATCGTCTGGATATACACTATTATAACAAGCCCAACTCGGGTCCCGGGCAGTCGCGCAACTATGGAGCCGAGCGGGCGCATGGCGAGTATCTTATCGTTCTCGATAGCGATTGTATCATCCCCGAGGGATATATTGATGCGGTGAAAGCCGAACTTGCATCGTCGCCTGCCGATGCCTTTGGAGGTCCCGACAGAGCGCACCATTCGTTTACCGATATGCAGAAGGCTATCAACTATGCCATGACATCGTTCTTTACAACCGGCGGCATAAGAGGCGGTAAAAAGAAACTCGACAAGTTCTATCCTCGTAGCTTCAATATGGGTATTCGTGCCGATGTATACAAGGCTTTGGGAGGCTTCTCAAGGATGCGATTTGGCGAGGATATAGATTTCAGCATCCGCATCTTTAAGGGTGGATATAAGTGCCGCCTGTTTCCTGAGGCATGGGTGTGGCACAAACGTCGTACCGACTTGCGCAAGTTCTTCAAGCAAGTGCATAACTCGGGTATAGCGCGCATCAATCTCTATAAGAAGTACCCCGAGTCGCTCAAGTTGGTGCATCTGTTGCCGGCTGTGTTTACCATTGGCGTAGCTTTGTTGCTGTTGGGTACACCCTTTATACCTTGGTTGTCGTTGTTATTGGGGCTTTTCATCTTGTTGATATTTGTCGACTCTTCGTTGCAGAACAAGAGTGTCAAGATAGGAGCTATCTCGGTGATAGCTGCATTTGTGCAGTTGATAGGTTATGGAACAGGTTTCTTGCGTGCATGGTGGAAACGCTGTGTATTGGGAAAAGATGAGTTTGAAGCCTTTAAAAATAGTTTTTATAAGTAATGGCAAAGCTTACCATAACACAGCTGTCGGTCGATGATCGTCCTCGTGAAAAGATGATGATGCACGGTGTGCGCGCATTGAGCAATGCCGAGCTGTTGGCTATCCTTATAGGTTCGGGCAATACCGAGGAGACTGCTATTGAGCTCTCGCAACGCATACTCAATGATACCGATAATAACCTTAATAGGCTGGGGAAATGCGACTTGAAGGAGCTGATGACCTATAAGGGTATAGGCGAGGCAAAGGCTATTACAATTATTGCAGCAATGGAGTTGGGTCGCCGTCGCCGCGAAGAAGGTGTGCCCGAAAGACCTCTGCTCAATTCGAGCCAAAAGGTGTATGATTATATGCGTCAACGACTTGTCGACCTGCCTCATGAGGAGTTCTGGGCTATCTTGCTCAATCGTGCGGGACGTGTTATCGAGACGGTAATGGTGAGCAAAGGTGGTACTGCAGCAACTACTGTCGACGTGAAAATAATACTCCGAGCTGCCATACAATCGTTGGCATCGGCTATTGTGCTATGCCATAATCATCCGTCGGGTACATGCAAGCCAAGTCGTGAGGATGAGCTATCGACACAACGTGTCAAAGAGGCTGCCAAATTGATGAATATATCGGTAGTCGACCATATTATCGTATGCGATAACAGCTATTACAGCTTTGCCGATAATGGCAATATCTAATCGCCCTATTGGTTGGGCTCTAAACTCTTTATACGTCGGTATTGCGGGCAGTGGTATATTATGTAGCACCCTTGTGTGGGTAATGTTACCGTATCGGGGAAGAGTGCCTGTTCCGATTGAGAAAAGGTCTCGGGAGCAATAGCTCTGCGTAGCAATCCTGCCACCGATGCCGATGGCTCTTGTAGCGATGCCGGGTGGTAGTGCCAATACCACTCGTCATGGGTCGATGTGCTGTCAATATGTGTTATAATGTAGTCGCCTCCGGTAGTGCCGTAGAAGGGGTTGTTGCCGGCTATCTTATGTTGAGGTGTGAAAAACTCGTCGGGGGTTTCTATGGCAGTTTCCAATTCGTGTGGAATAATCTGTATATAGCGGTTGTGTAGTTGGTAGCTGCGGTCGGGGTTGAGTTGCATGATGGGTTTTCTCACCGCCAATGTATCTTTTAATTCTATCAGAGGAGTAACGAATGCTCTCCATTCCGCCTCGGGCGCAAGATAGTAATATTGGTGAAGGTTCATCACCCAAGGTGCAGCCAATCTCGAGGTGTTTTCTTCCGGCAGGAATATAACTCCATCGCTATCGTGCCGGTGTGCCATGACGAGCGCATGGTGCTGCTTGCCGGTATGGTTGCACTCCGGTAGAACAATGACAGCCCAAGCGATGAGCAGTGTCGATATAGCTATGGTTATGCCTCTTTTTACTCTGTCTTGCAGAGCCGATAGCTTGATATTGAGGTATCGTAGTAGTGGTAGCAGGGCAAAAAATTCGGCAGCATAGTAGATGCGCATGGTCTGCGCTCCGGCACGTATAGATAGAACAAAGCCGAGGGCTATAATAGCGGTAAGAATAATAAAACTATTCTCTTTAATAAAAGTTTGCATCTCTCTACGCCATGATTTCTTGCATAGACTCACTATGTAAATAATGGCGCATAGAGGGAAGACTCGCAGCGAGTGAAGCGAAATAATTACGGACGTAATGTAGTCGTATATGCCTTCATATCCGATGTTCGATGCCTTGTTTTCAAGCCCCGGTGCAAGCAGTATTGTCATGCAGCCGAGTCCGTATGCAATAGAAATAACTGTGAGCGTGTTGTAACCTATACGGCGGTAATGATAGAGCATATAGAGCAGGATAGCGCCGCCTATGGGCAAAGCAAAAGCCTCGTGCAGTGAGGCGCAACATAAGGTTGCCGCAGCGCAGAGCCATGTCTTGCCGTTCACACCGTCATTGGCTCGTGTGGCGTGTTGCCAATAGAGCAGGAAAAGCACCGAGGCAAGCGATGTCCACATATAATTGAGTGAGCCTGCTGCCCAATAGTATAGATAATCCATGTCGGGTAGCAACCAATATATGCCTGCTATGGTGAGAAGCAGTGGCAGTGGCTGTATCTTCTCGTTGGGCGATTGCGTGTATCGAGTAGTGCATGCTATCAACAAGAGGAAAACAAGTGTGTTGAGTATGTCAAACCCCCAATCGGGTAGCACTGCCAATATGCTTTGCAATACGATGTGTACAATAGCGCGAGAGTTCTCGCCCATGTAGTGGTGATATTGTGAGATGAGAATGTCGTAAAATTGGGTGATAGGCGAGAGTGTCTCTTCGGGAATATAGCGAAGAGCATACCAAATATCGTCGTCGTAATATGGTACGAACAGATTGAGGCATAGAAAAACTATTGCCGTTGCAAGCAGAATGATTGTTATTGCGGTTTTTCTATTCATGATTATTCTCTATGCATGTTACGTTGCGATAACGATTTTTGGCAATGCAAATGTAATCAATATTATTGATATGTATGGTTGTGTAGTATGCCGGCAGTTTCTCGCTCGAGGGATACCGTTGTGGAGCCAACAATCGCAATAAGCGAGAATGTAGGGCAACGTCGTCGCCGAATGATACATTGGCGTAGTGATACGTAAGGCTGTCTTGTCTTGCAGCATCGGGGGCAAGAACATAGTATTCTATGTCGTCGGTGGTATATAGCCGGTTGTTGCCCGCTACTTTATGGGCTGCTGTAAATAGCTCTTGTGGATTGTTGAGCGATGCGTTCAGATTGGTAGAAATCCATTGCAAGGGCTTGCCATGGTAGTAGGCTGCCATGTGTGTGGCAGTCCAGCCAATGCGATATTCGTTATCGAGATTGAGCGTGTAGGGCAATGCAAACCATGCTCTTTGTGGGGTGTTGAGTGTGACACTGCCATCGGGGCTGCCGGCGTAGGTTTCGATAAGTGCTCGGTGTGTTTGTTCTACCTTGCAGTGTTCGTTGTATAACAATCCGATGAATAGTGCCATAGCAATATAAAAGAGTATTATTCCTACTCTCGTTGCTCGAGGTGCAACATATTGGTAGCCAATATCGAGCAATGGAATAAGACAAAATAGAGCCATCCCAAAGAATGAGCGACCGGCATATTGATAGGTTGCAAGGCATATAGGCAGTAATACGGTTGCTGCTGTGAGGCTGATGCGATGTTGTGTTATAAAAGAGCTGAAGGCTTGTTTGTTGCGTCTCGACAAGAACCATAGCACTACTGCTAATGTTGCGGGCAGAACAAGCGCCCATAGCAGAGGTTGGTACTTCTCGACAGAGAATGTCGGTTGTGAGATAGTTTCAAGTCTATTCCATGAGCCGGGAGCAATTAGTATCATAGAAGCACCGGCTATGATGCCTATTGCCAACGTAATGTGTGCAGTCGACAACTTCTTGTGGCTAAATAGTAGTTCGATAGCTACCCCGGCAGCCAATCCGAAAGAGAGAGCTTCATTGCTCCAACCGGCTATAAAACCCATTATGAAAATAGGCGGATATAGGTAGCCTGCTATCTTTATTGTGTGTAGCTTGCGCCAGAGAAACAAAACATAAAGTATCAGAGTGCCCACCCATAGATAGTTGATAGCACCTGTAGTCCACAGCATTGTTTCGTAATGTCCGGGCAATAGAAGGAAAAGTGCTGCCGCCGACGTGATGATGCGGCGCGGTGATAGGCGTTGTGGTGTAACAAGGCGTGCTGTCAACAGCGAGGCGAGGACAAAAATAATGGTGTTTAAGATATTGAAAATCCACTTTGGGCAGAAGGAAACAATCGCTTGTGCAACAAACGTAACGGGCAGGCGACCATTGACGGTGTTGTAGTGATTGATTTGCGAGGTTGCGATGTCGCCCACATTCTCTACTCGCTCGGTAGGATAACTATAGTCCGGTTGGTGAATAAAACTATACCACCAATCGTCGCTGTAATAGGGTGTGGCGCTGTTGAATAGATAGAAACAAACAGCAATAACAAAGCAGACAAAACAGACCGATATGTTACTCTTTTGTATCATTCTGTTTCTTGTATTGTCGCATGATATATGTAGGTCGGTTCTTGGTTTCGTTGAAGATGCGTCCCAAATATTCGCCTATGATACCCAGGGACAGAAGTTGTATTCCGCCCAAGAAAAGTATGATACACATAAGCGACGGGTATCCCGCTACGGGATCGCCCCATAAGAGAGTCTTGGCAATGATGATAATCATGTAGATAAATGCCACCAACGAAATAATACTGCCCAATATCGACGATATGCGCAAGGGTGTAACCGAGAAAGAGGTAAGCCCCTCGATAGCGAGGTTGAGGAGTGAGAAGAAGTTCCACTTGGATGCTCCTGCAATACGTTCTTGTTGGTCGCAGAGAATTTCTTTCTTGCGGAAACCTATCCATGCATACATACCCTTGGTATATCGGCACTGCTCGCGCAGTTGTTTCAATGTGTCGATGCACTTGCGGTCGAGCAGCCTGAAGTCGCCTACATCGGGCAATACGTCGATGTCGCTGGTATGTTGCAATAGCGAGTAGTATAGTCGAGAGAACGACTTGCGCAGTGCCGAGGCATCGCCACGTGTGCGACGTCGGGCATAAACATCGTCATAACCCTCCTCCCAATAATGCAACATCTCGGGTATGGCTGTGAGAGGGTGTTGCAGGTCGGCATCGAGGATGATAGCACAATCGCCCGTCGCATGATCGAATCCGGCAAGCATGGCAGCCTCTTTGCCAAAGTTGCGCGATAGCTCTACTACAGCCACGCGACTATCTTGTGCTATAAAAGAGTCGATGATGCAAGCCGTCTTGTCGGTACTGCCATCGTTGATAAAGAGTATCTCCCAGCTGTATTGTTGGTGTTCGTTTGTAAATAAGCATAATTGGTCGTACAATGGGTGTAACGACTCCTCTTCGTTATATGCCGGAATAATGAGTGTGATAGTTTTCATAATCTCTTGGATTTAAGTACAAACCTCACCAACAAGAAGTTGATGGGTATAACTGTGAGAAACATCGGTATGGGCGCAAACTTTTCCGATAAGCCCATCCACATATATAGATTAAGAAATACGATTTGCAGTAGATAGTTGATACCATGACTCATGCCAAATCCTATACCTTTCTTTACCGTAGGCTTGGTGCGGAAAGTAAAATAGTTGGATAGGAAAAAGTTGAAGACAAAACTTATTATGTACCCTATTGTGAGCGAGGTAGTAGCGCCCCAACCAATGCATTGATTGAAAAGATAATATATCGCATACTGAATGAGCGTTGCCACACATCCTACAATACCAAATCGCACCACCTCACGAAACTGAGTGGAGTGCCATATCTTGTCGATGTATTGTGCGATGCTCATGTGGTATGAAATATGATTTTGAAACAAAGATAATAATTTTTTGTGGGTCTATTGTAGCGGTGCTACTTCACTTGGGTAAAAAATCACCTCTTTGGTTCGTTGGAAAGGGGGCTTTTTGAGGATGATGTAATATTTGCCATCTATGAGGAATGGCTTGGATGCATCGGTGCTATAATTTTTTACATCTGTAAAAGTTGTGGATAGCGATTGTGGCATAATTATGCGGCGCAACTTGCCTGTGA
Organism: Bacteroidaceae bacterium; assembly: GCA_017481745.1. Classification (GTDB taxonomy): domain Bacteria; phylum Bacteroidota; class Bacteroidia; order Bacteroidales; family Barnesiellaceae_A; genus Barnesiella_A. Next base: position 130,156 of record JAFUOV010000012.1, read on the forward strand.
GTGATAGATCGGGATCTTGCAGGCTTGCCGGATATAGGGCGTATGTGTATCTGCCAGATGGTGGTATCGTGTCGCATGGCATAATGAGCCAATTTATACTATCGGTGGTGTAAAAAGGTAACTCACCTCCCAATCGGTTGCTTGCAACGAATAAGTTTCCGGAGATTATTGCATCATATGCCGACTGCGGAAGGATGCGGAAATCCCTTTTGTGTATGTATGTTAGTGAACGATACTCATAAAACTTCCAACGCTCATCGCTTGTTTCGATGTATGGAGAGGTTAAGAAAGATGGTTTTATATCTTTTGAAACAACATAATCGCCTGTTGTAGTTTCAAATTTTTTATAAGCGGTGTTAACTTCATTATAAAACTCTTTCCAATCGTGAGCAAAGATACACTCGTAAACAATAAACAGAGGTAGTAAAACAATGCCTAAACGATGCGTGATGTATTTGTTATAGAATGTCGAGATATAGCTCATAATTACGATGAATGCAAACAGCTCGGCAAAAAACATTGCGCGTTCACCTGCGCCAATAAATGCGCAGAAAGCCATGTTTCCTGCCATCGTGGCTATATAAATGCGTTGCTTTTTGATAAATTGCAGGGCTTCAACTTTGTTTTTGAATAAGTGGTATAGTAGCAATAGTATCGCTATATAGAACAATCGAGCTTGAAGGAATATTGAAACCGATTGAATAAGTGTATTTGTAATAGTAATCTCTTCAACGGGAAATCTTCGGAAATTGCCAGGGGCTAATACCATTATGGTGCAACCAATGCAGCAGGCTATGCACATGAAGATGTGCAGCCGGGTGCGCTCTTTTCTTATAAAGATGTCTAACAGCAGTGCTAATGAAATACCTATGGCAAGTGATTCGTGCGACCATCCCATTATGAATGAGGCTATAATATAGACCGGATAATATATGGGGCGAGCATCTTTGGTGTTGTTCTGATAGATATTCAATACGAGCAGTGCGTATAGTGAGGTCCAATAATAATTGAAATTTCCTGCTATCCAATAAGGTATAATGTATCCTGCCGGCAGGGCAAAGCGCAGTCCGATTATTGCAATAAGCCAATATGTCAAATTGCGATTTTGTTTGTTGGTTGTTGTTATTACAATTGTATGAGCAAGTGCAATCCACACAATCGTGTTAAGAAAATTTATTATGAACTTGTTTTCGGTAATCAGAAATACAAGTTGCAATAGAAAATGTATAAGACTTCGACCATTGATGTATTGGTAATGCCATATTTGAGAGGTAACAATATCGGGTATCGACTCAATGCGTTCGCCATATTGATGTATATATATGTACCTATAGTAAAAGTCATCTATAATGTATGGAAACTGAAAGCTTATCCATACAAAATAGATTGCGTATAGTAATAGTGCAAACGATAAAATAAAGTAGGACTTTTTACTCATAAACAATCGGTTACATAAATACTCGACAAAAGTAGAAAAAATGTTTGAATATTGCCGGGCTTTAATAGCCCTTTGTTTAGGAGCTATAAAGAAATGAAAAAGCGTGTGTCGTAATGCACAGACACACGCTATATAGTTTTTATGTATTGTTTTCTCAATCTATATCCTCTACGTCCTCGATGGGGAGTTGGCGACGGAAGACCTCTTTGAATGAAATAAGGCTCTCGGTACGTGCCAAGCCGAGGGGTTGTAGTTTTTTGTGTATAATTTCGAGCATGTGGCTGTTATCGCGCGCATATAGTTTGATAAACATGTCGTATTCGCCGGTTGTGAAGTGGCACTCAACAACCTCGGGGATTTGTCTTAGTTGCTCAACAATGTTTGAGAAATCGCCCGGTGTTTGCAGGTAAAATCCAATGTATGCACATGTGCCAAAACCGATTTTGTTTGAATCGAGAATGTACTCAGAACCTTTAAGAACCCCTAAATTTGTAAGTTTTTGTACGCGTTGGTGGATGGCTGCTCCCGATACACCACATTCGCGAGCTACTTCGAGGAACGGAATACGAGCATTAGCTGCAATAAGCTTCAAAATTTTATAATCCAATTCATCCAATTGATGGTGTCCCATAGTGTTTTAGTATTAGAAAAGTTTGTGTGTTTATGTATTGTTTTTTGCAAAGTTATAATTCAAGATTGATATTTGCAACAAGATTGACGAGAAAAATGATAAAATTTTACAATTATATCGCCTTTGTTTCATATTGTAGGCTTTATTTTGCATAAATTCCTCTTGATAAATAGGTGTAAATGGCTGGTTTACATATTTGTTTATTTTTAAGGTACAAAAACTATTGATGTGTTTTGGTGAGATGGTGTGTTTGTATTAATTTAGCATCTCGATTTTATTGCACAATTTAGTTCGATTATGATTTATAGTAGACAGCTTACATCTCAATCGCCCGAGTGGGAGGTGTTGAGGCGTATTTATGAAGACTCTTTTCCTGCCGATGAGCGTCGCGATTATGATAGTTTGTTACAATTGGTCGAAACCGAGGACTCTTTCAATATGGAAGCTGTTTATCTTGATGATATGGTAGTGGGTTTTATATCGTCGTGGCGCTTCGACGAGTGGCGGTACATAGAGCACTTTGCTGTCGATGCTGCAATGAGAGGCAGTGGAATCGGGCAGGTGGTGCTGCGAAATTTTGTTGAAAGCGATACCTTGCCGGTTGTGCTTGAGGTAGAGCCGCCTATCGACGAGATGTGCCGTCGCAGGGTCGATTTCTATACCCGACAGGGCTTTGTGTTGCACGACTCTTATCGTTATATACAACCACCATACGATAGTGGCAGAAATGAGGTGGAGCTGCGCTTGATGACTTGTGGCGCCTCTTCAGCCTGCAATCTTGATGCTCTTGCAGCCTTGTTGCACTGGCGGGTATATGGCGTGAAGCGTTAGAATGGTCTTGTCGTGAAATGTTAAAAATGATAATAAATCAATCTCCTTTGACACAAATATTATACCTTTGATGTTACAAAATAGGATGGAAAAGAGATTGTGTCATATTATAGCTACTCTCCAAGTAGTATTGCTGCTTCTTTTGGTATCGTGCAGCTCGTCTCGACAAGATGAGGTGCGTGTGGTGTCTGTTACCATTCTGCCACAGCAATACATTGCCGAGCAAATAGCCGGCGAGCACTTCGATATTCATTGCGTAGTGCCGCAGAATAGCAATCCCGAGGCTTACGACCCCACGCCCGAACAGCTTATAAATGTGGAGAAAAGCGTGGCATACTTGCGTGTAGGCATGATTGGTTTTGAGATGGCTTGGATGGAACGGCTCTCTCGCAACAATCCCGATATGAAGATATATGACACTTCGCGCGGTGTCGAATTGATAGAGGGCGTGCATACACATACCCATGGCAATGGTGTGGTGCATGCCACTCACATGGTAGACCCTCATATATGGTGCTCGCCCGACAATGTGTGCATTATGGCACGTAACATTTGTGATGCTTTTGTAGAACTCGATCCCGAGGGTGGCGACTATTACCAAGCCAACTATGAGCGTTTTGTTCGCCGAGTTGAGCAGGTCGATTCGCTCATGACCGATATTTTGCGACCCTGTAAGGGTACAGCTTTTGCGATATATCACCCTTCGCTCACCTATCTTGCCCGCGATTATGATTTGCAACAGTTGTGCATCGAAGAGGCAGGCAAGGAGAGCTCGGCATTGTCGATGAGAACGATTGTCGATCGTGCCCGCGATGCCGGTGTAGAGGTGGTATTTGTGCAGAAGGAGTTTAATACTCGTCAGGTCGAAACTTTTGCGCAAGAGATAGGCGCCGAGGTCGTAACGATAAATCCTCTCAACTATGATTGGGAGAATGAAATGATACACATAGCCCATGCAATTGCCCGCGAATAACATATTGGTGAGCCTTTCCGATATATCGGTGTCGTACGATGGTATGTCGGTTTTGCAACATTGCAGTATAGATGTTGCCAAGGATGATTTTGTAGTTGTTACAGGACCCAATGGCGGCGGAAAGACCACCCTGTTGCGTGCGATGCTGCGGCTGTTGAAACCCGATGCCGGCACAGTATGCTACTACAATGATAGGGTAGAGGTTGAGCACCTTAACATAGGCTATCTGCCTCAGAAAAATACTATCGACAGCCGTTTCCCTATCAGTGTGGGTGAGGTAATCTTGTCGGGCTTGTATGATAAAAAGTCGCATCTTAGCAAGCGCGAGCAGCAAGAACGCCTCAAGGCTATATTGAAAGATTTGGGCTTGGAGCAACTCGAATGCCGTCCTATTGGAGAGTTGTCGGGCGGACAGTTGCAACGCGTGTTGTTGGGGCGTGCTGTTGTGGCGCGACCGCAGCTTTTGGTGCTCGACGAGCCGTTGTCATACATCGACGGCGAGTGGTGCGAGCGTATATACGATATGCTGGCTCGTTGGAAGAATGATATGGCGATAGTGATGGTTACTCACTATCCCGAGAGGGTTGCCGGCTTGGCAACCAAGAGCCTTCATATTGAGCGTGGTGTGTTGTAGAATATAGAATGTGGCTCGGATGAGCAATTTCATGCAAATTTGGTTTGCATCTTCGCTTGCATTTGCGTATATTTGTGTCATTAAGACTTGCAATCTGTTCAAAAATACCACGAAAATTATGATGAAACATCGCCACTCCTTACGCCACTTTATCCTATTAGCACTGCTTGTATTCTTGTTTCAACCGCTTCTCGGGCAGAAGAAAAATCTACACAATTTTGTTGAAATAGAGATTGTTCCCAACCATCCCGATTGGACGTATGAGGAGGGTGAGGATGTCAACTTTACCTTGCGAGTTGTGCGCGAGAATGTTGCGCTTACCGATGTCGAGTTGGTATATACCATTGCTCCCGAGAAATGCACTCCCTTTATTACCGATACAATCGTCGTAGCAAGCGAAGAAGTGTGTATAAATGCAGGCACAATGCGCTCACCGGGTTTCATGACTTGTACGTGCAGTGTTGTTGTCGATGGCAAGGAGTATGGCAACTATATCAATGTGGCATTTTCGCCGCACAAGATAACCCCCACACAGACCAACCCCAAGGACTTCGACTCTTTCTGGCGAAAATCACTCGCTAAAGCAGCAAAAATACCTTTAGAACCTCTTATAACCCTTGTCCCCGAAAAGTGTACCCCACGCACCAATGTCTACCATGTGCGCTTGCAACATTGGCGCAAAGGCACATATATGTACGGATGGCTGTGTGTACCCAAGAAAGAGGGTAAATATCCGGCAGTGCTGTGCCTGCCCGGTGCCGGTGTAAAGCCTGTTCCTGCCGAGGTCGAGTTGGCTGAGATGGGCGATGGCTTGATAACCTTCTCGATGGGTGTAAATGGTATTCCGTTGACACTCGATAAAGAGGTATATGATAACTTGCGATATGGTGTGCTCAAGGATTATGGATATATACACCTCGATAGCAAAGAGCACTACTACTATCGTCGCATCTACACCGGATGTGTGCGAGCAATCGACTTTATTACTACGCTTGACCAATACGATGGCGCAAACCTTGGTGTGGCAGGTGCAAGTCAAGGTGGAGCATTGTCAATTGTTACGGCGGCGCTCGATAAGCGAGTAAAAGCTCTGGCTGCGTTCTATCCTGCTTTGTGCGATGTTACAGGTTATCTGCATGGACGTGCCGGAGGGTGGCCTCACATCTTCTCGCCGTCGAAGATGGAACTGAACAATACTCCCGAGAAGATAGCCACCACACAATATTACGATGTGGTGAACTTCGCTCGACGATTGCAAGCCCCCGGTTACTATTCGTGGGGATATAATGATGCAACAACACCTCCTACATCGTGCTATGCTGCATACAATGTGATTGCAGCCCCCAAACAACTGTTCTTGGCACGTGCAACAGCCCATTGGCGACTGCCTGAACAGAACGAAATAGTGTATGGATGGCTATATAAAACGCTTACAAATACGAAATGATATAAAAACACAATTATTAGAATAAAAACTACACTGATGTTTTTTTGCTGATTTTTATTTTTGTAACGTTAAATAATGGACTTTTATATTTTATACCTTAATTCTATCGCATCAGTATATAAAATACCATTAGAATAATAAATAATTAATTACTAATACCAACCTAATTCTACACAGAATGTTAAGAATGTTAATGAACTTTCGCGCAACTGTCGCAGTGCTGTTTTTAGCCATTGCGTGCAGCGTGTCGGCACAGACTGTTACCATAAAAGGTACGGTAACAGATGCTAATGGCGAGCCCGTCATTGGCGCGTCTGTCTTGGAGAAGGGTACAAAGGTCGGTGCTTCTACCGATATAGATGGTAACTTCTCGCTCAAGGTTACGGGGAAAAATCCCCTCGTTGTATCTTATGTGGGTATGGATACTCAAGAAGTAAACATTGCCGGTAAGACACAAGTAAATGTAGTATTGCAAGAAAACTCGCAAGTGCTCGATGAAGTAGTAGTAATCGGTTACGAAACGGTGCGTAAGAAAGACCTCACCGGCTCGGTATCATCACTATCTTCCAAGGCTATAGAGAATGTCCCCGTAGTGAACGTGGCAGAGGCTATGTCGGGTAAATTGGCTGGTGTGAATGTTACCACTTCCGAGGGTTCGCCCGATGCCGAAATCAATATCCGCGTGCGTGGTGGCGGCTCTATTACACAAGAGAGCACACCTCTTTATATTGTCGATGGTTTCCCCGTATCGAGCATCTCTGATATTTCGCCTGCCGATATCCAATCTATCGACGTTTTGAAAGATGCCTCATCAACTGCTATTTATGGTAGCCGCGGTGCCAATGGTGTGGTTATCATCACTACCAAAACTGCCAAAGAGGGCAAGTTCTCGGTAAGCTACGACGGTACTTATGGCTTCAAGATGATAGCCAAGACACTCGATGTGATGTCGCCTTACGAGTTCGCCAAGAGCCAATATGAGCAAGCTGTTTTGCAAGATAAGTTAGACCGCTATCAAGGTTCTTTCGGTCTTTTCCAAGATATCGACCTCTACCAAGAGATGCGTGGTATCAATTGGCAAGACGAGGTGTACGGAAATACCGGTACATACTTCTCGCACAACGTGAGTCTCTCGGGTGGTACCGAGAAGGTGAGCTATTTGGCATCATACCAACACACCGACGAGAATGCCATTATGCTCGATAGCGATTACAAACGCGACAACTTCTCGTTCAAGATGAATGCCAAACCGCTCAAATGGTTGAAAGTCAACTTCAGTACTCGTTACAGCAATATGCTTGTAACCGGTGCAGGTGCCAACGACTCGAAACAAGGTGGTGGCGAGTCATCAACCAACGACTCTCGCTTGAAACACACCGTTATCTTCCCGCCCATCAGTGTTACATCGCTCTATGAGGATGACGACACCGACGAGGATGTGGTAGGTTCGCTCGTGAAACCCACTACCGCTATACAAGACAACTACAAGAACCGTCGTCGTCAACTTTATAGCATCAATGGTGGTGTTTCTATCAATTTCATTAAAAACCTTCAATTCCGCACCGACTTTGGTATAGAAGGTCGTGTCGATGAGGATAAGATTTATAAAGGTTCTTCAACCTACGATGCTCGCAACTCTTCGTTGGCTCCCGGTATGCCTATTGCAACCATTACCGACAAGGATACTCAACGCCTGCGCAACACCAATACATTGTCTTACAAGTGGACTTCAAAGAACAAGGCTCACAACCTCAATGCAATGATTGGTGAGGAGATGACTATTACATCGGCAGTTACCAAGACCAATCGTGTCGAAGGTGTGCCCACATCATTTACGCCTGCCGAGAGCTTTGGCTACTTGACCGAGGGTATGCCCGCTTCTATTGCCAATGAGTATGCCTACGACGATCGTTTGCTCTCGTTCTTTGGTCGTGTAGGTTATGACTACTTGGGTCGTTACCTCATTACAGCAACCTTCCGTGCCGACGGTTCAAGCAAGTTTGCTCCCGGCAATCAATGGGGTTACTTCCCCTCGGCTGCTGCTGCATGGCGCATCAGCGACGAGTCGTGGATGGAAAACGCTTCAAATTGGTTGAGCAACTTGAAACTTCGTGCCAGCTACGGTATTGCCGGTAACAACAACATTGCTGCCGGACAATATATGAAAATATATTCTTCAAGTACCGAGTTGTGGATGAATGGTTTTAACTCTTATTGGACTCCAGGTACAACACTCAATAATACCGACATCAAGTGGGAAACAACCTATACATATAATATAGGTCTTGACTTTGGTTTCTGGAACAACCGCATCAATGGTACATTAGATTTCTATCAGAATGATGTGAATGACTTGCTCATCGACTTCCCCATACAAGGAACAGGTTACAAATCGGTTACTCGCAACATCGGTGCTACCCGCAACCGCGGTGTCGAGTTGGCTGTGAATGCTGCGCTTGTCAATACTCATGATTTTACGCTCGACTTCAACTTCAATATCGCTTACAACCAAAATGTTGTAATGGACTTGGGTGGTCTTGAGTTTATCAGCGGAAACTCTGGTTGGGCAGGTTCTGAAATTCAAGAAGACTATCGTGTCATCGTAGGACAAGCCATGGGTCAGATGTGGGGTTATGTAACCGAGGGTTACTACACTGCCGACGACTTTACATGGGATGGCAATAAATGGGTTGCTAAAGATGGTGTCGTAGACAACAGTGCTATGACAGGTAGTTCTTGGGGACCCGGTGCCTTGAAAGTGAAAGACTTGGACAATAATAATGTGATTGATGAAGATGACCGCACCGTTATTGGTAGCGCAATGCCCGACTTTACCGGTGGTTTCGGTCTTTCAGCTACATACAAGGGTTTTGACCTCTCGGCTGCATTTACCTTCTCGATTGGCAACGAAGTTTACAATGCCAATAAGTTGGAATTTACCAATACCAGCAAGTACTATCACCGCAACCAACTGTCTATAATGGGTAGCGAAAACCGTTATACACAGATCGATTGGGCTACCGGTGAGCGCATTACCGATCCCGAGGTACTCAACGAGATAAACAAGAATGCCAATATTTGGTCGCCCGTAATGCCCAAATATGTATTCCATTCTTGGGGCGTTGAGGATGGTTCTTTCTTGCGATTGAACACCTTGACATTGGGTTATACCTTGCCTACTCATTTGACCAAACAAATATACGTTCAACGCCTCCGCGTATTCTTCACCGGTACCAACTTGTTCTGCGCAACAAAATATACCGGCTACGATCCCGAGGTGAGCACTCGTCGCAAAGTACCCTACACACCCGGCGTAGATTATTCGGCATATCCCAAGAGCCGAGGCTTTAACTTTGGTGTTAATATAACATTCTAATACAGATAATAACAATGAAACATATAGCTTTTAAAACATTATTGGTTGCGGCTTGTGTCGCGCTGGTAGGTTGTGAAGATACTCCGTTCTTGAAGGTTGAAACAGAATCGGGTATGGACGAGAGCCTTGTCTTCTCAAAAGTAGAAACAACCGAAGGTCAGATAGCCTCGATATACCACGTGATGGGTGAAACAAACGCATACCGTAACAACCTTACCAACAATATGGGTGTAAACACCGATATTGAGTTGCAGTCGGGTAGTGCCGATTCTGATGCTCCTACTGCCGACAACCGCCGTTCTTTGGCAATATATATGCACACTGCCGGCTTGGGCGATAACTGGAATGCTACCGACGGTAAAGACCCCTTCTCGCAAATCTATTCGGCTATCGAGCGCTGTAATAACGCCGTAACAGGCATCGAAGCTTATGGCAATCCTCAACCCGGTACTCACATGGGTGCTTTGTATGCCGAGGCTCTTACACTGCGTGCATTCTTCTACTTCGACCTTATCAAGTATTGGGGCGATGTTCCTGCTCGTTTCGAGCCGTTGACTATGGAGACTGCATGGATGCCCAAGAGCGACCGCGTAGTGATATACAACAAAATACTTGAAGACCTTGCCACTGCCGATAAGTATGGCGCATGGCCCGGCGAATACTCTTATACTACTGTCGAGCGTGCCAACCGCGGTTTTGCAAAGGCGCTGCGTGCTCGTGTTGCCATGAGTGCTGCCGGCAAGGCTTTGGTGCGTGTCAATCGCGACTTTGAAAAACCCTATACTGCCGGCGATGATCCCGGTGAAATCAATTGGGTGTTCCCCGATGAGGCTCGTCGTGCCGAGTTGTGGGGTATTGTAAAAGCCGAAACCGAGGAGTTGCTTGCATCGGGTTACTATACTTTCCCCACCGAGCGTGGCTCATTCGAGCAATTCTGGCGCGATATAATGAGCGACGTGATATCGGTAGGTCGTGAGTCGGTATTTGAGATTGGTTTCCGTACCGGTCGTGGTCGTGTGGCACACACTTTTGGTGCATACCACGACGATGCCGACAAATATGTGTCTAAGAAAATCAGCCCCTATTTTATAGCATCACCTATCTATTACTATCGCTTCCAAGAGGGCGACGTACGTCGTGATGTAACGGTTGTTCCTTATAAATATGTGAAGAGCGACAAGAAACTCATTGGTAATGCCGATGGTTTCCAGACATTGTCTTCTATCAATAAAATGTACTTTGGCAAGTTCCGCGCCGAGTATCGCGACATCAAGAGTGTAGGTATCCTCACCAATGCCGAGAATGACGAAGGTATCAACTTCCCCGTTATGCGTTTGGCAGACGTCGTTTTGATGGCAGCCGAGGCAAACTGCATGTTGGACAATCAACCCAAGGCGCTCGAATATCTTACCATGATACGCACGCGTGCCTTTGGCGGTACAGGCGCAATGGACAAGATACCTCACAATATCGGTTCAAAAGCCGGTATGCTCAAGGCTATCAAGGACGAGCGTATGTTTGAGTTTGCCGAGGAACTTATTCGCAAGCAAGACCTCATCCGTTGGGGCGAGTTGAAAGAGGCAATGGATATTGCCAAGGAAGAGACAGCCGAGTTGCGCGAGTGCATTGGCGACTTCAGCTCGATGATGGAAGATGGCGAGCCTCGTCCTGTATATTATCGCTTGAAATCGGACGGCGAGACACTCGAATACCACAATATCGACCCCTACGAAAGCACCTTTACTCCGGCTGTGGGCGAAGAGTGGCAAGAGGCTAAATGGGCTAATGGCGAAAGCAATGATGTGCCTTACTTGTCGGACGAGACTATTGGCAAGATCTACTACCAAGGCGATCCCGACAAACGTCAATTATTGCCTATCATGTCGGTGCTTATTACGGGTAGCCAATATACTCTTGTAAATGATTATGGATATTAATCTTTAAATGATGAAAAACATGAAACTAATAAATAAATTGGCAGTATGGAGTATCGCAGCGATGGCTGTGGTATTCACTGCCTGCGAAGACAATATGATAACCGGCGACATCGGTTATCCCGATGAGAATGTTTCTCGTCTTTTTGCTCCCATTGAGTTCTCTTATGTTTCTCCTATTATCGACGGTTATGAATTGGAGTGGTCGTCGGTAAGAGGTGCCGAAGGGTATTTTTTGCAATTCAGCGAGGACTCGCTGTTTAACGAGGGCGCCGACGAGTATTATGCCGGACACCCCGACATCGTGAGAACAGTCTATGCCGATACCGTTTTCTCGCCTGTGGGCAAAGCAAAAGTTACAGGATTGGGTCTTGACCATGATCTTTTCATCCGCGTGTCGGCTTTTGCTGCCGGTGTCGGACAGTCGCATTGGTTGGTATCGAGCAAGTCGTATAAGACCCTCGACCGCCCCTTGGTTGAGATGCTCAAGCAAGTAGACCGCAACGATGTATATGCCAACGAAGCTACCGTATATTGGTATGTCGACTCATTGGTAAATCATCCGATGGACCAACTTATCATCAAAGTTAATGGCACCGAGGAGGAGACCGTTGTTACGCTCGATGCAGCTACACAACAAGCCGGTAGCTATACATTCACAGGCTTGCTCGAAGGTACAACCTACCTTGTGCGTGGTCATGACAGCTCTATTGAGGGCGAGTTTGGCGATTACAACGAGGTTTCGTTCAAGACCAAGAGTGGCGCGGGCGATGCTGTGGTATATGATGGCGTTGAGAATTTCAACGAACTCATTGCTCGTTTGCCCAATGGTAGCACTATTTACATTCCTGCCGGTATGTATGTTACTTGTGTAGGTTCAGAGGGCAATCCTTCAAATATTATCATCGACAAAGACCTCACTATTCGCGGTGAGAGTAGCACCGAAGGCAAGCCTACTATCTCGGTGAAAGAGTTCCGTTTGTCAGGTCTTCTCTCAAGCGTTACCTTCGAGAATATCAAGCTTGAAGGTCAATCGGGCTGGAGCTATGTGATCAACTTGCACAAAGACCAGAACTTCCTCGGTTGCGATGAGTTGGCATTTATTGATTGCGAAATAACAGGTTATGGCAATGCTATCGTTCGTCACCAAGCCGCCGAAGCTACAGGTCTTGGCAAGATTACCGTCGATAACTGCTATGTTCACGATATGAACGTCGAGGGCTCACAAAGCTACGCCATGTTTATGTTTAAGAATACCGACTACTTTGTCAATGAGTTCGTTTTAACCAACTCGACATTCTACAACATCGGTACAAACATCATCGAGCACCGCTCTAAAGCCGGAGCCGGTCGCAACTGTAACGCTACAATCAAGAATTGTACTTTCCAAAATTGCGGTAAGAACTCTCGCTACATGTTTGACTTTGGCGATACCGATAGCGGTAACATCCTCTTCGAGAAGAACCTCTTTGGTGCAGTGATGGATCCTGCTACACACAAGGGCTATCGTGGTAAGACCGTTAGTGGTGATGTTGTAAACTGCTACGCAACCGACGACTTTGTCTTTGCCAGCGCAACCGACATCTTGGGCAATGCAACTCCTCTTGGTGCTGCTGCAGCCGATGTATTTGTCGATGCCGCCAATGGCGACCTTACCCTCACCGGTGCCGCTGCTCCCTACGCTGGAACTATCGGCGACCCCCGCTGGTGGTAATAATTGTTGATTAATTAAATAGAAAACCACGCTTACCCATTGCGAGTAAGCGTGGTTTTTTGCTTCATGCAACGTTGCGAAGGCTGTAGTAATATGCGCTCACTCGCTTGTTGCGTATCGTGGTATATTGTTTCTGCGGTTTGATTATTCTTATTTAGACTTTCTTTTCGATGCCGCGGCGTTGAGCTTCGTCGAGCATAAATTGCCATGCAGCCTCGCGCTCGTTGGGTATGATGCCGTCGAGAATGGCATTTTTGATGGCACTTTTCAGCTCGCCTACTTCGCGCGAAGGGGGTAGGGCAAAGTACTCCATAATCTCCTCACCGCCAATAGGGGGCTGGAAGTTGCGCACGCGGTCTTTCTCCTCTATCTCGGCAAGTTTGCGGCGTACAAGGGCAAAGTTGTCCATGTATCGGCGCACCTTCTCGGCGTTGCGCGAGGTGATATCGGCTTCGCACAGCATCATCAATTCGTCGATGTCGTCGCCGGCATCAAAGAGCAGTCGGCGTACGGCAGAGTCGGTTACTATCTCCTCGGCAAGCACAATGGGGCGCATGTGCAGCTCTACAAGTTTCTGCACATACTTCATGTGCTCGTTCAAGGGTAGCTTCATGTAGCGGAATATGCCGGGTATCATCTTGGCGCCAACGAAGTTGTGGTTGTGGAATGTCCAACCCAAGTGAGGGTCGTATCGTTTGGTGCGAGGCTTGGCTATATCGTGAAAAACAGCAGCCCAGCGCAACCACTCGTTGCGCGAGCGCAGTGCTACGTTGTCGAGTACGGTGAGTGTGTGGAAGAAGTTGTCTTTGTGTCCGTGCCCATCTTTGCTTTCGATGCCTTTGAGGGCTGCCAATTCGGGGCAGATGTAGGGCAGCAAGCCACTCTCTTCAAGAAGTAAAAATCCGCGCGAGGGGATGTCAGAGCGAATAATCTTGCCCAACTCGTCGGCGATGCGCTCGCGCGAGATGATTTTTATACGCTCTTTATTTCTCTTTATCGCATCGAATGTGTCGGGGTAGATGCGGAAATTGAGTTGTGTGGCAAATCGGATGGCACGCATCATGCGCAGGGGGTCGTCGCTGAAGGTTATATCGGGGTCGAGCGGTGTGCGTATTAACCCACGCTCTATATCGCTCATACCGTCGAAGGGGTCGACCAACTCGCCGTAGCGGTCGCTGTTGAGGCATAGCGCCATGGCGTTGATGGTGAAGTCGCGGCGGTTTTGGTCGTCTTGCAATGTGCCATCCTCCACAATCGGCTTGCGCGAGTCGTGCGAGTATGATTCGCGTCGTGCACCTACAAACTCCACTTCCCACAGCTCTTTGCCCTTGCGGTATTTGACTTGAGCCGTACCGAAGTTGCGAAATACCGATAGGTGTGCTCCGCGCCCCAGTCGACGGCACAACGCCTCGGCAAGTTCAATGCCACTGCCAAGGGTTACCACGTCAATATCTTTCGATGGACGACACAGCACAATATCGCGCACGTAGCCGCCTATGACGAAGCAAGGTCGTTGCATCTCGTCGGCTACTTCGCCTATGAGCTTGAATATAGGATGTGTGAGGTGTTTCTGCATCAAATTCTCATTTTATGTTATCGCCACCGGCATGGGCTTTGAGCCCGATGCCTATCAGTCGAGTGGCATTATCTCTTCGGTAAAGTCGGTGAGGTTTTCGCATCCGTCGGCAGTGATGAGGTAGGTGTTCTCGATACCTACTGCACCTGTTCCGGGGATGACAAATTTGGGCTCAACGGCAATCACGTTTCCTGCCTCAAAGACGTCGCGCGAGCGGGGGGCAAGTACAGGAGCTTCGTTTATCTCTATACCTACGCCATGACCTATGAAGCCGGCTTGTTGGGCATGTCCCATAAAGTACTCTGCCAATCCTGCCTCCTCTGCCATGCTGCGAGCCAAGTTGTATACGTCGGATGCCTTCACGCCGGGGCGAGCCATTGCGGCTATGGCATGGTGTATGGCAATAGAGCAGTTGTGCGCTTTGTGTGCCAACTCGCTGAGAGTGCCTACCGAGTAGGTGCGCGATATGTCGGTCATATAGCCGGTGAAGTTTCCGCAAAGGTCTACCATGGTACTCATGCCCGGTTCTATTACTGTACCATTGCAACCTACGGGCAGAGAGGCATCAAGACCGGCACCACCCATGGCAAAGTCGTAGGGCGATGGGTTGTCGGCGTTGTCGCCACTGATGAGGCTGCCCATAAATACCTCCATGCTGGGACCTGCTACGCGGAAGATACCCAAGCATCCGGCGCGGCGCAAGCGCGATTCTATCTCTATTTGCAACTCGGCATCGGTCATACCGGGACGGTAGATACCTTGCAAGTTCTTGTATACACTCATGTGCCCTTGTGCCGATATGCGTATCTTTTCTACCTCATAAGCTGTCTTGGTAGAGCGTACATATCGCATGATGGCCGAGCCGTTTGAGGCTGTGGCTTCGGGAAATACCTTGGCAAGACGAGCTATGTCGCTATACGACATGAAGTCCATCTCGAGTGCTATTGTTGCGGGGGCATTGATACCGGCTTGTTGCAGCAATGCGGGTATCTCCTCGGGCTTGCGTATGTAGGTAACGTCGTCGCCTTTGAGCAGGGCGGGGCGTTTCACGTAGTAGTGCATGTAGCCTTCGCTGTTGATATATACGTAGCCGCTGAATACGCGACCTGCCATATAGTAGTTGTTTACGTTGGTGCCGAGCAGAATGGCATCGGTGTTCATCGCTTTCAGGGCAGCAACGACTTTCTCTTTGCGAATGTTTATTTCGGGTGCAAAATCTTGTGTGTACATATAGTGTAGAGTTTAGGGTTTATAGTTTAGGGTTTAGGGTTTAGGGTTGATTGCCGATTTTTCAAAGTGCTCTACAAGTTGAGCGAAGGTGTCAAACCGCAAATCGTATTGGTCGGTCTTGCCAAATCCGTAGCTCATCCATGCAAAGGGTATCCCGGCTCGGTGTGCCTCGCTGCAATCGCCATCGGTGTCGCCTACGTATATGGGGTGTCGCAGGTTGTACTTCTCGACGAGTAGTTGCATATTCTCGGCTTTGCGTAGACCGGTGTTACCGTAGGCTATGGTGTCGGTTATGTAGTCTTCTATTCCTGCAAAACGCACAAAAATGGGTAGCTCCAAGTCGTCGCAGTTGCTAAGCATGAATAGGCGATAGTGTTGCGCCAATCGGGCTACACCCTCTTGCACGCCATCGTACAGCTTGCCACCTAATACCGGCAGTTCACTACGCACAAGTGTGCCTATTGTCTTGAGCAGATGTTCGACGCACTCTTCGGGGACAAAGTGCCGCATGATGTCGTCGATGGGTGTACCTATCAGTGCCAATAAGTCGTCGCGCGTGATGCGACGGTCGTAGCCTTCAATTTCAAATGCCTTGTTCCATATTGTTGCATAGGTGTCTACGGCATCCCACATGGTGCCGTCCATGTCAAATATGATAGCATCTGTATTGCGGTCTATGGTCATTGTTGCAACGTTCTTACTTCGCCTCGTTCGATGTCTCTTCTATCAATTCGGCATTCTCTTGCTCAAGTTGCTCGCTTTGCTCCTTGAATTTCTCGCGGGCATACTCCTGCAAGTCGGCAACGGTATCTTTTTCGTCGACAATCTCTTGTCCGATAATGGTTTCTATAATATCTTCCATCGTTACAACGCCAAGGAAGCAACCGTATTCGTTGCGCACTTGGGCTATGTGCTCTTTGCCTTTGAGCATCTCTTCCCATACGTCGCCTACGGGAGTATCCTCGTCGTACGATAGGATGGGGCGACGTATGTAGCGCAACTCCATGTCGAACTTGTCTTCTGCCAAGTTCTCGAGGACGGTCTGTTTGAGGACAACGCCGGTGATGAAGTCGGGGTTTTCACTATAAATAGGAATGCGCGAGTAGGTGCGATGCTCCTCGGCTGCATAGAACTCCTTGAGTGTTGTATTCTCTTGCGCCGCAACGACAACGGTGCGGGGTGTCATAATCTCGCCTACTGTAATGTTGTCGAGCTTAAAGAGGTTTTGTATAATGTCTTTCTCTTGCGATTCAAATACGCCCTCTTCTGTACCTACGGTTACCATGGCTGTTACCTCTTCACGACTCACCGATAGGGGTTGTTTGTCGGACGAAACCAATTTGGTGATAAACTCCGACAGCCATACAAGCGGGTACATAAGTACTATCATTATGCGAATGATGGGTGCAGCTGTCATGGCGAGTTGTCGCCAATAGTACGAACCGATGGTCTTGGGGATAATCTCGGAAAATACAAGGATAAGAATGGTGAGTACTGCTGAAATCACGCCAAACCATGCGTCGCCGAAAACTTTTGTTGCCTCGGCACCCACACCTGCCGAACCTACGGTGTGTGCTATGGTGTTGAACGAAAGGATTGCCGAGATGGGGCGGTCGATATCTTTCTTCAAGTGCATCATGAGAGGGGCATTTTTTGCGCCCTCTTGCTCTTTCATCGCTATGAAAGATACCGGAGTCGATAACAATACGGCTTCAAGAACCGAACATAAAAACGACACTGAAAGTGCCAGTAATAAATATAAAATAACAAGTCCCATAAAAGGTATTTCTTGTGAATAAATTTGTTTGTGATTAAATAAAATTATAGTTGAATAGATGCCTGTCGGTTGTGGCATCTACTATAATCGCAGTGTACAAAATAGTGTGGGTATACGTACAAGCAAAAACGATATAGAATACCCTATATCGCGCTTATAATGATATGTAGCCGCATTTTGCTGATGCGCATCTACATCGTCCGAAAGTGCATATTCGTTTGTTTCCATACGTCTATGGTACAAAGGTATGCAATAAAATCGACCCATACAAATATTACTGAAAAAATCTATCGGTATCGTTTGTATTGTCGCTTCTGAATGTTTTTGTCTGATAGTGTTATTTAACAAGAGATGTACGGAAACGTGCACATGCTTGGCTATATCTTTGCCTTGTCAATAATTCTTATCAGTATAAACCATTAAACGAAATACTATGGAACGATACCTTTTACAACCGAGCGAAAATAATGGATGGTGGGTAGTAACCGATATGAAATATAAGATTTCGGTCTTGTTTAAAGAGCACGAATTCACCACCAAGAAGTATGCTTCGATACTCGATGATCCCAATGCTGCCGAGAGCGATATTCGCCGCCTGTTGCGCTCGACAAAAGACCTCAATAACTATATGCGAGCATCACTTGCACATATTGCTTTCTGATATTTTGTTGTATTAGTGATTGTATTTTCTTGTTGCTAATTCTGCAAAAATGGTTAACTTTGCATCCGTTTTTAAACGCGACTAATCAGATAATACAATAATTTACAATTTAATTGTATGAAGCACATTTTTCTATCAATAGTGGCTGCTGCCACTCTCTCGATGGGACTTGTAGGTTGCTGCAATGCAACTCAAGAGCCCGAGGCATTGACCAACGATGAGGTAATCTTGCATGCGTGGTCGTGGTCGTTCAACACCATTGCCGATAACATGAAGTTGATAGCCGATGCCGGTTATGATATGGTACAGACTTCTCCTGCTCAAACATGCTTTGTAGGCGAGGATGGCGGTATGGCTCTTTTCAGCCAAGAAGGCGACTCGGTGCGCGGCAAGTGGTACTATTACTATCAGCCTATCGACTGGAAGATTGGTAACTATATGTTGGGTACTCGCGATGAGTTTAAGGCCATGTGCGATAGCGCTCATAAATATAATGTGCGTGTATTGGTCGATGTGTTGCCCAATCACGTGGCAATAGACCATACAGCTGTTACAGCAGCTCTCGATAGCGTTGTAGGCGGTCACGAAAACTTGTTTCATGCCAACGGTTTTACCGATATTACACAATGGAACGACCGTCTGGAGTGCACAACAGGTATGATGGGTAAGTTGCCCGACGTCAATACCGAAAATCCCGAGTTCCAATACTACTATATGAAGTATATCAACGACCTCATTGCTTGTGGCGCTCGTGGTTTCCGTTACGATACTGCCAAGCACATCGGATTGCCTTCCGATCCCACCGATGCCAAGTCGGAGCGCAACAACTTCTGGGATGTTGCAACGGGTCGTGAAGCTATCAAAGATATTACGCTCGCTCTGCCCGACAGCCTCTATTTCTATGGTGAGGTGCTGCAAGATCGCAATGTAAAAGAGACTGAATATGCCGAGTATATGAACCTCACTGCCAGCAGCTATGGTGGTGCATTGCGCAATGCTCTCAACCATCACAGCTATCACGCCGACAACTTGGCAGAGTGGCATCACCCTGTGGCTGCCGACAAGTTGGTAACTTGGGTCGAGTCGCACGATACATATTGCAATGCTCACGAGTCGGCGGGTATGAGCGATGCGCTTGTCCGTCAAGGTTATGTGTTCCTCACTGCTCGTCAACATGGTACCCCTCTTTTCTATAGCCGTCCTGCCGGTAGTACCCGCGAGAACTATTGGGGCAATAACCGTATAGGCGAGCGTGGTAATGACGAGTTCTTCCACCCCGAGGTTGTGGCTGCTATTGCCTTCCGCAAGGCTATGAGTGGCTGTGCCGAGCAACTTGTTGCATCGGATAATGGCGCTGTTGTTGAAGTAGTCCGTGGTTCAAAGGGCGTTGCTCTTATCAACATCAGCGAGGAGGCTCAAGCCATCTCTATAAAAACTTCTTTGCCCGCCGGCGAGTATACCGATAATGTGCATAACGTTACGTTTAATGTAGCCGATAGCCTCATCACAGGCGAGTTGGCGCCGTTGTCGTCGTACATACTTTACTAATAGTATAAATATAGAAATAGCGAGGAGGCACTATGTGGTGTTTCCTCGTTGTTTTTATGGTTAATTTTGCATACAATTTAGTCGCTTTATTAGAACCGCTGTTCGTTGAAAAATTTCTACTTTTGTAGGCAATCAATTATGACTTTATCATGAAAAACAAAGTTTACCTTTTTCCTTTACTTGTTGCAGCCGTTGCAGCATCGGTATTGCCTATGCATGCCAAGAAAGTACACACCATAGGCGACTCCACTATGGCTACTTACGACGAAACCTCCGATAAACGCGGTTGGGGACAGATGCTCAATCAATTCTTTACATCGGAGTTGCAAGTGAACAATCGCGCCAAGAGCGGTGCAAGCAGTAAGAGTTTCTACAACGAAGCGCCCTATTGGGCTACGGTAAAGACCCAAATTGAAGCCGGCGACTACGTGTTTATACAATTTTCTCACAACGACGAGAAGAATGGCGGACTTGATGGCGATGAAATACAAGCTGCCAACCCCGATTCGGTTGTTGCCGATACACGTGGTACAGCACCGTTTACAACTTATAAAGAGTATTTGCGCAAATATATCGACGAAACACGTGCATTGGAGGCTACTCCTGTTCTGGTAACACCGATTGTTCGTCGTTATTTCTCGGGTGGAAAGATTACACAAAAAGGTCGACACAACCTCAGTGCCGAGGGACAACATGACCTTGACTATGTGCAAGCCATGAAAGAAGTGGCTCAAGAAAAAGGAGTGCAACTCATCGACCATACCGAGCTGACAGCCGAGTTGGTAGAGGCTTATGGCGATGCCGACTCGAAGGCGCAACTATATTGTCCGGGCGATGATACACATACCTCTGCCACCGGAGCGATGCTTTTTGCACGTTTGGTAGCGCAAGATATGGTGCGCCAGAATATACTTGGCGAGTATGTCGATGCCGAGGCTTCTCTTATTGTTAACCCTGCCGAGGTAGACTTTGGCAAGGGATATCCTCAAGCCGTAAAGACCCAAGAGTGCACAATCATGGGTATGGACCTCGTGCCTGCCGATGGCGTGGTAACTCTCTCTACCGCAGCTCCCTTTGCAGTGAGTGTCGATGGCGTTACATATACCGAAACCATTACTCTTGCATATACCAATGGTAGCTTGGCACTTGCGCGATTTTTTGTAAGTTGCTCATCGCAAGAGATTGGAGTGCTGGAGGGTATGCTGACAGCAACTTGTGGCGATATCAAGAAAGAAATTGCATTGAAAATGAATGTGGTAGACCTGAGCGATGGTGAGCCCTTCAATGTATATTGGGATTTGAGCCGCGATGACTCGTTTGTGTCGACCGGAGCTGTTACACCCGTAGCCGAGTCGTGGAGCAAAATGTATGTTCAAAAGTACGCAGCGCCCAAAAACGAGGCTACAACTTGGCCCGAGGGTAGTGGGCATGGTGCATCGGACAAGACCCAACGCAACCTTATCGAAGGCGATGAATGGCCCGGTAATGAGATTGATGCCGTAAGCGACCGATATATACAATTTGGTGTATCGACCAATCCCGGTACAAAGTTTACAGTCGATACAATAGGTATGTATATAGGTGGAGCCGGCGGTAGTGGCATGCGTTGGCGTGTTGAATACTCTATCGACGAAAACTTTGGAAACGAGGTGGTCTTGGCAGAGTATCTCTCTATAACATCCAATACAATGTATGCCATCGAGGCGATGCCTATGATTGAAGTACCCGAGGAACAAACCCTCTACATACGCATCTATCCGTGGTATAAGAGTACGGCAACAGGCAAGACTTTGTGTCTGTCGAACCTCTATATAGGTGGTGTTGTTTCCAAAACGAGCAACGTTGACGATGTAGAGTCGGAAGATGCCATTACATACACCGGTAATGTTGTCAGCAATAGCAACGGAGCGCCCTTGGCTATCTACTCAACCACAGGGGCGTGCGTGATGCGTGAGAGTGGCGATGCCGACTTGTCGCATCTGCCCCAAGGGGTGTATGTAGTAAAAAGTGGTGATACTACTCTCAAAGTGATACGATAAATCATATTCACCTCAACGATTGAGTTGTCCAAGTGTTGGAAAAGTAAAATTTTATTTATTCGCATATCTGTATGATAGCCCTTTTGTAAATTTGCAAGAGGGCTATTCGTTTGTAATATCACGAAAATTCTTATCTTTGCACGCATAAGTAGAAATGAATATGGAAGTAAAAAGTGCTCGATTTGTAATCAGTAACAGCGATGTGCGTAAATGTCCCGATACAGGGTTGCCCGAGTATGCTTTTATCGGACGCTCTAATGTGGGTAAATCGTCGCTTATCAATATGCTTACCAATCACAACGGATTGGCAAAAACATCGTCGACCCCCGGAAAAACAACCCTGATCAACCACTTTGTCGTAAATGACAGTTGGTATATTGTCGACTTGCCCGGCTATGGTTATGCCCGTCGCGGCAACGAAGGTCGTGAGGAGATACGTCGCATCATCAATGCCTATGTGTTGCGACGTGAAGCTATGACCTGCCTTTTCGTGTTGCTCGATTGCCGTCATGAGCCACAGAAGATAGACCTCGAGTTTATTGAGTTTTTGGGTGAAAACGGTGTGCCCTTTGCCATTATTTTTACCAAAGCCGACAAGATTTCAAAGGGCGCATTAGAGCGCAATGTAACGGCTTACAAGGACAAATTGTTGGAGACTTGGGAGGAGTTACCACCCATATTCTGCACATCGTCAGAGAAGCGTATTGGTCGTGATGAGTTGCTCGACTATATAGATGAAATAAATCGCAGTATTGCTGTCGGAGAGTGATTTTAGTTTTATTAAACAACTCTATTGGCAACAAGTGGTTTTATTTGTTTACCTTTGAAAGAGATAAACTGTAGAATTATGATTACCGAACAACAGAAAATGTGGATGCGTGAGGCGATAGCCCTCTCGTCGCGCAATATAGATGAAGCCGGAGGTCCCTTCGGCGCTGTGATAGTAAAAGATGGCGAGATAGTAGCTCGTGGTGCCAATCGTGTTACTGCCGATAACGACCCTACGGCTCATGCCGAGGTGAGTGCTATTCGTGCAGCTGCCAAGAAGTTGGGCACTTTCGACCTGTCGGGTTGTGAGATATATACCTCGTGCGAGCCTTGCCCAATGTGCCTGTCGGCTATCTATTGGGCTCACATCGACCGCATTTATTATGGCAATACTCAGTACGATGCCAAGGCGATAGACTTTGACGACTCTTTTATATATACACAACTCTCGTTGCAGCCTGCCGAGCGCTCTATACCCTCCGAGCGTATCTTGGGTGAAGAGGCGATTGCTGCATTTGAAAAGTGGCGCGATAAAGAAGATAAAATAGAATATTAATCATAAAAAACTCTAAATCAGATATTATGGCAAATTGGTTTGAATGTAAAGTAAAATATGGCAAAACCCTCGAAACAGGTATTCAAAAGACCGTAACCGAGTCATTCCTTGTAGATGCCCTCTCGTTTACCGAGGCAGAGGGTCGCATTATTGAAGAGATACGTCCTTTCGTATCGGGCGAGTTTACCGTTTCGGCTATCAAGCGTGCCAACTATAGCGAGGTTTATTTCGATGCAACCGGCGACCGTTGGTTCCGTTGTCGCGTAGCTTTTATCACTATCGACGAGAAAACCGGTGTTGAGAAACTCACGCCCACCAACATCCTTGTGCAAGCTACAGAACACTCGCAGGCTGTTGAAAACCTCAACATCTGCATGAAAGGTACTATGGCCGACTGGCGTATTACAGCCGTTAACGAAACCTCGTTGCTCGACGTTTACCGTTATGAAAGCAACGTGCCCGATGCACCCAAAGAATAACAGATATGTCGACCATAGCGCAACGACTCAACGATATAAATGCAACACTACCCGCCGGTGTCAAACTGGTGGCAGTGTCGAAGTTCCACCCAGCCGAGGCTATACGCGAGGCATACGATGCTGGGCATCGTTGTTTTGGTGAGAGTAGGGCGCAGGAGTTGCAGGCGAAATATCAGGAGTTGCCCCAAGACATCGAGTGGCACTTTATCGGGCACTTGCAAACCAATAAGGTGAAGTATATTGTGCCGTTTGTGTCGCTTATACACAGTGTCGACAGCACTCGCTTGCTCGACGAGATAGAACGACAAGCCGAGCGTGCCGGACGTGTAGTCGATTGCTTGCTCGAGGTGCATGTGGCACAAGAGGATACAAAGTATGGTTTCTCGCCTGCCCAATGTCGTGAGTTTATGGCATCGAACGATAGGGCTGCATATCCTCATGTGCGTTTTCGTGGCATAATGGGCATGGCTTCCAATACCGACGACGATGCTCAGGTGGAATGCGAGTTCGCACAACTCAAGCAACTGTTCGATGATGTACGTAGCGATGTAGCAGATGCCGAAACGTTCGATATCCTCTCTATGGGTATGAGCCACGACTACCTCATGGCGATAGGGCAGGGCAGCAATATGGTGCGTATAGGAACAACCATATTTGGCACCAGGGAATATTAGTTGTTACCAATGTAAAAATAAGAGGCGCATATCGGTGTGGATATGCGCCTCGTTTGTATCATGAGGTTTGTTATTCGAGCAGGTAGTCGTCTTCTTCCTCTTGTGGCAGATAAACGATAAATGTAGTTGCGCCTATTGTTACCACATCCTCATTCTTGATATTGGCGCGCTCGCGGTCGTTCAATATCTCACTGCGTAGGAATGTGCCGGTGAGGCTGGGGTTGTCGCGCAGGGTATATCGCACCGAGCCGTCGGCCATGGGTTTGACGTTGATGATACAGTGGCGGCGATCCATGCTCATGTCGCCACTCTGTATAGAGATGTCGGCTACGCTGCCCGGCGAGTGTCGACCGATGATGTTGTCGCCCGGTTGCAGGGCAAACGTCTGGCGATAACCAAACTGATTTTCCAATACAACGATGTAGCCATATGGGGCATCAATCTCCTCGCGGTTCATCTCTTCTATCTCGTCGAGTGTCATAGAGAAGTGCTTGCGACAAGCCGGGCAAGCAAAAGATATACTCTTGACTTGGCTATATCGGCTCTCGTCGAAGTTAAATGTATGTTCGCACTTGGGGCAGGTGATACGTTTCATCTTGGTAATAATTGTGTCTAAAAGCGGTGCAAAGGTAGTTATAAAAAATGGTTTGCCCAATAGTAATGTTAATATTGGTGTGTGAGGTAATAAACCACCCGATGCTCCGTTTTATATAGTAATAATGCTATTGTGATAAAATATGTTCTTTAACACAAGTCGTAGGCGTAAACCGTTGAGCCATATAAAAACTAACCATGCTGTAATGTCAACGAGTGCTAAAAAACTTACACAATGCTTTTTTTATCCGAAAATAAGTGCTAAATTTGCCCCGTTGAACTGTATATGTACTTATTTTGCCCCAATGGAAGTGTGGCAAATTGTATATGAAAAATGCATAGATGGTAGCAAATGTTTTGATTTCGCTCCGTTTTTGGAACTGAAAAAAGAGAGAACTAAATATTTAATATTAAACACTTAAACCAAATTAAAAAAATTAAATTATGGCAACTAAAAATGCTGCGACTAAAAAGTCGAATGTAATCGGCGTTAAGAGCCCTATTTGGGTTATCTTGCTTTGCGCTGTAGCAGGTTTCTGCTTCTATCAATTTGTTTGCGGTGCTCCTCACCGTTTCTCTGAAGGCGACCCCGTTAACGGTCACCCCCTCAATGGCGACCTCCTCGCTACTGTGTACAAAGGTGGTTTCATTGTGCCTATCCTTATGACATGTCTTCTCACCGTTATCGTTCTTTCTGTAGAGCGTTTCATCGCTATGTGGAGTGCTAATGGTAAAGGTAACACTACTAAATTTATCGCTGACGTTAAAGCTGCTCTCGAAAACAACGACCTCGCTAAAGCTAAAGAACTTTGCGCTAAAAAACAAGGTGTTGTTGCCAGTGTAGTTGCTTCGGCTCTTATCAAATACGAGCAAGTTGAAGGCGACGAAACTTTGACTAAGGAGAAAAAAGTTGAGGCTATCCAAAAACAACTCGAAGAGGCTACTGCTCTTGAGATGCCCGCTCTCCAACAAAACCTCCCCATCATCGCTACTCTTACTACTCTCGGTACTCTCGTTGGTCTTCTCGGTACCGTTATGGGTATGATCAAATCATTTGCCGCTCTTGCTTCTGGTGACGGTGCTGCTGACTCGCAAGCTCTTTCAACCGGTATCTCTGAGGCGCTTGTAAATACTGCTACCGGTATCGCAACAGGTGCTTTCGCGGTAATTTCTTACAACTACTACTCAAACAAAATCGACACCCTTACTTACGCTATCGATGAGATTGGTTTCTGCATCGTAAACGCATTTAACAAAACTCACTAATAATCAGCTAAAAGAAAGGACTTTGTAATATGGCAAAGGTTAAAGTAAAAAGGAAGAGTACGCTCATCGACATGACCGCGATGAGTGACGTTACTGTGCTTCTGCTTACTTTCTTCATGCTGACATCAACTTTCGTTCAACAAGAGCCTGTGCAGACTATCACCCCTGCTTCGGTTTCTGAGTTCGAAATTCCCTCTCAAGACGTGCTCAAGGTGCTCATCGAGCCCAATGGTAAAGTCTTCTTGGGTCTTGACAACTTCAACGACCGTGCTGCCGCTCTCGACGAGATGTTGAAAGTACACTCTGATGTAACTCTTACCGAGGAGCAAAAAAATACTTTCCGTCTCTCTGAATGGTTTGGTGTGCCTGTAAATCAAATGCCCGAGTTCCTCTCGATGCGTTTTGAAGACCAAGCCGGCGAGTTGAAAAACTATGGTGTACCCTGCGACTCTATCGACAACCAATTCAAAGAATGGGTTGACTTTGCAACTCGCTGCGGTAGCCAACGAATGAAAGAGGATCCTGCTTATGACGAACTTGAGAACTCTCAAAAGAGATTGAAAATCATTATCAAGGCGGATAAGAAGACTCCTTATGATGTAGTGAAAAAAGTAATGGATACGTTACAAGAATTGCGTCAAAACCGCTTTAGTCTAATAACTACCTTGAGTGAGGGTTAACCTCTTTTCAAGTAATTTAAACATTTAAATTATGGCACAAGTAGAAGTAAAAGATAACGGCGGTAAAAAGAAAAAAGGTCAACAGAAGAAAATGAATATCCATGTGGACTTTACGCCCATGGTGGATATGAACATGCTTCTTATTACCTTCTTCATGCTCTGTACGACTATGACTGAAAGCCGTACCATGGACTTGGTAATGCCCAGTAAAGACGCCGTAACGGAAGAACAACAAAGTAAATTGAAAGCTTCGGAGGCTATTACTATCCTCATTGGCGATAACGATAAAGTATTCTACTATCTTGGTGAGCCCGACTATAAGGACTTTAACTCTTTGGTAGAGACTTCGTTGAATCCCGAAGATGAAAATAGCATTCGTAACCTCCTTCTCGACCGTAACGAAGAAGTTATCGGTTTGGTTGACGAGGCCAACAAGGCTTACGAAGAGGGTCAAGCCAATGTAAAGGCTATGCACTTGTCGAAAGCCGATACCGAAGCCAAGCTTGCTGAACTTATGACAGTACGTGATGATGCTGTGAGTGAAGCGAAGAAAACCAAAGGTGCTCCTATGGTGGTTATTAAAGCCAAAACAACTACCGAAAATCACGACTACGTGAACGGTCCCGGTGCTACTTATTCGAGCCTCGTAGACGTTCTCGACGAAATGATTGTATGTAGTGTTGGTAAATACGCTGTAGTAGACATAACCGATGGCGACCTCTTCCTCATTGGTAACTACCTCTCGAAGGGTGAGTTGGCAGCATCAAGCGATTTTGGAAAATAACCTAATTCTCACAACTAAGTAAAAGAAACAAATTATGGCAAACATTGATTTGAATTCACGGAAGTGGTGCGAATTAGCGTACGAAGGCAAAAACCAAGCTTTCGGTGGTTTCGTTATCCGCCAAGAGATTGGTAAACGCCACATTATCGCTTTCATCACTTCAGTAGTTGCTATCGCCTTGGCATTCCTTATTCCTTCTCTTATCGAAAAGCTCCCCAAAGAGAAAGAGGCTGAGTTGGAATTTACAGTAACCGAGGTTGAGATGGCAAATCTCGAAGAGCAAGAAGTAGAAAAGAATGACGAAATTGAGCCTATCGTAGAGGCACCCCCTCCACCTCCTTTGAAGAGCTCTATCAAGTTTACTGCACCGGTGATTACTGCCGATGAAAACGTAGCTGACGAAGAGGAGATTAAGACTCAAGATGAGATGACGCAGACAAGTATCAATATCTCTATTGCCGACGTGCAAGGTGTTGATACCGAAGATGCTCAAGATATTGCAGACTTCCAGGAAGTCATCGCCGAGCCCGAGCCCGAGGTTGAGAAACCTTTCGAGGCTGTTGAGCAAATGCCTCAATTCCCCGGTGGCGATGCTGCTTTGATGAAGTACATCAGTAGCAACTTGATGTATCCTCCTGTAGCTGCCGAGAACGGTATACAAGGACGTGTTATCTTGCGTTTCGTCGTTTCTAAGACTGGTAACATTGAGCAAATACAAGTATTGCGTAGTCCCGACCCTAGCTTGGAGAAAGAGGCTATCCGCGTTGTTAAGAGCATGCCCAAATGGGTGCCCGGTAAGCAAAACGGTGTGAGCGTACCTGTATACTTTACACTCCCTGTTACCTTCCGTCTCCAGTAAGCAACGTTATCACAACGATAATTACTTTAAAGCGACCCTCCTTGCGAGGGTCGCTTTCTTTTTTTGTTGTTTAGCTCGGATGTTTCGGTTGTAGTGTCGGCTGGTTTGTGGTTGTTGCGCGTTAAACCGTCGGCTCAAGCACGTGTCTATAAAATAAACGACCCGATTTTAAGATTTGTTTAAATAAAGTTGTCGTATAAGATGAGTTGGTAGCTTGAAAAATTGCTATCTTTGTAGCTTGAAAAATAACTTGTTAAATAAAATACCTATGACCCAAGATAATAACATCGAAAAGGAAGAATTTAATGAAGAGCCCCAAAGGAAGCCCTCTGTTTTTGCCATCGTAACAGGCGTTATAATGGTGCTTATATATGTTGGTATGGCTTTCTTGTTGCTCTTTACAACGCTGTTTGTTGGCAAAGTGCCCGAGTGGGTGCGCTATATGATGGGTGTTGTGTTCTTTCTGTATGCTATATTTCGCGGTTATAGAGTGTATGCAAGTAATAAATGAGAAAATGAAATTGATTTATCGCATATTGTTGGTTGTGCTATTGCCTTTGGTGATGCTGTCGGCGTGTACTCCTCGAGTAGAAGTCGACCATCGCATGTCCGAAGGTAATATAGACTTTCTCTGTGATGAGTCTTTTGCCAACGTTCTCGAGCAACATGTCTATGTCTTTACGCGCAGTAACCCCGGCGCTTATATAGATGTGGAGCGTGCCACCGAGCGCCAGTTGGTGCAAGCGTTGCTCGATGATAGTGTGCAGTTGGTAACACTCACTCGTAAACTCACACGTGCCGAGCGTGCCAAGTTGGTAGATGAGCATCTGCGCAACTGTAACGAAACACTTATTGCCGTAGATGCTGTGGCGTTTGTGGTAAATAAAAACAACCCCGACTCGATATTGACCGTAGATGATATTCGCCGCATACTCACAGGCGAGGTGACTCAATGGAACGAAATATTCCCGCAGTCGAAACTCGGTAAGATACAAGTGATTTTCGATAATCGTAACTCGAGTACGGTGCGTTATGCAGTCGACTCTATTTGCGCTCCACAACCACTCTACAATGGTGTGTCGGCGGTAGAAAATAGTCTTCAAGTAGTCGACGAGGTTTCGCAACGTCGCAATGCTATCGGTGTGTTGGGTGCGAGTTGGATTGCATCGGTCGATTCTACCAAAACCCCGGTCAGGGCTCGAGTATCTCCTGTCAGAGTGAAGAAAACTCCCGAGGCAAAGCCTTTCGGTCCCTTCCAAGCTTTTATAGCAACTGCCGATTATCCCTTTTTCCGCACAATATATATGATAAATACCGAAAGCAATAACGGACTTTGTACAGGATTTACTATCTTTGTAGCTGGACAAAGAGGTCAGAAAATTTTTGAAAAAACAAATATCTCGCCGGCTCGCATCGAAGAGCGCGCCA
Source organism: Bacteroidaceae bacterium (assembly GCA_017481745.1). Lineage (GTDB taxonomy): Bacteria > Bacteroidota > Bacteroidia > Bacteroidales > Barnesiellaceae_A > Barnesiella_A. The sequence continues at coordinate 160,053 of JAFUOV010000012.1, forward strand.
TAAACTTGAAAGACGAATTTTAATAAACACAAATAACAACTTAAAGAAATGAAAATGAAATTTTTTGCGACGTTGACACTCGTCGTTGCTACTGTAGCTGCTGCTTTTGCCAGCGATTACAAAGATGGTATTGAGTATTTCAAAGCCGACCAAATTGAAAATGCCAAAACTATCTTGGAGCGTACGCTCAATGATGCCACTACCGACAAGGCTGAGGCTTACTACTATTTGGGCGAAATTGAATTTCTTAACAAAAACTATGATGCTGCTGCCGGCTACTATGCAATGGGCTTGGAGGTAAATCCCGAGTATCGTTACAACCTTATAGGTCAAGGTAAACTTCAATTGATGACCGATGCCAAGGCTGCTTCAAAAATCTTCTCTGAAGCTCTCAAGGGTCAAAAGAAAAATCCCGGTTTGCAATTGGCTATTGCCAAGGCATACTACGAGACTGCAACTCCCGGTTATGAGAAATACTTGGAGAATGCTCGTAAGGCAGACAAAACATACCCCGATATCTATGTTTTTGAAGGCGATATCTTTGCCAAAGATGGCGACAAAGGTAAGTCGGCTTCATACTACGAGATGGCACAAATGTATGACCAAAACTGTGTTGAGGCATACATCAAATACTGCCATGTGTATTTCGATATAAATTCGGCTATGGCTATCGGTATGCTCGAGGAGTTGAACAAACTCGCTCCCGAGTCGGCTCTTGCTCAACGCGAACTTGCCGAGGCCTACTACAAAGACAAACAATATACCAAGGCTGCTGCAGCTTATGAGCACTATGTAGCAAACCCCAACCACTTCGACGAAGACCGCGTGCGTTTGGCTACACTCCTCTTCTACGGCAAACGTTTTGACGAGTCTTACGCTTTGGCACAAGAGATTTTGGCAAAAGATCCCCAAAACTTCGTGCTCAATCGTATCGTGATGTACAACTTGTACGAAACTGGTAAGTACGAAGAAGCTCGCGTAGCAGGTGAAAAATTCTTTGCACTCACTCCCGTCAAAAATCAAGTATTCATCGCTCGCGACTACAAGTGCTATGGTGATGATTTGATGAAACTCAAACGTTGCGAAGAGGCTGCTGCTGCTTACGTTAAAGCTTTCGAGTTGGATAACGAGGAGAAGAGTTATTTGATGGATGCCAGCAAGGCTTTTGAAACAGCCGAGTTCTATGCCGAGGCTATCAACTATTTCGACAAATATATCGACGTTGCAGGCGAAGATGTTAGCATTATGGACTCTTTCCGTTTCGGTCAAACTTGCTACCGCGTAGGTATGGCAGATACTATCAATGGCGAGGCATACTTGATTAAAGCCGACACATTGTTTGCTACTGTAACCGAGAAAGCTCCCGAGGACTATCGCGGTTATCAAGGGCGTGCGCGTGCCGCTGCTGCCCGCGACCCCGAGACAAAATTGGGCTATGCAAAACCCTATTATGAAAAAACTATCGAGGTGCTCGATCAAGTAGTTAACAAGGCCAATCCTCTCAAAGCACAAATCGCTGCTTATGTCGAGAGTTACAAGTATCTTGGCTACTACAACTACCTCAAAGCTTATGCCGAGCCCGCCAAAGCAAACGAGTACAAAGAACAAACTCGCTACTATTGGAACAAGATGCTCGAGTACGATCCCGAAAATGCCGAGATTACCGAGGCACTCAAAAACCTCTAATCTCTATATATAATAATGTATAAGCACTCGTCGAAACATCGGCGGGTGCTTGCTTTTTTTATTCCGCCCCACATTCTTATATATAGTCGCGCAAAAGATTTATATTTCTTCGGAGCTGTATTCGGTCTTTGGCAATGCAGTCGGGTGGAAAATATGAGCATGAGTGAGCATAAGTGGAAAAAATGTTCAAAAAA
>JAFUOV010000013.1 GCA_017481745.1 Bacteroidaceae bacterium
ATTGCTGTCGGACGCTCTTTGGGGCTACGCGCCCCTGCCGCTTGGCAATCCCGCGGTGTTTTTCATAATATTATTTCTCTATTGACCCGAAAAACGTTGCGTTTCTATTTGGATTCTTCAGCTATCTTGGCGACTTGTCGCAAAGATATAGCGATAAGCGAGAGCTGTGCAGTACTTGCCACAAGCTATGCCGAGCATAGCTATCTTGAGGTGTCTTGTACCCCGCATTTTTACTTTTGATAGTATTGTATTCAATATTTTGCTGAATATGTTGCTAATACGGCAAATAATATCTACCTTTGCACTTTAAATGGAATAACCAAATCTTGATCTTAAGTCATGGCTATCAAAAACAATGTAATGATTGTCAGACATAAATTGCTGACCAATCTGATTAAACTATGGAAAAACGGTGAATTGGTAGAGAAAATAGACCGATTGCCTATTGAATTGAGTCCTCGTAATGCGCAAGTGCGCGGTCGTTGCTGTATTCACAAAGAACGTGCTGTATGGAAGTATAAATCATTGCCTTTGTTGGGCTATGATATGACCGACGAGACCGACGAGTTGACTCCGCTCAGCGACTACGCTCAACGTGCATTGGAGCGTGAAAAAATCAAGGATAATATCATGTGTGTTATCGACGAGGCTTGTTCGTCGTGTGTGCGCACAAACTACGATATTACCAACCTCTGCCGCGGTTGTGTGGCACGTGCATGTTCGCATGCTTGTCCCAAAAACGCGATAGAGTTTGACCCCTATACCAGCCAAGGTCGCATCAACCACAACGAGTGTATCAGTTGCGGTAAGTGTTTCGAGGCTTGTCCTTACCATGCTATCGTTTATATACCTGTACCTTGCGAGGAGGCTTGCCCCGTACAAGCTATCAGCAAAGACGAGTATGGTGTAGAGCATATCGACGAAAGCAAATGTATCTATTGCGGTAAGTGTCTTAACAGCTGTCCTTTCGGTGCTATATTTGAGATTTCGCAAGTATTCGACGTATTGCAAAGCATCCGTCGTGGCGAGAAGGTAGTTGCTATGGTGGCTCCTGCTATCTTGGCTCAATACAACCTCCCTGCCGAGCAAGTATATGGTGCTATCAAGGCTATCGGTTTCACCGACGTTATCGAGGTGGCGCAAGGTGCCGAGGAGACTACTCGATTGGAGAGCGCCGAGTTGAAAGAACGCCTCGAAGAGGGTGCTCCTTTCATGACTACTTCGTGCTGTCCTTCATACATCGAGATGGCAGAAAAACATGCTCCCGACTTGAAGAAGTATATTTCGAGCACTCGCTCACCTATGTATTATACAGCACTCATCGCTCGTGAGAAGTATCCCGATGCCAAGCTCGTTTTCGTAGGTCCTTGTATTGCCAAGCGCAAAGAGGCTCGTCGCGACGACTTGGTAAGCTACGTAATGACTTTCGAGGAGATACATTCGGTATTCGATGGTCTGGGCATTGAGTTGGGCGAACAGCATGTATTCGATATTCCCGTTTCGTCGAGCAAGTTTGCTCATGGCTTTGCACAAACCAACGGTGTAACTCAAGCAGTTCTCAACGAGATAAACGGCGAATTTACCTTCTCGGCTGCATTGGTGTCGAACCTTACCAAGAAAAATGTGGCGTTGTTGCGCGCATATGGTAAGACCGGTAAAGCTCCTGTTCAGTTTATAGAAGTAATGGCTTGTGAGGGCGGCTGTATATCGGGTCCTGCCAATCATGAGATTTACGAAAAAGCTCGCCAAACTTACAACAAAGAGTTGCAAAAGAGATAGATATAACCATGGATGCGTGGGGTGAACGGTTGGTAAGCGAGCATAGTCTCGGTGCCGAGGGACTCCGTTCCCTCCTTACTTCGTGCGACCCTGATACACATACTTGGTTACGCAATAAAGCTGCCGAAGTGGCTCAATGCCACTTCGGCAGACGTGTATATGTACGTGGGCTTATTGAGGTGTCTAACTATTGTCGCAACAACTGCTACTATTGCGGTATTCGTCGTGATAATAGGCTCGTACATCGTTATCGCTTGACCGACGAGCAGATAATGGGATGTTGCGAGGAAGGGCATAAATTGGGCTTCCGTACCTTTGTATTGCAAGGGGGTGAGGATGCTACATTGACCGATGCCCGCCTTGTTCCATTGGTGTCGCAGTTGCATGAGCGATTTCCCGATTGTGCGATCACATTGTCATTGGGCGAGCGTAGCGAAAGTTCGTACCGAGCCTTGTATGATGCCGGTGCTCGACGATATTTGTTGCGACACGAAACGGCTTCGCCTACGTTGTATGCGCAGCTGCATCCATCTTCGATGTCGTGGAACAACCGTATTGAGTGTATCAAAACACTTAAAGATATTGGTTTCCAAACCGGGATGGGCATGATGGTGGGTGTGCCCGGGCAGACGGTTGAACACCTTGTGCAGGACTTGTTGTTGCTGCAAGAGATACGCCCGCAGATGGTGGGGATAGGTCCGTTTATACCACACTCGCAGACACCTTTGGGTGGACACCCCGCCGGAAGTGTAGATATGACATTGCTTCTGCTGTCTATTATACGCCTGTTGTTTCCCACCGCACTCATACCGTCGACAACGGCATTGGCTACTCTCTCTCCCGAGGCGCAGATGCAGGGTATCTTGTCGGGGGCAAATGTGGTGATGCCCAACTTGTCGCCCGCCGATGTAAGGCGCAGCTATGAGATATATGAGGGCAAGGCGGCTTTTGGTGCCGAGGCTGCCGAAGGGTTGAGGTTGCTTGCCGAGCACCTCTCTACGATTGATTATGAAATAAATTATGATATTGGTAATTATAAAGAGGAGATATAGTTATGATAGAATATAATGTAAAATCGCCTCGTGCCGAGGAGTTTATACACGACGGCGAAATTATGGCAACACTTGAATATGCCACCCAACATCGCAACGATAAAGTGTTGGTAGAGGAGATATTGGCGCGTGCTGCCGAGGGAAAAGGTCTTAATCACCGCGATGCAGCGGTGTTGCTCGAGTGCGACGAGCCGGAGATTGTCGAGCGCATCTTTACTCTTGCTCGTCAAATCAAACAACGTATTTATGGCAATCGCATCGTGATGTTTGCTCCTTTGTACCTCTCTAATTACTGTATAAATGGTTGCGTGTATTGCCCTTATCATGCCAAGAACCGTACCATACCTCGTCGCAAACTTACGCAAGAGGAGATACGTCGTGAAGTGATAGCTTTGCAGGATATGGGACACAAACGACTCGCATTGGAGACAGGCGAGCATCCGATAAAAAATCCCATTGAGTATGTACTTGAGTCGATAGATACAATATACTCGATACACCATAAAAACGGCGCAATACGTCGTGTCAATGTCAATATAGCAGCTACGACAGTCGACAATTATAGATTGTTGAAAGATGCCGGTATAGGCACTTATATACTCTTTGAAGAGACATATAATCGCAAGGTGTACGAGACCTTGCATCCCACCGGACCCAAGAGCGATTGGGCATATCATACCGAGGCGATGGATAGAGCCATGGAGGGTGGTATCGACGATGTGGGTATAGGTGCTCTCTTTGGGTTGTGTAACTATCGTTATGATTTTGTGGGTATTTTGATGCATGCCGAGCATCTTGAGGCTCGCTTTGGCGTTGGTCCTCACACCATCAGTGTGCCGCGCATACGTCCTGCCGATGATATCGACCCTGCCGATTTTCCCGATGCCGTTACCGATGAGGTATTCCGTCGTATTGTTGCTGTGTTGCGCGTGGCAGTACCCTATACAGGAATGATTGTTTCGACACGCGAGTCGCAACGCTCGCGCGAGTTGGTACTTGATGTCGGTGTGTCGCAGTTGAGTGGCGGTTCGCGCACGTCGGTGGGTGGCTATGCCGAGGGCGATGAGAGTGTCGAAGACTCTGCACAATTTGATATATCGGACAATCGCACCCTCGATGAGATAGTGGCTTGGTTGCTCGATTTGGGTTATATCCCCAGCTTCTGTACGGCTTGTTATCGAGAAGGACGTACCGGCGACCGTTTTATGTCGCTTGCCAAGCGTGGTTTGATAGGAAACTGCTGTGCGCCCAATGCCTTGTTTACGTTGCGTGAGTATCTCGACGATTATGCCTCGCCCCGCACTCGTGCTTTGGCAGAGAAGATGATTGAGAAAGAAATACCACTTATCCCGTCAGATAAAGTGCGCGCCATAACAATAGAAAACCTTCGTAAGATAGCCGAGGGTCAACGCGATTTTCGTTTCTAACAGATTGATTATGCAACAAACTCCTACATCCGAGCGACTGCATATCGCCTTCTTTGGGCGATGCAATAGTGGTAAATCGTCGCTTATCAATGCCTTGACGGGGCAGAATGTTGTTGTTGTTAGTGATATAAAAGGTACAACAACCGATACGGTGAGTAAACCCATCGAACTGCCCGGATTGGGGGCTTGTGTGTTGATAGATACTCCGGGATATGACGATACAACTATCCTTGGAGCGCAACGCGTGGCACAGACCGAGAAGGCTGCCGACAAAGCCGATATTGCTGTCATGCTCTTTACCGATACATTGGGCGAGGATGATAGACGATGGTTGGCAGAGTTGCGCGCACGTGAAATAGCGATTGTGCCTGTGGTGTCGCAATCGGACCGCTATGCCGATGTAACGCCATTGCTTACCGATGTAGCGCACGTAACCGCATTAAAACCTATTGCGGTGAGTGCCACGACGGGCGAGGGGTTGAGCCTTCTGTATGAGGCACTGAAAGCCGGTAGCAAGCGCGATGAGCGCACCATATTGCAGGGCTTGGTAACCGGGGGCGATACCGTTTTGCTTGTTATGCCGCAGGATAGCAGTGCCCCTAAAGGTCGCCTCATACAACCACAGGTGCAGACGATTCGTGAGTTGCTCGATAGAGGCTGTACGGTAGTTAGTTGCACAACCGAAGGGATGCCGGCAGCACTCGCAGCATTGGCTGCTCCGCCTCAACTTATTATTACCGACTCGCAAGTATTCGATGCGGTGTATAAGCTCAAGCCCGAAGCATCTCGATTGACCTCGTTCTCGGTGCTTTTTGCGCGTTACAAAGGCGATATCAATACCTTTGTCGAAGGTGCACAACGTCTGAAAACCCTCGGAGCAGGCTCTCGTGTTCTCATTGCCGAAGCGTGTTCGCATATACCGCAGAATGAAGATATCGGTCGTGTAAAGTTGCCGGCAATGTTACGTCGAAAAATCAGTGCCGACTTGCAAATAGATGTTGTTGGTGGCAATGACTTCCCTCAAGACCTTACACCATACGACCTTGTGATACATTGTGGCGCTTGTATGTTCAACAGCCGCCATGTCATCAATCGCATAGCTCGTGCTCGTATACAAGGAGTGCCTATTACCAATTATGGCATAACTATAGCAGCCCTTACCGGCATACTCGATCGTATAGAGTATTGACGTGTGGTTGTTGTGTTAGTTCTATAGTAGTTTTGCACATTTTATACTTGTAATGTGCGAATATCATTCCAAATAATGCGCCATTATGCCCTTCCTTTGGGTGTTGTAGGCTCGTATCTTTGCATCGTGAAAAAGTAAATATCAAATGGATAAGAAAAATGTAAAAGAGAGTGTCGTGAAGACATATATTAAAGTTGAAAATGCTGTTGTCGATGGTTATAAAACGGTTGAAGATGCAGTGGTGAAATCGAACAAAAAAGTAGAAGATGCCGCCATTAAGACCGGTAAAAGTCTTATGGAGGAGTATCGCAAGCAGAAACAATAGTATTGCCGGTAACGACTTTGTTGCCTATTACTTCAATCCCACAACTTCGCGTAAGGCTTGGCGCATGGCTGTCGAGTCTTCGCTGTTTTCGCGTAGAATAGAGAGGATAAATTTCAGATATTTATCTTTGTTGGCAAATCCACATAGCTGCACAACACCGCAGTTGGGCAACATGGCTTTCTGGTTATACACGCGCATGATGCGGTTGTATCGCCTCTCGGTAACGTATCGGGCAAATCGTGTGCACAACTCGTTGTATAATTCGCGCGGATTGCAGTTGGCGGTGAGTGTTTCGATATGTTCCTCGTAGTCGTCTATGTTGTTGGAGCGACGGTCTATGATATACTCAATCTCGCGCTTGGTGCGGTGGCGTGTGTGTAGCAGGGCTTGTGCCTCGAGTTCGTCTTGAAACATCTTGATGATGTTGCTGCGAACCGTGCCAAAAACATAGTCTGGGTTTTGCCCCATGCGTTGTGCTACAATGCGTATCACAGGCTCTATCAGTAGCAGATTTTCTACCTCGGCAACGTCGGGTACGGCAATGTTGCGTTGTTGCAACGACTCAATCTCGCGATTGGTGCGACGGTCGCGATCGACAATGCCATGCGACTCGATGTGGTGAAAACTCTTCAAGTCGTTGAATGTGCGTGTCGTTTCTATCACCTTAGAGCAGCCACCCAATGGCTTGACGGTGTATTCGGGATATAATAATGTGTATAGGCGCACATCAATGCTGCGATTGTCTGTTCCTTCGATAAAGAGGATGGGTTTGCGACTGCCTAACAGGTCGAGGTATACGTCTTCGGGTAGATCGTTAGGGCTACTCAGTATCTCGTAGTCCCACTGAACCTTCTCGGCATCGAACGATTTTACCCACACGCACACACTCTCGCTGCGTGATGCTGCAAACTCCAAGTCGTGCGTAAGATATATAAATGTGCAGTCGGGGCGTAGCTGTTCTACACTGTCCCATACACTCTTCATGATAGAGTGGTGTAGAAATACCTCGGGGTCTTCTACCAATATGATGGAGTGGCTCTCGGCAAATAGCACCGAAGCCAGCAGGTAGAATACCGTTTTCTCACCGTCGCTCAATCGCATAGGCGAGTAGGGGCGCGGGTCGTTGCCGCCTTTGATGCTCAGGTTGCCGGTAGCGCGTAGCATCTTGTTGTCGGGAAAGATGCTCTCCCAACGATGTTGTACGCGGTCGAGCTTGGTGCGTGGCAGACGTCCTTTGTTGTTGTCGTCGTTGTGCTTGTATGCCATCACATTGACAAACTCCTCGTACATGAGCAGATACATCAATCGCTCAAACTCGGTGTCTACGTCTTCTATCTTGTATGTAGTCTTGGCTTGTAGTTCGTTGTATAGGCGAGTGATGTTGTTGCCTATTCTTTTGTCGCTGTCGGGATTGATAAATAGAGCTTTGAGTGCCGATATACAGAATACGTTGCTTTTTTGTAAGCGGGCTGTTTCGTCGCCAAAGCGGCTTTTGCCGGCACCATTGGCGCCAATGATGGTGAGTGTGCGCAGGTCAACAGTTTGTTGGCTTTTTCGGGTATTCTTGTGTTGGGGCAGCTCTATTTTCATGGTGTCGAGTGTGTTGGTTGTCGTTTACAAATGTAATTAAATTATGCTTACAAAAAATATTTTGGTGCTTAATTTAATATTTTATCACGATAAGAAAGGTATTTATTTACCTCTATATATAATTTGCTTGCACTTGCAAAACCAAAGAGGTCGTGCCAAAACGTTCATTTTGACACGACCTCTTTAGAGCCACGAGTGGGACTCGAACCCACGACCTTTTCGTTACGAATGAAATGCTCTACCGACTGAGCTATTGTGGCTTATGAGGCTGTTGAGCCTTTATCGGGTGCAAATATAGTGCTTTTTTCTGTATTTAGGCTATACGAACACCCTTTTGTCCTATGTGTTATTCTATGGGTTGCTGTGTGGTGTATGTAATTTTGATTTGAGCACCCGACAAGTCCAATTTTACCATAGCGGGCGATGCGCAGTAAGGTGTAACATTGGTTATGGTTGTTGTTGTTTCGTAGTAACCGCTGTTAGTCTCGGAAGTAACATCAATAGGAATGAGTGCTATCTCTTCGTCGTCTTTGGTGACGGGCTTGCCACTATCCATTATCTGGCGTATGTAGCTGCCAATGTTGCCAAAGTCGTATACTTTCTTGCTTTTGTTGTATGTGGCATATACTGTGCCTATCTGGTCGGGCAATTTCTTCTCTTCGAAGAACTCTTTTACTTGCGACTTGCGTATGAATAGCAAATATTTAGGAGGAGATAGTGCCGCATCTTCATCTACTACTGCCGGTATGGTAAATGATAGTGCGTTCAAGATGTTTTGTATCTTCTCGTTGCCTATCATCTCTTGCTCATAACGGTCGATAATGTTCTGTGTGGGGAAGTTTATAACAGGCATATATCCGATGGGAGCTTGCACATATACAGCCTTGCCGTTGGCGTTGCTCTCTTCGATGTTTTGCAATAACAGCTCGTCGGGGATGAGGGTGAAGTGGTTGATGCTATATACCTCGGGGGTTACACCCATGTAGGTGTATGCCAATGTGTCTATCTTGCCTTCGCTGTCTATTGCTCGGTAGTACATAGTCATGAATATACTCTTGATGTTTATGACACGACCGTTGCCATAGGATATGTCGACGTACATACCGGGGAAGAACTTGGCAAACTCGCTGGGCATTGCAAAGGTGTTGGGGTCTTTCTTGTATTGATTGAACAACTCTTCGCCAAATGCTTTGGGTAGTTTCACCGATATACGTTTGTATGTTTTTGCTTCCTCTTTGCTGGTACTACTGCTGCTACTGCTGTTGCTCTCGACAAAACCCTCGGTAGAGCTGCCAAAAGTACATCGTGCCAACCAATCGTCGGGCGAATAGTAGTCGTCGGGATTGATGTTGGTGTAGAGTGGGGCTTTTATGGTTTTGTTGAGTCGGTACACGTCGAGTATCATGGGTGCCAACGAGTCGCCTGTCAAGTCGCTATTGTAGTAGCTGAGGTACAGATTGATAGAGTCGATTGTCTGTGGCGTAACATTGAGCGTGTCAATGTTGATGGATGGCATGAATTGTGTGAGATATCCTGTGCGCAATGTGCCGTAGTTGCTTACGGTGAGATTGCCCAACAAGGGGTCGGTTGTGCGACCTATAATGCTGTCGGTGAAGACCGATTGACCGGTGAGGTTGACAAATGTCGAGTCTACAACGACTTTTATCTCGGATGTCTCAAGTGAAGAGCCCAGGGTCGATATTTCGTCTTCGCACGACAATAGTGCCATGCAGCAACATATCGCTACAAAATATTTCAGTAATTTCATTTTTGTTTTACAGATTAATTATTGTTGTTCCATACTTGTTCGTAGAATTGGTCGAACGCATCGCTACGAGTCTCTTCGGGCTGGTAGGGGAGGAACAATTTGCCTTTCTCTTGAGCATATTTAATAAGCTCGGGAGCAACGTTCTCGCTGCCCAAGGCAACACCATCGGCGTTGTCGATGGCAAATTTGCACAAGGTGATATAGTCTATCGCATCGCCTGTTGCAAAGGGTATATCGGAAGGCTCGATGTTGCGGAAAATGATTTTCTCGGCAAAACGAGCATCGAAAGGACGTGTAAAGTCGTTTTCGTAGAGCGAAACAACAACCTTCGAGTTGCGGAAACAAGGATCGTCGGCATACGACTTCTTGATGTAGAGGGGTGCCAACGATGCAAGCCATCCGTGGCAGTGAACAATCTCGGGCTCCCAGCGGAAGTTCTTAACGGTCTCGATTACACTGCGCACAAAGAAGATGCTACGCTCGTCGTTGTCTTCTCTGTTGGCTTCGTCTTGTACCTCGCCGATGTGACGTTGGAAGTAGTCGTCGTTGTCGGTAAAATAGACCTGCATACGAGCCGATTGTATCGAGGCAACCTTGATAATGAGCGGGTGATCGGTGTCGTCGATAATCAAATTCATCCCCGAGAGGCGTTTCACTTCGTGCAATTGGTTGCGACGCTCGTTGATATTGCCGTATTTGGGTGTGAAAACACGTATTTCATGACCTCTCTCTTGTATGCCTTGAGGAAGCTCGCGACATGTTTTGGCAAGCTCGTTTTCGGGCATATAAGGTGTCATTTCTTGGGCGATAAATAAGACTTTGGTTTTGCTCATGACTCTTTTCTTGATAAATACTCGATGCAGTTGTCTTTATGGTACATAATTACCGATGCAAAGATAATAAAAAAAATCGCTTAATCATCCAAATTTTAGTAGCGTTAACATCGAAAAAAGTTGATTTTCCTCTTTTAATGCCTCTCTTTGGGCATATTTATGGCGAAATATTTAAAATTTGTTGCTTTAAGTTTCGTTGTTTGTGGTTTATTTATTTCCTTTGCATGGTTTTTACAATCGACATTGAGTCATGGAAAGAATTACAACAGTTGCTGCATTGCGAGAGGTGGTGGATGCTGCCCGTGCCAATGGCAAGAGTGTGGGGCTTGTGCCTACAATGGGCGCTCTGCACGTTGGACATATATCGCTCGTTGAGCGTTGTGTCGCCGAAAATGATATTACAGTGGTGAGCGTTTTTGTCAATCCTACACAATTTAATGACAAACGCGACCTTGAGCTATATCCGCGTACACCCGAGGAAGACTGCGCTATGCTCGAAAAAGCGGGTTGTACCTACGTATTTACCCCCTCGGTCGAGGAGGTGTACCCCGAGCCCGATACTCGCGTGTTTGAGTTGGGTACTGTTGCCGAGGTGATGGAGGGTCGCTTTCGTCCCGGACACTTCAATGGTGTGGCACAGATTGTTAGCAAGCTCTTTGCTATGGTGTCGCCTCATCGTGCCTACTTTGGCGAGAAAGACTTCCAGCAGATTGCTGTGATACGTGCTATGGCAGCGCAGTTGCAATTTGATATTGATATTATTGCTTGCCCCATTGTGCGCGAAGAGGATGGATTGGCATTGAGTAGCCGCAATACCCGCCTTACTGCCGAGCAACGAAGAAATGCACCCCGAATTGCCGAAACTTTATTTAAAAGTCGTACCTTTGCACAATCGCACACCGTAGAGGAGACTATCCGTTATGTAGTTGATACCATCAATACTGTGCCCGAGATGCGTGTAGAGTATTATGAGATAGTCGACGGAAATACATTGCTCCCGGTAGAGAATTGGAGCGATAGCAACTTTGTTGTAGGTTGCATTACCGTGTATAATGGCGAGGTGCGATTGATTGACAATATAGCCTATTGTCGCCCATAAAACAGTTTAACATAGCACACAAAACTTTATTACTATGTATATCGAAGTTTTAAAGTCGAAGATACACCGTGTAACGGTAACACAAGCCAATCTCGATTATATTGGTAGCATCACTATTGATGAGGATTTGATGGATGCCGCCGGTATTATAGCCAATGAGAAAGTGGCTATTGTCGATAATAATAACGGTTCGCGTTTTGAGACTTATGTCATTCGTGGCGAGCGTGGTTCGGGTGTTGTGTGCCTCAATGGCGCAGCTGCTCGTTTGGTGCAACCCGGCGACGTGGTTATTATCATGGCATACGCTTGGATGGATGCCGAGGAGGCTCGTACATTTGTGCCCAAAGTGGTATTCCCCGACACTGCTACCAATAAGTTGTTGTAAATATCTTACATAGAACTATATGGCTCATCTCTCGCATTGCGAGGGTGAGCCTATCTTGTACCGAATAATACCCCTTTTATGTATAAATATATTGATATATGGAGGGTGGCATATCCCATCCTTATCAGCCTTGTAATGCAGACTCTTATCAATGTTACCGACACTGCCTATATGGGGCGTGTGGGTGAAATTGAGTTGGGTGCTACGGCGCTGGTGTCGGTCTATTACCTCACCATCTACATGGCAGTGTTTGGCTTCAGTGTGGGCGCGCAGATATTGATAGGTCGTCGCAATGGCGAGGGTAACTATCGCAGTATTGCCAATATTGTGGTGCAGGGGATTTTGTTTCTTGTGTGCATCGCAGTAGCGCTCATATTGCTGTCGGCATGGTTGTCGCCCAAGTTGCTTGCCGGTATCGTATCGTCGCAGCGCATCTATGAAGCCTGTATGGCATACCTCGATTGGCGCATATTGGGATTGTTGTTTTCTGCCGTTAATGTGATGTGTCGAGCTTTCTTTGTAGGTATTACACGCACGCAGGTGCTTATGTGGAACTCGATAATCCTCACACTCTCCAATGTCTTTTTCAACTATATATTTGTCTTTGGTGTGTTGGGCATGCCTGCCATGGGTATTGCCGGTGCTGCCATCGGTTCGGTGCTGGCAGAGGCGCTTGCCATGTTGCATTTTATTGTTTATGCATGGCGTAAGGTCGACCTGCAACGCTATGGCTTTACCACACGCATGACGTTCTCGCTGCATACTATCAAGGGTATACTCGATCTGTCGGTGTGGACGATGATACAAAACTTTCTTACCCATGGCGTGTGGTTTGTGTTCTTCTTGGCGATAGAGCATCTGGGCGAAGAACAGCTCGCGATTACCAACATTGTGCGTAGTGGTTCGTCGTTGATATTTATGCCCATTATAGCCTTTGCCTCTACGGCGGCAACATTGGTGAGCAATGCCATGGGAGCATCGCGTACAGCCGATGTTCCATTGATATTGAAACGCTCTGTCATAATGGGATATGCGGTTATAGTGCCCATTGCAGTTGTTATAGCCTTTATGCCGCAAACTTTTATGCGCATATTTACCGACAACCCCGCATTGCTGTCGGGTTCGGTGGCATCGGTATATGTTATGTTGGGCTTCAATCTTATCGCTATACCGGCGTGTGTGCTATTCCATGCCGTATCGGGCACAGGCAACACGCGCTTGGCTTTGGGTGTTGAGGTTGTTGCCACGATATTCTATGCGTTGGCTATATATGTCATTATCTTCTATCTGCGAGCCGATGTGGCTGTGTGCTGGTCGGTAGAGTATATCTATTGGACAATAATATTGGTATGTACGGCATTGTACTTCAAGTATGGTCGTTGGAGTAGCAGGAAAGTGTGATGCCGATGCAAAAAAGTATTGCAGAAGCGTTTCATAAACAAGTCGTTATGCGCTTGTGAGAAAATAATGACTAATATTTTGCACAAAAACACTTGCAGAGAATAAAAAAAGTAGTACCTTTGTGCCCGGGTAAGTCCTACACGACCAGCTCCCTGTGAATTCCCCCAGGACTTGACCGTAGCAAGGGTAGTAGGTCGTAGCGGTGCGATGTGGTAAGCTTACCCTCATGCCTCTTTAGCTCAGTTGGCCAGAGCACGTGATTTGTAATCTCGGGGTCGTTGGTTCGAATCCGACAAGAGGCTCAAAAAGCTCGACAGCAATGTCGGGCTTTTTTTATTTGTGTAATTCCCAATTCTTGTTGGACTAATTGGGTAGGGTGGACAAAAAGTAGGATGAGGGTTAATTGTAAAATGGTAGGATGAAACGTGTTTCATTAAAGGTATTATAATTGTCAGTAGTATAGTTGCTTACAGGTTATTTGACCAACTACTTTTTGCCACATACCATAAAGACCTTATATAATCGACGAGGGCGACGTCTCATCACGAGATGTCGCCCTCTTAACTGAAAAAATACAAACAAACCAAACTAAATAGAATATGTTTTATGTTGAATGTTTAGGGTTTAGAGTTTAGTGTTTAGAGCTAAATGCTTGTAATCCTTTTTACTTTACAGACCTAATTAGCCTAATCTGTCTAATGTTTTTCTTAGACTTATCCCTCACCATTCACTTTTTACGCTATACCTATTGTGCGAACTTCGGGTTTCACCACCTCGGGTTTGAGCTTGGGCAGTGCTATGTATAATATGCCATTCTCTACACGTGCGCTTATTTTTTCGCGGTCAACGTCATCGGGCAATACAATGTTTTGACGGAAAGCCGATGTGCGAAAGCCTTGGCGTAGGTAGCGCTTCTCGGTAGAGGCTTTGGGTGCTTTCTCCATGCTTACTACCAAGTTGGCATCGGTGTCTACCTGAATTTTGAAGTCTTCTTTGGTCATGCCGGGTACGGCAAATTCCATTTCGTATTGTCCTTCGCACTCGGTGATGTTAATGGCGGGAATGGCGCTGCCATTGGCGCGCGACATCCATGTTTCGTTGTCCAACATGCTATACAATGCATCAAATACGTTATTGAAGTTTCTTGCAGTTTTCATCTTTTATTCTTCTTTTTTGTTTAACAATTACATTATCTTTGCAGTGAGCCGCGGGGCGTTGCCGTCGCGTTTCACTATAGATATTTCAATTTATATGCCAATAAGTGTATTTGTAAAAAAGCTGACAAAATTAACATTGCAGTCTGTCAAAATTAACATTAGTACTGCCTATTTGGCATAAATTGTTACAAAATGCGATTGATTATAACAAAATGTAAATGAATTATGGCTGCGCATCACCATCATCATCACCACCATTATGAAGTCGAAACGGCTCAAGCCGGTAAAATACTTGTTGTGGGTATTGTGCTCAATCTGTTGTTTGTGCTTGTTGAGTTGGTTATGGGCTGGATATATGGCTCGTTGGGCTTGTTGTGCGATGCGGGACACAATCTGGGCGATGTTTTCAGTCTTGTTTTGGCTCTTTTGGCTTATCGTTTGGCTCTTATTCCTGCCACAAAACGCTATACTTATGGCTATCGCAAGAGTACAATTCTTGTTTCGTTGCTCAATGCTATCATTCTGTTGGTTGCGGTAGGGGCTATCGTTGTCGAGGCTATACGCAAGTTGCAGTCGCCTGCCGATGTGAATGGCGAGGCTGTGTCGTGGACGGCTGCGCTGGGTATTGTGGTGAATGGCATAACGGCGTATATGCTCATGCAGACACGTAAGGGCGACTTGAATATGCGTGGCGCATTCCTACACATGGTAGCCGATACCTTGGTGTCGGTGGGAGTGCTGTTGTCGGGTGTGGCTATTATGTTGTGGGGTATAACAATCATCGACCCTATAATAAGTCTTGTTATCGCGGTGGTAATCTTGGTATCGACGTGGCGGTTGCTTGCCGATAGCTTGTGCCTGTCGCTCGA
Organism: Bacteroidaceae bacterium; assembly: GCA_017481745.1. Classification (GTDB taxonomy): domain Bacteria; phylum Bacteroidota; class Bacteroidia; order Bacteroidales; family Barnesiellaceae_A; genus Barnesiella_A. The sequence goes on from JAFUOV010000013.1 coordinate 14,875, forward strand.
TGGTGTGCCGTCGGGTATTGATGTCGATGCGGTAACCGATGCCATGAGGGCTACTCCGGGGGTGTTGGGTGTGCATCACCTGCACATATGGGCAATGAGTACGACACAGAATGCCTTGACGGCGCATATCGTTATCGACAATATGGCGCAGATGGAGGTGGTCAAATTGTTGGTAAAGGAGCGCCTTGGCGCACTCTCAATCACACATGCCACTCTCGAAATAGAGGTGGGCACATCGTGTTGTGAGAATAAGTGTTGATGCCGAGTAGTGCGGCTCTTATATGCGCTTGATAAACTCTTCGGCTGCCGATAGGACATCCACCTTGCCCACGTCGAGCATGGCGAAATCGTGCGGTGTATAGCCGACGATGTCATTTCCTTGCAGTGCTTGCAGATAGAAATCTATTATCGAAAACTTCTCGGGGTAGGCTTGCATCAACTCAAAGATGCGGGGCGAAACGACATGTATGCCTGCAAATGCAGCTTGGTGTAACCCGGTAGTATCAAGATTATGTGGTTTTACTTCACCGCTTGTGATGTTGGTCCATCCGCGCATGTAATTATTGTCGTCAAATAACAGATATCGTCTTGTCTTGCGGTTGCTTACCACTACGGTCGACAGGCGCTCGGGTGTGTGCGATGCCATGAGTTTGTGCAGATCGAGGTTCGATAGTATATCGACGTTGTGTACCAATATAGGCTCATCGCCGGCAAGGAGAGTCGCCGCCTTGCGCAATCCGCCACCGGTGTCGAGGAGCATCTCACTCTCGTCCGATATGTCGATTTTCATATCGTAGTTGTGCGTGGCAATATACTCTTTTATCTGCTCGGCATGGTGGTGCACATTGACAACCACATGGGTAAACCCCGATTGTTGCAACTTTGTGAGTAGGTGATGCAGTAAAGGCTTGCCGTCGACGGGGACAAGCGCCTTGGGCATAGTGTCGGTGAGTGGACGCAGTCGAGTACCCAACCCGGCTGCAAATATCATAGCTTTCATAGTGTTATTGCGGTGTATATAGTTTTGTGATATCTCTTTCGCGGTGAATGAGAAGTACCTCTATATTGTATTTTTTATGTAAATGCTCTGCCATGGCTTGTGCCGAATATACCGAGCGGTGCTGTCCGCCGGTGCATCCAAATGATACTTGCAGTGAGGTAAATCCTCGGCGCAAATAACGCTCGACCGATGCATCGACCAAGGCGTATGCGTGGTCGAGAAATGTCAATATCTCGCCGTCGCGTTCCAAAAATTCTATAACAGGAGCATCCATGCCGGTCAGGCTCTTGTATTCGTCGTAACGTCCCGGGTTGTGCACTGCGCGACAATCGAAAACAAAACCTCCGCCGTTGCCCGAATTATCCGATGGAATGGACTTTTTATACGAAAAACTATATACCGTTACACGCAGAGTTGTGCGAGGCTCGGATGGTTGATAACAAGACAAGTCGCATACAGCTTGCAGCGTGGCTTGCAGTGTGGGATAGGGTGCTGCTATGCCGTCTGCAAGTAGTTGGCGTAGGTTTTCTACGGCTTGGTTGATACTTTGTAAGAATAAATCTTTGCGTTCAAAATAGCCTCTGAAACCATATGCGCCCAACACTTGCATGGTGCGGAACAGTATGAAAAGATTGAGTTCTTGTCGGAAGGTGTGGTCGTCTATGCAAGGATAGTAGGTGCGTAGAGCATCGACGTATTCGTCGATGAGACGGTCGCGCAGCGAGGCAGGGTATTGTGCTCGGGCTTGCCATAGGAAAGAGGCTACATCGTAGTGAACAGCACCATGTCTACCCCCTTGAAAGTCGATGAAATGGGGCTTTCCGTCGACAATCATAATGTTGCGACTCTGAAAATCGCGGTACATAAATCCCGCGGGTTCGGCTGCCAGCAGATGCGATGCCATGCGCTCAAAGTCGTCTTGCAAATGCTCTTCGTGAAACGCAACACCGGTAGCCTTCAGGAAGCAGTACTTAAAGTAGTTCAAATCGAACATGATGCTGCGTAGATCGAAACTCGGTGTAGGGTAGCACACCGAATAGTCCAATCCGCAATCGCCATCGACCTGCATACGAGCCAGCAGGCGCATGGTTGTAACCAATAGGTTGTAAGCTTCATTATCCCACTCACCACTCTTGCGGCATGGTGTCAAAGCATCGTATAGCGATGTGTTGCCCAAGTCGGTTTGCAGATAGCGCGACATATCGTCGCTCGTAGCCACAACGCGCGGTACCGGCAATCCGGCATTGGCAAGGTGTTGCGAAAGAGCGATAAAAGCGCGATTTTCTTCGATGGATTCGCCGATAACGCCTACCAAAGATGTGCCTCCGGCTTGAATACGAAAGTACTGCCTTGCCGAGCCGGCAGCTGTCAGCGGCACGACCATTGTGGGTTGTACTCCATAGTATTCGGTGTATAATCTTTTCAGTACTTCCATAAAGCAAAAGTGTTTAGATAACAAAAGTAATGTTTTTTTATGGATAGAAAAAATTGTGTTGGAAAACTTTGTAATAAGATGCCTTATCACTACCTTCGCCATGTGAAAATTAATCCTTTTAGCAGTATATATTAGTATGTTCGATTTTCTTGAATGTCATAACCTGATGGGCTTGGTAATAGGAGTATGTACGTTCCTAATCATTGGTATGTTTCACCCTTTGGTAATCAAGGCGCATTATCATTGGGGTACAGGTTGCTGGTGGATATTCTTGCTGTTGGGTATTGCCGGAGTGGTGGTATCGCTGCTCGTGGAGAGTCTGTTTTTCTCGACATTGCTCGGTGTATTCTCCTTTTCGTCGTTTTGGACGATAAAAGAGTTGTTTGAGCAACAGGAACGGGTGCGAAAAGGGTGGTTCCCCAAAAATCCTAAAAGGAAATACCCATTCTGAAAATCAAAAGATTATATTCTGTCGAAAGAACGAAAAAAGTTTTTAAACAATATTTATTGATAAAATGTTTTTCGTACTCAAAAAAAACGTATCTTTGTAAACCTAAACTTAAAAAAATATTATGGAACTCGCAAATCTTGATTGGAATAGTCTTGGTTTCGGATATCTCGACACCGACTATAATGTACGTTGCACTTACAAAGATGGTAAGTGGGGCGAACTCACAGTGACTGACAAAAAAACTATTGACTTGCACATGGCGGCTACTTGCCTCCACTATGGTCAAGAGTGCTTTGAAGGTATGAAAGCTTTCCGTGGCAAAGACGGTAAAATTCGTATCTTCCGTCTTCGTGCCGGAGCAGAGCGTATGCAAACATCTTGCCGTGGTGTTCTTATGCCCGAGATGCCTATCGAATTGTATATGGATGCTGTTCGTTTGGCTGTTAAGAAAAACGAGCGCTTTGTGCCTCCCTATGAGAGCGATGCTTCTTTGTACATCCGTCCTCTTATCATCGGTTCATCGGCACAAGTTGGTGTGAAACCTGCTCAAGAATATACCCTTATCGTTTTTGTAACTCCCGTAGGTCCGTACTTCAAAGAGGGTATCAAACCTACCAAGATGCTCATCGTGCGCGAATATGACCGTGCAGCTCCCCTTGGTACAGGTCGTTACAAAGTAGGTGGTAACTACGCTGCAAGTCTTTCTTCTACCGTATTGGCTCACGAGAAAGGTTATTCAAATCCTATCTATCTTGATGCCAAAGAGAAAAAGTATATTGACGAGTGCGGTGCTGCCAACTTCTTTGGTATCCGCGATAATACATACATCACTCCTAAGAGCGATTCGATTCTTCCTTCAATTACCAACAAATGTTTGCAAGCTCTTGCCGAACACTTGGGTATGAAGGTAGAATGTCGTCCTGTTCCCGAAGATGAGTTGGCTACATTTGAGGAGGCTGCTGCTTGTGGTACTGCTGCTGTTATCAGTCCTATCTCACAAATCGACGACCCTGTTCGTGGTGTAAGCTACACTTATTCTACCGATGGTTCAGTAGGTCCTTGCTGTCGCAAGCTTTACGATCTCCTTTGCGCTATTCGTAAGGGTGAGACTGAAGATATATTTGGTTGGAATGATATTCTCGACTAATATTGTCTAAACATAACCTACGAGGGTGTGTCATAAACTGGCGCACCCTCATTTTATCCCTTATATGGTCGATATAACAGCAATATTTCATAAATACTACGAGCCCGATGCTCCCCTCTCACGCCTTGTGTGGGAGCATAGCCGATGTGTGGCAGAGAAGGCAGTGTGCATCGCACAAGCGTGCAAGCATCTCTCTATTGATACCCAATTTCTGTACGAGGCTGCCATGCTGCACGATGTAGGTGTTTTCCGCACTCATGCCCCATCTATTTTGTGTGAAGGCGATGCACCGTATCTGTGCCATGGTTTGATAGGGGCTGAGTTGTTACGGGCAGAGGGGCTTGAACGTCATGCGCTTGTGTGTGAACGACACATTGGCGTAGGGCTTACCGTTGCCGATATCGAGAGGCAAAATCTGCCATTACCTCGTCGTGATATGCTACCAATCACGCTCGAAGAGAAACTTGTTTGTTATGCCGATAACTTCTTTTCAAAGTCGCGCCCCGATGTTCCCAAAACCTTTGAGCAGGTGCGCGCCGGCGTAGCCCGATTTGGCGAAGACAATCTGATACGATTTGATGCGCTGGTGCAATTGTTTGGAAAGGTGAATGATTGAATGCTTTTGAAACACTTCGGAACACATTTTTAATATATTAAAACCTCTTTAATAGCCTAAATCTCAAAGAAAAAGTGTAACTTTGCAGCTTGTTGTATGTAACACGCGTAATGACACCGAAAGGCTATATATACATAATTCTGATTGCTTTTATACTCTCATTTGCATCACTTTATAGTGTTGCACATCCGTCGTATAATGACAATCGGGATGTTTCGGTAGAGCAGCTCGGTGATACGGTGGCAAAGCCCGAGGGTGCTCGTCGCTCCAAAAAGGTTCTGGGCAAACGCTCTCAAAAAGCGGTCGGTGATGTTGCAGCAACCGTTGCAGATACCCTTGTGGCAGCCAATATAGCCGATACAACTATGCAGGTTGTTGCCGACTCAATCATGCCGGTGGCTGTCGATTCGTTGCTCAACGATAGCGTGGCTGCAAAGAATACCCGCAAGAAAAAGAATAAGTCGGCTCTCGATGATATTGTAGACTTTACAGCAAAAGATTCGCTCGTTTTTGAAGCGGGCAATATGGCTTTCTTGTATGGCAAAAGTGTGGTAAATTATCAAGAAATACAGCTTGATGCCGAGCAGATAGAGCTGAACCTCGATGACAATACCGTCTATGCCATAGGTCGCACCGATAGTGTGGGCGAGGTGATAGGTAGCCCCATCTATAAGGACAAAGATGGCGTGTATGAGTCGGAGTCAATGAAGTATAACTTCAAGACTAAGCGCGGATATATCACCAACGTTATTACCGAGCAAGGCGAAGGTTATCTGACAGGTGGACGTACCAAAAAGACCGAGGATGATATACTTTTTATGGAAAATGGACGATACACAACTTGCGACAACCATGAGCATCCTCACTTCTACTTGCAGTTGACCAAGGCGAAGGTGCGCCCCAAAAAGAATGTTGTAACGGGACCGGCTTATATGGTGCTTGAAGATGTGCCGTTGCCATTGGCGTTGCCGTTTGGTTTCTTTCCCTTCTCTCAGAAGTATTCGTCGGGTATCATCTTCCCTACCTTTGGTGAGGAGATGAACCGCGGTTTCTATATACGTGATGGTGGTTACTACTTTGCCATCAGCGACTATGTCGATTTGGCTCTTACGGGCGAGATATATACCAAGGGCTCGTGGGGATTGAAAGCGCGCTCGGCATATATCAAACGCTATAAATTCTCGGGTAGTGTAGACATTAGCTTTATCAATACCGTTACGGGCGATAAAGGTATGCCCGACTATTCAAAAAGCAACAACTTCCGCGTAGCGTGGACACATACACAGGATGCCAAGTCGAGCACCAACTCGACCTTCTCGGCAAGTGTCAACTTTGCTACCAGTGGTTATGCACGTAATGACGTCTCTTCGTATTACAACCCCAATCAGTTTACGCAATCGACATCGAGCTCGTCTATCAACTACACTTACCGAGTGCCCAATGCGCCATTGAGTATCTCGGCTACTGCCAACGTTACACAACGTACACAAGACTCTACGCTGAATGTGTCGCTGCCGTCGCTTACTATCTCGTTGAGCCAATTGAAGCCTTTCAAGCGTAAGAAAGCGTCGGGCTCGGAGCGTTGGTATGAGAAGATACAACTATCGTATAGCGGTCGCTTCCAGAATACGATTACTGCCAAGCAGGATGAGATTTTCAAGAAAAATATTTTGAAGGATTGGCGCAATGGTTTTAGCCACAATGTGCCTATATCGGCTACTTTCTCGTTGTTTAAGTACTTGAATATGACGGCATCTGCCAATCTTACCGACCGCATGTATTTCAGTAAGGTGATGCGCGATTGGGACCCGCAGGCATCGGCTGTCGTAAACGATACGGTGAGTGGCTTCTATAACGTTTTCGACTTTAACGTGGGTGTGAGCTTGCAGACTAAGCTATATGGTTACTACACGCCGATGAAGTTTTTGGGTGATGCCGTCAAGCAGATACGCCACGTGTTGACACCCTCTATCTCATTTACTTATGCTCCCGACTTCAGCGACCCATTTTGGGGTGCATACGAAACCTTGCGTTACACCAATAACCAAGGGCAATACATCGAACAGATTTATTCACCTTTCTCCAATGGTATATTCGGTACTTCGCCCCGAGGTGAACGGGGTGTGATAAATCTCTCGTTTGCCAACAACCTGGAGATGAAGGTGAAAAGCAGTGCCGACTCGACCGGCGTGAAGAAAATATCGCTTATTGAAAACCTTACCGTAGGTACAAGTTACAACTTGGCAGCCGACTCGTTGCGCTGGAGTAATATCAATGTTAATGTGCTCATTAAGATTGCCAAAGGTCTAAATCTTAACTTGCGTACAACATGGGATCCCTATTGCTATCAACTCAACTCGGCGGGCAATCCGGTGCGTGTAGATGTGTTGCGCTCGCAAGCAGGAAAGGGTTGGGCGCGATTGTCGAGTGCCGGAACGTCGTTCTCATATACTATCAACAACGATACCTTCAAGAAAAAAGATAAGCGCGAGCGACCCGAGGCTGCCGATGGTGATGCCGTTGATGCCGACGATCCGTTGGCAAACAGCGCAGCAGCCGGTCAAGAACGCGATCAGCGCCGTCGCTCGGGTGGAAAATCAAGCGACAACGAGGAGTATGATAGCGACGGATACTATCGTTGGAAAGTGCCTTGGAGCTTGACCTTTAACTATTCTGTGAGCTATGCTTATGGCAAGTTTAATAAGCAGAAGATGGAGTATGACGGGCGTTTTGTGCAGAACTTGAGCTTGTCGGGTAATATCAGTTTTACCAAGGGCTGGGCGTTTAATTTCTCAGCAAGTTACGACTTTGAAGCCAACAAGATTGCCTATATGAACTGCTCTATCTCGCGCGACTTGCACTGCTTTACCATGTCGGCAAGTTTTGTGCCGGTAGGACCGTATAAGTCTTACAACTTCCACATTGCTGTGAAGTCGTCGTTGCTGAAAGACCTCAAGTATGACAAGCAAAGTCATGCTTATGATAATTTAGATTGGTATTGATGATATGAACCTGCCACAGTCATTTGTCGAGCGTATGCAGCAGTTGCTCGGAAGCGATTGCGAAGCCTTTGTGCAAGCTCTTGTCGGTGAGGAGCAGCCTGTGAGTGTGCGTGTAAATAGTGCAAAAGGCAGTATCGTTCCTGCCGATGCGCAGGTTGTGCCTTGGTCGGGCGGTGTGGGCTGCTATCTTGCAGTGCGACCTACCTTTACCTTCGACCCCCTCTTTCATGCCGGTGCTTACTATGTGCAAGAGGCTGCCTCGATGTTTCTGGGTAACGTGATACGTCAATATGTAGACAGCCCGGTGCGCTATCTCGATTTGTGTGCGGCTCCGGGAGGAAAGTCGACCCATGCGCTCTCGATGTTGCCGCAAGGCAGTCTTGTCGTGAGCAATGAGATTGTTCGTCAGCGGTCGCAAATCCTTGCCGAGAATATGATAAAGTGGGGTAGTCCCTATTCGGTTGTTACCAATAACAGCCCTGCCGATTGGGGTAGGTGGAACCACTATTTTGATGTGGTGGCAGCCGATGTACCATGCTCGGGCGAGGGTATGTTTCGCAAAGATGAACAGGCTGTGAGTGAGTGGTCGCCAGCCAATGTGGCTCATTGTGCAGCTCGTCAGCGTGATATCATTGACAATATATGGAGTGCCTTGCGCCCCGGAGGGTTGCTTATATATAGTACCTGTACGTTCAATACCGATGAGAACGAAGATATGATACAATATCTCGTCGATGAATATGATGCCGAGCCATTATCGGTTGAGGTTGAGGCTCAGTGGGGTATATTGGGTGCGCTGTCGGGTGGATGTCCTGTCTATCGTTTTATGCCGCATAGTACTCGTGGCGAAGGGCTTTTCATGGCACTTGTGCGCAAGCCCGGAGAGCCCGATGGTAGTTGTAATAAAGCTCCGCAGCAACGCGACAAAAAGAAAAAGAATGTGCAACAGCCCAAGAAGCAACCCGCTGTCGGTTCGTTGCAGGAATGGATTTCGCCCTCAGTGCCGATGCGTGTAGTTGCCGATGAAATTTCGGTTACAGCCTATCCCGAGGAGTATGTTGCCGATATACAAGCGATGCAGCGCGATTTCAATGTGCTGCATGCAGCATTGCCCATGGCAACACTCAAGGGGCGCGATATGATACCTACACATGCCTTGGCACTCTCTACACAACTCAATTCTACCCACTTCGATATTGCCGAGGTATCGTTGGAAACCGCGCTTGCCTATTTGCGCCGTGAGGTTGTAACACTGCCTGCCGATGTGTCACAAGGTTATGTGCTGATAGCCTATCAAGGATATGTCTTGGGCTGGGTGAAAAATCTTGGTTCTCGAGCCAATAATCTATATCCGCAAGAGTGGCGTATTCGCAGTAGCCACAATCCCGAAACGATAGTTCCCGCCGGTGTGAGGCGTAAAATCTGATTGCGTAAGTTTATGTTTAATAATACAAGAAGAAACTGTGCCCCAATTTCCATTTTGACACAGCCTCTTTTTGTGGGGTAAAACTTGATTTTTTCGTAGCTATACACTACATTTGTAAAGTATACAACACGCAATATTTACCCTTAAAAACACGAACGATATGAAATACATAGGAGCGCACGTCAGCGCACAAGGAGGAGTAGAAAATGCGCCCGCCAATGCTCACGCTATTGGTGCAAAGGCTTTTGCCCTCTTTACCAAGAACCAACGCCAGTGGTTGGCTCCGGCTCTCACTGCCAAGAGCATTGATGCCTTCAAGGCTGCCTGCGAGCAGTATGCATTTGCCCCCGACCACATCCTTCCTCACGATAGTTATCTCATCAACCTCGGTCATCCCGAGCAGGAGGGGCTCGAAAAGTCGCGCAACTCGTTCATCGGCGAGATGCAGCGTTGCGAGGCTTTGGGGCTCACACGCCTCAACTTCCACCCCGGCAGCCACCTCAAGGCTATCGACCTCGATACATGCTTGCAACGCATCGCCGAGAGCATAAACATTGCCCTCGACCGCACCAAGGGCGTTACAGCCGTTATCGAGAACACAGCCGGACAAGGCTCTAACGTGGGCTACGACTTTGCTCACTTGGCAGCCATCATAGATCGTGTTGAGGACAAGAGCCGAGTGGGAGTGTGCATAGACACCTGCCACGCCTACGCTGCCGGATACGACCTTGCCACCGACGAGGGTTTTGCCCGCACGTGGAGCGAGTTCGACAACATTGTAGGCTTCAACTACCTACGAGGCATGCACCTCAACGATGCCAAGAAAGGGCTCGGCTCGCGTGTCGACCGCCACGACAGCCTTGGCAAAGGCATCCTCGGTGCTCGTTGCTTCGAGTTGCTCATGCAAGACCCCCGATTTGACAACATACCCCTCATACTCGAGACCCCCGACGAAGCCCTCTGGGCACAAGAGATAGCATGGCTCTATAGCCTGCAAGGGTAGCTCACAGTGCACTACCGCAATAAACATTCATCACACACAAATACAATATTATGAAAAAAACTCTTCGCAAAGTGCAACTCCTGCTGCTCCTCGCAGTAGTGGTAGCCTTCGGTGCGTGCCAGCACCCACATTCGCCCGACAACATTCAAGGTAAAGAAATCCTCAAGCAATTCAATGACTACCTCAAGGACAATGTCATGGATCGCTCGTTCCTTACCCTTGCCGTAGGCACCTACGAGTATAACAACGAAAATATGCGCTTGCAGCTCCGTCAGATGGAAGCCGCCGGACTTATTACCTACGACGTCGAGCGCTACGCGTGGTGGGAAAAGAGCAAGTACAGCGCCCGCGAGCCACATCAAGTATACCACTCGTTCTGGGGCTATTCCTACTACGACACCGAGTATCGCTACGTGAGCCGCGACCAGTACGACTTTCAAGACCACTACATCGTTACCGTAGCCCTCACATCCAAAGGTCAAAGACTCGTTGTCGACGAGCTGCCCACACCCGTTGTCAAGGAGGACGAGGATATGCGAGCACCCGATGTCGACCCCTCGAAATATCCATGGAACAATGCCGACCTCACCGAGCAATGGGCAGAAGTGCTCAACCCCTTTATAGAGCACTCGAGTGAAGACGTGAAAGAAGCCACCGCCACTACCGAGGCTGACAAGACCACCGAAAAAAGCACCACCGAAGCCGATAAAAAAGATGTCGTACGCATAGATGCCGAGCGATACAAGAAGTACACCGAGCTGACACTCAACAGCGAAACACTCAACATCGAAGCCTTCCGTCTCAAAGGCATCAAAGCCCGCAATATACAGATTATAGACCTTGCAGGCATCACCATAGCCCGCGCCGAGATCGTAGCAGCCACCTACGATGTCAATGACATGACACGCATCGTATACGGTATGGAAAACGACCAACGAGTACTCTACAAAGTCGAGTTGCAATACTACTACGACAAAGGCTGGGAACTCCAATCGGTCGAAGAAGTCCCCATGGCAATAGACACAGCCGAACTCTGATTTTTCCTACAATCACCGCACATTCGCCCCATAGCGGTACAAAACATCCCTCTTGGTAGAGTGCCACCCTCACAGCCACTCCACCAAGAGGGAAATTTGATATATGTTGGCTCAATGGTGTTGTGAATTGATGAAATTTTGTATCTTTGATGTGATTATAGACAACATAGGCGCAGAGCTTCAATCGGCGCAATTGGTTGTGAATTGATGAAATTTTGTATCTTTGATGTGATTATAGACAACAAAAAGTAACTTTAAACAATGTAAGAAATGTTGTGAATTGATGAAATTTTGTATCTTTGATGTGATTATAGACAACATATATCTTTTAAGAAAAATGATAGCGTGCGTTGTGAATTGATGAAATTTTGTATCTTTGATGTGATTATATAC
>JAFUOV010000014.1 GCA_017481745.1 Bacteroidaceae bacterium
TCGAAAGCAAATATTGAGCCAAAGCATTGCGTTGGCGGTTGCGATACAACTCGTAAAGCACATAGCACCACACCAGCAGGATAATGATATTGAGCGGAAAACGAAAAATATCGACGGGGAAGTTGCCGACCGATAGTTGTAATATCATCGAACATCCCACAATCATAATAACTGCAAGGTTTGCAACAATATTTTTGTACCGGATTTTCATATTTCCTATAAATTACCGTAAATGTAGTTTATCGGTATTAATTATGCAAATTAATGTGTCATAAAATTACAGAAATTGATAAAAATAAAGAAAAACTCATGTCGTGCAAAAGTACTCGGCAGCAAATGCGATGAAAAAATTTTTGCTCTATTACTGCTCAAAGATGGTTCGTTGTGTGTAAGATAGGCTGCGCCTTGGACGTGTTGTTGAGCGAAGTGAAAAATAAAAAATAAACAAGTTTATTTTGTTCTCCGCTCGGCTTGCACTATCTCTATCTTTGACTTCGTCCAAAATAGGCTTCGCCTTGGGATAAAAAATAAGTAAACTTATTTTGTTCTCCGCTCGGCTTGTTCTCTTTCACTATCTTTGACTTCGTCCAAGATAGGCTTCGCCTCGGGATAAAAAATAAGTAAACTTATTTTGTTCTCCGCTCGGCTTGTTCTCTTTCACTATCTTTGACTTCGTCCAAGATAGGCTTCGCCTCGGACGTGTTGTTGAGCGAAGTGAAAAATAAAAAATAAGTAAACTTATTTTGTTCTCCGCTCTGCTTGTTCTCTTTCACTATCTTTGACTTCGTCCAAGATAGGCTGCGCCTCGGGATAAAAAATAAACAAGTTTATTTTGTTCTCCGCTCGGCTTGCACTATCTTTGTACTGCTAAAAAATGTAGTATGACTTTTGATGAATTTGGGTTTGAATATGAGATAATGGATGGGCTTGATGCCATGAACTTTCAAGAGGCAACACCTATCCAAGAGAAAGCCATACCCGTAATTATGGATGGCAGCGACCTGATAGCGTGTGCCCAAACGGGTACAGGCAAGACGGCTGCTTTTATCCTTCCGTTGATGAATGAGTTGCTCATAAGTGGTAATGAGCAGAACAAAGTGAAGGCTGTTATTATCACTCCAACGCGCGAGTTGGCGCAACAAATCGACTTGCAGTTTGAGGGTTTTTCATACTTTGCACCTATCTCTACCGTAGCTGTTTCGGGCGGTGGCGATGGCGCATCATGGGAGCAACAAAAGCGCGGACTTACCCTTGGTGCCGATGTTATCATTGCTACTCCGGGACGTCTTATTTCGCACTTGAAGATTAGCAATATCGACTTTTCGGGTGTCGAATATTTGATACTCGACGAGGCAGACCGCATGCTCGATATGGGTTTCTATGACGATATTATGGATATCTGTTCCTACTTGCCCAAGGAGCGACAAACACTGCTCTTCTCGGCTACCATGCCACCCAAGATACGCCAGCTTGCCAAGAATATATTGCACAATCCTGTCGAGGTGAGTGTCGCTGTTTCAAAGCCCAATGAGGCAATCGAGCAGAGTGCTTTTGTGTGCTACGAGCCGCAGAAGATAGGTATTATTGAGCATATCTTCTCACAACCCACCGAGGGTAAAACCATCGTCTTTGCTTCGTCAAAAATCAAGTGCAAAGAGGTGGCTTATTTGCTGAAAAAGAAGAAATTCCGCGTGGCTGCCATGCACAGCGACCTCGAGCAGGAGATGCGCGAGGCAGTGATGCTCGACTTCAAAAACAACAAGATAGATATTCTCGTAGCTACCGATATTGTAGCACGTGGTATAGATATAGACCAGATAGGTCTTGTTATCAACTACGATGTGCCTCGTGATCCCGAGGATTATATTCACCGCATAGGGCGCACCGCTCGTGCCAATGCCGTAGGTCGCGCCATGACATTTGTTGCCGAGGACGATCAAGAGCGTTTCTTGCGCATCGAACGTTTCTTGGGCTATGAGGTGCGCAAAGAGGTTATGCCCGATAGCTTGGGCGATGTGCCCCAATACAAGCCGACAGGGCAACGTTCACGCGGAAAATCTCGCTCGGGTGGTCGCAATCGCCGAGGCGGTAACGACCGTAGGCGCAATGCGCAATTGCAGCGCAACAACCATAACAACGCCCCCTCGCAAAACAATGGTGAGGGCAAACCACAAGCCAATCGCCGTCGCTACAAGCCACGCAACAACAAGTCGGGCTCGAAAGGCAACGCATAAAGCTATTGGCGCAATGAGAGTAAATATATAGCAATGATTTCTATAGAAGCACTAACGGTAGAATTTGGCGGTAATCCGTTGTTTGACAATGTTACATACGTTGTTAACAAGCGCGACCGTATAGCTCTTGTGGGCAAGAACGGCGCCGGAAAAACCACTATGCTCAAGATTATTGCGGGGTTACAAGCCCCCACATCGGGCAGTGTCAACAAGCCACGCGACCTTTCGATAGGCTACTTGCCGCAGCAGATGCAACTGAGCGATACTCGTACGGTGATGCAAGAGGCCGAGCAGGCTTTTGCTCACATCTTTGAGTTGCAGGCGCGTGTCGATCGTATGAATGACGAGCTTGCATCGCGTACCGACTATGAAAGCGACGACTATCAAGAACTGATAGACCGCGTTTCTACCGCGACCGAGCAGCTGACATTGGCAGGTAGTACCAACTATCAAGCCGAGATAGAGCGCACGTTGATAGGTCTGGGCTTTGTGCGCACCGATTTTGACCGACCTACTGCCGAGTTTAGCGGTGGTTGGCGCATGCGTATCGAACTTGCCAAGTTACTGTTGCAACGTCACGATGTATTGTTGCTCGACGAGCCTACCAACCACCTCGACATCGAGTCGATACAATGGCTCGAGAATTTCTTGTCTACACGTGCCGGAGCAGTGATACTCGTATCGCACGACCGCGCCTTTATCGACAATGTAACAACTCGCACCATCGAAATATCGCTCGGGCGTATATACGACTACCAAGTTAACTACTCGAAGTATGTAGTATTGCGACAAGAACGCCTCGAGCAGCAAATGCGCGCCTACGAAAATCAGCAGAAGCAGATACAAGATACCGAAGCCTTCATCGAGCGCTTCCGTTACAAAGCAACAAAAGCTGTGCAGGTGCAATCGCGCATCAAACAGCTCGATAAGATAGAGCGCATCGAGGTCGACGAGATAGACAACTCGCACATATCGCTGCGTTTTCCGCCGGCACCTCGTTCGGGCGACTATCCCATCATTGCCGATGGGGTGGGCAAGAGCTACGGCAATCACAAGGTATTCAGCGATGCTACCTTTACCCTCAAGCGTGGTGAGAAAGTAGCGTTTGTAGGTAAAAACGGCGAGGGTAAGTCGACCCTTGTCAAGTGTATTATGGGTGAAATACCTTTCGACGGGTCGCTCAAGTTGGGACACAACGTCAAGATAGGTTATTTTGCACAGAACCAAGCATCGTTGTTAGATACCAACGTTACCGTCTTCGACACCATCGACCGCGTAGCTGTTGGCGACATTCGCACCAAGATACGCGATATATTGGGTGCTTTTATGTTTGGTGGCGAGGCTGCCGACAAGAAGGTGAGTGTCTTGTCGGGTGGCGAAAAAACGCGATTGGCTATGATACGTCTGTTGCTCGAGCCGGTCAATCTGCTCATTCTCGACGAGCCCACCAACCACCTCGACATGCGCACCAAAGACATCTTGAAAAAAGCCATCAAGGAGTTTGAGGGTACGGTTATCGTCGTATCGCACGACCGCGAGTTTCTCGACGGCTTGGTAGAGAAAGTTTACGAGTTTGGCGGTGGTCGCATCAAGGAGCATCTGGGCGGTATATACGACTTCTTGGAGAAGAAAAAAATAGAGTCGTTGCGCGAGTTGGAGGTAACAACCAAGCAGCAACCCAAGGTTGTAGAAACAAAGAAAAGCGACAATAAAATCTCTTACGAAGAGCGCAAAGAGCTGGCTCGACGTGTCAAGAAAGCCGAGCGTGCCATTGCTGCCATAGAGGAGGAAATAAGCAATATAGAGTATGCAATAGATGTATTGGAAGGAAAACTTGCCACCCCCGAGGGGGCTGCCGATATGCAACTATACGACGAGCATGGCAAGCTCAAGAAACAACTCGACGATGCCATGACACGTTGGGAAGCTGCTACCGAAGAACTTGATATGCTGAATGATACAATAAAAAGCGACTCTTGAAGTTATATTAAAAACTGCACTTAAATTCAAACATAAAATTATCTAAAAATACTAACCTTGAAACAAGAAAAACGAGATGAAAAAAATGATTTATTTCTCGATGGCAATGGCCGTAGCTGCACTTGGTGCATGCACTACCAAGCAAGCCGACGAAAAAGTGCCCGGTGTAGACCTTGCAAGTCTTGATACTACCGCCGTAGCTGCACAAGACTTCTACCAGTATGCGTGTGGTGGCTGGATGGCAAATAATCCTTTGCGCCCCGAGCACGCACGTTTTGGCTCTTTTGACAAACTTATCGAGGAGAACCAAAAACAACTACGTGCCCTCTTTGAAGACCTCGCTCAAAGCCAAGCTCCTGCCGGTACAAACGAGCGCAAGATTGCCGACCTCTATCTGATGGGTCTCGACAGCGTACGCCTCAACAACGAAGGTGCCGAGCCTTTGAAACCCTATCTCGACGAGATTGCTGCCGTTGCAACACCCGCCGAAAAATCGGCTATGATAGCAACATTGCATCGTCGCAACGCATCGCCTTTCTTCTCTATCTACGTCAGTGGCGATGAGAAAAACAGTAGCATGAACATCCTTGGCACATACCAAGCCGGTATGAGCATGGGCGACCGCGACTACTACCTCAACAACGACGAGGCTACAGTAGCCGTTCGTGAAGCCTACAAGACATACATCAATCGCATCTTTACACTCTGTGGTTATACTGCCGACGAGGCTGCCAAGGCTGTTGAAACAGTGATGAAGGTTGAAACCGAGTTGGCAAAAGCTGCCTTCTCGCGTGTAGAACTTCGCAACCCCGAGGCAAACTACAACAAGATGACTTTTGAGCAGTTGCAAGCCAACTACAAAAACATCGATTGGAATGCCTACTTCACAGCTCTCGGTGTAGCCGAGGTGAAAGACATTGTTGTGGGTCAAACCAAAGCCATGACAGCTGTCGACAACCTTGTAGCCAACCTCAGCGACGACGAGTTCCGCACCTATTTGACATTCAACATGATCAACTGCGCATCGGATTGCTTGAGCGACGAATTTACTACTGCACAATTTGACTTCTACGGTCGTGCTCTCTCGGGCAAAGAGGAGCAAGAGCCCCGCTGGAAACACGCTCTTGCCGTTCCCAACTCGTTGATGAGTGAGGCTGTTGGCGAGATGTACGTGAAGAAACACTTCTCTGCCGAGTCGAAAGAGCGCATGGTAACTTTGGTGAAAAACTTGCAAGTTGCCCTCGGCGAGCACATTGATGCCCTCGAATGGATGAGCGACGAGACAAAAGCCAAAGCACATGAGAAATTGGCTGCTTTCCACGTGAAGATTGCCTATCCCGATGTATGGCGCAGCTACGAAGGTCTTGAAATCAATCCCGAAGAGTCGTATCTTGCCAACGCCTTGCGTGCCGTAGAGTTTGAAAACGACTTCAACCTTGCCGAGGCATACCAACCCGTAAACAAAGACAAATGGCTCATTTCGCCCCAGACTGTCAACGCTTACTACAACCCCACAACCAACGAGATATGCTTCCCCGCCGGTATCTTGCAACCTCCTTTCTTCAATGCCGATGCCGACGATGCAGTGAACTATGGTGCGATAGGTGTTGTAATAGGTCATGAAATGACTCACGGATTTGACGACCAAGGTCGCCAATACGACAAAGACGGTAACCTCAACAACTGGTGGCAAGAGCAAGATGCAGTACGCTTCAACGAGCTTGCCGACAAGTTGGTTGCACAATTCGATAAGATTGTAGTTCTCGAAGGCGAGAATGGTCCTGTATATGCCAACGGTCGTTTCACCCTCGGCGAGAATATTGCCGACCAAGGTGGCTTGCGCGTAGCATACACAGCCTTCCGTAACTCGTTGAATGGTGTTGAGCCCGAGGCTATCGACGGTTTCACTGCCGACCAACGCTTCTACCTCGGATATGCTGCTCTCTGGGCAGGCAATATCCGTGATGCCGAGATTTTGCGTCGCACCACCACCGACCCCCACTCACTCGGTCGCTGGCGTGTTAATGCAACATTGCGCAATATCGAGAACTTCTACCAAGCCTTTGGCGTAACAGAAGATAACGCCATGTACCTCGCCCCCGAGGAGCGCGTGATTATTTGGTAAAACAAAATTCAATCCCTATACCGAGGCAGAAAAGTCAATTGACTTTTCTGCCTTTTTGTTTGCTATCAGTTGCTTGCATATTGCTTGATGTAGCAGTGGCTCGGGAAAAATCTTAAATGAGCTTGTGTCTTTTTCTCTTCTTTTTTACTATATTTGCGTAGGAAGTTAATAATAAATATATTACCGATGAAAAACATAATTTCTTGCGCTTTTATGTGCCTTGCAGTAGCAATGTCAGCCTATTCGTCAACTCCCGATTGGGCGTTGTATGGTGTAGAAGTAGGAAGTCATAGTAATGTAGGTTTTCGTGATGGGTTGGCTGTTTTTCGTGATTATAAGACAGGGTATGGCGCAATAAATACCGCCGGAGAGGTAGTTATTGAACCCCAATTTGTTTATTTCGATGACTTTGATATGGGTATGTCGAAAGTAGGTGTTTCTTACGATGCTTATGGCATAATGAATACCCGTGGACAATGGCTACTGAAACCCGAATATACTTCAATTAAAAAGGATAATGAGCACAGAGGTGTGTATGTTGTAAGTAAAAGTACTGGTGAACAGGGCTTGTTTTATAATGGACGACTTGTTCTGCCAACCGAATTTTCAAGTATTGATACGTATCAATTCCCATTTGTAGAATGTAGAAAAGATAAAGAGAATTTTGACCTCAATGTGATAACCGGCGATAGGTGGGACTATGTTCTGGATGAGGGAGGTATATATGTGGCTATGAGTAGTAAAGAAGATTATAAGTATCGATATGGTTATTATACCTCCGATGGGAAACGGATTGATGTTGCTCAAAATAGATTGAGTAGCAAAGGTCTTGCTCGTTTCATGGATGAAGAGAGCCAATTATATGGGTTGATAAACGCGCAATCGGGCGATACTGTTGTTCCTGCACAATATAGTGAGATGCTTGAGATATGGATTAATGATATAATGTGGGCGCGAAATTCAGGTAACGTAACATTGTATGATGCCGAGGGTAAAATATTATCTAAAGTAAGTAATAGACCGGATATTCAGCTGCTTTTGGACAAAAAGTGTATAAGAACGATTGTTCACTCCAACTCTGCTACTTATAATGGATTGTATGATTATAAGGGAAATGTGATTTTACCCGAGAAATACATCAATATGTATATGCGCAATGATATTCCGGGAGATTGGTATTATTTAGTAGAGGCAACAGGAAAAGAATCTTTATATAATGTTACTACTAAAAAGTTTTATGACTATGGCTCATATTCCGATGGTATGTTGCTTGTAAGGAATGATACTGACAGTGAGTATTATTATATAAATATCCATACAGGATATATAATTGATAAGGATATTAAATATGCCGGTGAATTTTCGGAAGGTTTGGCATGTGTCCAATTCGAAGGACGGGACTTCAGGGATATAATAGATAAATCGGGTAAGGTAGTCTTTTATGGTAGCAAAAGCTGTAATCCTGAAAGCTTTGCCCAATTCTCCGAAGGCGTGATAAAAGCTAAAGATGAAAATAATTATGAATATGGCTATATATATAATCCGTTGGGGCATAAAGGCTATGTATATAACCAAAAGAATGCCACTGATGGTGCTATAAGACGATGGAATGACTTGGGTAATGAAGAGTTTAAAAAAGGCAATTATGCCGAAGCCAAAGAGTATTTCTATCGCATTATGATGTGCAATCCACAATTGGATTATGCTGTATCCAACTATGCAGCGTGCTTGCACAATATGGGCTACTATGAAGAGGCTATAGAGGCATACTCTATGGCACTTGATATAAATCCTAATAGCGCTTTTGCCAAGAAGTGGATGGCGGTAGCACAAGAAAGATTGGCAGAACAATATGCCGCAGAGCAAGAAGTGTATGAAGAAGAGCAAAATGAGCGCACGTCAACATTCTTGGATGCGTTGGGTAGTTTCTGCTCTATGCTTGGGCAAGTTTCCGGTGCTTCAAATAATTCATATTCTTCATACAACTCCTTCTCAAGTTCCTACGCAAGTGCCGGCAGTGCGAGCTCGGGAAACTATCAGTCTCAATATGACCGATGGGAGAGGAGAGCCAAAAGCAACTATGAGACATTGACCAATCTTGGATATCGTGCATCAGATAGTAAAGGTAATAAAAGAGGAAGTACGGGGCAGAGCCTCAATACCGGCAACTATGTGTTGCAGAAGAAAGCGTTGCGCGAAGCTCAGCGCGAAATGCGTAACATACGCCAGAAAGCAAGACGAGCAGGCATCACAATCGTGCAATCGAAATGGGAAACAGCGACGGTAGGATATTGACCGATAAAGAACAAGGGTGCGACTCATCACGAGCTACACCCTTTTATTTGAAAGTGATAGTTATAAAGTGATTTCTGAAATAAGGTATCTTTTACCTTATTTTATCACAACAAAGATATGTGATAAAAAGAAATTTTGTGGTGCGAATTTTCAACAAAAAAATGTGTTATCTTGTCAAAAAAAATACTTTTTACAATAGATTTTGTTGCGAGGCAGATAATATGAAACTGCGGTAAAATGTCGATAATCAGCACTATTTCTTCTTTTTCTGTTCGCGAAGGTCTTCGGCTATGCTCCAATGTCGGGCTGCCATATCGGTCATACCCAGTCGCATGAATGTGTCGCCCAGTCGCTCGTGTGCAGCTGCGTGTTGTGGCTTTTGGGCAACAGCTTTGGCAAAATCGGATGCCGCACCTTCATACTCATGGCACTCGTATCGTAGTTTGCCTCGGTTGTATAGCGCCTTAAAGTTGAGCGGGCTGAGGCGAATGGCTTCGTTGAAACATGCCATAGCGGCTATGCCCTCGTTGGTGTCGGCAAGTGTTACACCCTTGCGCACCCAAGCATCTACCAGCGTAGGGTCGAGGGTGAGTGCTTTGTCGAAGTTGGCAAGAGCAGCTCGATAGTTGCGAGCCTTTACCACGCATTCGTTGCCCATCAGGTAGTATTCGTAGGCATATTTGCGCAGAGCTTCGTTGCGCTCGTCTTGTGCCATGCGTAGGCGGGCATTCTCTTGTTTTAGATGGCGTATGATACCCAATTTCTTGCGTATGTAGCGACGTATTACGGGTTTCTCGATGTCGTAGCGTAGGTGTATGGCTTTGAAAAACTCGTCGAGAAACAGCTCCATGTTGTCGTTGTCGAAAGCCTCTACAGCGGCGTGGTAACGACGGTCGGCCTCGGCTTGTTGCAGTGCCTTGTCGATGAGTGCCGGGTTGTTGAATGATTGGCTGAAACGCACAACATCGGCATTGACAAATATGTCGCGCGCAGCTATGGGACGTGTCAGTGTAATGCCCTCGAGCGATGTGCATCGGCTCAGGGCAACATAGGTCTGTCCGCCGGCAAATGCTCCGCCGGTAAAGTCTATAACTACGCGATTGAACGTAAGTCCTTGGCTCTTATGTACCGTTATAGCCCAAGCCAGTCGGATGGGATATTGCTTGTATGTACCCAAAACTTTCTCTTCGATGCGCTTCTCTTTCTCGTTATAGGTGTAGCGGATGTTCTCCCACAAGGCGGGTTCTATCTCGTGCTCGTCGCCATCCTCCAGAATGACACGTATGTGCCCCTCGTCGTTTATCTCCGATACGATACCCAAAGAGCCGTTTACCCAGCGGTGCTCGGGGTCGTTCTTAATAAACATAACTTGTGCACCCTCTTTCAGTTCGAGGCTCTCGGGGGTGGGCAAGCTGTTGGTGGGGAAGTCGCCGGTTATCTCGCCTTCGAAGGTCTTCGGTTTGCCCGACAGAGCCTCCAAATGCTGCTCGTTGATGCTGTCGACTTGGTCGCGACGTGTGGCAAGTGTTATTGAGAAGTCGTCTTCGACTTCATGATTGCTTGTCGGGGCATTATATCGGGTGTTGAGTTGTGCCAACTCTATGCTGCCTGCCTTGTTGCAACGTATCTTGTCGAGTAACTCGACAAATGTAGGGTCGGTCTGGCGGTAAGTCTTGCGCAGCTCGATAGGAACGAGCGAAATTTCGCGGAAAGCCCTTGCCGAGAAGAAAAACGGAGTGGGGTAGAAGCGCGACAATATATCGCGTATATCGGCAGTAACAACGGGCTCAAGTTGGTATATATCGCCCACAAATAGCAGTTGCTTGCCACCGAAGGGCATGCGCATATTGCCCGAGAATACGCGCAGCACGCGGTCGATAAAGTCTATCATGTCGGCGCGTACCATCGAAATCTCGTCTATGATAATGAGCTCTACCTCCTTGAGCAACTTGCGTTGTGTCTTGTTGTATTTCAGCAGGTCGTATATGCGATTGTTTTGCACGCTCAAGTCGGGGTCGTCGGGCAAAATGGGGCGAAACGGCATCTTGAAAAATGAGTGTATAGTACTCCCACCGGCATTGATGGCTGCAATGCCGGTGGGAGCCAATACTACATATTTCTTGCGCGTATTCTCGCAGATATAGCGAAGGAATGTCGACTTTCCTGTGCCTGCCTTGCCCGTGAGAAAAACCGATTGATGTGTGTATTGCAGCAATGCATACGCATCGCGAAACTCGGCATTCTCGGTGTCTACTATCTTATCGGGCGTGTAGTTCATGCAGGGGTGTTGTGGCTGCTATACAGCTCTATATCTTGTCTTAAAAACGATATCCGAATGAGAGTTTCACAGAGTTGTGGTGCATACCCATGATGGTGGGGCAATAGCTGTTATTGTTGGTCGTAAAGGGATATATGCTGTAGTCTTGCATGCGATGAACATATGCCACATCGACACTGAAGTTGTTGAAGCGATAGCCTAAACCGCAACTGATGTTGTGCGCATCGCCGGGTATCTGGTATTGTGTAAGTGTACCATCTACAACTTGAGGTATAGCAGTTCCGTTAAAATACTCCTTGCGCATGGGTGAGCTTTCGTAAGCATATCCTGCACGAATACTGAATGCCGGTGTAGCGCGAAACTCGGCACCTACACGTACGTTGTGAACACCTTGCATCTGCTCGGTAATGTATTTGTTGGAGCTCGATTCGTAGTCGGCATCACTGCCCGAGTAGCGTGTTCCTTGCGCATCGGTATATTCGTAGTCGACACTTATTATACCCCATTTGCCCAATACGGTGGCAGCACTTGCCATGAAATGCCATGGGGTAGAGAGGTGGTATTTGAAGCTACCCAAATCGGTCTGATTGTTGATGTCGTCCATACTGCCATGCTCTCTATTGCCGTCTATGTTGTTGAAGTCGTATTCTACGGCTGCGCTATAAGTGTCGCTCATATCGTAGTATGTGGGCGAATGAAAGGCTGCTCCCAATCGTAGGAAGTTGAACGGGCGGTATATAATACCCACCTTGACACCGGCACCAATACCTCGGGTAGTGAGTCGGTTGTGTATGTCAAATTCGCCGTCGGTTGTCGATAGAACGCCATTGGCTGTTGCTGCCACTTGCGCATTCTTTAGCGACTCGCCATAGTAGCTATCTATGTTATACAAGATATTGGTTACATTGACACTCAATCCCCAATAGAACTTGTCGGAAATATTACCGCTTATGTTGAAGTCGTACTCGTCGACAGCACCCGATGTTGCTGTATGCAGGTAGGCTCTACCGCTTGTTCCCTCTTTGAATATTCCCGAATAATAGTCGCTGTTAGCATCAGTGGGATTTATCAAGTAGGTGTTGTATGCCAATACCGACATCCAAGGCAACCCGTATTGATAGGGGTTGTAGCCGTCGGCAAGAGCCAATTCGTCGGGATAAACATTATACATACAGGTGTTGTCGGCTATGATATTTGTTACCGATGTGCCTATGTTGTTCCAGTCGGCGCGATATACGTTGTTAAAGTTGGCTATGTTGTTGTAGGCAAAGCCAAAGTTGAGGTTACGCAGTACGCCGTCGTTCCATCTTATTACACCTACAACACCCAAGTTATCGCCGGTGAAATAAAAGCCGTTCTCTTTGTTGACCCTCGAGGGGCTTGTTACGGTATTGTTATAGAAATTGAGCCCGGCGGTAACGCTCAACTCCGAGCTGCGATACACGCCTATACCGGCAGGGTTTTGTCGTATGGTGGTCAAATCTCCACCTAAAGCTCCGAAGGCACCACCCATAGCGGTGTATCGTGCTGTTCCTTGTGGTTGTTGTGTCAAGGCGGGAAGTGCATCCAATACGCCTTGCGCCCACATAGGCATGACACCGAGGAATAGAGCTGTGAGTATGATGAATCTCTTTTTCATTTTTGTGTGATTTTTATATTCTACGTTTTATCGACGACCTCCACTGCTGCCGCGGCTGCTACCTCCGCCTCGACTGCTACTGCTACTGCCACTGCTACTGCTACTGCTGCGGCTGCTGCTGCTCGATGAGCGTGAAGGGCTTACACTGCTGCGAGAACTGCTTGAGCGTGATGAGTTGTATGAACTTCCCGAGCTGCGGCGACTTGATGAGCTCGACGAAGGAGTGTATGACGAGCTGCGGTTGCTGCGACTTGATGAAGAAGTGCCTACATTTGTTTTGCTTCTGTTACTGCTATTGTTGATAGTAGTACGATTGTTCTCATTGTTGCGACGACCGGTGTTGACGGTTGTACCGTTGCTCGGGCGACGACTATTGGTGTTGGTGTTCAGATTGCTTGCTTTGGTTCTGTCGGCACCATTGGGTTGTGTATTTAACGTGTTGCGACGACCATTGCTCTCGTTGGCATCTATCGTTACACGACGACCACGACTATTGCTCTCGCCTTTTACAGCCGCTCCACCATTGCCATGTCGGGCATTGTTGCCGTCGGCTGTGATTGTACCGCCATATCGGCTGTTGGGACGATGCTCAGGACCGCCGTCAGGGCGATGTCCGGGACCGCCTGGGTGATGACCCGGACCACCGGGATAGTAGCCGGGGTGGTGCGGATGATGGGGCGAATGCCATGCGTAATAGGGGTCGTACCAGCCATAGTGGTAAGGATCGTACCAACCATAAGGGTAGGGCGAGTGCCAGCCATAGTAGCCACCGGGATAGTACCATGGGTCGTACCAACCGCAGTAGAAGCTACCCCAGCCCCAGCTCCAGCGCCAAGACCAACTTGTATAGGAGTAGGGTGCCCATGTGTAGTTCCAGTACCATGGGTTGCTCCATGTAGGTGTTACCCATGCGTATGAACCGTTGATATATACATTCCAATCATTGCTGTCGAGCATGTAAATACTTGAATAGGCAGGATCGTTTATACTTACGGTATATCGAGGATTGTAAAAACGGTGTATCTGTACGGTATACTCGTAGTCGCTCAACGAGCCATTGAAGTCGTTGAGGTAGTAGCCATCTTCGAGTTGCACATATACGGTATCGCCGGCAGGTACTTGGTCGCTATGGTAAGCAAATGTTGTGCCTGTGGTGGTGTTGTCGGTAGTTATGTTTGTGTCGCCTGTGCTACTTGTGTTGCTATAACTGTTGTAGCGGCGGTTGTACTCGTCGACATCGCGCTCCTCTTGTATGCCCGATGGTGCTGTACTTTGTGCCGCTGCATTCTGTACTGCTGTGTTTTGTGCAGCTGTATTGGGTTGCACATCGTTTTTAGTAACAATAGCTACGGTGGTTGTTTGAGGCTTGGCAGCCTCTCTTTCTTGACGTACTTGCTCTACAACGCGATTTTTGTCATCGGGTGTATAGTATATATCGTCTTCGATATAATAGCTCTGTGCCATTGTTGGGAGCATACTTGCCACGTATGTTGCAATAGCAACTAAAAATACTTTCTTTATCATTTTATTCCTCCTATTTCTTTTTCTTATATGACTTCCTATATAGCCATTGGTTTAATTGCTATATGGTACTATTATCGGGAAGCTATATTAATGGACAAAGATAATCATCTTTATAGACAATACATAAAGAAAAAGCAAATTTAACTCTCTTGGTAAAAATATTGTTTTATAGTTAAATAGAGGTTTTGATAAGTCGCCTGTAAAAGCAACGAGGATGCCCCATGTTGTATAGGAGCATCCTCGTCTATATGTATTTGTTGATGCCTTAACGTAGCAAGGCTTTTTCTATATTATTTCCATTCACTACAATATAGAGCCCGGCTGCGGGAGCGGTTACTTGGTCGTTTCCTTTAGTTACCAAGA
This sequence comes from Bacteroidaceae bacterium, assembly GCA_017481745.1. Classification (GTDB taxonomy): domain Bacteria; phylum Bacteroidota; class Bacteroidia; order Bacteroidales; family Barnesiellaceae_A; genus Barnesiella_A. The sequence continues at coordinate 14,439 of JAFUOV010000014.1, forward strand.
TACCTTGTGTATTGTATACAGCTATTTCGCCTTGAGCTGTGATGGTGAGGTGGTTGTAAACAATCTTGTTGCCAGATTGTGCAGCCTCTATACCCGAGCTGGGACGGTTGTAGCCTATGATACCCACGCGGTCGTATATGGCATAGTTCTCATATATGAGGTCGCTTGTTTGGTTGTCATTGCCGCCGTTTCCGTTGTTAAAGATAATCATCGGTTGCGACAAGTTGTCGGTGGTAGAGAAACTGAAAGTCCAATATTCTGTCCCATTGATATTTGTCTTCCACATAGATTGTCCGGGCCAAGTACCGCCGGTATAGTTTTTATTGTTGTTACCGGCATCCCATATCCATGTCATTACCGAAGCCCATACGGGTGAGCCGTTGTCTTTGAAATAGACAACATAGTTGCCGTCGGCAGGTGTGTCCGGAGCTTCGGGAGTGTCGGGCTCGTCGGGAGTATCGGGAACATCGGGGGTGGGAATGTTGCTGATGTCGCGTATATGACCTATTGATGCAAGGTTGTATGTAAAGTTATCTACGTCATCTTTTTCGTGAGTAGTAGAGGGGTCTGAACCGTAATCGCCAAATACATTGTCGAGCACAGCTGGGTCGTGAGGCATACAATCTATACCCGATTCGCCACGAGTAGCTATCACGCGGCAACCGATACCGTATGTTTCGAGCCATGTGCGGTCTATACCCAATACCTTCAGAGGTATCTTTATTTCGTAGAATGAGTCGTACTTGGTATTGTGCGATTTACCGGTATAGTCGGCAGAGAGGAGGTTTTCATAGTTGGCACTGTCATATACCACATTCAAGTCTTTGTCGTTAGTAGTTTGACGCCACAGATGCGACGGTTGGAAACCCTCTTTCATCTTGTAGCTGATGCCGTTGTTTTTGAAGAGCAAACATCCGTTTGAGTAGTTGGTATTTCCTTCTGTGTCAACAGCTTTGAATAGAGCGGGTTCGCCCAATCCTACTTTGCCACTCATCAATAGCAGGTGGTCGACGTGCGATGTAAATTGCAGACGTTGGCACAAGCCCCATATACCATCGCCTCCGGCTATCTTACCTGTGAGAGTTGCCGAGTTGGGGTTGACACTCAATGCTATTGCCAAAGGCACATCGAGCACACGACCACCGTCGCTCAACGGACCATCGCCTTCACGAGCCCACACGTCGGTTGTGTTGCACATCTGCCACGCAATATACAAGTTATTATCGTCCCATGCTGCATAGAGGGCATATATATCGAGTACGCAGTTTTCATGACCACCTTTAAAGGCTGTTGCTACGTCGTTAGCTCCTCCGGTCGATATTATCATCGACTCTTTCCAATCACTGAATTCGCCATCAATGGTGATAGTGGCAGCTTCTCCTACTGCCTCGTTGGCATTGGTCGAGTAGTAAGCTCTATCTTCTACATATTGTGCCTGTGCCGATATAGCGGCAGTAGCCAACAATCCTGCAAAGAGTAAATTCTTTAATTTCATAATTCCAATTTTTAGGTTAAATGTTTTGGACAAAAGTAGTTATTCGTAACTTTTTAGCCCATTTTTACCGAACTACTCTTTGCAAAAATGTTGTGCAAACGATTGCTGCCGAATAAAAAACGTGATGACTTCGGTAGATGTCATCACGTTTATTCTCGATATTAATGAGTACTAATTGTATGGCTCAACAATAAGTTCGTATGTATCGTCTTGCAGTAGCTTTTCGTCAAATTCTATTGTAATACAGCGTTTTTCACCGGGCATGAGTGTAAAATAATTGTCGCTCATTATTGCCGGAAGTATGCGGCTGCCATCGCCTTTCCGAATATGGCAGGTGGCTATGAACTCCGCAACCGCTACTTCAAAGGCTGTCTTGCTCCAAAGGATATTACCCATATCCGACAGCAGGGCGAGCAACTGGCGGTGTGCTATCTCTTCGAGGGCTTTATGGATTACCTCTCGTTCCTAACAATCCGAGTGAACAACAACCCCGAAGAGCCACGTACTGGCGAACAGGATTATATGGTGCTGAACTCCGTTACCAACCTCTCGAAAGCAGAGCAACTGCTACGCCCATACTCCCGAATAGGTTGCTTCCTCGACAATGACAAGGCAGGGCAAAGAGCCTATGAAAATCTGAAACGGATGTTCGGGAATAGGCTTCAAGATATGTCGCATCACTACGCAGGACATAAGGATTTGAACGACTATTTATGCCATAAAAACCAAACAAAACAAGTAGAGAAAAAGTCGCAAGTCCAATCCGCAAGGCGGATGCATAATCCACCACCAAAGAAGAAAAAGGGATTGGGTCTATAATCGGCACGCTCGCTTTCCCAAAGGTATTTAGCAAAAATACCATAGCTCAATAGGGCGTTTTCTTAACGCATTACTATCGTAACGCTAAAAACTCCCTATCGAGCCAAAGGGAATGCCCTTTGGAAACCCTGCAAGCCGATGCAGAGAGCAACCAAAAATCAATCAAGTCTAACTACTAAAAACACGCAATATGGGAAATTTCACATTTGATGTAAAGAAGGCAAAAGGCACATCGGATGCCACACAATCCGATCACATAGAGAGAAAAGTAATACCGCATAATGCTGACCCGACAAGAACGTATCTTAATATGGCGTTGGTTACATATCCCGATGGAGTGAATGGCAGGGACGAAGCAATCGCCTACCGACTGAAAACAGCAGGTATCAAGCGGAAGATAACCAATGACCAAGTTAGAGTTGTTCGTATCGTAATGTCGGGAACGCACGAGGATATGATGGCTATTTACCAAAATGGTAAACTCGGTGAATGGTGTCAAGACAGCATAAGATACCTGTATGATACATTCGGTTGGGAGAATGTAGTTTCGGCTCATCTTCATATGGACGAGAAAACACCACACATCCACGCATCGGTTGTACCCATCGTAACAGGTGAACGCCGAAAAGCCAAGAAAGAGCAAGCCAACGGCAAACGCAAATATCGCAAGAAAGCAAATGCAGTCCGCTTGTGTGCCGATGATTTGTTCAACCGCCAAACACTGATTTCATATCACGATGGCTATGCCGAGGTAATGGCAAAGTACGGATTGCAGCGTGGTGTTCGTGGATCCGAAGCTCGGCA
>JAFUOV010000001.1 GCA_017481745.1 Bacteroidaceae bacterium
ACAGTAAACACATTAAGGTGGTTATAGCACCGGGGATCCACCTCTACCCATCCCGAACAGAGAAGTTAAGCCCGGTCACGCCAATGGTACTGCGCAAGTGGGAGAGTAGGCAGCCGCCACTTAAAGAAGAACCTCGACAACGAAAGTTGCCGAGGTTCTGTTTTTTTGTAAAGTAGAGAGTTGAGAGATTAGAGATTAGAGTTTAGAGATTAGAGATTAGAGTTTAGAGTTTAGGGTTTAGAGATTAGAGATTATAGATTATAGTTTAAAGAAGTTATACCTAAAAGCCCCAAAGGACTGCATGATGTGAGTGTTGAGAGATGAGAGATTGGTGTTGTGTTCTTACTTTTTCTCTTGCGATTGGTATATTATTTGATCGTAGATGATGGGTATGTCGTCGGGGTTGATGCCGGCGTGAATGAGGTCGGGTATATCTTGCTCAAAATTCTTTGTAAAACGTGTTACGTTGCCGTTGTCGGCGGCTATACTGTCGTTGTATAGTGCAATGGCTTGTCGTATGTTGCACATTGCAAGCGCGACGTGTGCTGCGTTGAGATAGTCGAGTGCGGTGGGCTTGTCGGCAAGTATCTTCTCGTAGTATCGCCATGCTTGCTCGGTCTTGCCTGCAAGGAACGAACACCACGCAATAGGGCGACGGGCTTTGGTGCCTTTGGTGTCGAGATAGTCGACCTTAAAGTAGTATTTGAGTGCTTCGTCGTATTGTTTCTGTTCGAGGTAACAATGTCCTATATTAAGGTTTACCGATAGATTGTCGGGTGCCATGTCGACTGCTCGTAGGAAGTAGTCGAGTGCCATTTCGCTTTTTTTCATATTGCGGTAGCAAATGGCTATGTGTCGCAGTGTCCACAGGTTATTGGGCTTTATAAGGTCTGCCTTGAGGTAGTATTCGAGTGCTTCCTCGTAGTTGCCCACCGATTGGTAGCAGTAGCCTGTCTTCTGGTATAGCTCGCTGTCGTTAAATTCGTTGTGCGATAGGTTTACAAAGATGTATGCTGCATCGTTGTAGTATTCGTTTTTGAAGAAGTATTCGCCCAACACTTTTAGCAGCTTTTCGTCGTGCATGATGGGTGCAAACTCGTCTATCTTGAGCAGTTGCTCTATAGGCATGGAGAATAGGTCGAAGAACTCTTTACGTCGTGGGAATAGCTTGTTGAAGCGGTAAAAGTCTTGCAAATAGCGGTTGGATATATTCTCTCGCTCGTGGCTTTGCTTGTATAGTTCGGCTTTTTGAGCCTCTTTCAGTTCTATGTTTTCGCTGCGAAATTGGTTTGCCATCATCTGTCGTTGCGAGTCGGGTACTTGCGACAGCGATAGGCAGAACGAGTATTTATCGCTGTTGCATAGGAAACTCGAGCCTTGGAGTATATCGACAAAGCGTTTGCTCCAATCTTCATTGCCCAAAACCTCGGTTATTGCAGTGTGGTTGGTCATGAAGGGAATAAACCAATTGGATAGTTCGTTGAAGAATGAAAACCCTTTGAGGTGTGAGAATGTGCTCATAAATACGTCGGCGCCTTGCATCTGCAAGTCGTTCAGTTCCATGATGTTGTCGGCTATGCCCGAGTTGTCGAGCAGTTCTTGCCACTCGGGGTTCTGTTCCAACGACTCCATGTCGGTCAAGGCATCGTCTTCTTTTATCTTCTTGTATAGAGCCGGACTTATCTTCATCATTTTAGGCAACAACTCTTCGTTCATCTTGCGACTTATTTTCTCTGTATCGCGGCTGCGTATGAATTGGAAAAGTATGTTGCGTGTATCGGTGGTGAAGCGAGTGTCGTCGAGCAGCAGTGTGATGCGGTTGCGCAGTTTGCTGTATAGTGGCAAACGTGCATGGTATCTTAGCAGAGCCACCAGCACACCGCACAATGCGCGTATCTGCACCTCGTCGCTGTTGTGGTTGTTGTATGTGTCTATGAGAATATCTATCTTCTCGTCGTCGAAACAATGTGTGATGTTTAGTGTCAGAGCCGCTACTGCAAGCGCTGCTACGGCTTCGGGTAGCCGGTGTGGTTGCAGTGCATCGCGAATGGTGGCGTAGTCTTCAGCCTCGGCAGGATAGTTGGTCCATATCTGGTTGAAAAACTCGCCGGCAAGCCTTTCCACCTCTTTCCTTTTAGGGGTTATCGTGTTGTTGTCGGGCACCAATTCGCACAGCGATAGCTCGTTTACGCTGTTATCGAGTGCAGCGAAGGTTTGCGCCAAGCTCTTGCCCAAGCTGCGCAGATAGCGTTTCTTGCCGTAGTATAGCGACATAGAGTCGCGTGTGAGCAGCCTCTCGCATACGGTGTCGGTAAGTTGATATGTTTCGGTGAGCAGATGGTTATACACATGAGCTCGCTCGGGGTCGTCAATACCGTCGAGCATATATTGTATCATATATTTATACGACATTTCCAATTCGCTCAACTTCTCCTCGGTGTGCCACTCTTGCAGTTGCTCGGTGAGTTGTCGCAATTGTGTGAACGCCTGTTGCAGGTGTCGGTGCAGTAGATTGTCGTATATACTATGTTGCATATCTGCGATTTCCTGTGATAACATATCTATTCTTGATATTATAACCTATAAACCCCGGCGAGAGTTTTCTGTAAACGCCCTCGTAAGGTCTTTTGTTGATATTTCTTTAGCACTTTTACAGGGTAAAGTTAGTGAAAATATAAAAAATCACTATCTTTACATCGTATAAAAAATTGAATTATGTTTTCAGGAATAGTAGAAGAAGCTGCAACCGTAGTAGCGTTGCGTAGCGAACAAGGCAATCTGCACTTGACACTCAGTTGCTCGTTTGTCGATGAATTGAAGATAGACCAGAGTATAGCGCACAATGGCGTGTGTCTTACGGTTGTGAGCATCGACGGCGATACCTATACCGTAACTGCCATACGCGAGACACTCGAGCGTAGCAATTTGGGCTTGCTCAAGGTGGGCGATAAGGTAAATCTCGAGCGCAGCATGGTGATGAATGGTCGTTTAGACGGACACATTGTGCAAGGTCATGTCGACCAAACAGCTCGTTGTCGTGAAGTTACGGCTGCCGATGGTAGTTGGTATTACACATTTGAGTATGAATTGGATGCCGAGATGGCTTGTCGTGGATATTTCACCGTCGATAAAGGTTCGGTTACGGTAAACGGTGTGAGCCTTACAGTGTGCAATCCTACCGACAACACCTTCCAAGTGGCTATCATCCCCTATACCCACGATCATACCAACTTCTGTCAGATAGAGGCTGGTACGGTTGTCAATATCGAGTTTGACATCATTGGCAAGTATCTCTCTCGCATGATGCACTTTGCCGACAAATAATAGCGTTTCACGATGAAAACATTTCTTGAACTTGCCCGTAGCCGGCAGAGCGATCGAGCCTTCGATGCAGCACGACCCGTTGAGAAGGATAAGATAGAGCGTATTCTTGCAGCAGCTCAACTTGCGCCTTCGGCTTGTAATGCACAGCCCTATAAGATGATTGTTGTTGACGAACCCGAGTTGAAAAACAAGGTTGCCGATACTACGTCGTCGAAGGTGCTGGGCATGAACCATTTTACCAAGCAAGCCCCTGTGCATATTGTCGTAGTGGAGGAAAATCCCAACTTCACGTCGGGTATAGGCGGTGTGGTGAAGGACAAGCACTTTCCCTACATCGATATAGGTATTGTTGCCGCTCATATTACCCTTGCAGCCGCCGACGAAGGCTTGGGCTCATGTATATTGGGCTGGTTCGACGAGAAGAAGCTACGCGCCTTGTTGGACATACCATCGCGCAAGCGCATCTTGCTCGACATTGTTATAGGCTATTCTACCCAGCCTCTGCGCGATAAGAAACGCAAAGAGCAGGGCAAGGTAGTAGGGTATAACAAGTATTAATCGCACTATACGATGAAGTGTTTGGCTATAATTATATTCTCCCTCTTGCCCCTCATAGCTATGGCGCAAGCATTGACAGGGTCGGTCGATAATACGTCGACTGCCGGTCTGCCTATGCCACAGCCTGTCGATTCGACCCTTACGCCCGAGGTGCCTTTTACCCCGATGGCAGTGTCGATGCATGGCTATGCCAAGCGCCTGAGCGATAGCAAAGAGAGCTTTATCCTACGCAACGAAACGCACAATTATCGTATATCGCGCGTTCTGCTCAAGTTGGTGTATATCACTATGCAAGGAGCCGTCTTGCATACCCGCGAGGAACTTGTCGAGTGCGATATAGCTGCCGGTATGACACAGATGCTTGCGATAAAGAGTTTCGATACATCGAAGTTGTACTACTATCACACCATGCCCCCGCAACGCGCATCGGGCACACCCTATCGCATCAAATACGACATCCTGCGGTATGATGTAGTGGTAGAGTAACATTGGTATATTGAACATAACATAAAGGCTGCGCTTGACCAAGCGCAGCCTTTATGTTATTAAGCATTTCCGATAACTTCCTCTCACAATTTTAATATCTCTCAACGGGCTAATGGCTTGTTCCTGTGCTTGCTACTATTAATATTCAATTTCTTGTTTCTTTTATAATATGTTGTTATAATTTTTCTTATTTTTGTCTTTGAAATGAGAACGCTCATTTCGTAACTTATTAACAAAAGCGTTTTTGCTTTATCCTTTCACGAAATTCGCCAAAATTTTACCACAGGATATAGCAGTCATAAACGCCTATGCTTGCCTACAACCGCCCCGGCAAGGGGATTGTTATATGGCAATGCGTGGGGTGGGCTGTTTATTGTGGTAGGGCGTTTGGCGATGCCTCGTGAAGATAAACTGAACATCGTCCACGCTTTCTTTTTTATAATGGCCTTATGGGACGTGAGGGCTGCCTTAAAACCAAGTTTTTTACTATGAGAAGAATTATTCTTTCATTGACAGTTTTGGCATTAATGTGTCCCGTTGCATCATCTGCCAAGGAGATTGAAGAGGTTAAGTATCAAGAGTCATCGGCTCGCAACCTTGAACCGGAACATTATATGTTGTTAACCCCTCTTGTTGCCGATATCAAGGTGTCGCCTTCCAAAATTAAGCACACAGAAACAGAGGCCTTCAAAGATTTTGTCGTAACAGCCGACATTACAAAGATTATGCCTGAGTTGAAGAAGGTAGCTTTGTCGCGAGCTGCAACAGCGCACAACGCAGATTTGTTGGTAGGTGCTATTATCGATATTGTTACCAACGAAAGAGGTCTTCTTGAAATTACCGTTACCGGCTATCCTGCCTCGTACACCAGTTTTCGCAATGCTACTCAAAATGATATTGAACTGATACGTAATGCCAAGAGTGTGACACAAGGCAAGGATAATCTTGATGTTCTCAGAAATCCCACTAATACCGAGTTGGAAATAAAAAAATAAGCCGATATGAAAAGTAAATTATTAGTATTCGCTACTATATTGGGTGTGTTCTTGTCTGTTACACCCACTACTGCGCAAATTATAACAAGTTCGCAGACGATAACTACCAAAACCCAGATAAAGAAAGAGAAAGTAAAAAAAGAACGCAAAATATTGCCTCCTGTCAGCAAAGGTTATCAACAGTCGTTAGAATTTACCATTAGTACTTATGACCTTAGTGCAAAGGCTGAAGAATCCTCTCAGTTTGGCATAGATTATATAGGTGGTTATCGTTTTAGTAACTATTTCTTTGCAGGTGTGGGCATAGGGCTTAATTTCAATACTAGTGTCTCAACTCCATATTTAGATTATGGTCGTTATGGTTACGACGATTATGCCGTGTATGGTATTAATGAAAATGTTTTTAAAGTACCACTATATTTGCATATTCGTTTGTATATGACCAAGACTCGTTGTCAGCCATTCATCGCTTTATCTTTAGGAGGACAGATATCGGGACATAAAAAGATTGAAAACGATACAGGCTATTTCCCTGATTTGAATGATTGGACGTATAGTACAAGTAGCTTTTTCTTAAATCCTGAGTTGGGAGTGAGTTATCGTATTACCGAGAAATATAATTTATATTTAGCCATAGGATTTATGGCGCGAACTTCGCCTGTCCCCTTTGATGGAGAATATCCAGGAAGTTATGGATATGTAGGCGCATATTATCCATACGATATTGAGATACGACATCCGATGTTGCCTTTTATGGATTTCAACCTTGGATTTACGTTTTGATAGTTACACTAATGTTTAGGAACAAAAGAGGCTACACCGTGATGAGTGTAGCCTCTTTGTGTTATATGATGATATCTCATTTACTCCTCGTGGGCGGCTTTGCCGAGGCAGGCAAGGATACCACCATCGACGTACACTACCTGACCGGTAACGAAGTCGGAAGCCGGTGAAGCAAGGAAAATAATTGTGCCACCCAAGTCTTCGGGATTACCCCAACGACCGGCAGGGGTGCGTTTGATGATAAACTCGTTGAAGGGGTGTCCGTCGACTCGTATGGGGGCTGTCTGTGCAGTGGCAAAGTAGCCCGGACCGATGCCGTTTACCTGTATGTTGTAGCGAGCCCATTCGGTAGCCATGTTCTTGGTGAGCATTTTCAGTCCGCCCTTGGCTGCAGCATAGGCAGTAACGGTGTCGCGTGCCAGCTCGCTCATCATAGAGCATACGTTTATAATCTTACCGCCACCACGCTCGCGCATGCCTTCAAATACGGCTTTCGACATGATAAAGGGCGATGTGAGGTCGGTGGTGATAACTTCTTCAAACTCGCTCACACTCATGTTTTGCGAGGGTATGCGCTTGATGATACCGGCATTGTTTACCAATATGTCAATGATGCCTACTTCTTGGCGGATGGTGTTGACAAGACGTATTGCCTCGTCTTCGTGTGTTACGTTGCACACATAGCCTTTTACGTTGAGTCCCATTTCGGCATATTGTGCCAGAGCGTTGTCGATGCGTTCTTGTGAGCGACCGCATATTGTTACCGTAGCACCGGCTTTGCCCAGAGCAGCCGCCATAGCCATGCCCAATCCATGCGTAGCACCTGTAACGAGGGCTACGCGACCGGTGAGGTCAAAGAGTTTTGTTCCTTCCAACATAGTCTGTTCCTCCTATTATTTCATTTCGGTGGGGGCTGCGGTGTCCATGTCGTTGTAGTCGAGGTTCTCGCCCGCCATACCCCATATAAATGTGTAGTTGCTTGTCGCACATGCCGAGTGAATAGACCATACAGGCGAAATCACAGCATCTTCGTTGTGCATCCATATGTGGCGAGTCTCTTGCATTTCGCCCATGAAGTGGCAAACGGCGTTGCCCTCGGGTACTTCAAAGTAGAAGTATGCCTCCATGCGACGGTCGTGTGTGTGTGCCGGCATGGTGTTCCATACGCTACCGGGCTTGAGCTCGGTCATACCCATTTGCAACTGGCATGTGGGCAGTACACGACCTACTATCATCTGGTTGATAGTACGGTGGTTGGATGTCTCGAGGCTGCCAAGTGTGAATACATTGGCTTCGGCTTTGGTTATTTTCTTGTCGGGGTAGGTCATGTGAGCCGGCGCCGAGTTGAAGTAGAAGTGAGCGGGTTTGGCGGGGTCTTTACTTGCAAAGACGGGGTTGCGGTCGCCCTTGCCCAAGTAGAGCACTTCTTTATAACCCAATTCGTATACAACACCGTCAACCTCAACAGTGCCTTCGCCACCAACATTGAAGATACCCAATTCGCGGCGATGCAAGAAGAAGGGAGCCTTGAGAGGGTCAATGGGTTGTAGCTCGAGTTTTTCATTAACGGGTACTGCACCACCAACAACGAGGCGGTCGTACATCGTATATACCATATTTATTTCGTCGGCAACCATGAGGTTTTCGATAAGGAAATCTTTGCGTAGACGAGCAGTGTCGTATTGCTTGGCATCGGCAGGGTGTGCTGCATAGCGCACTTCGTAATTGATCTTCATAGTTTTATAGAATTGTACCCGTAGGTGGGTAGATTTATGCTTTTAGGTTCTTGATAGTTTCGAGACATTCGCGGCAAAGGTTGCTTATTTTGCTCCACTCGCCGGCTGCAATCACCTCTTTAGGGAATAGTTTCGAGCCCATGCCCACGCAGGCTACGCCGGCTTTTATCCATGCAGTGAGGCTTTCGGCAGTGGGTTCTACGCCACCTGTTACCATGAGCATCGACCATGGCATGGGAGCTTTGATGTTCTTGACAAACGAGGGACCGCCCACGTTGCCGGCAGGGAATACCTTGCAGACGATGCAGCCACTCTCTTGTGCTGCATTTATTTCGCTCACCGAGCCGCATCCCGGTATGTAGGGAACAAGGCGACGGTTGCACACCTTGCTTATCTCGGGGTTGTAGCAAGGTCCTACCACAAAGTTTGCACCCAGTTGCAGGTAGAGTGCCGCAGTGGCGGGGTCGACGATAGAGCCTATACCCACAATCATTTCGGGACATTCGCGAGCGGCAAATTTTACCAGCTCGGCAAAGACTTCTTGAGCAAAATCGCCCCGGTTGGTAAACTCGAAGGCGCGAACACCACCCTCATAGCAAGCCTTGAGTACACTCTTGGCTACCTCTATATCGCTGTGATAGAATACCGGCACCATACCGGTATTGCTCATTGTTGTGATGCTGTGTATAATGTTGAAACGAGCCATATTGTTTGTGTAAAATATGTTATTGTGTTATCTTCACATTGTTGTTGATAGTATTATCGAGATACGCGTCCCGAGCCGTCGCCCCCCATCAGTTTTTCTACCTCGTCGACGGTTACTTGGTTGAAGTCGCCGTAGATGGTGTGCTTCAAGCAAGATGCTGCAACGGCAAAGTCGAGCGCTTGTTGGTCGTTGTCGTAGGTGTTGAGACCATATATCAAGCCGCCCATAAACGAGTCGCCACCGCCCACGCGATCGACGATGTGGGTAATGTCGTATCGGCGCGAAATCTTCAGTGAGTTGTCCGAATAGAGTACGCCGCCCCATGTGTTGTGGTTGGCGTTGATAGAACCGCGCAGGGTGATGATGACCTTGCGGATGCGGGGGAAGCGCTCCATCAGCTGTGTGCATACGCTCTCAAACTCGGCAGAGTTTACTTCACCGGCAGTCTGTGTAACATCAAATCCCTCGGGCTTGATGCCGAATACCTTCTCGGCATCTTCTTCGTTACCGAGTACGATGTCGCAGCCGGCAACCAATTCGGGCATCACTTCCGATGCTTTCTTGCCATATTTCCAAAGGTTCTTGCGGTAGTTCAAGTCGCACGATACGGTTACACCCATTTCGTTGGCGCATCTGATAGCCTCGAGGCATGCTTGGGCAGCACCTTCCGAGATAGCGGGGGTAATGCCTGTCCAGTGAAACCATTTGGCATCCTTAAATATCTCTTTCCAATCGATCATGCCGGGTTCAATCTCGGCGATAGAGGAGTTGGCGCGGTCGTAGATAACCTTGCTGGGGCGTGCCACTGCACCTGTTTCGAGGAAGTATATACCTATGCGATTGCCACCATATACGATATTGTCGACACCTACACCATATCGACGCAACTCCATGGTGCATGCGCGTGCGATGTCGTTTGATGGCAGGCGGGTGATAAATTCTGTTTCAAGACCATAGTTTGCCAACGAAACAGCGACGTTGGCTTCACCACCGCCAAAAGTGGCGTTATATGAGTTGGTTTGTGTAAAGCGTTGATAGTCGGGTGTTGCCAGTCGCAACATGATTTCGCCGAAGGTAACGATTTTGTTTTTCATATTAGGTAAAGATATAGTGATTGTTATTGTGTATTGCAAAGTTAGTGAAACCATATTCAACCTATTAATAAAAGCTCTCTTTTTTTGTGTACTATCTTCACATAAATGTTTGCAAAATTCAATTTTTATTCTCATCTTTGTGCCGAAAACCAATACACAACAAATACAAGCTATCCATGAAACCTGCTTTAAGAAGTTTCTCATTCCATCCCGAACGCTCATTTTTAGTGCGTAAAGACACCGGTGCTCCCGTTTATAGTATGTGGCATCAGCACGCCGAGATTGAACTATTTCTGGTGCGCGGTGGGCAAGGTGGTATGATGATTGGCGACAAAGAGATACCCATCGAGGGGCATTGTCAAATGCTTGTTTTAGGCTCTAACTTGCCGCATACTATGTCGTATGGCAATCGTCCCGGCGAGAAAGATGTCGAGGCGGTTGTGGTGCATTTGGCGCCTGTGGTTTTCGGTGCTTTCTACGACCTGCCCGAGATGGCTGTTATACGCTCGTTGCTCAAAAGTGCCGAGCGTGGCATCTATATCAAGGGCGACACCTTGTGCGTGATGGAGGAGCAAATGTTTGCATTGGTCAATGACGACCCAGCAAGCAGCATGTTGCGATTGCTCAATATATTGCATACTATCTCTACATCGCAAGATTATGACTTTGTAGCAAGTCAGGGTTACACCTCGGCACATTCGCGTGAGACGGATAGCTCGCGTATGAACAAGATATATACCTTTGTGCTCGAAAACTATCATCGTGATATATCGGTGCAGGAGGTTGCCGATATTATTCATTTTGCCAAGGGTTCGTTCTGCCGCTATTTCAAGCAACGCACAGGCAAGACTTTTATGGACTTTCTCATAGAAGTGCGTATAGGTAATGCGTGTAAGTTGTTGATGGAAAATGAGATGAACATCAACGAGATAGCCTATGCTTGCGGATATAACAATATATCCAATTTCTTTCACCAATTCAAGGCATTGAAAGGTTGCAGCCCCAGCCGTTATCAGAAGAACTATTTTGGCTACACCCGTAGCGAGGATGGCGAGTAAAACGTTACCAATAGATATAATAAAGCGACAGCATCAAAATTTTTTGATGCTGTCGCTTTATTTTGAGTGCCTTGTGGGCAGTGTTGTTTCTTACAATCTCTCGCGGATGGCTTTGCTCTCGGCTTCGTAACCGGGCTTATCGAGGAGGGCAAACATATTGCGCTTGTAGTCCTCTACACCGGGTTGGTTGAAGGGGTTTACGCCCAAGATGTAGCCACTGATACCGCAAGCCTTCTCGAAGAAGTAAATGAGTTGACCCAAGTAGCGCTCTGTGAGAGCAGGTATCTCAATCTTGAGGTTGGGCACACCACCGTCTACGTGAGCTATTTGAGTACCCAATTCTGCCATTTGGTTCACCTCGTCGACACGTTTTCCGGCAAGGAAGTTAAGACCGTCGAGGTTGTCTTGGTCGGAGGGGATAACTACGGTGTGTTTCATCTCGCCTACCGAAAGAACGGTCTCGAAGATAGTACGCTCACCATCTTGTATCCATTGACCCATCGAGTGCAAGTCGGTAGTGAAGTCGACCGATGCAGGGAAGATACCCAAGTGGTCTTTACCCTCGCTCTCGCCGTAGAGTTGTTTCCACCACTCGGCAAGGAAGTGCAATTTGGGGTTGAAGTTTACAAGTATCTCTATTTTCTTACCGGCTTGGTAGAGGGCGTTGCGAGTTGCAGCATATATGGCAGCGGGGTTCTCGGCGAAGGGAACATCCTCGGCGCATGCTTTTTGCATCTCTACAGCACCGGCAACAAGCGCGCGGATGTCATATCCAGCAATGGCGATGGGCAACAGACCTACGGGCGAAAGCACCGAGAAACGACCACCTACGTTGTCGGCAATAACAAATGTCTTGTAGCCTTCGGTATCGGCAAGTTTGCGCAATGCACCACGAGCTGCATCGGTAACGGCAACGATGCGTTTACCGGCTTCCTCTTTGCCCACTTGTTTCTCGAGTTGTTCTTTGAGCAGACGGAATGCAATGGCAGGCTCGGTAGTTGTACCCGATTTAGAGATAACAACGATACCAAATTGGCGGTCGGCAAGCAGCTCTTGCAATTCGTAGAGGTAGTCTTCGCCAATGTTTTGTCCGGCAAAGAGTACTATGGGTGCATCGTGTTGTTTACGCAAGTGCTCGAAGCTGTGCGAGAGAGCCTCGATAACGGCTTTGGCACCGAGGTAGCTGCCACCGATACCTATTACAACAACAATCTCGCATTTCGATTGAAGTTGACGAGCTGCGTTTTCAACGTCTTGCAAATGTTCTTCTGTAATTTCAGAGGGTAAATTCAGCCAGCCAAGGAAGTCGTTTCCAAGACCTGTTCCTTTGTGTAATTGTTCAATGCCGTTGAGAGCCTTACCTTCCAAGGCAAAAACATCTTCGCGGCTTACGGCTCCAAGAGCCTTGTCAATAACCAAATTAATCTTTTTTTCCATTTTTCTTTATAGTAAATTGTGTAGTGTCTCTTACAAGAAAGTGTCTGCCATGCGAGCAATAGCCTTTTTAACCGGGGTGCGACGATATAGGATGTCGTACATACAATCGAGGATAGGCATAGCTACCTCATATTTGGCGTTTACTTCGTGCATACACTTTGTTCCGTAGTAACCCTCGGCAATCATATCCATCTCTACTTGAGCCGATTTTACCGAATAGCCTCGTCCTATCATTGTACCGAAGTTGTGGTTGCGGCTGAAACGCGAATAGGCAGTTACCAACAGGTCGCCCAAGTATACCGAGTCGCTCATATCGCGCACGAGGTCGGGCGATGCGGCTTGTACAAAGTGCGACATCTCTTTCAGTGCATTGGATGTGAGCATGGCTTGGAAGTTGTCGCCACAGCGAGCGCCTTGACATACACCCGATGCGATTGCATAAACGTTTTTCAGTACGGCACAATATTCGATACCTATCACGTCGGACGATACGATTGTGCGCAACTTGTTGCACGATAGTGCTTGAGCAAAGCTGCGGGCACGCTCGATATCTTGGCAGCCTACTGTGAGGTACGATAGGCGCTCAAGAGCTACTTCCTCGGCGTGACAAGGACCTCCGATTACAGCCAACATGTCGTCCGAAACTCCATACATTTGCTTGAAGTAGTCGGTTACGATAAGGTTCTCGTCGGGAACGATACCTTTGATAGCTGTTACAAGAAACTTGTCTTTGAGGCTGGTTGTGAGTTTTTCAAGGTGCGATTTAAGGTAAGGCGAGGGTGTTGCAAATAATAAAGTATCGGCTTGTTCTACCACAGCATTGATGTCGGAACTGAAGTCGATGCGGTTGGGGTCAAATGCAACATCTGTGAGATATGCGGGGTTGTGACCATCGCGTATAAAGTCGGCGATGCGGTCGTCGCGGCGCATATACCACAAGATTTTTTCCTCGTTGTTAAGCACCAATTTGGCAAGAGCGGTAGCCCAGCTACCACCTCCCATAATGGCTATTTTACCGATGGGTTGCATAACATTTATTTTTGTATTTGCTCTATCCATGCTGCCACATTGTCGACAGTGGGATTGGGCAAATTGAGTTTGAATTTTTTATTGATACCGCATATCTCTTGGTGCAGCTTGCCGGGATTTACCTCTGCCATAGATGCTACGGTGAGGTAGCCGGCTTTCTGTATAGGAGCTACCCACTCGGCGGGCACGCCTATTGCGGTATATGCAGCCTCGTTGTCTCGTTTTTGTGTCTTTTCGGGGCGCATTTGGGGGAATAACAATACTTCTTGAATTGTGGTCTGGTTGGTCATGAGCATGACAAGACGGTCCATACCAATACCAATACCGGCTGTAGGAGGCATACCGTATTCGAGGGCACGCAAGAAGTCTTGGTCGATAAACATGGCTTCGTCGTCGCCTTTCTCCGACAGACGTAGCTGCTCCATGAAGCGCTCGCGTTGGTCGATGGGGTCGTTCAACTCGGAGTAGGCGTTGGCAAGCTCTTTGCCGTTTACCATCAACTCAAAGCGCTCAGTGAGGTCGGGGTTGTTGCGGTGACGCTTGGTAAGGGGCGACATCTCGATGGGATAGTCGGTGATGAATGTGGGCTGTATGTAGTTGCCTTCGCATTTCTCGCCAAATATCTCGTCGATAAGTTTGCCTTTACCCATGGTTTCGTCGGTTTCGATGCCAAGTTGCTTGCACACGTCGCGCAGTTGCTCTTCGTTCATGCCGGTGATGTCGATGCCGGTGTGTTCTTTGATGGCATCTATCATCGTAACACGTTTGAAGGGGGCTTTGAAGCTTATCACGTTGTCGCCTACGGGTATCTCGGTAGTACCGTTGGTAGCCAAGCATATCTTTTCGAGCATTTGCTCGGTGAAGGTCATCAACCAATTATAGTCTTTGTACGAAACGTACATCTCCATACAAGTGAACTCGGGGTTGTGTGTGCGGTCCATACCTTCGTTACGGAAGTTGCGAGAGAACTCATACACACCTTCAAAACCACCTACGATGAGGCGTTTGAGGTACAACTCGTTGGCGATACGCAAGTATAGAGGTATATCGAGTGCATTGTGGTGGGTGATGAAGGGGCGTGCGGCTGCTCCACCGGGGATGGCTTGCAATACCGGAGTATCTACCTCTACGTAGCCGTGCGAGTTGATAAAGTCGCGCATGGTGTTGAACACGATGGCACGTTTCATAAAGATATCTTTCACGCCTTCGTTTACTACCAAGTCGACATAACGTTGTCTGTATCGCAACTCGGGATCGCTGAAGGCATCGTATACCACGCCGTCTTTCATTTTTACTACGGGCAGCGGACGCAACGATTTGGAGAGTACGGTGAGCTCTTGTGCGTGGATGGTGATTTCGCCCATTTGTGTGCGGAATACAAAACCTTTTATACCCACAAAGTCGCCTATATCGAGCAACTTCTTGAACACTGTATTATACAACTCCTTGTCCTCGCCGGGGCAGAGGTCGTCGCGCGAGATGTATACTTGTATACGACCTTGCGAGTCTTTCAGTTCCATAAACGATGCTTTACCCATGATGCGGCGGCTCATGATACGTCCTGCCACCGATACTTGACGAGGCTCGGCATTGTCGTCAAATGACTCCTTAATCTCTGTTGTGTAGGCATCCACCGGATACTCTGCTGCGGGATAGGGCTCGATGCCTATGCGGCGCAACTCGTCCATACTATTGCGGCGGATTATTTCTTGTTCGCTTAATTCTAATATGTTCATAATTCACAAAAAACTATTTGGTGCAAAAATACAAAAAAATAACCATCATGCCCATACTTTCTTGTTTTAATTCGCACTATCTTGCTGCGAAACTTGTTTTTTGCCTATTATAGTGCCCTACGGGCTGTTTTTGCCATCCGTTTTTTGTAGGTGATTGTGGAAAATGCAAACGGTTGCATGTCTAAATGTGCGAAAAATTGTACCTCTTGTTGTGTGATTTCTCATGCCACATTACCTTTGCAGTGTGATTAACGGATACATCGTTATCACACTCCACACGAGAGTGTGTGGACCTCATACAATAGGATTAAGGTAAAGATTGGTTTTATCATCACACTGAATTAGGTTAAATAGGTTTTTTAAGGTTAGATTGTTAAGATAGGTAAATTTGATTGTTTGTAAGGTTTTTAATAGTTTAAGTGTAAAAAGATTGTGGTTAGATGAAGGTTGACGCCGTGAGGCGGATATAACTTTCGAGCCTTGAAAAAGGCATTGGAGGTTGTGGTAACGACCACAACCTCAGGAGAGAGAAAGGTCTCTCCATGAGAATACGCAAAGGAGAATATCGTGAGATGTTCTCCTTTGTTGTTTTATGGTGTAATGTTTAGAGTTTAGAGTAGGGCGTTTATGGATATGAGGGCTGTAAGAGTTGAGTGTTTAGAGTTGAGTGTTTATAGTTTATAGTTCTCGATGATTGTTATTGCCTCGATGTTCTATTCTCTTTTTCTTACAATTTCCCCAATTCAATTTCGTGGTGTTTCGCTATAATGCGCTCTATGTTTTGATTGATAGCTGTCTGTGTGCGTATGTAGTCGAGTTGGCTGATGAGAAGGTCTATCTTGCTATGTTGTTTTTGTAGCATATTTTCCAGCATAATTATCTTCTCTTGTAGCTTGGCACATTCGTTGGCTTGGTTTTCGGCATATTCGGTCAACATTTCTCCTTTGCCCAATAGCAGCCACGAAGGGTTGAGGTCGGGGTAAGTGTTCAGTATTTTTACGATGCTATCGTACGACAAACCTTTGCCACTGCGACGTTGTTTGCCCAATGTGCCTACGGCAATTTTGGTCTGTACAGTTATTTTGTTGTCGTTGAGCCCCTTGTATTGCATGTATCGGTCGAGGCGACTAAAGAGTGTTTCTTCCATAATATTATCCTTTTCGTTAATTTGGGTTTCGTTTCGTAAAGGTATATACAATAGACGATTGCAATGTTGCCTTATATCTAAAAATTTTTTCTTTTAACCTTTTTAAACAAAAAAACAAGCATAGTGCACATGCACTATGCTTGTCTGTGGTATCTGATAACCTTTATGGGTTATTTCTTGATGAACTTCATGCTTTGGCTGTTGTTGCCATTGGTGATGTTCAGGATATACATACCGGCGGGGAGGTCGCGTACCTCAACGCAGTTGCCCTCGGCTTGTTTTACCAAGTTACCGGCGATGTTGTAGATTGACAACTCGCCTTGTGCGTTGGTGTAAACATAGTCGCTTGCGGGGTTAGGGAATACGGTGTACTCTACCTTGTCGGTTACAACATCTTCAACACCTGTTACCTCGAAGTTGGTGTAGATAACGCAGTTGTGTGCAGGAACAGAAATGTTCATGCTTGTGCTGCTTACTTCCAAAGTCTCTTTGGTAATCAAGTTGGTCCAAGTACCGGTCTTGGGGAATGTGAGAGTGTAGTTGCCGGCTGTACTTGTGAGGTTTACAGCTACAACAACGCTCTTGTTACCGTCTTTGCTGGTGAGTGTTATGTGACGACCGTTAGCCCAGTCGTTTTGTGCCAACTTGTACGAGAATGTAGCATCGGTAGCGAAGAGCTCGGCGTGGTAGTTACGCAAAGTGTTTATCTTTGAGTAGGCTTCCAACAAGCGACGACGCTCGGGATTGTTTTTATACTCCCATTTTACGGGTTTCTCGGCTGTGCGGTCGCCGTTGTAGTTGATGCTATAATCATATCCGAGCTCACCAAATTGCCATATCATTTTAGGACCGGGAACGGTGAGGAATTGAGCAACGTTGGCGATAGCTTGGTCTATACGAGTAGCAAGGTTGGTGTCTACGTTGTCGTAGAGCAAGTTGTCGTCGCTACCGTTTGAGTTGCTATCTTTGATACCGTTCACACCCCATTTGGCTGCTTTGTATGTTGTGCGCTCTTCGTCGTGGCTCTCCATGTAACCTACCAAACCATTCTTGGGCATGTTGCTACCGTTGGCATATACGCCTGTAACATTGCTGTCCGTTTGGTAACCCATTGCCGATTGGCAGTAAGCGTTGTTCATGTTTCTCCAGCATATCATACCGTCTTGTGCCAATACTTTCTCCTCGCTTTCCGAGCAGAGGTGCTCAAGAATCATGCATGCATCGGGACGTACAGCCTTGATTGCAGCGTTGTACTCTTTGAGGATGTTGATACGGCTTTGGTCGTAGTTGCTGGCAGTGCTTTCGTTGCATTGACGGTTGGTGAAACCTTTGGTCAAGTCGAAGCGGAAGCCATCAATCTTATACTCTTCGAGCAAGTAAACGAGGTTGCGTTTGATATACTCTTTCACCTCGGGTACTTCGTGGTTGAAGTCGTGGAATACGCTGAAGGGGTGGGGTGCATCTACGTTAAACCAAGGGTTGTTGGCTGCTGTTTTGTTGTTTTTGCTGTCCCACCACAATTTGCAGTAGGGGAAGTTGCCTGTTGCGTGGTTATACACAACGTCAAAGAATACGGCGATACCAAGTTTGTGGCACTCGTCGATAAATGTGCGATAGTCTTCGTCGGTACCGTAAGCCTTGTCAAGAGCATAGAAGTATGCAGGGTTGTAACCCCAGCTGAGGTTGCCATCAAACTCTTGTACGGGCATCAATTCGATGGCATTTACACCAAGGCTTTGCAAGTAGGGGAGTTTCTCCATGGCAGCCTTCAAAGACTTTTCGGCTGTAAAGTCGCGGAGCAACAACTCATAAATAACGAGGTTGTCGCGGTTCTTAACGGTGAAGTCGGTTACTTCCCACTTGTAGTCCGAGCCTGTTGTCTTGAATGCAGTTGCGGGTTGTTCCCATGCTTTTGCGGGGAATTCGCGCAAGCCGGGGTATATGCTTTCGTCAATCCATTTGTCGTTCCAAGGATCGAGAATCTTGGTCGAGTAGGGGTCGGCAAAGCGGATAGCCTCACCGGCTTTGGTTATTACGTGATATTGGAAGGCATACTCTTTGCCGGGCTCGAGGTTGCCAATAGTTATCCACCAGCATTTGTTGGTGTTGTCGCGTTTCATCATGTATTCGCTCTTGATAGCCCAGTCGGTGTTATCACCTACCCAGAATACGCGTTGGCTGTAAGCACCGTTCTTGTCGCTATCGAAGAGAACAAATGTTACAGTATTTTCGTCGATAACGTTGATACCCTCTTTCACGCCGGCAGGACGAGCCTCGTTTGTTACAGCGCCGCATGCAGCAACGGTAGCCGATACTTCATGAGTCTCTGTTCCGGCAACAACTTTTGCTGTAAAGGTGTAGTCGCCTTGTTTGGCAAAAGTGTATTTTTGTTTCATCTCAGTGGTTGCTTTGGCTGTAAAATCCTCCTTGCCGTCGGGACCTGCTACGGTGAGTGTGATGTCGGCGGTTTTGGTAGCATTTACGGTGATGTCGAGGGTTTGACCTGCCTCAACAATACCCGATGAAGGAAGACCTACTATCTCGCCATAGAGAGCGGCATCGGTACATTCGATGTAGAAGTCGGGTTTGGTTTGTTTTGTGCCGTCGGCGTTGCGCACTACGACACCGATTTTGCATATTTCGATAGTTGCACCAAAGTATTCGCGGATGGTGGGACCCATAACGAGTTTCCAAGTACCATCGTCTTGCTTGGTCATTTTATATTTCTCGCTGTTGTCGCACCATTGTGCGGGGGCATTGTGCCATACATCTTCGGCATCCAATACACCGATGTGCACATAGAGTTCGTCGGTTGCACCAAAGATTTTGTCAGAGTCGGTCCATATCAATGTACCCTCTTTGTCGGCGTTGAGCGGTGTGGGGTCGGTTATGTAGCTACCAATAGCAGCCCAGCTACTCAATGCTGTGAAGATTGTTGCAACTAAAAGTGAAAATTTCTTTTGCATAATTGTTATTCTTTAATTGTTCTGCTTTAAACAACAAGGTGGCATACTCGCATGTGGGGTATGCCATCCTTGTATTTATGGTTTACACAACTCTGAGATTAGAGTTTTGTAACTGTGTAGTAGGGAGTTTGAGCGCAGAAGTAGAAGCGAACTTCATAGTCGCCTGCTTCGGCTACAGAGATGTTGCTACCATCTTGTTTGAGAGTGCCGTCGCCAGCATCACCAAAGTTGATAGCCCAATCTTCGTTGGCACGAATCTTGAACTCGGCACCAGCCTCCAATGTTACTGTAGCTACCAAGTAGTCCATGCCAGCCTCGGTAGAGAGTGCCATAGCAACGTCGGGAGCAGCCCAACCATTGAAGCTACCTACAAGACCCCAAATATCTACTGTGTTGAGAATGCTGAGGGTGTAGTTGGCGGGGTCGAATGATACTTTGTAGCTGAAGCCACTATATTGGGTGATGTTGGGAGCATCGCCTGCTGTGTCAAGTATCAATTGTGCTGCTTCTGCTGTACCTTCTTCGCCGGCACCGTAGTTAGTACCGGACCAGTCGGCTTGAGAAGAAATCTTCCAACCATTAGCACCTGCACCGTTCAATACGAGCCAGCCTTCAGCAGGAGCACCTGCTACGCTGTAAAGACGTTGACCGTCTGTTTGGCTCCAACCGCTGAAGTCACCTACAACGAAGTACTCGATTACATCGGGAGCTTTTTCTACAGTGTATGTGAGAGTCTCCATATTTACGCTAATGTCGTAGTTGCCAATTGTATCGAGTACAAGGCTTGTGCCATCTTGAGCCAATGAACCGGCTTGGGCACCTGCACCAAATTTAATACCCGACTCGCTGGTTACATACCATTCGGTAGCATCTTGTGTTGTAGAAACAGTTGCTTTGAATACGGGATCTTCATATACATCTGTTTTGCTATGCGACATTTTCTTCTGTTCGCCAGCAACGTTGATGTAATATGATTCTTCGATAGCAAGGTCTGCTGTTGTTGTAATAGTAGCAAGGAAGGGCTCTGAGATGAACTCAATGTTGGCACCTGTGCTTGCTGTAAGGATTGTGCGAACTTTTACATATATTGTGTTTTGAGCGGGGCGTTTGCCAAAAAAGCTCTTCATCAAGTCGTTAAGTTCTGCTTTAGATACTTTGAGGATGTTTTCTTCAACTTTTACGGCGAGGTCTTTTACTTTTGCCATCTCTTCGGTGTCCGAAGTGTGCATTTTGTACGAAACTTTGTCGCCTGCGCCCAACTCGGGTGTAGCTGCCAAGTCAACTGTGAATGCCGAGATTAAATCAGCTTCGTATGTGCCCAAATCAATAGGGTTGGCAAAGTCGGCAGCAGTTACGTTAGCCACTACTTTTGCAGAGTCTACGGGATCGTAGCTTACAGGTTTCTCTGCGGGCTCGATTTCGGGTGTACAAGCCGAGAAAGCTACCACACCTGCCAACAATGTGCTGTAAATCGATATTTTTTTCATTTTTATTTTCGATGTTAAATGTTGTTTGTTGTGAGAATTGGGCGAGGCGATTGTCTCGCCCAATTCGTGATATTTCTCGGTCTATTATTTCGCAAAGAAATAGTAGTTACCATCGAGGTCGTTAAATACTACGTTGTAAGTACCGGCTGTAATTATGATGTTATTGCCCGATTTAACTGTAGCATAGGGGAATGAATCACCACCCCAACTTGCCGACCAGTCGCCTGCTTTGCGGAATTTACCTTCGGTATCTTCGGCAAATGTTACGTCTTTGGCAATCCACAAGTGTCTCAAAGGCATAGCTTCCATAACGATGGGTATAGTACCCCAGCCTTCCCAAGCACCTACCAACTCGATACCGTCGAATACAGTAGGAGCAACGTCAGCTGCTTCGAATGTACCTTCTTTCTTTTCTGTATCGATAGTGAGTGTGTAGTAACCAGCTTCAGAAGCTGCTAAATTGCTGGGCTCGGGATCGTCGCCGGTGGGTTTGAATGTTACTTTACCATCGATTTGACCTACTTGAGGAGCCCAAGCACCGGGGTTGAGAACAAGCTTAAATTCTGTTCCAGCCTCAAGGTATGTTGTGATAGTAAATTGACCGTCACCGGTTACTGTGTTGTATGAACATCCCGATACCAAGCTCAATGGTACCATACCAGCAGCCAAGCCATTAGCATCGTTAGCCCAACCTTGGAAGCTACCTACCATGTAGTAAGGAGCGGGAAGTGCATCAACCAACAACATGTAGTAGGGTTGTACGCTCAATTTGATAACATTTGAATAAGCATCTTTCACAGTTTGAACATCGCTTGTAACCGATGTCTTTTTATCTGTGAGGTGAGCGCGCAAACGGATGAAGATATCCATTACGCCGGGGTTCTCGTTTACATTGTCACCTTGGAGCAAAGTGATGGCTTTGTTCATCTCTTTGGTGTTCAATTCGATTTTTTGTGCGCTACCGGCACCTTCCATCTCTACATAAGTACCTTCTTCAAAAGTTTCGCCGAAGCTCACTTGAGCATAGTATTTTGTCGGAGCTGTGAAGCCGTAGTCGGGTTGCTCACGAACGTAGAGAGTCTCCATAACGTTGGCGCCATTCTCTTCGCTCAATGTGTAAGTGTAACCGGCGTATGCAGGTTCGTTAACAATAAATGTCAAACCTCCTTCTTGCTCGGCTGCCGGGTTAATTGTTGTCATAGGGTGTTCTTGGCAACCTGCGAGAAGAGCCAAGCCCATGATTCCGGAAATTATATAATTTAACTTTTTCATATTAAATCTCTTTTAAAACGGTTGATTAATAACCCGAGTTTTGTGTCAAGTTACTGTTGGCGTTGATATCACCAGCGGGAATGGGTAAGATGTTGTACTTAGCATCGAATGCAGTACCATTGGCTACGCTACCTTTCCAGTCCCATTTGTAGTCGGTGTTGCCACCGAAGCTGTTGAAGCGAATCAAGTCGATACGACGACGACCTTCGAAGTAGAACTCGCGGCTCCACTCGTCACGAAGCAAGTCGAGAGTGAGGTTGCTTACAGTTTGTGCGTTGGCACGTGTGCGGAGAGCGTTGAATTTGGCAATAGCTTCACCATCTTCACCCAAGCGGAATTTAGCCTCGGCATAGGTCAAGTAAGCCTCTGCAGCGCGGAGGAAGGGAATATCTGTCTCGGGAACTTTTACCTCGGGGTCGTTGCTTGCAACGGGAACGAGGATGCCGTTGGCGAGGTCAGAGTCTTTTGCACTGAGGTTGTTCCATTTGGTTACAGCCCAACCACCACCTTCGATGCCATCACCTTTAGGATTGATGAACTTGTCGGGAAGTATAATGCTAGGATCTTCGTTCCATTTGAAGAATAGAGCGCGGTCATCACTACCTGCATTGAATTTTTCAGCCAATGATTTGCGAGGACGGATACCACCCCAACCGTCGATTGTACCCCACTCGGGCATACCGGCAGTGTGAGTAGCGGCTACGAGGAAGTAAGAGCCTGAGTAGGTCTTAGTGTAGTCGCCATGTTGTGCGATGGGGAGAATAATCTCTTGCATAGCATCGGCGTTCTCACCGTTGTCACCCATGAAGAGTGCGGGATAGCTCTCAGCCAATTTGTAGCTTGAGTTGATAACTTTCTCGGCATAAGTAGCAGCATCTGCCCAGCGAGCGTTGCCTGTGTAAACCTCGGCGTTCAAGTAAAGACGAGCGAGGAGAGTCCAAGCAGCAGCGCGGTCAACGCGGTAGTACAAGCCTGCACCGGGTTCGCTCATGTCGTTTTGCATTTCGAGCAACTCTTGCTCAAGGAAGGCAAAGATGTCGGCACGTTTGGCTTGTTGGGGCAATTCGCTTTCAACTTTTGTTACCAAAGGAACGTTTGCATACATATCCATGAGGTAGTAGTAGTTGAGGGCGCGGATGAAACGGGCCTCGGCGCGTTGCAACAAAGTCTCTTCGTCGGTAGCATCGCTTGTCATATCCAAGAAGTGGTTACAGAGAGTAACGCCGAAGTAAAGACGATAGTAAAGACCTTGAACGAATACGTCTGTATCTGTCCAGCCTGCGTAGTTGGCTTCGGGTACACCTTGGTCTGTCATCCAGTTACAAATGGCTTCATCACCGGCGAGGTTGTTGAGGTACCACAAAGTACGATAGAAACCCGATTGACCCTCGTCGATACCCATGGCATCGAGGTCACCACCACCGGCAGTACCGGTCATACCGGTCATACCCAATGATGCATAAATTTTGGTGAAAACGGCTTGTTGGTCGAATTCTTGCGACACTTGGGGGTTGATAGGCTCAACGTTCAAGTCGTCCACGCATGAGGTGAGACCGATAGCCAATGCTATCGCACCACCCATTATGATATTTTTGATATTAAGTTTCATGACTTATTGTTTTGCGTAGTTTTAGATTAGAAATCGAGAGTCAAACCGAGCATAGATACGAGAGGACGAGGATAGATGTTGTTGTCTATACCACCGTTAACCTCGGGGTCAATACCTTTATAGCCGGTAATCACGAAGGGATTTTGTACGGCTGCATATACACGACCGCTGAATACTTTACCCTTGAATGAGTAACCGAGGGTAATGTTGTCGCAACGGAGGAATGATGCATTTTGTACATAGTAATCTGATGCAAATGAATTGTCTGTGCCGAAGAATTGGGTATCGAGAGCCGACAAAGGACGGTTTGTGAAGAAACCGAGTGAAGAGTAAACGTCGAGGTTAGAGTTACCTGCGTCGTTGTCGTTGTAAACGTAGTTACCCAATGCAGCACGCAATGAGAAGCTGAAGTCCCAGTTTTTCCAAATCAACTTAGAAGTGAAGCCCATGTTGAAGTCGGCTGCGGGATTTTCGTATACATATTTATCGGCAGCAGTGATTTGACCATCGGCGT
Organism: Bacteroidaceae bacterium; assembly: GCA_017481745.1. Lineage (GTDB taxonomy): Bacteria > Bacteroidota > Bacteroidia > Bacteroidales > Barnesiellaceae_A > Barnesiella_A. The sequence goes on from JAFUOV010000001.1 coordinate 23,938, forward strand.
TGCGGTCTACGAAACAGTTTTGGATGGGTTTGCCGTTGTTGTCGTATACTTGCTCATATACATAGAATGAACCGGCGGGATAGCCTACTTTGTGAACCTTGATAGGTGAACCTGTACCGGAAGATGCGTTACCTGCGGGTACGAAATAGTCATCCTCTGCACCGTTGGTAAGTTTTGTAATCTCGTTTTCGTTCCAAGCTACGTTGTAACCGAGTTCCCAAGTCCAGTCTTTAGTTTGGATAGCTGTAGCCTCGATAGAGAACTCAACACCTTGGTTGCGGAGTGAACCAACGTTGCTCATCACAGCGGGACCGAAGTTGGTACCTGCCGATACGCTTGTCATGTTCAAGAGGTCTTTGGTGTCGCGCAAGTAGTAGTCAACAGCACCGCGGATACGACCATTCAAGAAACCGAAGTCAAGACCGGCATTGTAAGTGGTAGTTTCCTCCCACTTGAGGTCGGGGTTGTAAGCATCGGGACGAGCGTAGGGGTTGTAGATGTAGTTACCGTTTTCGTCTACACCACCGATGGGGTAGTAGGCGTGGTCTTTACTTTGAGAATATACGGGGAGGTAGTCGTAGTAACCACCAATCTCTTGTTGACCGGTGATACCCCAGCCAAGACGGAGCTTGAGGTCGCTCAACCAATTAACATCGCGCAAGAAAGACTCTTCTTTGATTTTCCATGCAAGAGCAACTGAGGGGAAGAGACTCCAACGGTTGTCGGCAGAGAAGCGGCTGGTACCGTCGTAACGTACAGTTGCAGTCAAGAGGTAACGACCGAAGAGTTGATAGTTCAAACGACCGAAGAACGATACCAAGTAGTTCTCCATTTTCCAAATGTCAGAACCGGCGTTGCTGTGATCGAGGTTGTCCCAAGTGCTTTCGCCTTCGTTGTAGAAGTGTTGCCACTCGTAACCTGCCATCACGTCGATGTTGTTAACGCCAAATTCTTTGGTGTATTGCAAGTAAGCATTCAACATCTTGTTTGATTTGTACTTGGTAGTAGTGCTGTTGCTACCCAAGAAGAATGTACCGGCAGCCTCGCGGGGGAGGTATGTGTTTTGAGTACCGCTTGCTACATCAATACCGATGTTGGCGTGAACGCGCATGTCGGGGAAGAAGTGGAGCTTATAGTCGGCTTCGATGTTACCGATGAAGTCCCAAGAAGTGGCGCGGTCGTTCTTTTGCTCAAGCAAAGAAACGGGGTTGAGGGGTGCTTGGCTGTTGTAACCACCGGCACCTGTAGTCCATTGCCAGAAACCACCGAAGGGAGCAAATGTGTCCTCTTCGCTGCGTACGGGGCGTGTGGGGTCGAATGCAGCAGCACCACCGATAACGCCACCATCGGCATAACGGTTGTTAACCAACATACCTTTGGCGTTGATGTTGAATTTCAAGTAGTCGTCGAAGAATGAGGGCGACAAGTTAACCGATGCAGTGAAACGCTCGAAGTTAGAGGTTTTCACGATACCGTTTTGGTTGGTGTAACCCAAAGAAACACGGTAGGGCATCCAGCTGAGACCACCGGCGATTGTCAAGTTTTGGTCGTGGCTGAGAGCGTTGCGATAGATTTCTTTTTGCCAATCGGTGTTAGCATCGCCGAGCATGTCGTACAAATCACCTTCACCGTAAACATCCTTAACAAGAGCACGGAACTCATCACCTGTCATCACCTCGCGCAAGCGTACGGGTGTACTTACCGATACGTTACCGCTATAAGTGATGCGGGGTTTAGAACCTTTAGCACCTTTCTTGGTAGTGATGATGATCACACCGTTGGCAGCACGCGAACCGTAGATGGCGGTTGCCGAAGCGTCTTTGAGGACGGTGAAAGATTCGATGTCGTTGGGGTTGATAGTACTCAAGGGGTTGGCAACACCTTGGATACCTTGGTTGTCGAGGGTAAGACCGTCAACAACGATAAGAGGAGCGTTGCTGGCAGAGAGAGAAGATCCACCACGGATAGTGATTGATGCGCCACCACCGGGAGTACCACCGTCAGAAACAACGTTTACACCGGCGATTTTACCGGTAATCATGTCTTGAGCATTGGTGGTAAGACCTTTGTTCATAGCATCGGGCTCAATGGCGGTAACCGAACCGGTAGCATCCGATTTTTTTACAACACCATAACCGATAACCACAGCCTCTTCGAGTACGTGAGCATCTTCTTCAAGGGTGATAACCAATGAAGGAACAGCAGCAACTTCTTGAGGTTTGTAACCAATGTAGCTAACCTTGATGGTAGCACCTTGTTCGGCTTTCAAAGAGAAGTTACCATCGATGTCGGTGGTAGTTCCCGTTGTCGTACCTACTAGCATAGCGTTTGCGCCAATGATAGGCTCGCCATACGCGTCTTTTACGTGTCCCGATACAACGATTTGCTGAGCAAATGCGCTAATAGAGAAGCAGAGCAGCAAGGCTGCTGCGAGCACTCTGGGGACTTTTTTACTAACGTAATTCATGCAGATTAGATTAAAAAGTTGTTAATATTTGGGTTTTTTTGTGTTTGTTTCAGTTGTTTTTCTTTGTGCCTTGGTATTTTGTTGAAAGTAGACAAGTAGCCATACTATTCAGCTTGCAAATATATGATATTTGATATATGCATCGGTATTATTTAACTCAAAAAAATATTTTTAACATTGCAAACGTTTGCATTTCTTTTTCTATTTAAAAAGATGTGTATAAGGGTAATTATTACGCAATTTATTGCAATTTTGAACGCTGAAAACTCCTTAATCTAAAAAACCATGTCTTCTCACATAACCATCAAAGATATAGCAAAGGCAATGGGATGCGCGCCCTCGACGGTGTCGCGTGCGCTGAATAATAGCGCCAATATCAGTCCTGCTGTGCGTGAGGCTATACAGCGCTATGCTCGTGAGCACAATTATCGTCCCAATGAGTTTGCATTGAGTTTGCGAAATAACAGGTCGAATACTATCGGTGTCATCATACCGCAGATATGCCACTACTTCTTCTCGAATGTGCTGTCGGGTATCGAAAAGGCAGCATCGGCGGCAGGATATAATATTATCGTGGCTCAGAGTAATGAGGAGTATGAAAAGGAGGTGGCTATCGTCGAGTCTTTCCGCAAGGCAAAGGTTTGCGGAGTGATTGCCTCGTTGGCAAAGGGTACGTTGGACTATTCGCACTTCCGTCGCTTGGTGGAGGAGGATGTGCCGTTGGTGTTTTACGACCGCATCTGTACCGAGCTGAATACCTCGCGTGTGGTGGTGGATGACTATACCGGTGCATTTGCTGCCGTCGAGCACATGATTGTTACGGGATGCCGTAAGATAGCTTTCTACACCTCGCCGTTGCACCTCGAAATATCGAAAAACCGTCGCAATGGTTATGTCGATGCCTTGCGTAAGCACCGCATCGAGGTAGATAAAGATATGATTTTTGAGTGCGATACCCGTATGGCGGCACGTGAATTGACATTGCGCTTGCTGCAAGAGGGCAAGAAACCCGATGCCTTCTTTGCGGTGAATGCCGACACTGCTGTGGGTATATTGTATGCCTGCAAGGATGCGGGACTGCGTGTGCCCGAGGATGTGTCGATATGTGGTTTCTCGGACAATGAGAATGCGCGTTCTACCGAGCCGCGCCTGACGATGGTAGATCAACCCGGCGAGGCAGTAGGACAGGGTACTATGGAGTTGCTCCTTGCCAAGATAGAGGGCAACGAAGAGAAATTGGTTTACAAAAACAAGATTGTAAAGACCAAGCTGATATTGCGTGGCAGTACAAGAGAGAAATGAAAAAGATAATATAATAATGTGTAATATGAGTACAAAAGTAAAACCCGACTTGTCTTTCATGAAACTCTTCAACTTGAGTTTCGGATTTTTTGGTGTGCAGATTGCCTATGCTTTGCAGAGTGCCAACGTGAGCCGTATCTTTGCTACATTGGGCGCTGACCCTCACGATTTGAGTTTCTTCTGGATTTTGCCCCCGTTGATGGGTATCATCGTGCAACCTCTTGTAGGTAAATGGAGTGACAATACATGGACCCGCTTTGGTCGTCGTATTCCTTACCTCTTTATCGGTGCGCTTGTTGCCGTATTGGTGATGTGTATGTTGCCCAACGCCGGTAGCTTCGGTCTGTCGGTAGGTGCTGCCATGATTTTTGGTCTTGTATCGTTGATGTTCCTCGATACATCAATCAATATGGCTATGCAACCCTTCAAAATGATGGTGGGTGATATGGTGAATGAGAAGCAAAAAGGTCTTGCCTATTCGATACAAAGTTTCTTGTGCAATGCCGGTAGCTTGGTGGGATATTTGTTCCCCTACATCTTCACTGCATTGGGCGTGGCAAGTGTTTCCGCTGCCGGTGAGATACCCGACTCAGTGAAGTGGTCGTTCTATATCGGTGCTATCATCTCGATACTCTGTGTGATATATACAACTGCTACTGTTAAGGAAATGCCTCCCAAAGAGTATGCCGACTATCATGGTATCAAAGAGGAAGATAAAGAAGAGAAAACCAACATGTTGCAGTTGCTTATCAAAGCTCCCAAAACATTCTGGACTGTGGGCTTGGTACAATTCTTCTGCTGGGCAGCCTTTATGTATATGTGGACATACACCAATGGTGCTATTGCCGAGACTGCCTTCGGTACTCCCATCGTGAATGGTGCACTCGATACAGCCTCTAAGCAATATCAAGCTGCCGGCGACTGGGTAGGTGTGTTGTTTGCCGTACAAGCAGTAGGCTCGGTGTTGTGGGCTGTAGTATTGCCTATGTTCCGTAGCCGCAAGTTGGCTTACTCGTTGAGCTTGTTGTTGGGTGCAGTAGGTTTCATTTCTACCTATTTTATCCACGACCAATATATGTTGTTCATCTCTTACGCTCTCATTGGCTGTGCATGGGCTGCTATGTTGGCTATGCCTTTCACAATCCTTACTAACTCGCTCTCGGGCAAGCACATGGGTACTTACCTCGGTTTGTTCAACGGTACAATCTGTTTGCCTCAAATCGTTGCTGCTGCAACCGGTGGCTTGGTACTTGGCTTGATGCCTCTTACCGATAGCGGTATTGCTTCGCAAGGCTTGATGCTTGTTTTGGCAGGTGTATTCTTGGTATTGGGTGCCTTGTCGGTATTCATCATCAAAGAGAAAAAACAAGGAGAAGAATAAAATTAAACATTCGAACCAATGAAAAGAATGTCATTGATAGCTGTTGTTGCCGTATTGGCAGCAGCCATAATGACCGGTTGCAACGGCAAGCATGCCGATGTTACTGCCAATCTTGTAGATAGCACTATGGTGCACATCGACAAGATAGACCCTCCATATTGGTTTGCCGATATGAAAAACCCCTCGTTGCAAGTGATGCTCTATGGCGAGGGAGTGGGCAATGCGCAAGTGGTTACAAACTATCCCGGCGTGAAGGTTGATAGTGTTGTGTGCTTGGATAGCAAGAGCTATCTCTTTGTCTATCTGAATGTTGCAAAGGCTCAACCCGGAGTGGTTGACTTGAACCTTGTCTTTGACAACCAATACAAGCAAACAGTGCCCTATGAGTTGCGTGCTCGTGAAATGGCTCCTGAGGAGCGCATGGGCTTCGATGCAAGCGACGTATTGTATATGCTCATGCCCGACCGCTTTGCCAATGGCGACCCCTCGAACGATATTATCGAGGGTATGAAACCCTATAAGGTCGATCGTGAGCAGCCCGGCGCTCGTCATGGTGGTGATATCAAGGGTATTGAAGACCACCTCGACTACTTCAACGAGTTGGGCGTTACAGCCTTGTGGTTCACTCCTCTGCTCGAAAACGATATGAGTGATTACTACTATGGAGAAAACCTGCTGAGTTGTTATCATGGATATGCCACTACCGACTATTATGCCGTTGACCCCCGCTTTGGTACAAACGACGACTACCGTCGCCTCATCGACAAGGCTCACGAAAAGGGCTTGAAGATAGTTATGGATATGATTTTCAACCACTGCGGTAGCGACCATATCTGGTTGACAGATGCTCCTTCTAAAGATTGGTTTAACAACCCCGACTACCAAAATAACTTCGTGCAGACTTCATACAAACTCACACCTCATGTCGATCCTTACGCTTCGAACTACGACTTCAGCGAGATGAACGACGGTTGGTTTGTACTGACTATGCCCGACCTCAACCAACGCAACCCCCACGTAGCACGTTATCTTATCCAAAACAGCTTCTGGTGGATTGAGGCAGTTGGTATCGACGGTATCCGCATGGATACGCATCCCTATGCCTACTATGATGCTATGTCGCAATGGCTCAAAGAGTTGAACGAGGAGTATCCCAACTTCAATGTCGTAGGCGAAACTTGGTGCGAAAATCCTGCATTCACTGCTTGGTGGCAGAAAGACTCTAAATTGTCGGCGCCCCTCAATAGCAACCTCAAGAGCGTGATGGACTTCCACTTGTGGCAAGTGGTAAATAACAGCTTCACCGAAGAGACCGACGGCTATATGATGGGTCTTAACAAGGTGTATAACCACTTTGTTTACGATTATCTATATCCCGATCCTTCGTCGGTTATGGCATTTGTCGAGAACCACGATACCAACCGTTTCTTGCGCAATGGCGAGAACATTGATGCTCTCAAGCAAGCTATGGTATTGTTGCTCACCACACGCCGCATACCCCAGCTCTACTACGGCACCGAGGTGATGATGAACGGTACTAAAGAGGTTTCCGATGGTCATGTGCGCAAAGACTTCCCCGGTGGATGGGAGGGCGACAAACGCAACCTCTTCAATGCCGAGGAGCGCAATGCCAAGGAGGCTGAGATGTTCAACTACTTGAGCAACATCCTCCACTGGCGCAAGGGTAACGATGTGGTTGCCAAGGGCGATATGAAACACTTTATCCCCCAACAAGGTGTATATGCCTATGCACGTAGCTATGAGGGCAAGGCAGTGTTTGTATTGCTCAATGGTACCGACAAAGCGGTAGATTTGCGCGTGAAACCCTATATGGAAGTATTGGGTGAAGCTACTCAAGGCAAAGACGTCGTTTCGGGCGATATTGTTACTTGGGGCGAGACTATTGCCTTGCCTGCTCGTGGCAATATGATTATCGAACTCTGATATTCTTGATAAAGCTCTACTGCATGTTGCACATGCAGTAGAGCTTTTAAATAATAAACGGCATTAAGAAATCTGAATTTGTAAATGACTATGGTTGAAAGAATTAGATTGTTATTTCTTGTAATTGCTTCACTATTTTGTTTTGCCGGTGCATCGGCGCAAGGTTGGGAAGCCAATTATGGTGGCGTGATGCTGCAAGGTTTTTATTGGGACTCGTTTGAAGATACGAAGTGGACAAATCTGACTTCGCAATCGGAGGAGATGTCGGCATATTTCGATCTTATATGGGTCCCTAATAGTGGTTCGAGTGGCTATTACTCAATGGGTTATATGCCACAATATTGGTTTCAACATGAAAGTTCGTTTGGTACAGCAAGTGAGTTGCGCCACATGATAAATACTTTCAAGAAAAAAGGCACAGGCATTATAGCCGATGTGGTTATCAATCACCGCAATGGCGTGAACGGCTGGTACGATTTCCCTGTCGAGACCGACCACAATGGCAATACATGGGAGCTGGGCTTGTGGGCTATCTGTGGCAATGACGAGATGGCATGGGCAAGCGACCAACCTAATCCTACCGGTGCCAATGATGAAGGTGAGAACTTTGACGGTTGCCGCGACCTCGACCACACAAATAGTTATGTGCAGGATGCCGTCAAGGCTTATCTCGATTATCTGTTGAATTATCTTGGTTATACCGGCTTCCGCTACGATATGACCAAGGGTTTTGCTGCCTATTATGTGGGATTGTATAATGATGCTGTAAATCCTAAATATTCGGTAGGCGAGTATTTCGATGGCAATTATGATGCAGTAACCGGTTGGATTGACGGTACAAAATGCAATGATAAAATACAATCGGGCTCGTTCGACTTTCCTTTGAAGTTCAGAATGAACGAGGCTATGGGTTATCCCAGCGACTTCTCAAAACTCGCGGTCAGTTACAATGGCAGTAACCAGCCCAATGGTATAATCAAAGAGCCGGGTTTCCGTCGTTTCTCGGTAACGTTTGTCGATAATCACGATACTTATCAGCGCGGCAATGGTCAAGAACTCAACTCGTTCTATGCCGAGGCTGCCAATGCCTTTATTTTGTGTCATCCCGGTACGCCTTGTGTGTTTTTATCTCATTGGAAGAACTATAAATCGGCTATAAAGCGCCTTATTGATGTGCGCAAGTCGGTAGGTATTCACAACCAGAGTAATGTTGAGGTGTGGGAAGCATCGACCGATAAGTATGTTGCCAAGGTATATGGTAACAATGGCGACCTATTCATCAAGGTAGGCTATGGCGATTATACCCCCGATGGCTTTAACTCTGACGATATAGTTGCTTCGGGCGAAGGATATTGCGTATGGAGCAAGGTGTCGATAAAGAGTGCCGAGGACAAGATTGTGCCCGAGAACGACCGTAACGGCTTCTCGGTGTATGTAAAGAAAAATACAGTTCCTGCCGCGTGGAGCAAGATATATTGCTACGGTTGGGACGAGAATAATAATCGCCTTACCAAGGTATATCCCGGCGAGGAGATGACCAAGGTTGTAACAATAGGCGGTGTAGAGTATTACAAGTATAGCTTTGATGCTTCTACAACTACTGCCAATGTGCTCTTCTCGAATGGCGACGGTAGCAAGACTGTCGATTTGACCGGTCTGACAGCCGATACTTATTATAGCTTCTCATCGACCAATACCGCAGGCAACTATACTATGACAGCGCTTGAGGTAACGGGTGAAGAAACCGGCGAGCCTATCTCGGTATATCTTGAGAAAGCATCTGTGCCTACCTCATGGGGCGCTATGAAATACTACGCTTGGGATGCCGACGATAATAAATTGTTGGGCGCTTGGTCAGGTAAAACTATCACCGACATTGTGTCGCTCAATGGTGTCGATTATTACAAATATACCTTCCCCAATACCGTTACAATGGTAAATATGATATTTAACGATGGTAGCAATCAGTCGGAAGATGTAAAAGGAATAACCGAAACAACTTTCTTTGCATTGGGCGATGTATCGGATGGTAAAAGTATAGTTGAAGAACGCTATGTGTCTGATGCGCAAGGTATAGCCGTATATTTAGAGAAGAATTCTGCTACTAACGCGTGGGGTACGGTATATTATTACGCGTGGGATGCCGATGGCGATGTTTTGACCGACTATTGGCCCGGAACAGAGGTTACGCAGACCGTAACAGTAAATGGTGTAGAGTATTACCGATATGCTTTCGACTCGTCGGTAGAAGAGTTTGATCTCATCTTTACCAACGGCGAGAAACAAACCGTAGGCTTGGAGAATATCACCGGTGATACATTCTATACTTTAACATCTGCCGACGGTGATGTGGAAATAGTTGATTCCGAAACCTATACCGGCGAGAAGGATGAGGCTATCTCGATATATCTGTTGAAGAGCTCTGTATCGTCGTGGTCGAAAGTCAACTTCTACGCGTGGAATAGCGGCGGTGTGTTATTGGGTGATTGGCCCGGCAAGGATATGAAGAATACAACGACGGTAAATGTGGGAGGAGAAGATTACTATGTATATACCTTCCCCGATAATGTTGAGTCGTTGAATATAATCTTCAATAATAAACAGAACAATAGTGGTGGTCAGACTGCCGATATTACCAATATCACCCGTACCACCTATTTCAAGATGAAAAGTGATTTCTCATACTTCAAGGGTACAGGCGAGATAACTATCTTCTTGGATAAGGAGTCGGCATCGGCGTGGTCGATGGTGAAGTACTATGCATGGGGTAATGACAATGACAAAACACCTATCTTGGGCTCGTGGTCGGGTACTGAGATAACCCAAACAATGACTGCGCTGGATGGTAATAAGTATTATTCCCATACATTCCCGCCCTATTACAATCCTGTGAATGTTATATTTAATGATGGTGGCTCAAACCAAACAAAAGATTTGTCGGCTACCAAATCGACATTCTACAAACTTGATAGCACTTCAGGAAAGAGTATAAATGCATCGACTGTTTCTACCTATATAGCTACCGGTATCGAGGATGCTGTGGCAGATGCGACAGATTGTACAATTTATCCCAACCCCGTTACAACCGACTTTGTTGTGCGCTCGGCAGTGGAGGTAGATTGTGTGCGAGTCTACGACCTCAATGGTGCGTTGATGCAATGCGTTCAAGGCAATGTGGTAGACGTGCGTAGCCTGTCGCCGGGCTTCTATCTCTATCGTGTAGAACTTGCCAATGGTGCAATCGTGAATGGTAAATTTATAAAGAAATAGGTATATACTAACCACTCAAAAAACAATTATGAAACGAATTTTTAAGGTAATGATGATTGTGTGCCTCGCGGCGATTGTTTCGCCTCGTGCAGTGGCACAAGGATGGCCCTCGGCGTATGAGGGTGTTATGCTGCAAGGTTTTTATTGGGATTCTTACAGCGATTCGAAGTGGACAAATCTTACAGCGCAAGCCGATGAGTTGTCGCAATATTTCGACCTCATCTGGATTCCCAATAGTGGCTATTGTGGCGGTGGCAACAATATGGGTTACATGCCCCAATATTGGTTTAAACACACCAGCTCGTTTGGTACCGATAGCGAGTTGCGTACCATGATTTCTACTTATAAAGAGAAGGGTACAGGCTTTATTGCCGATGTTGTTATCAACCACCGCAATGGTGTGAGCAACTGGACTGACTTCCCTACCGAAACCGACCACAATGGTAAAAAATGGACGTGGGGTGCATGGGCTATTTGTCAGAATGACGAGGTGGCTAATGCCTCGGGTCAAGCCAAGCCTACAGGTGCATACGATACCGGTGAGAACTTCGACGGTTGCCGCGACCTCGACCACACCAATACAACCGTACAAGATGGTATCAAGGCTTATCTCGATTACTTGTTGAACGACCTCGGTTACGAAGGTTTCCGCTATGATATGGTGAAAGGCTATGCGGCCAAGTATACCGGTATATATAACGAAGCAAGCAACGTAACCTACTCGGTAGGTGAGTATTGGGATGGTAGCTACGATGCTGTAACCGGTTGGATTGACGGTACAAAACGCAACAATAAAATACAATCGGCTGCCTTCGACTTCCCTGGAAAATATGCTATCAATGAGGCTTTTGCCAACAATGATATGACCAAACTTGTGTGGGCGCGTTATGGCTCGCTCAACCAGCCTGCCGGACTTATTCACATGGATGGTTTCAATCGTTTTGCGGTAACTTTTATCGACAACCACGACACCTATCGCGATGGTAGCAAGTTCAATGGTAATATTGTAGCAGCCAACGCCTTCATCCTTTGCAGCCCCGGAACTCCCTGTGTGTTCTTGCCCCACTGGAAGTCGTACAAGTCGGAGATAAAGAAACTTATCGCTGCTCGTAATGCTGTGGGTATCAATAACGAAAGTGCTGTAACGGTGCTTGAGACAGGTAAAGATATATACGCTGCCAAGGTTACCGGTTCAAAGGGTACTTTGGTTGTAAAAATAGGCTCTCGCTCATACACTCCTGCCGGATATTCTGCTAATGATATCGTGGCTTCGGGCACCGATTATTGTGTGTGGACTACTACCGAGGTTATTGATAATGGCGGTGATAATGGCGGTGGCAATGATAACGGCAATACTGGCAACGAAAACGATGGCGAGGGTATATCAATCTACTTGGAGAAAAGCTCGGCTTGGAGCAATGTATACTACTATGCTTGGACCGACAACGGCGAGTTGACAGCCTCTTGGCCCGGTACTATGGTGTCGTATACAACCACTGTAAACGGTACTACATATTACAAACATACATTCGACTCGTCTGTCAAGTCGCTCAATGTTATCTTTAATAATGGCACCGACCAGACCGTCGATATAACCGGTGTTACTCAAGATAGCTACTATCGCCTTGAAGCTACCAGCGGAAAGACTATACCTGTCATTCAACTCGATGTAAATAACGATAATGGCGGTAATGGTGGTAACGACGATGTGCAAGAGGGTCCTATCTCGGTATATCTCGAGAAGGCTACTGCGTGGAGCAATGTCAACTATTATGCATGGACCGATAATGGTCCAATGTTGGGCGGTTGGCCCGGTACTGCTATATCGGCTACCATAAAAGATGCCGACGGTAATGAGTATTATGCCTACACTTTCCCTGAGGATGTGAAGACCTTCAACATTATCTTTAACAATGGTACTGACCAAACGGTAGACATTACCAATGTGAAGAAGACAACCTATTATCGTCTTGACGACCTCGCCGGTATGTATTGCACCGTTACCGATATAACAAACAAGATACACACCGGCATAGAGAGTGCTGTGGTAGAGAATACCGAGGTTACTGTATATCCCAATCCTACTACCGACGTACTATATGTAGAGGCTGCCGATGAGGTGAAGATGGTGGCTGTATATGGTATGAGTGGCAATCTCTTGGCTCAAGCCCATGTGGCTGCTGTCGATGTGCGCCATTTGGCTTGCGGTATCTATTTGTACAGCGTACAACTTGCCGACGGCTCTGTGGTATATGGCAAGTTTGTAAAACGATAAGAACCATATCTCGCAGCGATGCTGTGGGTGTAGTATAATAACGAAGGCGCATCCTGCAAGATGCGCCTTCGTTGTATAATGTTTCGACTTTTAACCGATATCAATCCATCCAATCGGGCACTTTGGCACGCAACACATCGTCGTCGTAGTCTTTGACAAAATCGCCCTCGGTGTCGATGTAGTAGAAGTCTTCGCCCTTACCTACAATGGCAAGTCCCTCCTCAAAGTCGCCGGCGTAGTCGTACTCGATAGGGATAACTACCTCGCCTGTTGTGTCGATAAAACCACATTTCTCGTTGAGACAAACGGCAGCTCGCTGCGAGTGGAAACCACTCACAAAGTCATACTCAAATGGTACGACAACATTGTTGTGGCGGTCGATAAAGCCAAATTTTGTATCTTCCGAGCGGCGTGTGGGTGCCAATCCGTCGGCAAAACGTCCCATCACGACGTATTCTACCGGTATAACCTCGGCGCCTGTGGTGTCGATAAATCCGTATAAGCCGTCTATGGTAACCATTGCCAAGCCATCCTTGAAGGGGTGTAGCACCTTGTCGTATTTGTAGGGGGTTATCTCTCTGCAATTTTTGTCTATTATGGCATACTTACCATCAATACATACGGCAGCCAATCCCTCCGAGAAGTCGCCTGCGGCATCATACATCGGGGGTATTACGATAGCACCGGCGGTGTCTATATATCCCCATTTGTCGCCATAGCTCACTGCTGCCAATCCCTCCGAGAAGTCTTTGGCGGCATCGTAGATAAGGGGTATCACCTCCTCGGTGTCGCGGTCGATGTATCCAAACTTACCGTTGCGTTCTACACAAGCGCGGTCGTCATGGTATTTTCTTATATCGTCGTAGTTTGTCATATCGTCAAGTGTTTTTATAGTATCTGTTTTTATTAGCTTGTTTACTCCTCGGTGGGGCATCCGCCAAAGAAAAACTCTTTCTCGGCTTTCTCCTTCGAGAAACAGTAGAATGTCAGTTCTGCCTCGGTGCATACCTCATTGCCATATATAATGACAACACTGATAAAGGCAAAGTTGCGTTTCATCTCTTTGATGTGTGCACGTACTTCCAATCGCTCTTGTTCGCCAGTTGTGATAGGATGCCTGTACTTTACATTCATGGCAGTTGTCATGCCCGAAGTTTGCAGCTTGCGTGCTATTACCCAGGCTGCAATCTCGTCCATCAGCGTTGCCTGTATGCCGCCATGCAGCGTTTTGAGCCATCCTTGGTAGTTGTCGCCGGCAGTCCAGTAGCATACGATGTCGTCGCCGTCTTCGTAAAACTCCATCTTCAGCCCATAAGGATTGTTGGGCGCGCAACCAAAGCAGTTGTACCCTTCGTCAACAAGACCTAACCATGGATTTTGCAATTTCTTCATAACATTCTCTATTGTGCGATGCAAATTTAATCATTAAGTCGCATAAATATATGACACACGACAAGAAAAACCACCTATCGCAGTCAAAATAGTTTGTTTTTGAGGGTTGAGCTCCCGGGATAAAAAACAGACTGCCACCCGGTAGGGGAGCAGTCTGTCGTATTGTGATGTTTTAGGGTTCTATTAGAGAACGTCGGCAAGAGCAGCGTTGGTGTTCTTAACAGCGGCTGCGCTGGCATCGAAGAGAGCTTTTTCCTCGGCGTTGAGGTCGAGCTCGATGATGCGCTCGATACCGTCTTTGCCCAATACAACGGGAACACCGATGCAGAGGTCGCTATGACCATACTCGCCCTCGAGCATTACGCTGCAGGGGATGATGCGTTTCTCGTTGTGGATGATAGCCGATGCTACCATAGCTGCTGCTGCACCGGGAGCATACCATGCCGATGTGCCGAGCAATTTGGTCAATGTAGCACCACCTACCATTGTGTCGGCAGCAATCTTGTCGAGCTCCTCAGCGGGGATAAGACCCGATACGGGAAGACCTTTGTATGTAGCAAAGCGTTTCAAAGGAATCATAGTAGTGTCGCCGTGACCACCAATAACCATGCCTTCTACCTCGTTGGCGTTAGCACCGAGAGCTTGGCTCAAGAAATATTTGAAGCGTGAGCTATCCAATGCGCCACCCATACCGATGATGCGGTTTTTGGGAAGGTCGGTTACTTTGTGGATGAGGTATGTCATAGTGTCCATGGGGTTGCTCACGCACACGATGATAGCGTTGGGTGAGTGCTCGAGTACGCTGGTTACAACCGAGCGAACGATGCCGGCGTTAACACCGATGAGCTCTTCGCGAGTCATACCGGGTTTACGAGGAATACCTGAAGTGATAACTACAACGTCAGAACCTGCAGTAGCTGCATAGTCGTTGGTTACACCTTTAACAACAGTATTCATGCAGAGCAATTGAGCTGTTTGCATCATATCCATTGCTTTACCTTCCGATACGCCCTCTTTGATGTCGAGCAATACTACTTCGTCGGCAATGCCTTTGAATGCCAATACGTTGGCACATGTTGCGCCTACGTTACCGGCGCCTACAACTGTTACTTTAGACATAATTGTAAATTTTTATATTTAATTTTTTTATGTTTAACTATCGCCTGTTAAGGTTGCTACAAAGTTAGTATAAATTTATATTGCCGAAAAATTTCCACAATTAAATTTGATAAAAATTTATTCGAATGACTCAACTTTTGTTGCAAACCACCCGAAGTGTTGTTTTTATGTCGATAAAACAAATTTGAACATCAAAGATATGCCCTTTTGTTCTTTTGTCAAGAAACCAAACTTGCGTATCAGAATATGTTCTTCTGTCGAAAGATTTAGAAAAACAATCAATCGTCTATCTCGCCTTTGCCTTGGCGTATTATTTCGGGGTCGCCTGTGGTGCAATCTATGATGGTGCTACCTATTATGTCGCCTTCGCCTCCGTCGATGATGATATCGACTTGTTGTGCATATTTTTCTGCCAGCAACTCGGGGTTGGTGGTGTATTCGGGTTCTTCCTTGTTGGTGGCTACCGATGTCGATAGCAGCGGGTTGCCCAACTCTTCAACTATACAGCGGGCTATATTGTTGTCGGGTACGCGTATACCCACGCTCTTGCGTTGCTTGTATATCTTGGGTAGCCCCGAGCCGGCAGGGAGTATGTACGTAAAGGCTCCCGGTAATGTTTGGCGCATTAGGCGGTGTGTGGCATCGTTTATGCGCACGTAGCGGGCTATATCGCTGATGTCGTGGCATACGATAGAGAGGGGGGCTTTGGCGGGGTCGATACCTTTGATGCGGCATATACGCTCAACGGCGCGCACATTCAGGGCATCGCAGCCTATGGCATACAATGTGTCGGTAGGGTAGATGATGATGTCGCCATCGCGTAGTGCTTCGACAATCTGTTGTATGGCGCGACGATTGGGGTTGTCGGGGTATATCTTGATGAGTTGCATGGCTGTTGAGGATATGATGAATGGGTGATGTTATATGATGTAACTCTCGATGTCGGTGGCTTGGGCATATTTCTTGAGTAACTCGATGGTCCACTCTACACACTCGTCTAATGGCATTTCGGGCGCATAGGCATTGATGGTGATGAGTAGGTGAGTGGTGTCGAGTGTTATCTTGGTGCGCTCCTCGTCGCTGGTAGGTGTACCCACACCTCCCACATTGTCGCGATAGACCGGCATACCCTCGATGTTGAGCAAGCCTCGACCTATACCATGAAACACATCCTCGGCAGTACCCACGCCAAGGGTCATGTCGCCCTCGATGCGGTCGGCATCGAAGCCTCCAATAGAATATCCCGAGTGCATAGAAACGACGTTGATAAGGTCGACAAGCGTATTGATGCGGTAGAGGTCTAATCCGCGAATAGCGCGACGACACAGCGCTTCGGACGAAACGCGGTAGCGTGCCGGGTCTTTGCCAAATGTCTTATATGCGCGGCGTGTGCCGGCTATGGCGGGGCGTTTCGATAATGTTTCGGTGCTGTATTCTGAGGCTATACGAGTAGCCTCGGCTTGCAGTTCGTCCCACAATTGGTCGCTTGTGGGGCTATTCACCACATGAGCTTTTATGATGCCGGCGTGCAACGTAGGGCAAGCCTCTGATACTAAAGATGAAATGCTTACTTTCATGGTACAAATCTATTTTAGCGCGAAGATAATGCAAATACTCTGTTTTGTCAAATGCTTTGGCATAATTGAATCTTTTATTATCTTTGAGCTAAACCTCGAAGATACTTTCACTCGCTGTGAAAAATATTCAGGCAAGCTTGATATTTCTCGCTCGTTTATTATTATCTTTGCCAACACAAAACAAAAACTATGCTTATGAACGCTATTAATGTTTTATCGGCTCTTAAAACCGGTTGGAAGATGACCAAGAGCCATTTTATTGTCTCTTTAGGACTTGTATTGGCTTATTTTGTTGTGAGCATGCTGTTCTCTTTGCTGCCTACTACTGGCGTGATAGGTGCAATATGTCAGTTGCTCGTGTTGGCTGTAACATTCATCTGGTCGTTGGGTATATCTCGTCTCACAATCGAGGTTGTCGATGGCGAAGATCCTCGCTTTGGCGTTTTCGGCGAAATGATGCCTCGTTTTGGCGCATTTGCATGGATGATGGTTATAATGCTTTTGCTCTTATATGTGCCTTTCTTCCTGATTTTGTTGGTGGGAAGTCTTATCAGCGGCGTTTCTATTGATGCAACCACTATGACCAATCCCCAACAAATTATGGATGTTATGGGCGACTTGGGTATATATATCCTCTTGGGCTTTGTGTCGATGCTATACTTGGGTCTGCGCCTTTTCTTTGCACCCTATATCTTTGTCGACCGCAAGGCAGGTGCCGTTGAGTCATTGAAGATGAGTTGGACGGCGACACATCCTCTTCAAGGCAAGATATTGCTGTTCTTCCTCCTCTCGTTGGTTGTATATGCAATAGGTGGTTTGTGCTTTATAGTAGGTGTGTTTGCTTCGATGATAACCTTGATGTATGCGCAAGCAGCATTGTATCGTCAGGCATTTCCTGCCGGTATGCAAGAGCCCCTTATCGTAGAAGATACCAATGTTGTGGTAGGCTAATAAACGATAAATAGGCAAAAAAACAGTTCGATTTTTTGGAATAGTAGCAGATTTAGTTGTATCTTCGCAACCCCAACGAGCGAAGATATAGCTATCTGCCGCTCGACATATCACCGGGGCTGACTGGCTTTGACAGCGGGTAGAGGTGGTGTGTAAGCATGCAGAGCTTCGTAGCCTGGCTCTTTAATCTCAGACTTCAAAAATTTAATTGGCGAAAATACTTACGCTCTCGCTGCTTAATCGAAGTACAGTAGATTAGCTTTATTTCCCCACAAGGTGAGGAAACGAGACATCACCCGGATGCTGTGGTTCCGAAGCGTTCCGACATGGTGGTGCAGATAAATCGGAAATAGTCGGCGGCTTGTCCCGTGCCAATGGCGAAACTTTAGGGACTAAGGTCTTGGTTGGTAGCTTCGTGCTTGCCATTTCCCTACAATCTTAACGAAGATAAGCATGTAGAAAGCTCATCAGTTCCTCGTTTGGACGAGGGTTCGATTCCCTCCAGCTCCACATAGGTATAGCGAAAGATTTGCACTTGCGGGTGTAAATCTTTCTTTTTTGTGGCTTAGAACATGATAGAGAGGGCGATGGTGAGTGGGTTGTTCTGCTTGAGAATATACTCCTCGCTGGGCGACACGTTGAGAAGTCCCATCTCTGAGTTGACGTTGAATTGCACCGCATAGATGCGTATACCACCGCCGTATAGAAACGAGGCGTTATAGCGCTTTGCCGATGGGATGATTGTGCCGTAGATATTTCGGTCGACGAGGTAGGAGTTGAGCTCTCCCTCTTTGACAAAGTCCATCTCGCCCGAAATTATATAGTCGGCAACGATACCGCCGTAGAAGAATAGCTGAAACGATTTGCTGAAGTTGAGGCGATATTCCAAGTGGATGGGCAGACGTAGAACGTGCTCGCTCAGTGTTTGGTAGTAGTTGAATGTGTTCTCGGGCTCGCTGTCGTTGGTCAGGAGCGAACTTTTGTTGTGGTAGTACTCGTATTGCAGCCCAATACTCATACCGAAACCATACTTAAACAACGGATTGAAGCGTATACCGAATTGTATGCCATGCAGCCAATCGCTACCGTACAGCCCTACATCGCTTTTGACACCGGCTTGCTCTTTCTTCCACACCTTTGAGGTATATCCTGCCGACACACCCCAGAAACTGTCGGTCTTGGGTGCGTTAAATCCTTTTTTCTTTTTCTTCTTGGTCTTTTTGTATTTCTTGCTTGACGATACAACTACCTCGCTGTCATCGTCTTTTGCCGAGTAGTTGGCTGCAATGTCTTGTAGTGTTGTGCCCGAGGGGTAGGCATATTTCAAGGCGCTGCCCTCGTTGCTTGCGAGGCGCGACGATAGGTCGCCGCTGAGGCTTGCTGTATATAGCGATTGTGCCGAGAGTGTGCCCATACTCAGCATCATGCATGCGGTGATACATAGCAAGATATACTTTCTCATACTTTATAGCCTCAATTTCAGCGCAAAATTAATAAAAATCGCTTACGTTTCAAAGCTGTTAACTTTAATTGGTTAAACTTTCTATGTGAAGTGCTTGCATTGCTACAAATGTTACATTCGGCAGGTGTAATATTCGTTCCGGAAATGTAATAAATGTATCGCACTTGTGAGTTATTGTAAAATTTGCAACAGAAGTACAAATATTAGGTCGGATTTTTGTTGGGATTTATGGACAAAAATAACCAACTTTGCACAAAGTTGTTGCACTTATTTTATAAAGATTGAGAGCATCGAAAAATAGTTTTATCTTAAATTCTAAAATATTGCTATGAAAAAAATCTTTTTTCTATTGTTGGCGCTATGTGCTGTTGGTGTGCAGACTAACGCTGCTGTGGTCTATCTCGACCTCGATGGTAATGTGGTAGATCAATCTTATACAACAAGTAATCTCTATGTAGAAATGTATGCACCCGCTAATCCGTCGGGCGTATCTGTGATGATTTATCCCGGAGGAGCTTATGCGTGGAAGGGTATGACCTATGAGGGCTCCGATTTTGCACCTTTCTACAACGAATTGGGCATTACTGTTTTTGTTGTTAGTTACCAATTGCCTTATGGTAATTGTACTGCGCCGTTGCAAAGTTGTGAACGCTTTATGCGTGCTGCAAAGAACAAAGCTCAAGAGTGGAACATCGACCCCGATAAAATCGGCGTGATGGGCTCGTCGGCAGGTGGACACTTGGCTTCGACACATGCCACTGCTTTCAGTGCCGACACTCGTCCGGCTTTTCAAGTGCTTTTGTACCCGGTTATATCTATGAGTAGTGAGCTTACTCATGCCGAGTCGCGTACCAACTTGTTGGGCGCAACTCCTTCCGATGAAAGAATATATGAATACTCCAACGAATTGCAAGTGAAAGATAACAGCCCTATGGCTTATATAGCCTTGAGTGAGGACGATTGGGCTGTGCCTGTTGATAATAGTATGCTCTATTACAAGGCATGCCTTGACCATAATATTCCCGTTGAATTGCACATTTTCCCTACGGGAGGTCATGGCTGGGGCTTCAACGACTTTGATTATCACGATATATTCTTGGAAACACTGCAAAATTGGTTGCTGACCAATGTGTTGAAGTAGCAGTGTGTGGCTTTTATTGAAAATACCTTATAAATCTGTAAATCATGAAGAAACTAATTCTTGCAACTATATGCGGTATTATGTCGTTGTCGGCGGTGGCATACGACTTTCAAGAAGGTGAAATATATTACAACATCTTGCCCGATGGGCAGAGTGTTGAGGTTACACACAACAATACAGCCGATTATAATGGCTTTGCTGCCTATACCGGTTCGGTAACAATCCCTGAGAGCGTTACATATAATGGTGTAACCTATAACGTTGTGAAAATTGGCGAGGATGCCTTTGCTGAGTCTACATATGTGTCGAAGGTTACTATTCCCGAGAGTGTTACTGAGATTGCTCGCAAGGCTTTTTATAGCTGCTCACGATTGAGAAACTTTGAATTACCCGGTTCTGTTACATCAATCGGCGAATTGGCTTTTTATCATTGTGTTGCGTTGAAGAGCTTGCATATTCCCGCTGCAGTCGATGCTATCGGCAGCAAGGCTTTTATGCTGTGTAATGGCTTGACGGAGTTGACTGTCGATGCGGCAAATGAAAGTTATAGCAGTGAGAATAACATTATCTATAACAAAGATAAAACCTTGCTCGTTGCAGCTATGTCGACTTTTAGCGGGCATCTTGATGTGCCTTTTACGGTAAAAGAGATAGGCGAAAATGCTTTTGTTGAGTGTGACGGACTGACGTCTATCAATCTGGGTAATGTGTCGGTTATACACGACTTTGCATTTTTCGATTGTAAAGGTCTTACTACCGTAACGTTACCTTCGTCGCTCGAGCGTTTGGGCTTTGGCGCATTTTTCAATTGTACCCACATGGCGGCTCTGAATATGAACGACAACCTCAAAGAGATAGGCGAGCGCGCATTTACAAGATGTATAGCGTTGAAAGATATTGAATTTGCCGGCGATAACTTGAAGATAGGCAACCACGCCTTTGAGTCGTGCAAGAATATAAATCTTACCGATGTTACCGACTGCATCTCGGAGGTGGGAGATTACGCCTTTGCTTCGTGTGTAAAATTCCGTACGGTTACTTTGCCCCGTTCTGTAAAGAGTTATGGCAATTATGCCTTCTTTGCGTGTGCGCAAATGACTCGCCTGTTTATTGGCTCAAAAGTAGAGAGAATGGGTGAGAATGTTTTCTATAACTGCTCTCGCATACGACAAGTTACGATCGATGCCATGACACCGCCCACAATCTGCAAGTCTACTTTCCCCGATGTGGTATATAGAAACGCCGACCTTGCTGTGCCCGACGAAAGCCTCGACGATTATAAGGCGGCAGAGTATTGGAAAGACTTCTTGAATATAGGACCCTCGGCGGTAGCTTCGGTAGGTGCAGATAGCGACATTCAGGTAGTTGCCGCGGGAGGACATTTGACGATTGTTGGTGCTCAACCCCAAGCATGGGTAGCGGTGTATGCACTTGACGGTGCATTGGTGCAGAGTGCTTGTGCCGATGACATTGCCCGCTATACATTCGATGGAGGTGTATATGTTGTCAAGGTAGCCGACAAGTCGTTTAAAGTTGTATTGTAATAGTCGTTAATAGTTATCATAAGAAAAGCAAGAGGCTGCTCGGATGAGCAGCCTCTTGCTTTTTCTGTTATAAACAGTGTCGGACCGATTAGTCTAAATCGTCGGCAATGTTTTTGTCTTTCTCAGGATTACGATGATATACGCGACCCTCTATATACTCTTGTGTTGCAATGAGTGTGGGTTTGGGCAATTTCTCGTAATAACGCGATACCTCTATTTGTTCGCGGTTTTCGTTTTCTTCTTCCATGTTGTCTTTGTCGGAGCTTGCAGCAAACTCTTCGAGCTTGTTGTCGAGTTCCTCTTTCATCTCGCGGGCTATTTGGTTGGCGCGCTTAGCGATGATGCTGACAGTTTCATACACATTACCTGTATCTTCCGACAAGCTTATCATGTCGCGAGTTACGGTGTTGGTTGGAGCATTTGATTTCTTATAGTCCATAGTATTTATGATAATTTGTTTTTTTTAATCCTTTACATATCGGCTGGCTACCTTGAAGATGCGTTCTGCTTCTTTGAGGTTGCTGCTATCGGGAAATTCGTTGATAAAAGAGTAGTATTCGTCTATCACAGCGCGGAAACGCTCGGGCTTACGCTCTTCGTAGCTTTGCGATGCTTCCTGATATTTCGACTTGAGTATGAGCAGCATCAGCGTCTCTTTATATTGTGTATAGGGATACTCTTTTATAGCGTTCTGTGCGGTAATGATAGCCGATTGGTAGTTGTTGCCCAGATAGTTGCCCAAGTTGTAGTATAGTTGTGCATTGAGCACCTCTTTGTATACCAACTTGTCTTGCAACTCAAAGATGATTTTCTGTGCCTCGGGGGCTTTCTCGCTACGTGGGAAGTAGTCGAGAAATTGCTGCATCTCGTCTATCGCTTTGTATGTGCCCGACTGGTCTAATCGTGCATCGGGCGAGTCGAGGTAATAGCCATATCCGCAATAGTAACGAGCCAACTCGGTGTATTGTCCCTTGGGGAAGTTACGGTAATAGGCTTTGAAGTATTCGCCGGCGGTAAGATAGTCTTTGTTCTCGTAGTAGCTACGCGCAAGCAGGTACAAAGCCTCCTCGGCTTTGGTCGAGCCTTTGTATATGGTTACCATCTCCTCGAGGAGGGTAGCACATTCCAGATATTTTCCTGTCTCGAAAGCCTTCTTCGCATAGTCGTACTTCATTTCATAATCGGTACTTTTGCGCACTTTCTCAAATTCTCCACAAGAGGTGCAGAGCAGGAGTAATAGTGAAAAAATAACAATCTTTCGCATAGCTATACTATTTACCGAACTGCAAAGTTACACAATCCTCGCAAATAAAACCAATATAGATTGAATTTTTAACGATTAAAAGTCTTCATTGGGTGTAAAAAATGCTATTTCGTGCCGAAAAGCGACTATTCTACGATAAAAATTTGCCCCTTTGATTGTTGTTGTAGCATATATTGTTAACTTTGCAGTGATAATGCAATGTGTGTTGCATTGGTTGTTTAATCGTTAAAATCTGATAAGAAATGAGTGAAACTAAAAAACTTGTCCGCGTTCGCGAGGGTAAAAAGATTGCCGGTGTATGCCTCGGTTTGGCTAAGTATATGGGTGTTGACCCCACAGTTGTTCGTTTGATTGCCGTTTTGGCTCTCTTCTTTGGCAGCTTGGGCTTCTGGGCTTATATCATCGGTTGGCTTGTAATGCCCGAAGAATAATCTACAAAAAAAGCCTCTGTTGAATGGAGTTTAAGTTGGTTTCGCCATTCTCTCCTACAGGCGATCAGCCCGAGGCGATAGAAGAATTGTGCAGGGGTGTCTTTGATGGTATTCCTGCACAAACCTTATTAGGCGTTACCGGTTCGGGTAAGACGTTTACGATGGCAAATGTCATCGAGCGTGTGCAGAAACCAACACTTATTCTCAGTCATAACAAAACCCTTGCTGCACAGTTGTATAGTGAGTTTAAAAGCTTTTTTCCCGACAATGCTGTGCAGTATTTTGTGTCGTACTACGACTATTATCAGCCCGAGGCTTATATCCCTACAACCGATACCTACATCGAGAAAGACCTTGCTATCAACGAGGAGATAGACCGTTTGCGACTTGCTACAACGTCGGCACTGCTATCGGGGCGCAAGGATGTGGTGGTTATCTCGTCGGTATCGTGTCTTTACGGTATTGGCAATCCGCAAGACTTTCACTCAAACGTTACCGAGATACGTGTGGGTGAGCGGGTCGACCGCAACGACTTTTTGCGCCATCTTGTCGATGCGCTCTATTCGCGCAACGAGGTGGAGTTTAAGCGAGGTACATTCAGGGTAAAAGGCGATACGGTCGATATATATCTGGCGTATGACGAGACGGCACTGCGTGTCGTTTTCTGGGATGATGAGATAGAGAGTATAGCTACTATCGACCCGGTTTCGGGCATGAGTATAACCTCGTTCGACAGCTATAAAATCTATCCTGCCAACATCTTTGTTACAACCAAGGAGTGCATAGCCCGCGCTATCGATCAGATACAACTCGACTTGGGTAAACAGGTCGACTTTTTCCGCTCTATCGGCAAGGAGTATGAGGCGAAACGGTTGTATGAGCGCGTTACCTACGACGTCGAGATGATACGTGAGCTGGGCTATTGCTCGGGTATCGAAAACTACTCTCGCTACTTTGACGGACGTGCTCCCGGTACACGACCATTCTGCCTGCTCGATTATTTCCCCGACGATTTTCTTGTTATTATCGACGAGAGCCACGTTACTGTGCCGCAAATACGCGCCATGTATGGTGGCGATGCTTCGCGCAAGATGAATCTGGTGGAGTATGGTTTCCGTCTGCCGGCGGCTGTCGATAACCGACCTCTGAAGTTTGAGGAGTTTGAGAGCCTTGTCAAGCAGACCATCTACGTGAGTGCTACGCCTGCCGATTATGAGTTAAATCGCAGTGAAGGCATCTTTGTTGAGCAGATAATTCGTCCCACCGGTCTGTTAGACCCCGTTATAGAAGTACGTCCCAGCCTCAATCAGATAGACGACCTGCTCGAGGAGATACAGTTGCGTGTAGAACGCGATGAACGTGTGCTTGTTACAACGCTTACCAAACGCATGGCAGAAGAACTCAATGCCTATCTGTTGCGTTTGAATATACGTAGCAACTATATACACTCCGACGTCGATACGCTCGACCGCATACAGATTCTTGAAGACTTGCGCAGTGGTATATACGACGTATTGGTGGGTGTCAACTTGTTGCGCGAAGGACTTGACTTGCCCGAGGTGTCGCTTGTGGCAATACTCGATGCCGATAAAGAGGGCTTCTTGCGCTCACATCGCTCTCTTACACAGACTGTTGGTCGCGCTGCTCGTAACCTCAATGGCGCGGTTATCATGTATGCCGACAAGATAACCGATAGTATGCAACTCACTATTGACGAGACCAACCGCCGTCGCGAGAAGCAACTGGCATACAACGAGGCGCATGGCATTACGCCGCAAGCCATCAACAAGGCTCGTCGCGATATACTCACACGCAACAACAAGCCCGAAGGCGCAACGGTGCAACCCTATGCAACAGAGTATGTTGCTACTGCCAATGTGGCTGCCGACCCTGTTGTGCCATATATGAGTGCTCCGCAACTCGAGAAGGCTATAGAGCGCACTCGCAAAGATATGCTCGATGCGGCTCGACAGATGGACTTTATAGAGGCGGCTCGTCTGCGTGATGAAATGCTCAAACTTGAAGATAAACTCAAATTATTGACTACCGAAAACTAATCTTATAATATATTTTGAACTATGAAAACCGACATTGAAATTGCTCGTGCAACGAAATTGAAAAACATTCGTGAGGTAGCCGCAAACGTTGGCTTCCCCGATGAAGATGTGTTCAACTATGGCAAGTATATTGCCAAAGTGCCTTATAAACTCATCGACGATAAGAAGGTGGCAAAAAATCACCTCATCTTGGTTACTGC
This sequence comes from Bacteroidaceae bacterium, assembly GCA_017481745.1. Taxonomy (GTDB): domain Bacteria; phylum Bacteroidota; class Bacteroidia; order Bacteroidales; family Barnesiellaceae_A; genus Barnesiella_A. The sequence continues at coordinate 49,715 of JAFUOV010000001.1, forward strand.
CATTACTGCTACCAAAGCCGGTGTAGGTAAGACTACCGTAAGTATTGGTCTGGGTATGGGTCTTAACCACATTGGTAAGAAGGCTATTATTGCTTTGCGTGAGCCTTCTCTTGGTCCTTGCTTCGGTATGAAGGGCGGTGCAACCGGTGGCGGATATGCTCAAGTATTGCCTTCGGAAGATATCAACTTGCACTTTACAGGCGACTTCCATGCTATCACTTCTGCCAATAACCTTATTGCGGCATTGCTCGACAACTATCTCTACCACAATCGCTCGAAACAAGTGGGATTGAAAAAGGTGATGTGGCGTCGTGTGCTCGATATGAACGACCGCTCGTTGCGTAATATCGTATCGGGCTTGGGTGGCTCTGCCAATGGTATTCCTACCGAAACAGGTTTCGACATTACTCCTGCATCGGAGATTATGGCTATTCTCTGCTTGGCTCGTAATATCGACGACTTGTATGTGCGTATAGGTCGCATTGTGCTGGGCGTGCGCTACGACGATACCCCATTTACCGTCAACGACTTGGGCGTAACAGGTGCTGTTGTTGCATTGCTCAAAGATGCTATAAACCCCAACCTCGTACAGACAACCGAACATAATCCTGTCATCATTCATGGCGGTCCGTTTGCCAATATTGCTCATGGTTGCAACTCGGTTATTGCTACCCGTATGGCCATGTCGTGGGCCGATTATACCGTTACCGAAGCCGGTTTCGGTGCCGACCTCGGTGCCGAGAAATTCCTCGATATCAAGTGCCGTCAGGCAGGCTTGAAGCCCGACCTTACTGTGCTCGTGGCCTCTACTCTTGCATTGAAGATGCACGGTGGTGTGCCCGAGACCGAGATTAAGTTGCCCAATGCCGAGGGCTTGAAGAACGGTTTTGCCAACCTCGACCGCCACGTTGCCAACTTGCGCAAGTTTGGTCAGACGGTGCTTGTATGTTTCAACCGCTTTGCATCGGATACCGACGAAGAGATAGCAATGGTTATGGAACATTGTGCCGAGTTGGGTGTTCGCTGCGTTATCAATAACGCCTATGCCGAGGGTGGTGCAGGTGCTGCCGAGTTGGCACAAGCTGCTGTCGAACTTATCGAGAACGAGCCTTCTGCTCCTATCAACTATGCATATAATCTTGAGGACAGCATCAAAGAGAAAATTACCAAGGTTGCCAAGAATATTTATGGTGCAGGCTCGGTAGTCTTCGGTCCTAAGGCTCAGAAAGAGATTGCATTGATAGAGAAGTGGGGTATGGGCAATCTTCCCGTATGTATTGCCAAGACACAATTCTCGTTCAGTGCCGATGCCAAGCGTTATGGTAGTGTTGAAGGCTTTGAAATCAACATCAAGGATATCGAGCTCAATGCCGGTAGTGGTTTCGTAGTAGCCCTTGCTGGCGACATCATGCGTATGCCGGGGTTGAGCAAGACACCGCAAGCTGTCAACATACACCTCGCCGACGACGGCAATGTTGAGGGTATTGTTTAATAAATAAGCGTTAAGTAAATAGTGCGAGGCTGTGTTGGGTAAATCTACATGCAGCCTCGCACTCTATATATACTTCGTTGCAAAGTGGGGCGGATAGGCTTTTTAAGTTGTTATTGAAGGAGTTTTTGAAAACTTATTGCATATTCGGGCGTTCTTGACTTTGAGTATTGCACCAAAATTACTAACTTTGCGCTTTAAAATTTATAGAAAATTTTTCAACACAAAGATATTATGTTTGAGAACTTAAGTGAAAGATTAGAACGGTCGTTCAAGATACTGAAGGGTGAAGGTAAAATTACCGAAATCAACGTAGCCGAAACGCTCAAAGACGTGCGTCGCGCATTGCTCGATGCCGACGTTAACTATAAGGTGGCTAAGCAATTTACCGATACAGTAAAGGCTAAAGCCCTCGGACAAAACGTGCTCACAGCTGTGAAGCCCGGACAGATGATGGTAAAGATTGTTCACGACGAGTTGGCTACCTTGATGGGTGGCGAGACTGCCGATGTGAACATTAACGGCAATCCGGCTGTAATATTGATGTCGGGTTTGCAAGGTTCGGGTAAGACTACATTCTCGGGTAAACTTGCCAAGATGCTCAAGTCGAAAAAGGCAAAACGCCCCTTGCTTGTGGCTTGCGACGTGTATCGTCCTGCTGCTATCGACCAGCTGAAAGTTCTCGGTGAGCAAATAGAGGTGCCTGTGTATACCGAAGAGGGTGTGAAAGACCCTGTTTCGATAGCACAAAATGGTATTCGCTATGCTCGTGAGCATAACCTCGACCTTGTTATCGTCGATACTGCCGGTCGTCTGGCTATCGACGAGCAGATGATGAAAGAGATAGCTGCTATCAAGGCTGCTATCAACCCGAGCGAGACTCTCTTTGTGGTAGACTCGATGACAGGTCAAGATGCAGTGAATACTGCCAAAGAGTTTAACGAGCGCCTCAACTTCGACGGTGTGGTACTCACCAAGCTCGATGGTGATACTCGTGGTGGTGCTGCTCTCTCGATACGTACAGTGGTCGACAAGCCCATCAAGTTTGTGGGTATGGGCGAGAAGCTCGATGCAGTCGATTACTTCCACCCCTCGCGTATGGCAGACCGTATATTGGGTATGGGTGATATCGTTTCGCTCGTTGAACGTGCCCAAGAGCAATACGATGAGGAAGAGGCTCGTCGCTTGCAGAAAAAGATTGCCAAGAACCAATTTGACTTCAACGACTTCCTTGCACAGATACACCAAATCAAGAAGATGGGTAACATCAAAGAGCTTGCCTCGATGATACCCGGTGTAGGCAAGGCTATCAAAGATATGGATATAGACGATAACGCCTTCAAGGGTATCGAGGCAATCATTTATTCGATGACACCCGAGGAGCGCACCAATCCTGCCATCCTCAACGGCTCGCGTCGCCAACGCATTGCCAAGGGTAGCGGTACATCGGTGCAAGAGGTGAACCGTCTTATCAAACAATTTGACGACACCCGCAAAGTGATGCGCATGGTAACTCAGAACGGTGGCGCTGCTATGCGTGGCGCTATGAAGAATATGCGTCGTAAAAGATAATTATCCATTTATTTTCAATAGATACTATGCAACTGATTGATGGAAAAGCTATCTCGGCTCAGATCAAGCAAGAGATAGCACAAGAGGTAGAAGAGATTGTAGCAGCCGGAGGCAAACGCCCTCACTTGGCTGCCATACTCGTAGGTCATGATGGTGGTAGCGAGAGCTACGTTGCCCATAAGGTGAAGGCTTGCGAACAATGTGGTTTTAAATCGTCGCTCTTGCGTTTCGAAGAGGATATTACCGAGGACCAACTCGTTGCCGAAATCGAGAAACTTAACAACGACGACGATGTTGATGGCTTTATCGTGCAACTGCCGTTGCCCCATCATATCAACGAAGAACATGTAATCGAGGCTGTCGACTATCGCAAGGATGTAGATGGATTCCATCCTATCAACGTGGGTCGCTTGTCTATAGGTTTGCCTTGCTTCGTGTCGGCAACCCCTGCCGGTATTATCGAGTTGTTGCGCCGTTACAACATCGACACTCGTGGCAAGCACTGCGTGGTGTTGGGTCGTAGCAATATCGTGGGTAAGCCCATTGCAACACTCATGATGCAAAAGAGCAATCCCGGCAACTCTACCGTTACCGTATGCCACAGCGCAACTCCCAATATCAAAGAGATATGCCGCACTGCCGACATCATCATCGCTGCTATGGGTAATCCCGGTTTCGTTACTGCCGATATGGTGAAAGAGGGTGCAGTGGTGATAGACGTGGGTACTACTCGCGTGCCTTGTGCCGAGAGCAAGAATGGTTGGAAACTTACAGGCGATGTATGCTTCGACGAGGTAGCTCCTCTCTGTTCGTATATCACACCCGTTCCCGGTGGAGTAGGTCCTATGACTATCGTATCGCTCATGCGCAATACACTGCTTGCCGGTAAGAAAGCGATATTCAAATATTAAGCAAAGAGATACGCTCTATAAAAGAGGCTGTGTCAAAATAGAAATCTTGACACAGCCTCTTTTTTGTGAATATGTCGACCAATTACAGCTCGAGGTCTTCGTTGAATACTTCGTGCCAAGGCAGACCTTGCTTGCTGAGTTGCTCCATGAAAGGATCGGGGTTGAACTCCTCAACGTTGTAAACACCGGGTTTACGCCACTCGCCTTTGAGGAACATCATGGCACCAATCATAGCGGGAACACCTGTTGTGTAGCTTACGCCCTGTGCGCCAACCTCTTTGTATGCAGCCTCGTGGCTACAGTTGTTATATATATAATATGTGAGAGGTTTGCCTTCTTTGTCGATACCGCTGATGCGACAGCCGATAGAAGTCTCGCCGGTATAGTTTTCGCCAAGTTCACCGGGGTTGGGCAATACGGCTTTGAGGAATTGTATAGGAACAATCTCTACGCCATTATACATGATAGGCTCGATGCTTGCCATACCGATGTTTTGTATCACGCGCAAGTGTGTGAGGTACTCTTGTCCGAAAGTCATCCAGAAGCGAGCACGCTTGATGGTAGGATAGTTGATTACCAACGACTCTAACTCTTCGTGATAGATAAGGTACGACTCGCGAGGACCAATGTTGGGATAGGTCAAGGGCTTGTGTATCTCGTGAGGCTCGGTCATCACCCATTCGCCATTTTCGTAGTATTTACCCTTTTGAGTTACTTCGCGAATATTGATTTCGGGGTTGAAGTTGGTGGCAAATGCTTTGTGGTGGTCGCCTGCATTACAATCTACGATATCGAGGTAGTGCATTTCGCCAAAGTGGTGTTTGGCAGCGTAGGCAGTGAATACACCCGATACACCCGGGTCGAAGCCACAACCAAGGATAGCGGTCAAACCAGCCTCTTTGAAGCGCTCGCGATATGCCCATTGCCATTTGTATTCGTATTTAGCCTCATCGAGGGGCTCGTAGTTGGCAGTATCGAGGTAGTTAACACCACATTTCAAACAAGCCTCCATGATAGTGAGGTCTTGATAGGGGAGAGCCACGTTGATAACAATGTCGGGGCGGTGAGTGTTGAACAAGCGTACCAAGTCGTCGACGTTGTCGGCATCGACGCGGTCGGTTTTGATACGAGGATCGCCTATTGCTTTGGCAATAGCATCGCATTTAGATTGAGTGCGGCTTGCCAATACAACCTCAGTAAACACATCAGGATTTTGTGCAACCTTGTGAGCAACTACTGTACCCACACCACCGGCACCAATGATTAGAACTTTTCCCATTGCTTTATTTATTAATTAGTTAATATATTCTATATATATAATGTGTATTCTTGTTGCAGAACAAGATATTGGCAAAGATAAATAATAAATTCGATAAAAAATAATTTTAGGGTTGTATACTTCCTATCTGTCGCCGCGAGGAGTGTTATGTAGCCTTTTACAGCTCGTTCTCTTGTTCTTCCGATATTGGGTAATAAGTATATTGGGTGGTTGTTTTTTATTGCATAATTATTCATGTTTGTTATTTCAAAAGCTAACTTAATATTGATATTAATGTTAAATAATTAAAAACAATAAAATTTTATTTATGAATTATTGTGTGATATGAAAAATTGTTTGTATCTTTGTCGAGTGTTTTTCATAGTATTAGATTAAGATTAAGGTTAACGAAGATTGGTTGTCGGGAGACAATCAATTTTTTTATACCCATATAATCAACCGCTTAGCTTCTTTTTGAAAAATACACTGAATATTGTTGCAGTTTGTGCGTAATATTAATACGACAAATCTGATAATTAAATAAATTCAAATATTTAGTCTTGAAAAATTTGCGTGGTTCATAAAATGTTACTACATTTGCAAGCCATTACAAAGTATCACGCTTTACCAACGTGGCTAATGTATAACTATTAAGCAATTAAAACAATGAAAAAAGGAATACATCCCGAAAATTATCGTCCCGTAGTCTTCAAAGACATGTCGAACGAGGAGATTTTCATCAGCCGTAGCACAGTTGCTACTAAAGAGACCATCGAGGTGAACGGTGAGACTTACCCCTTAGTAAAGCTCGAGATTACCAGTTCTTCGCACCCCTTCTACACAGGTAAACAAAAACTTGTGGATACTGCCGGTCGCGTTGATAAGTTCATGAGCCGTTACGGTAAAAAGAAATAATCGAATTCTCGATTTTTATATAGCAGCCCAAAACTTTTGTTTTGGGCTGTTTTGTATCAACGAAATGTTTATTCCGCCCTTGTCCTATGTCAAGTAAACTTCGTACATATGCATTGCCTATAGCTATGTTGGCAGGTTTTGTGGCGCACGATTTTGCCGATAGTATAGGTTTCCTTACACCCTATCTGCTCTTTTGTATGTTGCTTGTTTCGTATTGTAAACTCGATGTGCACACGATGAGATTGTCGCCCATGTATGTGTGGATGCTCTTGGGGCAGGTGGCGTTGGCGTGGGTTGCCTATGGTGTGTTGAGCGCGTGGAATGTTGTTGTTGCGCAGGGCGCTTTCATCTGTCTGTTCTGTCCTACGGCTACATCGGCGCCTGTTGTGGCTGCTATGTTGGGTGGAAATCTGTCGTTGTTGGTAGGATATAGTCTGTTGTGCAATGTGGCTGTGGCTGTTCTATCTCCATTCTTTTTCTCTTTGATAGGCGTTCATAGTGAGTTGGGTTTCTGGCAATCGAGTCTTATAATATGTCGTCAGGTATTGCCGCTTTTGCTGTTCCCATTGCTTATAGCTATTGCATTGGGGCGATTTGCCCCTCGTGTGCGCAATTATGTGCGTTGTCATCAGAGTGTTTCGTTCTATCTATGGGTGATAGCTCTGTTTATAGTTGTGGGGCGCTCTGTCAATTTTGTTTTGCAACAGCCTTCTACTTATCTTGTCGAAGAGGTCGCTTTGGCGCTCTCGGCATTGCTGTGTTGTGTAGCGCAGTTTATTTTAGGTCGTCGCATAGGAGCGCGATATGGCGATAGGGTTGCAGGTGCACAAGGTATGGGACAGAAAAATACGGTATTGGCAATATGGATGGCGTTGACTTACTTGCATCCGCTTGCCTCGATAGCTCCTGCATCGTATGTGATTTGGCAGAATATTATCAATTCAAGTCAGCTCGCATTGAAAGAGCGTAGCAAGATGCATTGATAGCGCTATAACATCGTGAGAGATAGCACTTTTGTGTTATAAAACAGATAAATTCTCTGATATTTGCATTTTTTAACAATAAATTATCGTTTTAGTCTATAATTTTTCGAGAAGTTGCTATTAAATTCGATTATTTATCTTAAATTTGCAGCAGATTTGTGTTGCTAAATGACATAAAAACAAAATAATCAATACTATTAACGACTTAAAAGAACTAATTATGGAGACTTTAGTTGAGAAAATCAAAAAAGAATGGGCAGTGTTCGAAACTAACGCTAACGCAGTTGTAGAAAAAGGTAACAAAGCTGCTGGTGTACGCGCTCGTAAAGCTTCTTTGGAATTGAACAAACTTTTCAAAGAGTTCCGCGCTGCTTCTATCGAGGCTGCTAAAAAGTAATAATACTTTTTATTAGAAATAAAAGCCTTCGGACCGGTAGGGTTGTGAAGGCTTTTTTTATACCTATACTATGAAATTGACAGACGAATGGTTTACGGCTATTGCCGAGAGTGAAGAGGGTAACGATACTATCTTTGTGTCGGGGCGTTGCGGTATCGACGAGTTTCGATGCTCGGGCAAGTTTCGTGAGCGTGCCGAGGTTACATGGCGATATGATGCCGATAGCAAGGGGATGCCCGATGAGGCTACGGCAACGCTGATGGAGGATGTGATGGCAACCCTGCGACGTGCTATGGAAAAGAATAAGTTGGCTATTCTTACCGGTGTCTATACCGGAGGTGGTGAGCGCAATATGATTTTTTATACACGCAATATACCTGCCTTTGGTAACACCCTTAATGAGGCATTGATGCCATATGAATTGTTGCCTTTGACAATATATACCGAGAAAGATGCCGACTGGAGCGAATATGCCGAGATGTGTGTATTGCGTAGCGATGACGTCGACGATATGGTAGATGATGAAGACGTCTTATAGCGAGTAGAAGCTCCGAGGGATATATGATATAGCCGCCTGCCCGACAACAAGTCGGGTGGGCGGCTTTTTATTCATAAAGATTGGATAATAGAAGCCCATTTCATCGAAAAAAATGTATATTTGTGCTTCAATCATTATATACATTTAAATCGTGGAACATAAGGACTTGGTATCGAAACTGCAACAACGTCTTGGTGTAGGTCGTGATAGGGTTGAGGCGATGCTCGAGAGTTTCTCGGGAATAGTAACCGAGCGTTGTGCTCAAATGGACTCTATCATGATACAAGGGCTGGGTACGTTTGAGGCTCGCAAGAAGATGGAGCGTGTGGCTGTGAATCCTACAACCGGAAAGCGGATGCTTATTCCGCCCAAGATTGTGTTGGTGTTTAAGCCCAATAATGCAATAAAAAACCGATTGAAAGAGAAGAAATAGCTATGAATCAAAAGATAACTTTCCCCGAACTTATTGATTTGTTGGCTCAAAAGCAAAGGTGTTCAAAGCGCGAAGCCGAGAATTTTTTGCGTGAGCTGATGACGTTGATGACCGAAACCGTTTCGTCGGGCGAGTCGTTGCGTATCAACTCTTTGGGTGTTTTTAAGCCTGTGTGGGTAGAGGAGCGCGTGAGTGTCAATGTGCAGACAGGTGAGCCTTATACAATCCCCGGTCATTATAAATTGACCTTTACCCCCGTTAAGGCTGTGCGTGAAGCTATTAATGAGCCGTTCTCGTGCTTTGTTGTTGAGGTGCTGCCCGATGATGCACCCTGCATTGAAGTGCCTCAAATTTCCGATGAAATGCCGAAAAAAGAGGTGGATGTTGAGACTGATAATATTGGAGCACAGGATGAACAACCTGTGGTCGAAGATGTTTTATTGCCGGAGACCGTAAATAAAGAAACCCTTGCCGAGGAGTCGAAAAGTGTCGATGAATGTGTCATTGAACAGTCGGAAGAGGTTGTTGTTGAAGAACCTCTTGCGGTAGACATGGAAGTTGCGGTTGAAGAGCCTTGTGTAGAAGAAACACCCGAAGTGTCGAAGCCGGAAGATTTGGATTGTCAACCCGAGCCCGAGGCTGTTGTTGCAACTGACGAAACTGCCGAAAAGTTCGATGAAACCGTCAAAAAAGCTTATCGCAAAGGAGTGTGGATAGGCTTGTGTGTGGCATTGGTGCTTTTCTTGTTGTTGGCGTTGGGCTATTACTTTTATAGAACGTCGTATCAATCTGTTGCAACCCATATGCCGGTGGTGCATCATGGGCTTGTAGCCGATACGATTGCAATGGTCGATACCGATACGTTGGCAGTGGTAGAGCCCCTCGACACGCTTGCGGTCGCCGTAGAGCCTGTCAATGTCGCAGAAGTGGTAGATGATACGTCGGCTGTTGTGAAAGAGACGGTCAATCGAGGTGTTTTCTTGACCAATATATCATTGAAACACTACGGGCACAAGGCGTTTTGGGTATATATTTACGAAGAAAATAAAGATATTATACCCAATCCCGATAACGTAGCTGCCGGAACGGTAGTGGTCATTCCGCCTGCCGAAAAGTATGCTATCAATGCGGCAGATACTGTGGCAATAAACAAGGCGCTGAAGATTGCCGATGAAATCAAGAAAATGCATAAAAAGTAAACTTTTGTGAACTCTTTATGCTTAACGTTTTTTAATTAACATATTCCTTGTTTTTAACACAAGAGTGTGAAAAACGACTTGATATATAGCTATCTTTGCACAACCAAATAAAAGCGATTAATAACAATAAAACAAATAAATATGAGCGATACAATAGATATAAGAGAGCTCAATGAGCGTATTGCTGCCAAAAGCACTTTTGTAAATACCATAACCATGGGTATGGACCGCACTATCGTGGGTCAGAAACACTTGGTAGACTCGTTGTTGATAGGTCTGCTTTCCAACGGACACATCTTGCTCGAAGGTGTGCCGGGTCTTGCCAAAACACTTGCTATCAAGACTCTTGCCTCTTTGATTGATGCCAAGTATAATCGTATACAGTTTACACCCGACTTGCTCCCTGCCGATGTTGTAGGTACAATGGTGTATAGCCAAGCCAAGGAGCAATTCCAAATCAAGCGCGGTCCTATTTTTGCCAACTTTGTTTTGGCTGATGAGATAAACCGTGCTCCCGCCAAGGTGCAAAGTGCCTTGCTCGAGGCGATGCAAGAGCGCCAAGTAACCATCGGCGAAAAAACTTTTAAGCTCGACGATCCCTTCCTTGTAATGGCTACGCAAAACCCCATTGAGCAAGAGGGTACATATCCGTTGCCCGAGGCACAGGTGGACCGTTTTATGCTCAAAGTGGTAATAGGTTATCCCAAGAAAGAAGAAGAGAAAGAGATTATACGTCGCAATATCGACAACCTCTTTGAAGAGGTGCGCCCTGTGCTTACCCCTGCCGATATTATTGATGCTCGCAATGTTGTTCGTCAAGTGTATATTGATGAGAAGATAGAGCGTTACATTGTGGATATCGTCTTTGCTACACGTTTCCCCGAGGAGTACAACATGCGCGAGTTGAAGAATATGATTTCTTTTGGTGCATCGCCTCGTGCCTCTATCAACTTGGCTTTGGCTGCACGTGCCTATGCCTTCTTGAAGATGCGCGGTTATGTTATCCCCGAGGATGTTCGTGCTGTATGTCATGACGTTTTGCGCCACCGTATTGGATTGAGCTACGAGGCAGAGGCTAACAATATGACTGCCGAAGAGATAATAAGCGAAATACTCAATCGCGTAGAAGTGCCCTAATCACATGGCCGTTTAAGACCATTATCTTATAGCGTATGGATAATAGCGAGTTGCTTAAGAAAGTACGGCACATCGAGATAAAAACGCGCGGATTGTCGCGAAACATCTTTGCCGGTCAGTATCACTCCGCCTTCAAAGGACGCGGTATGGCGTTCTCGGAGGTGCGAGAATACCAATATGGCGATGATGTGCGCGATATAGATTGGAATGTTACCGCCCGACACAACAAGCCTTATATTAAGGTTTTTGAGGAGGAGCGCGAGCTGACGGTGATGCTGCTTGTCGATATGTCGGCAAGTCGCAACTTTGGTGCAGTGGGTGCTATGAAGCGCGATATGATGGTTGAGATTGCTGCTACATTGGCGTTCTCGGCTATACAGAACAACGATAAAATTGGTGTTCTGTTCTTTACCGATCGTATCGAAAAATTTATTCCGCCCAAAAAGGGTAAGAAGCATATTCTCTATATCATTCGTGAGTTGATAGGTTTCGAGCCCGAAGGTACGGGTACCAATCTGAGCCTTGCACTTGAGTATGCAACCAACGTGATAAAACGTCGTTGTACGGCGTTCCTTATATCCGATTTTATTGCGCCGGTCAACTATTCCGATGCGTTGCTTATTGCCAACCGTCGTCATGATGTCGTAGCGCTGCAAGTATATGATAAGCGCGAAACCGAGTTGCCCGATGTAGGCTTTATGAAGATGCACGATGTAGAACGCGGCACAGAACAATGGGTAGATACCTCGTCGGCAGCTACACGTGTGGCATATGCTGCATGGTGGCAAAAGCGACAGGCTGCGACGTTGGAGACTTGTCGCAAAAACGGTGTAGACCTGACGTCGGTTGCTACCGACCAAGACTATGTTGTGGCGTTGATGAACCTTTTCAAACAGAGAGGTTGAGATAAAAAGATTTTTTATGAGAAGCAAAATATTGATAATAACAGCACTCCTTCTTGCATCGTTTGTGCCTGCATGGGCTCAGCAAGCGCTTGTTGTCGAGGCGAAGATGGACTCGAGTGTCCTGTGGATGGGTGAGCAGACGGTTATACACCTCTCGCTCACGCAAGATGCCAATCAACAGGTCGTATTTCCCGAAATTGTGGCTTCAAGCGAACTTGTCAAAGGGGTAGAGGTGTTGGATATTTCGCAGCCCGATACTACCGAGTTGAAAAACGATAGGTTGCAAATCAAACAAGATGTGCTTGTTACCTCTTTCGACTCGGGTTTCTACTACATACCGCCCTTCAAGTATGTTTTCGATGAAGATACCTTTGCTACCGAGTCGTTAGGGTTGAAAATCGTGCCTGTCGATATCGCTCCCGAGGCTACAGCTGCCGATGCCAAGGATATTAAAGGTGTTGCAACCCCGCCCTTCGTATTGTGGGACTTCATGCCTACATGGGTGTGGGTGCTCTTGCTTGTGTGTGCGTTGATTGCAGTAGCTGTTGTTTTGGTGCTCAAGTTCTACAAGCCCAAGCATGCGCTTGCTACCGAAGATGTAGTAGAGCAGATACCGCCCTACGAGTTGGCAATACAAGGCTTGCAAGAGTTGCGCGACTCGAAGTTGTGGCAGCAGGGTCAAGAGAAACAATACTATACTCGTTTGGTCGACATCTTGCGTGAATATATCGACAGCCGTTTTGGTATCAATGCTATGGAGATGACTTCAGCCGAGATAATTCGTGCGCTTAAGCAGAACAGCGACATGCGCGAGGTGAATAGCTACTTGAACGACATATTGTCGATGGCAGACTTTGTAAAGTTTGCCAAGATGCGCCCATTGCCCGATGATAATGAGCGAGTGATGCGCCGAGCTTTTGACTTTGTGGAGCTTACACGTCCTCAACCCTCGGTCGAAACTGACGATGCAACCAACGAAAAGAACGATAAAAGCAATCAATAGCAAGGTGAAAGACTTGCGATAAATAGTGAATAGAAATGATTTTTGATAATCCTTGGTATCTGCTACTGCTGCTATTGCTCATTCCGGCAATAGTGTGGTATGTGCTCAAACATAAGACCGCGCAGGCTTCGATGAATGTCTCGTCGACCGAGGCTTTCGATAAGATGCCGCGCTCATACAAGGTGTATTTGCGCCATGTGGTTTTTGCCCTGCGCATGCTTGCCATAGCTTGCGTTATTGTTATTTTGGCGCGCCCTATGACTACCGACAGCTGGCACAAGTCGTCGACCGAAGGAGTCGATGTAATGGTTGCGCTTGATATTTCGGGTAGTATGTTGTCGCGAGATTTCTCACCCAATCGTCTCGAGGCTGCCAAGAATGTGGCTGCGCAGTTTATTGCCGGTCGTGAGTATGATAACATTGGTTTGGTTGTCTTTGCCGGTGAGGGCTTTACCATGTGCCCTATGACAACCGATCATGCCGTTCTGCTCAACCTGATGAAGGATGTAGATTGCGGTATGCTGGTTGATGGTACGGCGGTGGGCGATGGATTGGCTACTGCTGTCAATCGCATAAAAGATGGTCCTGCCAAGTCGAAGACTATTATCTTGCTTACCGACGGTACTAACAATGCCGGTATTGTCGATCCCATTACGGCTGCCGAGATAGCACGTAGTTATGGTATTCGTGTATATACGATAGGTGTGGGTACAAAGGGTATGGCGCCATCGCCTGTTATGACTCCATATGGTATTCGTTACCAAAACATGCCTGTTGAAATTGATGAAGATAAGTTGCGCCAGATAGCTTCTATTGGCGATGGTCAATACTTCCGCGCAACTGACGAGAATGTACTCAAGCGAGTTTTTGCCGAGATAGACCAGATGGAAAAGACCAAGCTATCGGTGCAACAATTCTCTCGTCGTGAAGAGGCGTATATGCCTTGGGCAATACTTGCTATGTTGCTGTTGGGCATCGAGATTTTTATACGATATACATTATTACGCAATGTACCGTAGTAAAAAATATAATTGAGAAAGGAAAACAATATGTTTCGTTTTGCACAACCTTTATTTCTCTATTTGCTGATATTGGTCCCTGTCATGTGGGGGCTGTTCCTATATGCACGCCATCGCCGACGTAGCAACCTCGCTGCATTTGGCAATATGGCATTTTTGAATGAATTGGCGCCCGATGTGTCTCGTTGGCGTCCTTGGGTGAAAATGTCCTTGCAATCGTTGGCTTTTGCTATCGTAGTTTTCATTTTGGCAAGACCTCAATTCGGTACAAAACTCGAAACCGTCAAGACCGAAGGTGTTGAGATTATGATTGCGCTCGACGTGTCAAACTCGATGCTGGCTCGTGATATAAACCCTTCGCGCCTCGAGAAAGCCAAAATGATGCTTTCGAAGTTGGTCGATGAGTTGGAAAACGACAAGGTGGGTTTGGTGGTTTTTGCCGGCGATGCCTACACCCAATTGCCCATCACTACCGACTATGTGTCGGCTAAGATGTTCCTCAATAGTATCAATACCGAGATGGTGCCTACACAGGGTACAGCAATAGGTCAGGCTATCAAGACGGCGATGAACTCTTTCTCGCCCGAGAGCTCGGCAGAGCAAGCTATCGTAGTAATAACCGATGGCGAAAATCACGAGGATGATGCCGTTGAGGCCGCTCGTGCTGCTGCTCAGAAGGGTGTGAAGGTGAGCGTTGTGGGTATTGGTTCGGCAAAGGGTGCTCCTATACCTATCGGTCGTAGCACAAACAACTTTATCAAAGATGCCGAGGGCAAGATTGTCATTACAAAACTCAATGAAGCTATGGCGCAAGAGGTTGCCAAGGCGGGTGAGGGCGTTTATGTTCGTGCCGACAATACCAATGGTGCAATGCAAGCACTCGTTAACGAGGTGCGCACAATGAAGTCGGCAGAGTTTGAGCGCAAAACATATTCTGAATACAATGAGCAGTTCCCCGGATTGGCATGGATTGCATTAATCATACTCTTGATAGATGCAGTGTTGCTCGACCGTAAGTATGGTTGGCTCAGTAGTATAAACTTTTTCACCAAGCGATGAAATGTATAAAATGGAATTTATGAAGCAAATCAGATATATTCTACTCGTAATAATACTTCTTGCCTTCATGCCTATATGTGCGCAAGACAATCAATCGCTTGCCGAGCATCATAAACAGCAAGCGCAAGCAATGGCTCAAGAGCAGCAAGAGCAGAGTGGCGATGAGCAGAAACCGCAGAAGGTGAGCCCGAAGAAAGAGCGCAATAGTGTGCGCAGCGGTAACAAGTTGTATGAAAAAGAGAAATATGTCGATAGTGAGGTGGAGTATCGTAGAGCTGTTGATGCCAATCCCGAGTCGGCTATAGCTACCTACAACCTGGGTAACTCGTTGTATCGTCAAGAAAAATTTGATGATGCTGCAAAGTCGTTTGAACAAGCCTTGCACATGACCGACGACAAGGAGTTGCAAGCTCGTTCTTGGCATAACTTGGGCAATGTAATGATGCAGAAACAGCAGTATGCTCAGGCTATTGAAGCGTATAAAAACTCTTTGCGACTCAATTCTGCCGATAATGATACTCGTTACAACTTGCGCTTGGCTCAGAAACTCTTGCAACAGCAAGAACAACAACAGCAAGAAAACAAACAAGACCAGCAGGAGGAGCAGCAAGAAGAACAGCAGCAACAACAACAGCAACAACAAGAACAGAAAGATAAGCAAGAGCAACAACAAGAGCAGCAACAACCGCAAAGTGGCATGAACAAAGAGAATGCTCAACAGATATTGGATGCCTTGCAACAGAAAGAACGCGATGCGCAAGAGCAAGTGCAACAACACTTAATGCAACAACAAAATCGTCGAAAAGTCGAAAAAGAGTGGTAACTTTGCAGCCTGCTCAACCAAGCTAATAGAATAAGTAGAAGATGAAACGTTTATTTTTGATATATACACTCCTTTTCATGACCTGTGCGGTCATGGCAGACGATATCTCGTTTGAGTGGAAAGGACGTAACAAGGTGGTACAAGGGCAACAATTCCGCTTGGAGTATGTTGTTACGGGAACCGACAATACAGATGTGTCGCTCCCTACATTTAAGGGTTGTACCGAGTTGTTTCGAGGTTCTTCTCGTGGCACAAGTGTCAGTATTATCAATGGTAATGTGTCGCGTACCATTACCAATTCTATTGTGATAACCCTTCGTGCCGATGAGGTGGGTATGCATGAAGTTGAGCCTGCAACGCTCACTGTCGATGGTAAGACATACAAGACAAAACCTCTTACACTCACAGTGCTCGAGAGTGATGGCGCAGATGCGGCATCGTCGGGCTCTTCTTCCGAGGGTAGAAGTAGCCGCGGAGCGGTAGTATCGTCGGGGCGTAGCAGCGAAACGTTTACTCGCTTGGTCTTGTCGCGTACCAATGTCTATGAGCAAGAGGCTATTTTGGCAACGCTCAAGGTATATACGCTTGCGCCTCAAATCAATTTTACCAAAGTTACACTCCCTTCATTCGAGGGCTTTGCGGCGCAAGAACTTGATGTGCCCGAGTCTAATCAATGGGATATAGAACGATACAAAGATCGCAATTACCAAGCTGCTACATTACGTAGAGTGTTGCTTTTCCCGCAGAAAACCGGTGAGATAACGATAAATGGTGGTAGCTGTGAGATAGATGTTTACGAGGTACAAGGCGTGAACTTTTTCGGTCAGCCGCTCTACGATGTGGTGAGCAAAAACATTGTTACTCCTTCGGTCAAAGTTAATGTCAAAGCGTTGCCCGATGGCAAGCCGGCTAACTTTACGGGAGGAGTGGGCGAGTTTAAGCTCTCGAGCGAGCTCTCTGCCAAAGAGATTAAGGCAAACGAGGCGCTTACACTCACTCTTACGGTTCAAGGAAAAGGTAACTTGCAGTTGATGCAAAATCCGGCGGTTGAGTTCCCCTCTGAATTTGAGGCTTACGACCCGCAGGTCAATCTTGACATTCGCTCGGGGGCAGGTGGTGTTTCGGGTAAGCGTGTTATCGAATATACCATTATACCCCGATATGCCGGTACATTTACGATACCACCCATTGAGATATCTTATTTCGACACCAAGAGCAATAGCTATAAGACATTGGCTTCTGAAGAGTTTGTTGTTGAGGTATCGAAGGGCGAAGATACCTCGGCTACAGCGGTGAATAGTTATCGTAGCCAAGATGATGTGCGACTGCTGAATGCCGATATACGTCATATCAAAGCCGATGCCGGCGATTTGTCGAAGCATCACACCTCGTATGTGGCTTCGTGGACATATTGGTTGTGGTATATCATACCGGTACTTATGCTCGTAATAGCGGTGGTAGGCCTGCGTATGTATGTGGCTGCCAATGCCGATGTGGCGCTCAATCGCAATCGCAAAGCCAATAAGGTGGCACTGCGCCGTCTGAAACAAGCCGGAATATTCCTCAAAGCTCACGATGAGGCACACTTCTACGAGGAGGTGTTGCGTGCAGTGTGGGGTTATCTGTGCGATAAGTTTACAATGTCTGTTTCTGAGTTGTCGCGCGATAATGTGCAAAGTGAGTTATTGAGCCATGGTGTTGACAATGAGTTGGTAGCACGTTTTACTGCTGTGCTCGACCGTTGCGAGTTTGCCCGATATGCGCCCTCGCAATCGGGTGATGCTATGGAGCAACTCTATCAAGAAACGCTCGATGCGATAGGAGAGATGGAAACCCGCATTAAAACCAAGAAAAAATAACTACCCGATATATTATGAAAACTAAGATATTATCACTCCTTTTTATTCTTTGCGCAACTGCTGTTGTGTCGGCGCAAACACCCTTCGAGCGTGCCGGAGCAGCTTATAATGCGCAACGATATGCCGATGCTGTTGCTATGTACGATAGTATAGAAGTGGCAGAGGGTGTGTCGGCGCAGTTGTACTACAATCGTGGTAATGCCTATTACAAGATGGGCGAATATGCTCCGGCTATACTCAATTATGAGCGCGCATTATTGCTTTCGCCCGGTAATCCCGATATTCGCTATAATCTCTCCTTGGCAAATACCAAGATAACCGACAAGATAGAGGTTACAGGTACATTCTTTATTAATGTATGGGCAGAGGCTGTGCGCGATTGGTTCAGCTCTAATACTTGGGCGGTGATAGGTATTGTGTCGTTCCTATTGTTTATGGTGGGATTGGCTGTATATATCTTTGCCGGTATCGACCGTATGTCGCTGAAAAAGGCGGGTTTCTTTGTTGCGTTGCCCATGTTTGTTATATCGGTTATTGCCAATGCTTGTGCTATCGCGCAGAACAATCGTAGTACCATGCACAACGAAGCTATTGTCTATGCACATGAAGTGTCGGTAAAAAGTTCGCCTGCCGAGAGTGGTACCGAGCTGTTTGTACTTCACGAAGGCACAAAAGTTACCTTGTTAGAGACGGTGGGCGATTGGGTAGAGGTGCGTATATCCGATGGCAATCAGGGGTGGTTGCCTATACGTAGTATTGAGGTTATATAGCGACTGCGACCTTATTTATACATTCATCACATTGTTTCTATTATGCTCGATTTTCTTATAGACCTCGATAAGAGTGCCTTGCTTCTGTGTAACGGTACGCATACTCTGTGGCTCGACAATTTCAATTGGATGATTACGGCTCGTTGGTTCAATGTCTTTGTTGCGCTACCGTTGTTAGTAATGATGGGTCTTGTTATTTTCAAGCATAAGAAACAAGGTGTGATAGAGGCAATGCTCGTTATTGTTGCGTTGGCATTGGCTGTGTTGATAGCCGACCAAGTGGCATCATCGTTTTTCAAGCCCCTCTTTCAGCGATTGCGCCCCTCGCACGACCCGTCTCTGTCGGTTATTCTGGTAAACGATTATCATGGTGGCAGATATGGTTTTGTGTCGAGTCATGCAGCCAATACATTTGCAGCAGCGGTTCTGTTGCTCAATATTTTCCGAAATAAATACTTCTCGGTAGTAATATTGCTGTGGGCAATATTGGTGAGTTATTCGCGTATATATTTAGGAGTTCATTTCCCCGGCGATATTATATGTGGTGCTCTGTTGGGTATTGCAGTTGGATATGCCATCTATCGCCTTTATAAATGGACGAGGAGTGTTTTTGTGGCAAAAAACAAGTTCGTTTGCAGTGGAAATCCTTATAGTCGAGAAGATTATGCTTGTGGTTACGCATGGAGCATACTGCTACTGTTTGTCGTGATAGCTGTTGTGGCGTTATAGCAGTTGTGAAAAATTTATTGTTTTTTTCAAAAAAGGCATTGTAAAATTTGTTTTTATCGCAAACAAGTAGTAAATTTATTGCGAAATTAATAACCATGATTAAAAATCACAACTAAAAACAGTACATACTATGACCAAGACAATTTCTTTCAATGAGCTCCGTCGTATCAAAGCAAGCTTACCCGAGGGCTCGATCCATCGCATCGCCGACGAGTTGAACGTAACCGTACAAACAGTTCGTAACTATTTTGGTGGTACCAACTATGCCTTTGGTAAAAATAGTGGTATTCACATTGAGCCGGGTCCCGATGGTGGTATCGTAGTCCTTGATGATACAACAATCTATGATATGGCTGTCAAAATTCTCGAAGAGGGAAATAAAGAATAAGCTATAGAAGGTTGCAAGACTTATTTGGCACGTTCCTGCACGTTGAAATGCGGAGCGTGCTTTTTTATCGCCTTGCGCACAATCGCTAAATAATGTTATTGGCGAACCATTTGTCCTGCCTCGTGGTTATAATTACGAAGCGCAACTGATGATTGGTTATATTTAGGTGATTGTGTAGCTCTGTAGCAACAGAGCAGCGAGGTTCAAACAATAGGGTGTAGCCACCCGATTTTGCACCTCGTTTTTTCTTTTTTCTTCATTGCTACTTTCACGATTAATTATTACTTTTGCACACGCTAATTATACAAAAATATATGGAAATAAAAGGAAGAATTATTCACGTGCTCCCTTTGCAAGAAGGAACGTCGAAAGCGGGAAATCCGTGGAAAAAACAAGAATATGTGTTGGAGACAACCGAGCAATATCCCAAAAAAGTTTGTTTCGACCTCTTTGGTGATAAAGCCGACCAATACCGCGCCGAAATAGGTGATGATGTAACACTCAGTTTCGATATAGAAAGTCGCGAATACAACGGACGTTGGTTTACAAGCATTCGTGGTTGGAAACTCGAGAAGAATGTAGCCGATGCTACCGTTCCTCCCGTCGCCGACATACCCCCGATGGCAGTAGATATGCCTCCCTTCCCCGCGGCTGCCGACAATAACGACGATCTCCCATTCTGATCACATATTATATATAAGGGAAATCTGTTACATAGAAAATCATTATTACGCAACCTGTCATCCGACGATGGGTTGCGTATTTTTTTATTCCGCCCCACATTCTTATATATAGTCGCGCAAAAGATTTATATTTCTTCGGAGCTGTATTCGGTCTTTGGCAATGCAGTCGGGTGGAAAATATGAGCATGAGTGAGCATAAGTGGAAAAAATGTTCAAAAAA
>JAFUOV010000002.1 GCA_017481745.1 Bacteroidaceae bacterium
ACAGTAAACACATTAAGGTGGTTATAGCACCGGGGATCCACCTCTACCCATCCCGAACAGAGAAGTTAAGCCCGGTCACGCCAATGGTACTGCGCAAGTGGGAGAGTAGGCAGCCGCCACTTAAAGAAGAACCTCGACAACAAAAGTTGCCGAGGTTCTGTTTTTTTGTAAAGTAGAGAGTTGAGAGATTAGAGATTAGAGTTTAGAGATTAGAGATTAGAGTTTAGAGTTTAGGGTTTAGAGATTATAGATTATAGTTTAAAGTGGTCGACCTTGGCTACCAAGCCTACATGGTTTATAGATTATAGTTTAAAGAAGTTATACCGAAAAGCCCCAAAGGGCGGCAAGGGCTAAAAGGGCAGCAAAGGCTACAAAGCCTCGAGGGAGGCAGAGCCCCAAATGGTAGCAAAGCCCCCAATTGGCGACAATGCTCCCAAAGGCAACAATGCCTATAAAGCCCCAAAAGTGCTACAACGCCTAAAAACGCTACAAGATGTGAGTGTTTATTCCTCTGTGTTTGTATTGTCTATTACTTTGATTGCGGCTTGGACGTCGCGCTCGAATACGAGTAGCCTTATTGCGCCTAATGTGGTGTGTGATATGGGATAGATGCTTGAGAATGTTTCGTTTGTGAGCATGCAGGGGATGCCTGCATTTTCGAGGCGATCGCGCATCATTGATGCCTCTATGTCTGATGCATATTGTCGTATTGTTACGACTTTTTCTTTATCGTACATGGTAGTTGAATTTGGGTTTGTTGCAAATCTATGGAATAACTGTGTTATTTCAAAACGAATTGTGTTTATATATCGAAATGCGATGTTAAATGCTGTATTTTACAGCATATCTGTGTTGCAACATTCGTCTTTCCATGCATCGAACATCTTGTCTACGGCATGAAAGTACTGTGCAGGCGATGACGACTTGATGATAGCTTTGCGCTCTTTGCGAGGTACGTGCGGTAGAAAATATTCCCAAATCGAATGTGCGCGGCTGAGTAGCTGTGTGTCGCCTTGCGATGTGCTTGCAAGCTCGTCGTATATTGCGTTGTGAAACTCTTGTGTGCGGTTTATGATTGATGTCGTGTCGAGCTCTATTTTGTTGGTAATGAGTGCCGAAAGATATGGACGTGCCAGCAGCCCTCGTCCCAGCATAATACCCGATAATTTGGGATATTTTGTTTGTATATTTTGTATGTCGTCGATTGTTTGTATATCGCCGTTGTATATGACAGGATGCTTGCATCGCTTGTAAAACTCGTCGAACTGCTCGGTGATGACACTACCTTTATATAGCATCTTGCCAGTGCGTGGGTGCATGGTGATGTGTTGCAGTGGTGTGTTGTTGAGTAGGTCTATGATGTTGTGCCAATCGTCGGGCGATTGCCATCCGAGTCGCATTTTTACCGAGAATTTCATTTCGGTGAACTCTTCGGTAGCTCGCAATATTTCGCATATTTTATCGCAGTGAGGTAGTAGTCCCGAGCCTCGCCCATGAAGGGCTATTGGAGGGAATGGGCAGCCCATATTGATGTCGGCTTGTGTGTATCCTTGCGATAAAAAGAGGTGTGTCATGCGGCGTAGTTCATCGGCATTGCCGGGTAGCATTTGTGGGATAACGGGTGTGCCGATGTTGTTTTCGGGAGCAATGTCGTTCAAGTCTTTGCGCCTGAAATCTCCCTTTTCCAACCGCACGAATGGCGTGTAATATTTCTCGACACCACCCCATATTGTGTGATGCAGCTTGCGATAGGTTGCTGTTGTGAAGCCTTGTAATGGCGCAAAATGTATTTGCATTGCTTGTGTGTAAATAGAAAAAAGGCTGTGTCGGGATGAAAATCATTTGACACAGCCTTGTCTGTTTTTATTATGCTTCAAAAATGTTTTTCGATTGTTCCCACACGCGTTGTTTGGCTTCGGGAGTGGGTTTTATATCGTTCATATTGCGCATGTTCTCTATTTGTTGTTTCTCTTCTCGTGAGAGCTTTTCGGGTACGTACACCGAAACATTTACTACCAACGAGCCCAATCCATGGCGGTTGTACATAGGCAGACCTTTGCCACGCAATCCGTAACGTTTGCCCGGTTGTGTGCCCGGCTCAATCTTTATTTTGGCAGTGCCGTCGAGCGTAGGAATTTCTACTGTTCCGCCCAATGCTGCTGTGGGGTAATCGAGCAACAAGTTGTATACTATATCGTTGCCACGACGCTCAAAGTCGGGGTGTTTCTCCTCTGAGAAGAAAAGGTACAAATCGCCATATTCACCACCGCGACGTGGTGCATTACCCTTGCCCTCTATGGGCATTTGCATACCACCTACTACGCCTGCAGGTACGTGTACGGTTGTAATCTCTTCTTTGCGCACGATGCCCTCGCCATTGCAATGGGGGCATTTGGTTGCTATTTTCTTACCTTCTCCCTCGCAGTCGGGACAAATGCTTATATATTCTTGAGCTCCGAAGAAGCCTTGTTTTACTTGTCTTACACGACCTTGCCCCTTACAAGTGTTGCAGGTAGTGAATGAGTTGCCGTCTTTGGCACCTGTTCCGTTGCAGTGTTGGCAAGCAACGTAGCGAGTGTATTTCAACTTTTTATCGCAACCTTTGGCAATGTCGTTGAGTGTAAGTTTTACATTCATGCGTAGGTTTCCACCCACTCGTTGTTGACGACCGCCGCCAAAACCGCTGCCGCCACCACCGAAGAAGTCGCTGAAGTCGAACCCACCTCGACCAAAACCGCCACCAAACAGGTCGTTAAGGTGCGAAAGGATATCGTCCATCGAGCCACCGTAGCTATATCCGCCACCACCGGGACCGCCTAAACCTTGGTGTCCGAATTGGTCGTAGCGCGAGCGCTTGTTGGCATCGCTCAACACATCGTATGCCTCGGCAGCCTCTTTAAACTTCTCCTCGGCATCTTTTTTATCTTGTTCCGAGGCAGTAGCCCACTTATCGGGGTGATATTGTATAGCTTTCTTGCGATAAGCTTTTTTTATTTCGTCGGCAGTTGCTGTCTTGGCAACTCCCAGCACTTCATAATAATCTCTTTTCTCTGCCATGATGTGTTATATTATTGGGCAACAACGACTTTGGGGAAACGAATTACCACATCGTTGAGTGTATAGCCCTTTTGTGTACAATCTATTATTTTGCCCTTTTGTTCGGGTGCCGCAGCCGGAATTTGTGCTATCGCCTCGTGCTTGTCGGCATCAAAATCGACTCCAACAGTTTCCATTTCTTTTACACCGTTTTGCTCTAAATAGGTGTGGAACTTGTTGTAAATGAGGCTTACGCCCTCTTTGAGTGCTTCTACATCGTTGCTGCTGTCGACAGCTTGCATGGCACGCTCGATGTCGTCGATAACGGGTAGTATGGCTTTCATACAGGCCTCGCCACCGGTTTTCACCAAGTCGGCTTTTTCGCGAAGTGTACGGCGACGGTAGTTGTCAAACTCTGCCATGAGGCGCAAGTAATCGTCTTTTTGTTTTTCGATTTGCGCTTTTAAGTCGTCAATTTCGGCTGTCAGTTTGGCAGTCTCGTCCAACTCCTCTTCGGGCAGGTTTTCTTGTTCCTGAGGCTCGTTGCCTTCTACTTCTATATTGTTGTCGATGTTGCTGTCTTTTTCAACCTCTTTATTCTCAATGTTTTGAGTAGCTTCGTGCTTGTTTTTTTTGCTCATATCTTTATTTCGATTTTATACACTAAATATGGGTCTGCGCGATATTGCAGACATCTACATTATTAATAACAAAAACATTGCCAATGTTTCATTGTGCCGTAAGGTGCTGTCATAAAGTCAGCCTATACGTTGCATGTTCCTAGCCAAACAAAGCAGTCGGGGAAGAGTCCTGTCGGGTCGCATAGTTCGTCGAAAATGCCAAATACCGAAGAGCCCGAGCCTGACATGGAGGCATACGTAGCTCCCATATCGTACATGCGTTGTTTGATGGCTGCTATGCGAGGATGTGTGGGGAATATGCTTTTCTCAAAGTCATTTACAATTTCACCTTGCCATGCATTGATGGGTGTCGCAAGTTTTTGGCATAGAGGTACATCGGGTTGTTGTGGCACAACGTGTGCATAAGCCTCGGCAGTAGATACACCGATGGGCGGTTTTACCAACAATATATGCTTGCCTTTGAGCGAGAAGTCTATTGCGCTGAAGCAGTCGCCAATGCCGGTAGCTATGAGCGGCTTGTTGTATATGAAGAAAGGACAATCGGCGCCCAATTTCGAAGCCATGCGAGCTAAATCGTCGTCGGTGAGCGGTAGAGAAAACATATCGCGCAGCATGCGCAGTGTGTATGCTGCATCGGCCGAGCCACCGCCCAAGCCTGCGCCAAAGGGAATAGCCTTGTGCAAGTTGATATCTACGGCAGGCAGGTCGTATTGCGATTGCAATAATCTGTAAGCTCGCATGATAAGATTTTTCTCTATATCGCCATCAACTGCTATACCGCTGATTGTCAGCGTTGTTTTGTTGTTGCTCGAAGGCACTATTTCCAAAACATCGCA
Source organism: Bacteroidaceae bacterium (assembly GCA_017481745.1). Taxonomy (GTDB): domain Bacteria; phylum Bacteroidota; class Bacteroidia; order Bacteroidales; family Barnesiellaceae_A; genus Barnesiella_A. The sequence continues at coordinate 4,514 of JAFUOV010000002.1, forward strand.
CAAGTCGATGGGGTAGAACAACGTTTCTAAATTGTGATATCCATCTTCGCGGCGGCGCGTGATGTATAGTCCGATATTGATTTTGGCATTAGGGAAAGTAACCATTTCTTTATGCATTAATTTCATACAAAAGTACATCTATTCGTTGATACTTGCAACAGCAAAAGTAGTCAAATCGTGAGGTTGCTCGGCATATTCACATTGTTGGTTGAAAGAGAGTTGATAAAAAAGCTATAAACTATTTGTCGCAATACGCCATTTTGTCTATTTTTGTCATGCAAATAGAACGAAAAAAGAACTGCCTATGTCTCCGATGAAGCGATATAGTTCGAAGAACTACAAGAAAGAAACCAATTATATGCCCGATATGTCGGAATTGGGAAAACTACCCCCACAAGATACCGAAATAGAAGAGGCTGTGTTGGGTGCATTGATGCTCGAAAAAGATGCTTACACACGTGTGTGTGATATGCTCAAGCCCGAGTGTTTTTATGAGCCATCCAACCAAAAGATATATCAGGCAATAGTCGATTTGGCTGCCTATCAACGCCCGATAGATATGCTCACCGTTACCGACCAATTGCGCACCAACGGTACGCTCGACGAGGTGGGTGGCGCGTTGCGTATCAGCGAGTTGACCGGTCGTGTGGTTTCGGCATCGCACGTCGAGTACCATGCCCGCATTGTATCGCAGAAGTATCTGGCTCGCGAGCTTATCTCCTTCTCGAGCGAAGTGCAAGCCAAGGCATTTGACGATACGCAAGATGTCGACGACTTGATGCAACTTGCCGAGGAGAAATTGTTCAGAATATCGCAAAACAACCTCAAGAAAGATGTTGTGCAGATACGCCCTGTAATCGAGCAGGCTATCAAGCAGATAGAAGAGGCAAAGAAGCGCGACAACAATATGAGTGGCTTGGCAACCGGATTTCACGATCTTGATAAGTTGACATCGGGATGGCAAAACTCCGACCTTATTATCATCGCAGCACGTCCGGCTATGGGTAAGACCGCGTTTGTGTTGTCTATGGCAAAGAATATGGCAGTCAACTACAACTCGCCGGTGGCAGTTTTCTCGCTTGAGATGTCCAACTTGCAGTTGGTCAATCGTCTTATTGTCAATACCTGTGAGATACCCGCCGACAACATCAAACGCGGTAACCTCGAAAGCTGGCAATGGGACCAACTTCTCACCAAAGTCAATATCCTCTACGAAGCACCCCTCTATATCGACGATACTCCCAGCTTGTCGGTATTTGAGTTGCGTACCAAAGCCCGCCGATTGGTGCGTGAGCATGGTGTGAAGATAATCATCATCGACTACTTGCAGCTTATGAATGCCAGCGGTATGGAGTATGGTAGCCGTGAGCAAGAGGTGAGTACCATATCGCGTTCGCTCAAGCAACTTGCCAAGGAGTTGAATATACCTATCATAGCGTTGTCGCAGTTGAACCGTAGTGTTGAGAGCCGCGGAACAGGTAACGATGCGACCGGCAAGCGCCCGCAACTATCAGACCTTCGTGAGTCGGGAGCCATCGAGCAAGATGCCGATATGGTATGCTTCATACACCGTCCCGAGTATTACTTGAAGACCAGCGAGGATGGAGCAAACAACGACATACGCGGATTGGCAGAGATAATCATTGCCAAGCACCGTAATGGTGCTACCGATACGGTGAAGTTGCGCTTCAGAGGCGAGTTGGCTCGATTTGAAAATTGGGACGAGAAAGACCGTATTCTCGACTCGGCATTCAATCGCAGCAGTAGCGACTCGGAGTACTCTATCGGTAGCAATACAACCTCGCAACCCATCATGGCATCCGACTCGATGAACAATATAAAGATGACACAAGAAGAGTTCTTGAGCCATCGCAACGAAGATGTGTTGGGATAGAAAATGTATAGCTGTCAATGACCTATGCGCAAAAAAGTATGTGAAAAGTATAGAAAAATTAAAAATTATATATACTTTTGCATTATATGAGGGATTTTTTCCTTACAATAAAGATTTGTAGAAATGAAATCATTGCCAATAATCGAAAATGACCCTTGGTTGGCGCCTTATGCCAAGGCAATAGAAGGTCGTCATAAGCGAGTAGAAGATGTATATGATGCACTTACCCGTTGTGGTAAGATGCATTTGTCTGATTTTGCATCGGGACATCTATACTTCGGATTGCACCGCCAGCCCAATGGACGTTGGGTATTTCGCGAGTGGGCGCCCAACGCTACTGCTATTTATATGATTGGCGATTTCTCCGATTGGCAAGAACGTCCCGAATATAAATTAGAGCCGTTGCACAATGGTGTGTGGGAGATAAAACTATCGTCCGATTTGTTACACCACCTCGACCTCTATAAACTCTCTATCCACTGGAATGGTGGGCAAGGCGAGCGCATCCCTGCATGGGCAAAAAGAGTCGTGCAAGACCCAAAGACCTATATTTTCTCGGCTCAAGTATGGGCTCCCGAGAAACCCTATAAATTCCGCAAACGCGTATTTACCCCCTCCAAGTCGCCCCTGCTTATCTATGAGTGTCATATAGGTATGGCGCAGAACGAAGAGAAAGTGGGTACGTACAACGAGTTTCGTGAGAATATCCTGCCGCGCGTAGCTGCTGCCGGTTACAATGCCATACAGATTATGGCAATACAGGAGCATCCCTATTATGGCTCGTTTGGATATCATGTATCCAACTTCTTTGCCCCGTCGTCGCGTTTCGGTACGCCCGACGAGTTGAAGCAACTCATCGACGAGGCACACCGCATGGGTATAGCAGTCATTATGGACATCGTACACTCTCATGCAGTGAAGAATGAGATGGAAGGTTTGGGTCGTTTCGACGGCTCATACACGCAATATTTCCATGGAGGCGACCGTCGTGAGCACTCGGCATGGGATTCACTCTGCTTTGACTATGGCAAGCACGAAGTGTTGCATTTCTTGCTGTCTAACTGCAAGTATTGGCTCGAAGAGTTCCGCTTCGATGGTTTCCGTTTCGACGGAGTAACATCTATGTTGTATTATAGCCATGGATTGGGACAATCGTTTGGCTCGTATGGCGACTATTACGACGGTAGCCAAGACGACGATGCAATAGTATACCTCACCCTTGCCAATATGCTCATACATGAAGTAAATCCGCGTGCCATCACCATTGCCGAGGAGATGAGTGGAATGCCGGGCTTGGCAATGAAGTTTGAAGCCGGAGGTATGGGATTTGACTATCGCATGGCGATGGGTATACCCGACTATTGGATAAAGACTATCAAAGAGAAGAAAGACGAAGATTGGCATCCATCTTCCATTATGTGGGAGTTGACCAACCGTCGCGCCGACGAAAAAACCATATCGTATGCCGAGAGCCACGACCAAGCTCTTGTGGGCGATAAGACCATTATATTCCGTCTGATAGACAAGGACATGTATTGGCACATGATGGTCGACGACAACAACTATATGGTCAATCGTGGTATCTCGTTGCATAAGATGATACGCTTGGTAACACTTGCTACTATCAATGGCGGTTATCTCAACTTTATGGGTAACGAGTTTGGACACCCCGAGTGGATAGACTTCCCTCGCGAAGGCAATGGTTGGTCGCACAAGTATGCACGTCGTCAGTGGGACTTGGTAGACCGTAAGGACTTGAAGTATCAATATCTCAACAACTTCGACCGCGCCATGATAGAAACCGTACGCTCGGTACGACGTTTCGAGTCGACACCTATAGTAAAGGTATGGGATAACGATCAAGACCAGATATTGGCATTCAGTCGTAAGGACTTGCTGTTTGTGTTTAACTTCCATCCCTCCAATTCGTACACCGGATACGGGTTGTTAGTACCCCCCGGAAGCTACGAAATAGTGTTGAACAGCGATCGTCCAGAGTTTGGTGGTTTCAACCATGTAGACGAGAGTGTCGAGCATCTTACGCTGCACGACCCTCTATACAAGAAGGCTCGCAAAGAGTGGCTGAAGTTGTATATCCCCTCGCGTACAGTATTGGTGTTGCGTAAGAAAAAATAGACAGATTATAAACCCTAAATATTAACCAAATTAAAAACTCAAAAATCATGAAGAAAATGCTTTTGATGGGTGCCGTATTGGTAGCATTGTGCTCTTGCGGTACTAAAACTGCTGAAACAGAAGAAGTAGAAGCTACTGACAGTGTAGTTGTTGAAACAGTTGTTGAAGAAGAGGTTGTTGTTGAGGAGCCCGCTACTCCCGCAGTAAAACCCGCTCCCGTTGTTAAAGAAGAGCCCGTTAAAGAGCCCGAAACAGCTCAAGAGAAAGTTGCTGCTGCTGTAGCTGCTGCTAAAGAGAAAAAAGTAGAGGCTCAAGAAGAAGCTCAAACAGCTCAAGAGAAACTCGATGCTGCTATCGCTGCTGCTAAAGCTAAAGCTAAAAAATAATTATTGTATCAATAATTAAAAGAAAGAGGTTGTGCCGGTGGGCACAACCTCTTTTGTATATCATAGCTCGGGGCTGTTACTTCACGATTACCTTTGTGGTGTATACTTCTTGGTTGTTGGTCAACTTCACAATATATACGCCTTGAGGTACATTGAGAGCAACTGCGCTTTGAGGCTTGTCGATGCAAGCTACCACAACACCGCGCAAGTTGTATATGGCAACGTTGTCGATGCAACCTTGCAAGTGCAGCGTGTTGTCGGTTACATATACAGCCATGTTGTTCTTGTCGGTAGTTACACCATCGACGGCAGCATCTTCGGTAAAGTCTATCTGATATGTAAATTGGCGGATAACATCGCCGTCGCTCCACTCGTCGTACATAAACGATGTGAATATCGAGCCTTCGCTGTTGCAATGTACCGAGCCGGCTACGATGCTATCTTCAACGACCTCGATATTGGGGTTGCCATATTCGTCGTAGCTGTCGGCATACAATACGTCGAATGTAGTCATTGATTTTACCCAATTACCCACATACTTGTTTCTTGTACTTATGTAGTCGATAAAGGTGGTTACGTCTTTACCATCGGACGATACCACAAACGAGTTGCGACCGTATGCCATTACAGGGCTTTGCACAATCATAGAACCGTCGTTCATTACCGAAGATGCCAACATGTTGGGTTGGTACTCTATCTTCAACAAATCATCGGTCGAGGCTTGCAAGTCAATTCTCACAGGATTGTTTATGGTTGTGGGATTATATGGGTCGCTATAGTCGGTATATTTCAATGTTCCGCTGCAGTAACGACCATTGCCCGAAATATATACATTGTTAAATAAGAAACTATATCCGTACATAGTTTCAAGCATAGTTGCATCGAACTGCTGTACTTTAGTGTAGTATTCAGCCAACGTTTTCTCGTAATCGCGCATGGCGGCATTATACTCGTCTATGCGCTCAACTATATAGTTGGCAGGGTTGGGCTCTTCGGGTAGTTCTTCCCATGTAATCTCTTCCCTCATATATCTGTCGTATGCTTCGAGATACACAGCCATGGCTGCGCGGTAGGCTGTCAACTCTTCGTCGTTCATGTATATCTCGCCATTGGGCTTTTGAGGCTCCTCGCCGGGCCATTCGCCAAACTTGGCACCTTTGGGGTAGAGTATGCCCTCGCAATATGTGCGGTAGCTCCATTCGCCATTGTCGGCTTGGGTGTATACGATGGGGTAGATATACCATCCCGACCAATCGACAACATGACCTATAATGATTTTACCATCGTCGCTGATGACGGCTGCTGTAACATATTGCGGTACGCGACCGCAGAAGTCGGTAGTAGGATATGGCAGCTCTTTGTAAACGTCGTAATCGCCATCGGCATTGCGCTCCCAATATACAGGTTTTACCATTTGATTGCTATACATATTCATTGCCGAAATACCTACATTTCCTACAATTCGGCTGCCATCGGGGGTAATACCATTTGCCATGTTAAGACCTTGATTTTCGGCAAGAACCGGCAGCTCGTACCATTCATAGTCTTTCCAATAGGCGCACTCTCTGTCGCTGACACCTCCAACCAATATTCCGGTGTTGCTCCAGCAGTTGCCAACTCCGATAGCATAGTACTCGGTAACAGCATCTGCCGAGGCATTATACTCGTCGTATGTCGAGTCGGCGCGGCTGTATAGGTATACCGAGCCCATTGCCTGTGTTGCCAACCAACGACCGTCGGGCGACATCTTGTCGAAGTATAAGTAGGGATGATAATAGGTGCCTTGTGCCATACACACGCACGCAATCAGTGTGATAATTGATGATAGTAGAATTTTTTTCATATACTTAAGTGTTTGATATATCTGACTTCAAATGTAATAATTATTGTCGAAAACTACAACTGCCATGTGATAAAATGTAAAATCTGCTCATTGTGGTAGGTTGAAAAAGGTTAATTGCTTAACTTTGCATTTCGATATATAGCATGGCATCTCTATCTTGTACATATCGCCGAGTGGCATGGTTGTTGCTCTTGTTGTTGGCAGTGCCTATTGCTTGGGCGCAGCAAACAACTACTATACGTGGCGTGGTACTCGACTCGTTGACACATGAGCCGTTGTCTCATGTGTCGGTATTGTTGACCGGCACAAATATTGGCGCTTCGACCGATGTTGACGGACGTTTTACCATTACAACCCAGAGCGACTCCACCCATGTGCGTTTTTCGCTATTGGGCTATAAGGTGGTTGATAAAGAGGTGCGATTGGGGCGCAACAATCGTGTGAAGATACTCTTGCCTCCAACTTCTATTCCGCTCGACGAGGTGCTGGTGCGCCCTCGCAAGGAGAAGTATAACAAAAAGAATAACCCCGCCGTCGACTTGGCGCGTAAGCTTATAGCGCAATGCCATGAGAAAGACTCTGACGAGAATATCTTCTTCTCGCAGCGCAAGTATGAAAAGGTAACCTTTGCCTTCGATAATTTCGATGCTCGCATGCGAGCCAATCCTGTATTTAAGAGTGTGCCTTTCCTTACGGCATATGCCGATACCTCCGATGTTACGCATAAACCTATACTCAACCTCGCTATCAAAGAACGCTCGATAGATTACTTCTCACGTCGCAATCCCGAGGCAGTGCGTGAGGTTGTTACCGGAGTGAGGCGCTCGGGGCTTGACGGATTTATCAACCAAGACAATATGCAGGCATATACCAACGAGATGTTGCAGGAGGTAGATTTGTTCAGTAACGATATAAAACTCTTTGACCAACAGTTTGTCAGCCCGTTGTCGAAATATGCGGTGTCGTTCTATAAATACTATTTGCTCGATACCTTGCAGGTAGATGGCGAGATGTGCATTGACCTCGGTTTTGCATCTTACAATTCACAATCGTTTGGCTTTGCCGGGCACCTTTATGTCGTATATGAAGACTCGAGCTATTTTGTCAAACGAGCACGATATACCATCCCGCAAGATATCAACATGAACTATGTAAACCGCATGATTTTGCAGCAGGATTATAAGCGCGACTCGTTGGGAAATAGTGTCAAGGTGTATGATGATATTGTTGCCGAGTTCAGTATGGCGCCCAATGTGCCCGGCCTTTACGCCCGCCGCACAGTGTACTATACCGACTTCTCCTATGACGAGCCTGCGGTGGAGGGTATATTTGAAGGCAAGCAGCGCGAAGTGGTGCTGCCCGGAGCAATGGAGCGCGACAACGACTTCTGGAACACCCATCGGGTCGTTCCGTTGCGTATGCAGGAAGATGCCATAGGCATGATAAGCCGGCAACTGCTTGAGATACCGGCGGTGAAGTGGACTGCCAAGATATTGCGAACACTTACCTCGGGCTATATTGCCACACATACAATAGAAGATGAAAGCCGATTTGACTTTGGTCCTGTCAATACTTTTATCAGCGGTAATAGCATTGAGGGCTTGCGCCTGAAGGTGGCGGGTACAACTACGGCGCGCCTGCATCCGCGACTGTTTGCTTCGGGATATGTAGGCTACGGTTTCGACGATAATAAGTGGAAGTATGGAGCTGCACTCGAGTACTCTTTCAATGACAAGCGCCATTCGGCAGTTGAGTATCCTATACGCTCGGTCAAGGCTTATTACCGGTACGACCTCAATTACTTGTCGCAAAGATATCTGCATACACAAGCCGATAACTTTGTACTCTCTTTGCGGCGCGCACCCGATTACAATGCAACTTATATGCGCACGTGTGGTGTCGACTTCAAGTATGAGTTTGCCGGAGGAATTGCCCTCGAGGTGGGGTTGCGCAATGAGCGACAAGAGAGCACAGCGCACTTGCCATTCGATGTGAAACAACATGATGGCTCGATATACTCGATGCCCTATTTCTCGCAGACGATGGGCGAGGTGTGCTTGAGTTATTCGCCTGCCGAGAAATTCTTCACCTCTTATGGCGAGCGCAGGGCAATATCGAGCGATGCTCCCACGATAACCCTACGGCACGTTTTTGCTATCAAAGGTTTGTTGAGCGACTATACCTACAACCATACCGAGCTTGCTGTGTCGAAACGATTTCGTATGTCGAAGTTGGGCTATGCCGATGTTATCCTTAAAGCCGGTAAAGTGTGGAACGATGTGCCATATCCGTTGTTGATAATTCCCTATGCCAACATGTCGTATACGGTGCAACCCGAGTCATACACACTGTTGTCGCCCATGGAATTTATTTTCGACCAATATGCCTCTTGGGATTTGACCTATTATGCCAATGGATTGTTGTTCAATCATATTCCCTATATCAATAAATGGCGATTGAGAGAGGTTGTTACCTTCAGAGGTATCTATGGTACTATTCGCGACCAAAACTTCTATCCCGACCAGAGTGGGCTGTTCCTCTTTAATAAAGATTGGAATGTCAAGCGCATGGATGGTATGCCCTACATGGAGGTGGGTGTCGGATTGGATAATATCTTGTCGGTACTGCGTATCGAGTATGTATTTCGTGTTACCTATCGCGATACCTCCGGCGTGGATAGAGGGGGTGTGCGTGTAGGGTTGCACATAACTTTCTAATGTACGTTTTTATGTTGACCTTTCGTGATGCAACACTCAATGATGTGCCTCTCATCCGCTCTCTTGCCGATGGGGTGTGGCAGGCTACTTATGCCGATATATTGTCGGCAGAACAGATTGACTATATGTTTGAGATGATGTATAGCCATGACAGCCTTACCGAGCAGATGCGCGATAAGCATCATCATTTTATTATTGTTATGCTCGATGCAGTGCCATGTGCCTACATCTCGATAGAGCCGTTGGGTAGCGGTCGTTACAACTTCCAGAAGATATATGCGTGTCGCGAAGTGCAAGGCAAGGGCGTAGGTCGCTACATGATAGAGCAGGGTATTGAATGGGTGCGCCGTCAGGAGGCTATGATGGGGCGTAATGGAAAGATAGAGATTGAACTCTTTGTCAACCGTCGCAACAAGGCTGTCGACTTTTATCGCCACATGGGTTTTGAGATTGTCGATACCCGCGACCACGCGATAGGAAATGATTTCTATATGAACGACTATATCATGCAGCGCAACGTGCTTTTGTAATTATTTCACAATACTAAACCCACTTTTTTATACACCTTTTTGATTCTTTGTTGTATATTTGCGATGATAATGTCGTGCTATTAAGACGTACACTGTTATGAGATTTCTATTTGTCGTACAAGGAGAAGGACGTGGACACTTCATGCAAGCCATAGAGATGCGAGGCATGCTCGAGCGCCATGGGCATGAGGTCGTGGCGTGTTTGGTGGGCAAAAACCCTATGCGTGTAGTACCCGACTATTTCTATGCTCGCATGGAAGGTGTGAAGATTGAGGCGTTTGATAGTCCCAATTTTGTGCAAGGAGTAGATGGTAAGCATCCCTCTTATTTCCAGACCTTTGTGCAGAATATTGTCAAGCTGCCGGGCTTTACACAGTCGATGCACTTCTTGCGTACAACAATCGCCGATATTGCCCCCGATGCCATTATCAATTTCTATGATGTGATGTTGGGCGTGTCTAACTATTTGGCGCCTATGCAGTTGCCCATTATCAGTATAGGACATCAATATTTATTCCTTCACCGCGACTTTGAATTTCCCAATCAGAAAAGAAAGGTAGAGTTGGAGCCCTTGCGCTTCTTTACCATAGCGACCAGCATAGGCTCTTGCCGTCGGTTGGCACTATCGTTCTACCCGATGGACGATGATGATGAGCGCGATATCGTAGTTGTTCCGCCTATCCTACGTCAGATTGTGCGCAATACCGTTCCTCAAAAGGGCAGTTATATACATGGCTATATGCTCAATAGTGGTTTTGCCGATGAGGTGAAAGCATGGCATGCCAAGCATCCTGAGGTAGAGATGCACTTTTTCTGGGATAAAGCCGATGCGCCCGAGGTGTGCGAGTTGGAGCCCAACCTTACGATGCACCGCATCAACGATGTGAAGTTCCTTGAGTCGATGGCTGGCTGTGGCGGATATGCTACTACGGCAGGATTTGAGAGCGTTTGCGAGGCAATATATCTGCAAAAGCCGGCTATCATGGTACCTGCCCACATCGAGCAGGAGTGTAACGGTCATGATGCCATGAAGGTGGGTGCAGGTATTGTATCGGACCATTTCGACATAGATGCTTTGTGCCAACTGATGCAGACATATACGCCCAACGACGACTTCCACGCATGGTGCGACGAAGCCGAGCAACGTATCATCGGCTCTATTGAAGATGCTGTGAACAACTTCGATAGCAAGTGGTATCATCGCATCATTGCGCGGCATATATTCAGATAATACAAAACCCTATTAATTTACATAACAATGAAACTCAATCGTCTTGTCGCTACAGCATTGATGCTGGTAGTAGTGGGGGTGGTGTTTGCTGCGACTCCCAAGTATATCTTCTATTTTATCGGTGATGGTATGGGTATAGGACAGGTGCAGACATTGCGCACCTACTACCAGAACTTGCCCGAAGAAGCTCCCGATGCCGTAACACATTTCTATGAGTATCCTGTTATGGGTTTTATCACAACCTACTCGGCAAGCGATGATATAACCGACTCGGCTGCTGCAGGAACGGCTTTGGCAACAGGTTGCAAGACACGCAACGGTATGATAGGTATGGATGCCGATACGGTGGCTCTTACTTCGATAGCCAAGCAGATGAAGGCTGCCGGACGTGGTGTCGCTATAATGAGTAGTGTGTGTATTGATGATGCAACACCGTCGGCTTTTTATGCATCTCGTCCCAACCGAGGCGATTATTATGAAATAGCCCGACAAGGTGCTGCAAGTAATTTCGATTTCTTGGCAGGAGCGTATTTCCGCGATCCTTATGGAGTGAGAGCTAAAACACCCGGTAATGTCTTTGCCGAATACGAGGCTGCCGGATATTGTGTGGCACGTGGTTGCAATGGCTACGAAACAGCTGTTGCCGAGGGTGCAAGCAAAGTGCTGTGGCTCGATAACGACACGACTACCGAAAATCGTATAGGCTATGCCGTAGATGGCGTGAATGGCGATATGACACTGCCTCAGATGGTAAGTTGTGGTATTGATTTTCTTTACAAAAAATATCCCAAAGGATTTTTTATGATGGCAGAAGGTGGCGCGATAGACCACATGGGACATGGTAATGATCCCTCGGGTGTATTGTTGGAAACAAAAGAGTTTGATGCGGCGATACAAGTGGCATACGAGTTCTACAAGCAACATCCGCGCGAAACACTTATTGTCGTTACTGCCGACCACGAAACCGGTGGACTGTCGTTGGGTACAGAACTCAATTCTACTCCTTCGCTCAACTATGTGCATTATGCACAAATGTCGAAGGGCGATTTTGGCGCGGCGTTGCGCCATTTGCTCAAAGAGAAGGGAAAATCGGTGGCATGGAGTGATGTGCGTGCCCTGATGAGCGAAAAGACCGGATTGGGTGATAAGATAGCCATTACAGCCGGCGAAGAGGGACAGTTGATGATGATATTCCAACGTCTGCTCAACAATCGCAGTAAAAATATCAGAACTTTGTATGCCGACTTTGACGAGTTGACAAACGAGATATTCAAACTCTACTCCAACAAATTGGGTATGGGTTGGACAACCTCGCATCACACCGGTTGCCCTGTACCTATATTTGCCATCGGCGCAGGCGCTGAAGCTTTCGACGGCAAGGGATGGTTGGACAATACCGATGTGCCTCGTATCATTAATAAAGTGAGTGGTATAAAGGTTAAGTAATAATTACTTGATATATACTTATAAACAGAGCGCGGGTGCACCAAGAAAATTGGCGCACCCGCGTTCTATGTATTATAATTTATTGATATATCTGCAAGAACTCGTCGGTTGTAAATTTTGACCAATAAGCCGTAAAACTTTTTAGGAAATTACATGCATAACAAAAAACCTGTCTAACGGTGAGTTAGACAGGTTTTTTATTTGTATCGAAATTGTAGGAGAATCCAATGTTATATCGGACTCGTAATCGTGCCTATCGGCAGGATTATTTCTTGTACATCTCGTCCGATACGGTGAGTACCTTGCGACCTTTGGCGCGACGGCTTGCGAGAACGCGACGACCATTAGCAGTTGACATTCTCAAACGGAAGCCATGCTTGTTTACTCTCTTTCTGTTGGAGGGTTGAAATGTTCTTTTCATTGCCTGATATTTTTTGTGTTATTATTCTTTCAATTATCGGAGTGCAAAATTAGCTACTTTTTTTGAATTTACCAAGTTTACTCTCTTCTTTTTTGCTTTTAAGTTTTTCTTATGCTCTATTTTGGTATTAGAGAGCCTTTGCAAAGCCTTCGGAAGTGGTTACATAGTGCATTGTTCGGTCGTGGGCTTCGGCGGGTATTTGTTCTACAAGTTGGCATTTATAGCACACACCAATGCAGGTAGCATGAGTGCGCGACAGCAAGCGGTCGTAGTAGCCCTTGCCTCGACCCAAGCGGTTGCCTTGGCGGTCAAATGCAACACCGGGCACAATGATGAGCTCTATGATGTCGGTGTCGATTTCTTTGCCGGTTGGCTCCCAAATGTTGAACTCGCCTTGCTGCATGGCTTCGGGGGTGTATTGGCGCACCACAAGGTCGTCGCCTACAACGACAGGCAGGTATATAGTCTTTCCCATCGAGTACCACTTGTCTATCACGTCGTGCGTGGGTAGCTCGTCGGGGAGAGAGTGATATAACAATATGTGTGAGGCCGCAAAGCAGGGTAGAGCCTCGATGTGTTGCCATACAGCGCAACTCTCGGCAGTCTTCTCTTCGGGAGTAAGAGCTGCCTTGTTTATCTTCATCTGCTTGCGCAGTGCACTCTTGTCGATATTCATTTGGGTATTATTCTTCTTCGGTAGCTTGAGGTAATTCGGGGAATGCTTTTCCTTCTTTAATCAATCGACAAGCCTCTTCTATCACCTTGTCGTTTTGTAGGAAGATGGGATAGAAAGCCTCGTCGCCCATTACATCGCGGGCTATGTATGCTTGCAACAAGCGTATGAGCTCGGTGCGCGATGTAGCTATCTGTGCATAGTTGGCAGGAACATCGTTCTTGGCAGCATATTGTATAAAGTCGTTCAGCAGTTTGTTGCCGTCGAGTTTACGCAGTAGCTCCTTGTAGTTGCCGGCATTTGATAGGCGCTCACGATTGTTATCTACATACTCAAATGCATATTTGTATAACAAACTCTTGTTTATAACATCCGAGTAGTAGGGTGTTACGTGGGTAGTGTCGCTCGGGATGAATACGTCGGGCATGATGCCACCTCCACCATATACGGTGCGACCGCCTGTTGTGGTGTATACCAAGTCGGTGTGTTGGTGTATGCTATCGGCGTTGAAAAACTCGCCCCGGTTGTAGCGATTGAGTATATCCATTTGGTAGTCTTCGCCTTGTCCCAACTTATACTCTTTCTGTATGCAACGTCCCGATGGTGTGTGGTAGCGTGCTACTGTGAGGCGTATTGCCGAGCCGTCGGATAGAGGATATTGACTCTGTACCAACCCTTTGCCAAAGGTGCGACGCCCTACGACGAGACCACGATCGTTGTCTTGAATAGCTCCGGCAAAGATTTCGCTTGCCGATGCCGACCACTCGTCGGTGAGGACGATGATGGGTTGCTCCTTGAACGAGCCCATGCCATTGGAGCGAGCCTCCTCACGTGGGAATGTACGACCCTCGGTGTATACGATGAGTTGGTCTCGGTGCATAAATTCGTTTACCATGTTGATAGCGGCATCCATGTATCCGCCGCCATTGCCACGTAGGTCTATGACAAAGCTTTCGGCACCTTCGTTGCGCAGGCGGGCAAGGGCAACGAGAAACTCGTCGAATGTGGTGCGACCAAATTTATTGACAAATATATAACCGATGTTATTGTCTATCATGAATGCTGCATCGACACTATTGACCGGGATATCGCCACGTTCAACTTCAAACTGCAACAATTCACTCTCTCCGCGGCGTTGTATGCCCAATTTTACTACCGAGCCTTTCTCTCCGCGCAGGTGTTTCATTACCTTTTCGTTGGTAATTGTCTTGCCTACAAACAGTGAATCGTCGACGGTGATGATGCGGTCGCCCGGAAGCAAGCCGTTACGTTCCGACGGACCACCCGATATTACATCAACAACGTTTATCGTGTCGTTGAGCAAGTTGAATTGTATGCCGATACCCGAGAAGGAGCCTTCGAGTTCTTCGTTTACGCTCTCAAGGTCTTCGGCGGGAATATATGCCGAGTGTGGGTCAAGCTCTTTGAGAATGCTTGTCATGGCATTGTCGGTAAGTTTTTTGCTATCTACCGAGTCGACATATTGTTGCTCGATGACGTGCAACAGCATATTCAGGTTGTTACGACGAGCATACTCGTAGTCGTAGGTGTCATATAGCTGGTATTCCGACGAATTGCTGTTCCAACTGCCTACAAGCATGCCGATAACCATCGTTACCGATGCCCAGAATGGGAGCCATGCGTAACTGAATTTGGGTTCTTTCATTATGTTATTTATTGTCGTTGTCGTTTATGTAAACAATCTCTATACCATTGCGTTCGAGCAAGTCTACACCGTCGGTGTTGTGGTATAGCTCCGAGAATACTACGCGTTTTATACCGGCTTGTATTATCAGCTTGGCGCACTCGATGCAAGGCGAGCAGGTAACGTAGAGGGTTGCACCTTCGCTACTGTTGTTGCTACGGGCTACCTTTGTTATAGCGTTAGCCTCGGCGTGTAGTACGTAGGGCTTTGTGCGTCCGGTTTCGTCTTCGCATATATTCTCAAAACCTGCCGGAGTTCCGTTAAATCCGTCAGATATTATCATCTTCTCTTTTACGATAAGCGCACCTACTTGACGGCGCTTGCAGTAGGAGTTTTCGCCCCAAATGCGAGCCATACGGATATAACGCTCATCGAGTTTAAGTTGTTTTTCGCAATCTTTCATGAAGCCAATATTTCTATTAAAATGCAAAAATAGAATATATTTGCGATAACTACACTGCATGCAACATTTTTTATATAAAAAAACCGAGATACTTGCGAGTACCTCGGTTTTGTAATAGATTGTCAGTGCTTATCGGCGAACAATTTTCATAACGTTGTTTCCACTGTGTACGATGTAAATGCCTTGTGCGAGGGCTGTTACATCCACTACTTTATTACCGGTCTTTACGATGTAACCTTGCAAGTTGTAGACGGTGATAGCACCGTTGGCAGTGATGTTGCGACCATCGTATTTCATTCCGTTGCAATCCATTTCGGTAGCCTCGATAGCAGTGTCGTAGGGCTCTACGTCGATGTAAATCTTTACAGCCGAATTGTAGCCGAGTGAGAATGTTATTTCGTCGGTAATATTTACATTGTCGAATGTTACTGTTGTGTATTCGCTCGATTTGCGACCAACAAACTCAACTGATTGGCTCTCGCCATTGAAAGAGGTAAGTCCCGGCTTTGCTGCATTATTTTGTGAGCAACCATAGAATACGACTTTAGAGGCTTTCATACCGGAGGGCAATGTTATGGTGTGGTAGCCCTCACCAAGTGTGAATGTCTCGGAAGCCTTTGTTGCATCGCTATATGTGTAAGCCGAGCCCGATGTTGCGCCATCTACCGTGTAACCTTCGGGGAAGGCTCCTGCCTTGAGTGTTACGGTCTCGGCAACGGCAATTTCAAAGATACCATATACTGTGATGTCGCTATTGAGAACGGTTCCTGCTGCTACGTCCCATCCTGTAAAGATATAACCATCTTTCGAGGGTGTTGTTGCAGGATAAACCACCACAGTTTGGTTTTCCATTACTTCATATTCCTCATCATCAACCATAAATGTTACGGTGTAAGTAGGAATAGCATTCCATTTGGCATTTACGGTCAAGTCGGTTGTAAGAACTGTTCCTGCTGCTACATCCCAGCCTGCAAATGTGTAACCCGACAATGTGGGGTTGTTGGCGGGATATACTACAACGGTTTGATTTTCCATTACCTCGTAAACCTCATCTTCTACCATGAATGTTACGGTATAGGTGGGTATTGAAGAGTCGGTAACGGTGAGTTGATATTGAGCTGAAGCCGACTTGTAGTTGTCGGTTTCCGATACGGTGGCGCGTATGGTTGTTACACCGATAGCTACGGGGGTTACAACACCGTTTTGGTCGATTGTGGCAACCGATGGGTTGGTGCTTACGTATGATACGGT
Organism: Bacteroidaceae bacterium; assembly: GCA_017481745.1. GTDB lineage: Bacteria > Bacteroidota > Bacteroidia > Bacteroidales > Barnesiellaceae_A > Barnesiella_A. The sequence goes on from JAFUOV010000002.1 coordinate 21,150, forward strand.
GCCATCCGATGTATTGCTCAATGTGGGGTAAGTGTTGTTGGTTGAAGCGAGGTCGGCTGTTACGCTTGTTGCACTGAAGGTAAATGTGGGTGCTTTCTTGCTGTCTTCGCTGCCACTTGCTTCACTAACGGTTATGCCAAAGTAGTTAAGACCTGCCGAGCCGGCTACGGTTACGTAATCTTTTCCTTCGGGTACGGTGTATGTGCCACTGGTTGCGGCAGTGCTGCTCGAAGAGGCTACAACGTTACCGTCAATCAACAAGTCGCGTGTCCCGTTGCTGTTGCCGGTGTTGGCAAAGTTTACGGTAATGATTTGTCCTGCCTCGACGGGAACATTCATGGTGAATGTGCCTTGCAAGTATTGACCCTTCGAAGTGTCCCAGCTTATGCGTACTTTGCCTTGGAAGGTTATACCTTCAGTCTCGGCAAACCCGAGGTCGGTAGCAGTGTCGAATGTGCGGTCGTAGCGGTTTGTTCCGTCGCTGTTTTTCACCCAAGCTGCATCGTTTGTAACGGCTGTTTGAGTTTCGCTGCTCCATGTGGTAAATACCCATTTGTTTACAACGGTTGTACTTTCGCCGCCTGTTGTAGTGCCTCCGGTGCTTATCTTGCCGTCGGTAAATGTGGGATAAATCTCAACGTTGCTTGCCAAACGTGTTCCTTGGAATGCCGACCAGCCGGTGAATGTTTGTCCCTCTTTGACGGGCGTGCCTTCGGGATAAACGACGGCTGTTTGATTGTTCATTACCTCAAATACTTGAGTGCCCTCTACGTCGGCGTAGTAGGTAACGGTATAGGTGGCAGGAGCCGATGTCGTCTTGGTGAAAGCTGCAATCTCTACAAGAGTGGTTTTGTAGCCTGTAACGGCGCTCATAAGACCCGATATAATCTCATAGTTGTGGTCCTCGGCAGCATTGTCAAAGCCCAACCATGTGAAGTCGCCACCTTGCATACGACCGGCTTGTGCTCTTACCTTGGCAGGCACGTCGATGGCTGCATCGGCGGTATAGCTATACATCAGTGAGCTATTGGTGTCGAAGTTGTCGTATGATGTGCCTCCGCTCAAGGTGGTGTATGAAGAGGGGACTTGCTCGTCGCGCGATGTTGCATGGTATGCATCGAAGCTTGTTGCACTCACTGCGGTAGCACCTGAGCCTTCAACGCTGTTGGCGGTGATGTAGCTGAAGTTGCTGCCACACTCGATAAACAAGTTGCCATACGACTTGATGATACCACCATTCTCGCCCGAGAATGTGCCATCGCCTGTTGCATCTGTACCTTGTTTCGACGACATCATAGGACGGTTGGTGTTGCGGTAGTAGTTGCTCTCAACAAAAATGCTTGAGCCGGTTGTTGCACCTACACCATATTTCGACACACCATCGTAGTAGTTGTTGTATACGTGTACGCTCATGCGACGTACGCGGGGGTGGCGTGAGTCGCTGTGGTCAAACCAGTTGTGGTGGTATGACATGTAGTTGGGACCACTCTCCGATTTCATTCCGCACAAAGCCATCTTGCCGGCATCCCAGAAGTGATTGTATGAAAAGGTACAATATTGCGAGTCGTCTTTAACGTCGAGCGAGCCATCGCCTTTGTCTTGGTCGGCGGCACTACCGGCTTTGCCATAGAATATGTCGCAGTGGTGTACCCATACTTTTACCGACTCTTTGAGCGAGATACCGTCGTCGTTGAAAAGCATGATGCCGAGGTTGCGTATCTCTACATTATTACATTTAACAAGTACCAAACCCCAGTCGCTCAGATAGGCATCGTTACCGATACCCTCAAATGTTACCTGCATGGCAATATTATTGGCTTTGCCTTTGAGTTGCATCGCATCGGCATCGCCGTACAATTGCGAACTTGTCATGTTGATGTCGCCAACAAAACGTACTGCCAAGGGGCGGGTTTCAAGACCTTTTTCGTAGCCTTTCAAGATTTCGCCAAGACCGGTAAGGGTAGTCTCTGTCTTGCCGTTGAGAATGGGAAGGGTTACCTTGTCGACATTGGTGTTGTCGATATACAATACTCGGGCATTGTCTTTGAGTGTACCGTCGTTCTTGTATGCACCAACAGCTACACCATCCAGTTGTGCAAAGCCGGCGCGGTCGTAGGCTTTAACCTCTACTACGTCCGATGTAGCTTCACTACCTGCTATTACTGTACCTCCGTTTGTGGCTTCAATCTTAAATTGATAGTTGCCGGCAGCAAGACCTACCATGTCGGCGCGACCATAATAACCATAATTGCGTATTAGTTCTTTGTCTAATTGTGTCCAAGTAGATGCCGATGCCGATTTGACATATACGTTGTACATGTCGGCGCCGGAGTAAAGTTCCCATGTGAGGTAGGCACTTTCAAACCATCCACTCGCTTGCTTGATACTCACTTGTGCATTGGTGTAGAGTACACACAAAAGCATTGTGAGTATTGATAAAATTGTTCTTTTCATGTTTAGAGTTTTATGTTTTCCAATGGTTGTTTTTCCTCGGTATAAACTGCTACAAACATACGCCTTTTTGGTAAATTAATAATTGTTCTATCTTGCCTTTTTTGTGTGGTGGATATTCTAATATATTATTGATATTTAGCTTTTATTAGTCTATTGCTTGTTTTTGCCCCAATATGCCGCGCCCATGATGTGCTGCGCTTGTATCGTTTGCGCCCAAGATAGGCTACGCCTCGGGATAAAAAATAAACAAGTTTATTTTGTTCTCCGCTCGGCTTGCACTATTTCTATCTTTGACTTCGTCCAAGATAGGCTTCGCCTCGGGATAAAAAATAAGTAAACTTATTTTGTTCTCCGCTCGGCTTGCACTATTTCTATCTTTGACTTCGTCCAAGATAGGCTTCGCCTCGGGATAAAAAATAAGTAAACTTATTTTGTTCTCCGCTCGGCTTGCACTATCTTTGCAATATGAGTTGGATGAATAGACATAAATTATATGAAGTGCTTATCCATGTAGTGTCATGGGTTTTGTTGTTCTTATCGCCTATAATACTTTCGTACTCCGATTTAACTATGATATCGCACGATTATCTACATTATATCGTGCTCTATGTTTCTTTTTTGGTTGTCTATTATGTCAACTATTTTCTGCTGATTGACAAGCTGCTTTTTGTTCGTAAGATATGGCTGTATATTCTTGCAAATGTCGTGCTCTTGGCAGTCGATTGTACTATTTTGCAGTTTGTCCATGAATTTTTCCGCCCGGATGTTACCGATGTTTTAGTATCTACCGAGAGCTATCATCCACCGATGTTTGGCAAAATTCTTAACGACCTATTGTCTATGACGGCATTCTGGGGATTGAGTGTGATGGCAAAGATGGTGTTGCATTGGCGTAGTGTCGAAAATCTTAATAGGGAGATAGAGAAAAAACGTACTGAGACCGAGTTGAATAATCTTAAACAGCAACTTTCGCCTCATTTTATCTTCAATACACTTAATAATATATATGCGCTTATTGCGTATGATACCGAAAAGGCACAGCAGGCGGTGCTGCAAGTGAGCGGTTTGCTGCGGCACATGTTGTATGAGAATAAGGGTCGTTATGTGCAGGTTGAGCAGGAGATGGCATTTATACAAGATTATATAGGCTTGATGCGCTTGCGACAAACAAAGCAAACACGCATTGATGTGCATATCTCTACCGAGTTGTGCAATGACTGCTACATCGCGCCGTTATTGTTTATTACGCTTGTTGGTAATGCCTTTAAACATGGTATTGACCCTATGAAGGACTCTTTTGTTGATATTAATATTCTTGCAGTAGATGATCATACAATTTCGTGCAAAGTAACTAATAGCCGCCACAAACTTGTCAATGAAAATATAGAGAATAGTTCGGGTATTGGTCTTGAAAATTTGCGCAAGCAGTTGCAACTATTGTATCCCGGTAGGCATGAACTGAAGTTTGATGTAACAAAGGAACAATATATGGTCGAACTGATTATTAATCTTCACAATAAGATATAGAGATGAAACTGAAGTGTTGCGTAATTGATGATGAGCCTTTGGCAGTGGACCTATTGGCTTCGTATGTAGAAAAGACACCTTATCTTATTCTTGACTCTACCTATACGACTGCGGTGCAGGCTGTAGAGCGCATTATGCAAGGCGATATCGACCTTGTATTCTGCGATATACAGATGCCCAATCTCAATGGTCTTGACTTCTCTCGCTTGGTAGAAAACAAGACTTTGATAATATTTACAACAGCCTACGACCAATATGCTGTGGATAGCTACAAGGTTAATGCCGTCGATTATCTGCTCAAACCTATATCGTATAGTCAGTTCCTTCGAGCATCGCAAAAGGCGCTGAGTCTTGTGTCGATGATGTCGAACAACGATGTTGCCGAGCACGAAGATTTTATATATGTAAAGAGCGACTATAAGTTGCGCCAAATACAACTCAACGATATACTATATATCGAAGGGTTGAAGGATTATGTGAAGATATATGTTGAGAATGAGCAACATCCTATCTTGTCGTTGTTGAGCCTCAAGTCGCTTGAGGATATGTTGCCGGTAGAACGCTTTTTGCGCGTGCATCGCTCGTTTATTGTGCAGGGTTGCAAAATCAAAACTATCGAGCGCAATCGCATTGTCTTTGGCAATGAGTATATCCCCATTGGCGATACATACAAAAATGCGGTGAATGATTTTATAGAAAAACACTCACCGCGATAATTATACGTAGATATAAGTGGTCTTACTCTTCGTGGCAACGTATGTCGCGAATGAGTAGTTGTATGTCGTCGCCTCTTTGATTGTCTTCAATGGTATAGCATATATCAAAGGGCTTGCCACTCTTTATGTAATCGTAATACTCTTTTTTATTGAACGCGATACCATTAAGTATCTGCTCGGAACTGTTGTCTACCAACTCGAGTTTCAAGTGCTCTTGCAGACGACCTACAAGACGACTTGTACCATAATCTCTTACATTGCAGGTGCAGAATGTGGGCTTGTTGTTGCCGGGTCCGAAGGGATTGAAATGGCGCAGTATCGAAACAAACTCGCCGGTTATCTCTGAGAAATTGAGGTCGGTGTCAATGTCTATCTGCGGTACGGTCTGTGCCGGCTCGATGTTTTGAGAAACATACTCCTCAAATCGTTGAGTAAACTCTTTGATGTGTTCCTCCTTGAGTGATAGTCCTACGGCGTAGGTGTGTCCGCCAAAGTTCTCCAAGAGGTCGCGACACGACTCTACAGCCTTGTATATGTCGAAGTTTTGCACCGAGCGTGCCGAGCCTGTTGCCAATCCGTCGGATAGTGTCAATACTACTGCAGGACGATAGTACAACTCGGTAAATCGCGATGCAACGATACCTATGATGCCTTTGTGCCAATCTTTGTTGTAGACAACGATCGAGCGGCGATTTTCTATATCGACGTGGGCTTGCAGTATCTCGTTTGCCTCCTCGGTGATGCGCTTGTCCAGCTCTTTGCGGTCTTCGTTATATTGGTCTATCTCGCGGCTCTTGCGATAAGCCTCGTTGTAGTCGCGTGTAACCAATAGGTCGACAGCCTCTTTGCCCGATTGCATACGTCCCGAGGCATTGATGCGTGGTCCTATCTTGAAGATAATATCGCTGATGGTAATGCTTTTCTTGCTTTGTAGCTGGCATACGCGTATGATGGCTCGTAGCCCCACGCTGGCATTGCCGTTGAGGCGGCGCAAGCCATGGTAGGTGAGGATGCGGTTTTCGCCGGTGATGGGCACAATATCCGATACGATACTTACGGCAACAAGGTCGAGCAATGGCTCAAGGTCGTTGGCTACATCCAATCCGTTACTGATGGCAAAGCCTTGCATAAACTTGTAGCCTACGCCACAGCCCGATAGGTGCTTGTAGGGGTAGGGCTCGTCTTCGAGTTTGGGATTGAGGATGGCTACTGCATCGGGCAACTGATTGTCGGGTACGTGGTGATCGCATATGATGACGTCGATGCCTTTGCTACGGGCATAGGCAATACGCTCTACGGCTTTTATACCGCAATCGAGAGTGATGATGAGCGATATTCCATTTTCGGCTGCATAGTTGATGCTCTTGGTCGATATGCCATATCCCTCCTCGTAGCGGTCGGGGATATAGTAGTCCAAGCCCGAATAGTAGTTCATCAGGAATTTATACACTAACGCTACGGCAGTGGTTCCATCCACGTCGTAGTCGCCGTAAATCATGATTTTTTCTTTTGCCCCAATAGCTCCATTGAGTCTATCGACGGCCTTTTGCATATCCTTCATCAAGAAAGGATCGTGCAGGTCGCTGAGTAGGGGCTTGAAAAAGGTCTCTGTTTCTGCGACAGATGTTACCCCTCGTTGTGCAAGCAATTTACATATCGTTGGGCACTGGGGATAGCTTTCCTCCAGTGTCGCACCAATACGCTCTTGTTCCGATGTAAGGGGCAAATAGTTCCATTTACTTATCATTTATGTGTTTTTTTATTTTTATCTATCGCAGGGGGATGCCTCGTAGGGCTTCCTTGTTGTGGTGGAAGGGGGTAGGCGATGTGTGCCGTGTTGCTTCCATGGTGTGCCTTTGTGTTTTTCTTGTTGCACAGAAAGGCTATATATGTGTGTAATTTTCAGGTATTGCATCCGCCGATACATAATACCCCATTATATTCTTGCCGTAAAGATACAAAAACATCTCTTATAATTCTATATATATTGTAATAAATTGTGAGAATTGTGTTTTTTTTATCAATTTGAATAAAAAATTTTTTTCTGCTGTGAACTTTTTTCGCTGTGGGCTGTTTCTATGGGTGTAAATGCTTTTAAATCTATTGTTATGAAATATTCATTGCCCGCACTGCCTTATCACGAGAGTGCTCTTGAGCCGGTGATAAGTCGTGAAACGGTACAGGTGCATTATGGAAAACATGCTCAGACTTATTTGAAAAATCTGAATGACATGATAGCCGGTACCGAGTATGAGGATATGTCGCTCGAAGATACCATACGTTCTTCAGCAGGCTCGCTATTTAACAATGCTGCACAGACATGGAACCATATATTCTATTTCAATACTTTTTCGCCCGATGCTCGTCGTGAGCCGCAGGGAAGTTTGTCCGATGCTATTGTGCGCCATTGGGATAGCTTCGACAATTTCCGCGATGTCTTTGTGCAAACGGGCAAGGCGCTCTTTGGCTCGGGCTGGGTGTGGCTTTGCAGCGACGATAGTGGGCACTTGGGTATTCGTGCCGAGAGTAATGCCGGCAATCCGCTTCTTGAGGGGCTTACCCCACTACTCACCTTTGATGTGTGGGAGCATGCCTACTATATCGACTATCGCAATCGTCGCGACAATCATTTACAGCATTTGTGGAACATTGTCGATTGGAGTGTGGTCGAGAGTCGATATAAGTTCTGATAACTACGTATTGTCGTGCGTGAGTACGACATCTTTATAGCACTTTTATAAGCATAATGTGATGAATTCCTTAGGGTGGGCTTCCTGCGTGAGCAGTCAAGCCCATTCGCCTTTTATCATTGCCTCTTATAAAATGAGAAAGCGCATTATGACAACATAGTGCGCTTTCTCGTTATGGGGTGTAGGGGTTGGCTATTTTACCAATACCTTTGTTGTCTTGTTGCCACAGCGTACTATATACAATCCTGCATTGGCGGGGCTGTATGTTGCGGTGTTGTTGCTTGGTGTGAGATGGGCAACAATAGTACCTTGCATATTATATATAGTAATAGGCATGTTGTCGGCATCGGTTATGTAGATGATGCCATCGGAAGAATAAACTTTGCTTGCTGTGAGTTTGTTGCTTTCGATAACCGTATTTGTGTCTATTGTAAACTCGATAACGTTTGACCATAGGCTTGTTTCGCCATCTTTTACGGCTTTAACCTTGTAACGATATATACCGGGCGTTACATCGCTTACAACCTTGCTGACGGTGTAGTGGGTATCGGTGATATTTTCTATCGTACAACTTTCGCTTACGATTGTGGCTCTTTGCACCATCGGGGCGTTGTTGCTGCTTTGTGCGGTGGCATTTACAACAATGTCGGCACGAGGTGTGCCGGTTGCATCGGTGTTGTTCTCTACGCGCAGATTGTCTATAATCAGGCGTTTGGTGCAATCGAATGTCAACGCGGTTGCGGCAGAACCGCTGTTGCAAGTGATGCCTATGGTGGTGTTTCCGCTTGCGGGCAACTCTGTCATATTGATATCGCAAGATGCTATACTGTTGCTGTTGATGGCATAAATGCTCAATAAACCACTCTCGGCATCATCGTTGTATGACCTTGCATCGAAATAGACGGTGAAATTGGTGGCTGTGTTAAACTCGGGTGTCGTGATTGAACCTTCGTGTTTGCTGCTGCCCAATTTTACCTCTCCGTCGTTACAGAAAACTTTCGAGCCACTCCAACCGCTTTGGGTTGTATAGCTGTCGAGTGTGCTTGATATATCGGTGCTGTTGTTGGCGGTGAACTTGTCAAAGTTTTCTTCAAAGGCTATCGGGGCAACCTCGGGCTCGGCTGTTATCTCGCAACGCTCTACATATAGAGTGTAGCTTGTAGCCCCCTCTACCGGCGACCAATAGGCTGTAAAGCTGTTCTCGCTGATGCTTCCGGGCGATGTAGCTACCGGTGCATCTATCGACGATACCTTGCCACCCATAAAGTCGAAGGTGGTTGTACCATTGCTGTACGCTATATTGGTGATGGGCTTGTTGTATATGGTAGTGGTGTAAACCTTCATGGCGGGGCTGCTCGAAGCGGTGAGCTGGGTATTTCCACCATAGGGGTATAAGTCGCCATATAAGCTATATTCGTCCCATTTGTTGTCGGCGGGGATGAGGTATACACGTTGATGATCGGGGTCGTCGTTGGGCGCATTTTCGTCCCATACCGACTGCTTGTAGTCTATCGCTGTTACCATCATACCCTCGGCGGGCAGACCCTTATCCCAGCCTTCGCGTACGCGGGTTTCGAGGGTGAGATATTGGTCGGGGTTGGACGAAGAGATACGATAAGCTGCAGTTTTGTCGCTGCTCAATGAGGGCATGCTTATAGTTGCGGCTTCCGACAGTTCGTTCAGAGTTATCCAACCGCACGATGCGCGCTCATAGGCGCTGTAATTGGTGGGTACGTATCCATCCTCGGCGTAGCATCCGCTGTCCATGACACTCCATTCGTTCATGCCTACACCACCCGAATAGTCGATGTCGTAGAAGTCGGGCAATCCCAATGTGTGGCTATACTCGTGGCAGAAAGTGCCTATACCGTCGACATCGCTACCCGATTTGCCGTTAAGCTCGGAAGAGCATGCGTAGGCATCGAGGTATACACCATCGACCTTGACCGTGCGACCGGCTCCTTGATAGATGTACCATGCGTGGGGCCATACGGTCGATGATGATGCACCGCTGCTCTCGGCATATCCGGCATAGATGACATAGATGAGATCGACCGTACCATCTTCGTCGAGGTCATAGTCCGACATATCAACAAGCCCTTGTTCGCTGGCTATTTCGCAAGCCTCGCTTACCATCAAGTCGGGGTACATATCCATGCCGTCAGAGCCGTTCTTGCCATAGTACGACATGTTGCGCTTGAGGGTTACAGGACCTACAACGTCGAATGTGGGCTTGAACTGTCCATAACTTTGGCTGTTAAAGTAGTCGCGAGCCGAGCCAATAGAGCCATACGAGTCGGTGTAACTCTCTTTGTTCATCATGTCGTTGATGGTCGCTTGCGAGGTTATAAAAGCCTTGTCGGCAAAGTTTACCAACAATACAAGACCTTTTACCTCGCTGTTGGTTGCTTGTGCTTTACGGGCAGCGCGGCGTATGGGGGTATTGTATGTCTTGACGTTCAGCGTTTTCAATTCGCGTTGCTCTTTATGCAACTCTTTGTGAAGTGTGGCAATTCTCTTTCGGTCGGCTGTGATGCCGTAGGGAATGGCTGTGCCTACTTTCACGTCGCTTGCCTCAAGCCTGTTTTGGGCATTGATTGTTGTGTACCTGAAGTAGCCATCTTCGCAAGGGGTTACATACATACCATCTTCGGTCGTGTAGTAATGATGGTATTCATCGCCATAAAGACGCACAGTGATGGTTGTGCCATCGGGTTGTACGTGTAAAATGGGTTTAGGCGTAGCCGGTTTGGCGCCGCTCTGCATAAATGTCAGAGCAAGCAGTACCACGGCAAGCCACGTATTTTTGTTCATAATAATATTGTTATACGTGAAGTTATTGTATATTCACTTTGGTGCTGTTGTCTCCACAGTGTACAATGTACAAGCCATTACCGGCAGGAGTATAAACCGCCTTACCGTTTATCAAGGGTATGGTGGCAACGAGCATACCTTGCAGGTTGTAAATAGTAGCCTCTGCGGCATCGCCCTTTATGACGATATTGCAGCCGTTGTAGTATGCTTGAACCTTGTCGCCGAGTATGCCTTCAACGCTGTTTACACCACCCATGAAGTCGAATGAAGCAATCTTGGTTGTGGTGTCAAATGCCATATTGGTTATGGGCTTGTCCTTGATTGTTGTCAAGTGAATTTTCATTTTGGGCGTTGTTGTGTCAGAGAAGGCGTTTTGGCTGCCATTGGGCCACAAGTCGCCATCGAGATTGGCAATATCAATCTGGTTGTCGGCGGGGACAAATTGGAAGCGTTGTCGAGCAGGTAATGTATTTACCGAGTTGTTTTGCATATTCCACGCATCCTCATCATAGTCGACCTTGATAATCATGATACCCTCGGCGGGAAGATGTTGGTCCCAACCCTCTTTTACGCGAGTCTCTATGGTGTAGTAGCGGTCGGTATTGTTGTTGGCAACAACCTTGTATGCAGTAGCCGAAGTAGCTACATTCTCCATCTCGATGCTCGCTTTGTCGGTAAGCTCGGTGATGTTCATCCAACCGCAAAATTCGCGCTCATAAGCATTGTAACCGCAAGGTATGCGACCCTCGGCATTGTGGCAACCCATATCCATGACACTCCATACGTTCATGCCGAAACCACCTGAACCCTTGGTGTCGTACCAGTCGGGCAAGCCCAATGTGTGGCTGAACTCGTGGCAGATAGCGCCAATACCGTAAAGGTCGGTTCCTTCGATACCGGCAAGCTCCGATGTACAAGCGTAGGCATCGAGGGTGATACCATCGTATACACGCTCTTTGGCTGCGTTGAGGCTTGCTACCCATGCTGCGTGAGGCCATATAGTATTCTTGTCGGCGCCGCTACTCTCGGCATATCCGGCGTAAATGACAAATACCAAGTCTACCACCTTGTCGCCGTCGCTATCGTAGTCGGCAAAGTTGCAAAGACCTTGCTCATATACGGCATCGCAAGCGTGTAGGGGCAGGTAGTATACTTTTGAACCATCATCGCCCGAGGTCAGGTAGGGGTCGGGTGCGCCGTAGTATTCCTCTTTCTCGGGGAGGGTAACAGGACCTATTACGTCGAAAGTGGGCTCAAACTTACCAAAACTTTGCTCCAAGAAGTAGTCGCGTGCCGAACCGATAGCTCCCATGTAGTTGTTACCTTTTTCGTTCATCAATGCGCTGATGTTCTCTTTGGTGCCGTTCTCGCTGAATTTTACATCTTGAAACTCTGCCAAGATAACAAGACCACGCACTTTCTTCGTGCTCTCGGTATCGTCGGTCTGAGCTATCTTGCGCAAGGGCGCGCCTTGGGGACGAGACTCGTAGCTCATGAGTTGACGCTTGGCAGCGCTCTTTTTCAGCATGAGGTCTTTGATAGACTGTTGGTCTATTTGTTGCAAGAATTTTTGTGTTGTTGCATCGTCGTCGTTGTCTCTTGCGATTAATTCGGTTGCGATACATTTATCGTCAATCACTTGCGAGTAGCGGAAGAATCCGTCGTCGCAACGTTGTATTATCTGACCGTCGGTGGTTGTTATGTAACTGCCGTACTCATCGCCATGCATCACAATTGTGATGGTGGTGCCGTCGGGTTGTGTAATAACTCGTGGGGTGGGGTCGGCAGGGAGTGCCAAACTTTGCATAGCTACGCTCATGGCTATAGCTGCACTGAATAACAACTTCTTTTTCATCGTATTAAGCAATATTGTGGTTTAGATTATTCTGTTTTTTAGTGTATTCTCAACCCACAAAGATAATACCTTTTTTTTATAAATGTGTATTAAATAGGCAAAAATGTAAATGAGCCTGTTGTGGGCTCTATGTCGTAAGGTCGGTAGAGATGGGCGTGCAAGAAAAACGACCGCTTGTTGTATGAGCGGTCGTTGTATAAATTGGGACGGTTGTTTGTGCCGATGTGAGATGCTTACTCCTCGTAAAATTCGATACCTTCAAGGAGTATATCGCGCAGTGCTCGACGGTTGAGAATGGTTACGTCGTTGAGTGTGTAGTCGATAATCTTCTCCTGTTTTAACTCGCCGAGTGTGTTGAGCAGTACGGCTCTTTGTACGCCAAAATATCCGTATAAGTCGCGTTGACGGGCAACGATGCGTATGTCGGTGGCTTTGCGCGAGGTGAGGCTCAACACCCAATATACCAATCGCTCGCGTAGGTCGCCGGTTGTAATAGAGAGCAACGCCTCCTTGTTTTTCTGGCTGCGGCGCGACAAGATGTTCAGTAGGTTGATAAGGAATATAGGCTCGTCTTGCATAAACGACATGAATGTAGCCTTGTCTATTTGCATCAGTCCCACCGAGCCTACGGCATAGTAGTTGGCAGGGTAGTGGGTGCTGCGACCGAATATGTGGTCGGGGGCTATCACGTCGGGTGCATGAAGTGTTTGGCATAGTTTTATCTTGCCATCGTAAGTGGTGATTTCGCTACGTAAACTTCCCGACAACAGGAACTTGAAGTGGGTGCAAGCCTCCGAGCGGGCTATGGCAAGTTCTCCATCTTCATATTTGAGAAAATGAAAACGTGTTTTTTCAATCAACTCTGAGAGCTTGGCTCTGCTTACCCCTTGGAATAGAGGTAGTTGCATTAAGGTTTGATATGTACTTTCCATAACAGCCTATTGTGCTTCTTTTTTATTTTTACAAATATAGGGAATAAATTTTTATTGCACTTCATCTTTTTTGAAAATAACTTCTTTCTTTAGAAAGTATGTATTTTCTTTTTTTTCATTAACTTTGCAACTGATAAGTAGAAAACCTTAAAATTCTAAATAGCTATGGGAGATATTATGCTCTATTTAAAGGACTTCTTCGCTGCATTCAATGTGCAGGAGGCTGTCAGCTCATTTATCATTATGTTTATGGTAATTGATATGGTGGGTCTTACACCCGTCATCATTGATATGCGTTCGAAGGGGCGTGTTATTAATCCTGCCAAGGCGACGATATGGTCGTTGGTATTATTCCTCGTATTCCTCTTCTTGGGGACCTCGATTTTGGGTCTGTTCCATGTTGATGTTTCGTCGTTTGCTATCGCCGGTTCGATTGTTCTGTTCTTAATGGCGGTAGAGATGGTGCTCGATGTGGAGATTTTCCGCAACAATGGTCCCGGCGGTTCGTCGACAATGGTACCCATTGTGTTCCCGTTGATAGCCGGTGCAGGTTCGTTCACAACACTCTTGTCGCTGCAATCTATGTATGGATTGGTAAACATCCTTATAGGTCTGTTGCTCAATATTGTAGTAGTATTCTTTGTGCTCAAGAATGTCTATTTGCTTGAGCGCATATTGGGCAAGAGCGGAGTATATGTGTCGCGCAAATTCTTTGGTGTGATGCTCTTGGCGGTATCAATCAAGATGTTCCTCGACAACTTGGTGCGTTTTATGGGCACTGTATAATTGTTGGTATTGAAACACATTCGATAACAAAATGTAATTAACGCCCCAATTTTGGGGCGTTTTTTTTTATATAAAATTTGCAAATTGCTATTTCCTTTAAGTTATTGTTTGATAGGTGTTTATGTGGTGTGCTTCGGGGCGATAATATTTTTTATTAATCAAATGCTTGTTTTTTAGATATTAATTGTATAAATTCGTAGGCTGAAATAGGCTATATTAATAATGTGGCATTGAAAATAGTTAACCTGATTCTTTAATAATATGAGCTATCTTAAATTTGACAAGAGGTTGATGATAAACCTTGAGCAGTCGTTGCGCAAAGAGCTGTTGCGTACCAACCGTTCGGGTGCTTATCATTGTACCACAATTGTCGATTGTAACACTCGCAAGCAGCACGGTCTTTTGGTGATACCCATTCCCGAGTTTGACAACGAGAACTATGTACTGCTATCGTCGCTCGACGAAACCGTAATCCAACATGGTGCGCCATTCAACTTGGGCTTGCACAAGTATCAAGGCGATTGTTTCAGCCCCAATGGACATAAGTACATACGTGAGTTTAATTGCGACGACACTATTCAAACTACATATCGTGTAGGCGGTGTAATCATGACCAAAGAGAAAGTGTTTGAGGAGCATGAAAATCGCATCCTCATCAAGTACACTTTGGTAGATGCCCACTCGCCCACAACATTGCAATTCCGTCCCTTCCTTGCCTTCCGTCCGGCTAACGACCTGTGTATGGAAAACGAGGTGATAGATAAGAGCTACGAAGAGGTGCCCAACGGCATCAGTTGTTGCTTGTATAAGGGCTATCCTCGCTTGTATATGCAATGCAACAAGCAACCCAAATTTGTTTACGACCCCCATTGGTATAAAGGCATAGAATATGTGAAAGACCAAGAACGCGCCGAGCCGTACAAAGAAGACCTCTTTGTGCCCGGTTACTTCGAATTGCCTATCAAGAAGGGCGAGAGCATTATCTTTGCGGCGGGTGTCGAAGAGGCAAAGCCTCGCACGTTGGCTCGTAAATACGAGGAGGAGGTTAAGAATCGTACACCGCGTAACAGTTTCTTTAATTGCTTGAAAAACTCGGCAGAGCAGTTCTACTTCCGTCAAGGTAAAGATCTCTACATTTTGGCAGGCTATCCATGGTTTGGTGTTCGTGCACGCGACCAATTCTTGGCATTGCCCGGTTGCTCGTTGGCAATAGGCGATGTGCCGGCATTTGAGGCTACCATGAAGACAGCCGAGAAGGCCCTGCGCCGATTTATGAAAGACGGCAAGCGCGACAGCATGATACGTGAGATAGAAGTGCCCGATGTACCCCTGTGGGCTATATGGGCAATACAACACTATGCTCGCGAAATGGGTGTGCAAGCTTGCTACGAGAAGTATGGAAAATTTGTAACAGACCTCATCAACTATATTATCAAAGGCGACCATCCCAATCTTATGTTGCATCCCAACGGATTGCTCTACTCGAATGGTCGCGACCGTATCATTTCGTGGATGAACAGCACCCTCAATGACGAGCCTGTAAATCCTCGCAGTGGATATCTGGTAGAGATAAACGGATTGTGGTATAATGCGTTGCGATTTGCAGCCAACCTATTGGCTCAAAACGGTGGCTCGGCTACCCAAGTAGCGCAATGGGATGAGATAGCTGCTCAAATAGTAGAGTCGTTCCCCGCCACATTCCTCAACGAGTATGGTTATCTGTATGACTATGTAGATGGCAACATAACCGATTGGAGCGTACGCCCCAATATGCTCATCGCCATTTCACTCGAATATACACCCCTTGAGCGCCGTCAACGCAAAGCCATCCTTGATATAGTAACCAAGGAGTTGCTTACACCCCAAGGCATCCGTTCACTGAGTCCCAAAAGTTGGGGCTATCGTCCGTGGTATACCGGTACGCCCGAGGAGCGTGCATTGGCGCAACATCAAGGTCCGGCACGCCCATGGCTCATGGGAGCCTATGCCGATGCCTATCTGCGCATCTTCGGTATAGGAGGCGTTGCCTTCATCGAGCGTATGCTCATAGGCTACGAGGATGACCTGTCCGATAAGTGTATCGGTTCGCTGTCCGAGATGTTCGATGGCAATCCTCCCTATACAGCGCGTGGAGCTATCAGCTTTGCTGCCAACGTGGGTGAGGTGTTGCGTGTGTTACATTCGTTGAAAAAGTATAATCTCTAATCAAATATCATGAAAGCACTAATGTTCGGGTGGGAGTTTCCCCCGCATATCCTTGGTGGTCTTGGAACAGCCAGCTATGGTCTTGTGAAAGGCATGTGGGAGTGTGGAGATATGGACATCACCTTTGTTATACCCAAACCGCATGGCGATGAAGATACAAGTTTTGCTCGCATCATCGGTGCAGGTAATACACCTGTGGCGTGGCGCGATGTAGACTATGACTATGTGAAAAATCGCTATGGCTATTGTATGGAGCCCGAGTTGTACTTCCACTTGCGCAACCATATATATGCCGATTTCAACTACCTCAATACCAATGACCTTGGTTGTATTGAGTTCTCGGGACGTTACCCCGACAACCTTATTGAGGAGATAAACAACTACTCGATTGTGGCAGGAGTGATAGCTCGCGCCACCGAGTTCGATATTATTCACTCGCACGACTGGCTCACATATCCTGCCGGCATACATGCCAAGCAGGTTACCGGCAAACCTTTGGTAATACACGTTCATGCTACCGACTTCGACCGTAGTCGTGGTAATGTTAACCCGACGGTTTTTGCCATTGAGCGCGATGGTATGCTCAATGCAGACCATATCATGTGTGTGAGCGACCTTACTCGTCGCACTGTTATCGAAAAGTATCATATCGACCCTGCAAAGGTATCGACGGTACACAATGCCGTAACACCCCTAAGCGATGAAATTAAGGCTATTGAAATGCCCCGCAATACCAAAGACAAGATTGTAACCTTCCTTGGTCGTATTACGATGCAGAAAGGTCCCGAGTATTTTGTCGAGGCTGCTGCGCGCGTGCTTGAGAAGTCGCGTCATGTACGTTTTGTGATGGCGGGTAGCGGCGATATGATGAATCAGATGATAGACCTCGTTGCATCGCGTGGTATATCCGACCGCTTCCACTTCCCCGGCTTCCTGCGCGGAAAACAAGTGTACGAAATGCTCAAGGCAAGTGATGTGTATATGATGCCATCGGTGTCCGAGCCTTTCGGTATCTCGCCACTCGAAGCTATGCAAGTAGGTGTGCCCTCGATTATATCGAAACAATCGGGATGTGCCGAAATCCTCGATAACGTTATCAAAACCGACTATTGGGATATAGATGCCATGGCCGATGCTATTTACTCTATCACTCACAACCAAGCCCTTTACGATCACTTGCGCATCGAGGGAGAGGCAGAGGTGAATGAGATAAAATGGAAATATGCCGGACAGAAAGTTATCGACATTTACAAAAAAGTATTGCAAAACTATTAACACTATTACCGATAATAAATAATACCATATATCATGAAAAGTATTTGTTTATACCTTCAGATGCACCAACCGTTTCGCTTGAAACGTTATCGTTTTTTCGATATAGGTCGCGACCACTACTATTACGACGACTTTGCCAATGACGATGTCATCACTCGCATTGCGCGCAACTCATACCTACCCACCGTCGAGACTCTCAAAGAGATGATAGAGAACTCCGACAAGAAATTCAAAGCAGCCATTTCGGTATCGGGTGTTGTGCTCGAACAGTTGGAAATGTATGTGCCCGAGTTGATAGATGCACTCAAAGAGTTGGCAAAAACCGGCTGTGTAGAGTTCCTTTCTGAAACTTATGCACACTCGTTGGTGTCGCTTTCGGACATTGAGGAGTTCCGCGTTCAGGTAAAAGAGCATGATGAGAAAATATATGCCCTCTTTGGTCAGAAACCCAAAGTGTTCCGCAATACCGAGCTGATTTTCTCTGACGAAATAGCTACGATGGTAGCCGGAATGGGCTTTAAGGGTGTTATTACCGAGGGTGCCAAGCACATACTTGGTTGGAAGAGTCCCAACTACCTCTACAACTCGATGGCAGCTCCCAAGCTCAAGATGTTGTTGCGTAATGAGAAATTTACCGACGATATAGCTCGTCGCTTCTCGGATACCGAGTGGAGCGAGTATCCCCTCAATGCCGAGAAATATATCTCTTGGATAGCTGCAACTCCTGCCGAGGAGGCTGTGGTAAATATCTTTATGAACTGTGAGGCGCTGGGTGAGGCTCAACCGAGAGAGTCGGGCGTGTTTGAGTTCTTGAAGGCATTGCCGCAATATGCAACAGCTGCCGGTATTGGCTTCATTACACCTACCGAAGCTGTTACCAAGTTGCGTTCGGTAGATGCTCTTGCTGTTCCTTATCCTATGTCGTGGACCGATGAGGCACGCGACGTGAGCACATGGTTGGGCAACCGCTTGCAGAATGAGGCGTTCCACAAATTGTATGCCCTCGCCGAGCGCGTGCGCATGTGCGAAGACCGCCGTATCAAGCAAGATTGGAATTACTTGCAAGCAAGCGATCACTTCTTCTTTATGTCTACCAAGTATGGCTCGGGTAAGAGCGCATATAGCCCCTATGAGAGTCCCTATGATGCCTTTACCAACTATATGAATGTATTGAGCGACTTTATCGTGCGTGTTGAGGAACAATATCCTACACAAATCGAGAATGAAGAGTTGAACGCATTGCTCACAACCATTCGCAACCAAGCCGGCGAGATAGAACAACTCGAGAAAGAACTCAAGTCGGCTCGCAATGAGAAGCAAACCGCTCGTGCTCCCAAGGCAAAGACCGCCAAGGTGGTAAAAGAGAAAGAACCCAAAGTAGAAGTAGCTGTTGAGGATGTAAAACCCAAACGCACCTGCAAACGTTCTTGCAAGAAAGCCGATAAATAAGGCACAATTTTTGTTGTAATAATATGAGGGTGTGTCAAGAACCATCTTTGGCACACCCTCATTAACCCTAAAAATGTAATATATGGCAGAGAAGTATTTTCCCGAGTCGGAACTGATTATCAACCCCGACGGTAGTGCATTTCACATACACATTCGTCCCGATCAACTATGTGATAAAATTATTCTTGTGGGCGATCCCGGTCGTGTCGATATGGTGGCGTCTTATTTCGACGAAAAAACATTCGAGGTAACAAGCCGCGAATTTCATACCGTTGGTGGCGTGTATAAAGGCAAAAAAGTCATGTGTATATCGCATGGTATAGGTACCGACAATATCGACATTGTAGTGAATGAGTTGGATGCCCTTGCCAACATAGACTTTGAAACACGCTACGAAAAGCCCGAGCATCGCACCCTTACGATGGTGCGTGTGGGTACAAGTGGTGGCTTGCAACCCCATGTGCCCATTGGTACACACGTTATTGCCGAAAAATCTATCGGATTTGACGGTGTGCTCAACTTTTACGCCGGACGTAACGATGTGTGCGACCTTGACTTTGAAGAGGACTTCTGCAAGCAAGTAGGGTGGAACGCTTTGTGGGCTCGCCCCTATGTTATCGACAACGATGCCGACTTGGTGGCTCAAATAGGTCTTGACGATATGGTGCGTGGTGTTACCATCTCGGCAAATGGCTTCTACGGACCCCAAGGTCGCGAGCTGCGCATACCTCTTGCCGATCCCGAGTTGAATAGTAAAATACAAGCCTTCAAGCACGACCGTTTTGTGGTAACTAACTACGAGATGGAAAGCTCGGCACTCGCCGGATTGGCAGCTTTGCTCGGACACCGTGCCATGACCGTATGCATGATTATAGCCAATCGTGTGGCACATCACTCCAATACCAATTACAAGTCGTCTATCGGCGAACTTATCGTAAAGGTGCTGGATAGAATATAATTACTACAAACACACATGCATAACATAGACAAGATATGAAAATCAAGCAAATAATGGCAGGTGTTGTAGCCCTGGTGTGTACCACTGTCGTATCGGCAGTACCCTCTACGCCGGTAGAGCAACTTCCCGATAGTGTTTATCTGATGGCATATTTTACCTCGCCTGCACAGCATTTGTTCTATGCTTGGAGCATCGATGGGCTGCATTGGCAACAAGTGAAAGGTGGCAATGCTGTATTTACTGCCTACGACGATGCTGTGTGGATGCGCGACCCATACTTGGGTAGAGTTACCCACCATGGCAAGACAACATTCCATCTTGTGCATACGTGGGGCTGGGATAATCCTGCTATTTTCCATTGGCAATCCGACGACCTTATCCATTGGACGGCTGCCAATGGAGATGCATCGACCGATAGTGGAAAGATATATGTAATGGATGGTAAAGAGGGTCGCCCCGAAGCACCCAACGCTTGGGCTCCCGAGTTTACTTATATACCCGAGGAAGAGTTGTATTACATCTATTGGTCGTCGCGGGTAGATAACCGACAGCTGCATTATGTAACCACAACACGCGATTGGTTGACATTTACTACGCCACAACCCCTTTTCGATCCCGGATTTACGGCAATAGACCTTACGGTGGTGCGCGAGGGAGAAGTCTTGCATGGATACTATAAAGATGAGCGTAATGGCAAGAAAACCATCCTCCATGCTACAACTCGCAGCCTCAATCCTCGTGTGGATGTCTTTGATGGTACAGCACGTGTATTGCCCGACGACTATTGTATAGAAGTAGAAGGACCCACCATATTCCGCAAAATAGGAGGTAATGGCTATATCGGCTATTTCGACAAGTTTAATGGCGATGCCGGATTGTCATTTATGCAATGCACCACCTTGGCTGAAGGCGATTGGCATTTGATACCCGATGTCAATACCGTCAATGTTCCCGATGTAAAGCATGGCAGTGTCGTGATTATATCGCGAGAGGAGTTGCTCAAGCTCCTTGAATAACGGCGCAATCAACAAATTGGTGCGGTGGCGATTTTTGTGTGTTAAAATTTGCTCAACTCGCAAAAAGTCATTATCTTTGCACCCGCTAATGCAAAATAACAATTAAAAAACAAATTTCAAATGGCAACAAAAATCAGATTACAA
>JAFUOV010000015.1 GCA_017481745.1 Bacteroidaceae bacterium
CCCAAGATAGGCTGCGCCTCGGGATAAAAAATAAATTGCATTTATTTTGTTCTCCTCTCGGCTTGCACTACGTTGGGTAACGCCCAAGATAGTCTACGCCTTGGGATAAAAAATAAATTGCATTTATATTGTTATCCTCTCGGCGTGCACTACTTTGTTTAACGCCCAAGATAGGCTTCGCCTTGGGATAAAAAATAAATTGAATTTATTTTGTTCTCCTCTCGGCTTGCACTATCTTTGCCACTATGAAACGACTTGTTATTTTTGATCTTGATGGTACTTTGCTCAATACGATTGACGACCTTGCTGTGGCGGTGAATTATGCATTGGGCGAGTGTGGTTATCAGCTGCACGATGTGAGTGAGTATCCGATGTTTGTGGGCAATGGTATTGGCAAATTGTTGGAGCGGGCATTACCCATCGAGGCTCGCAATGAGGCTGTGTTGCAACGTATGCGACAGTTGTTTCTGCATTATTACGATGAGCATAACGCGGTGCATACACGTCCGTATGAAGGGATTGTGGCGTTGCTCGAGGAGTTGCAACGACGAGGTGTCATGCTGGCTGTGGCATCCAATAAGTATCAGAGCGCAACCTTGCAACTGATAGCGCATTATTTTCCTACTATTCGGTTTGTGGCTGTGCTGGGGCAACGCGAGGGTATCCCGGTGAAACCTCATCCTGCTATTGTCTATGACATCTTGTCTATTGCCCATGTCGCTGCCGATGAAGTGCTGTATGTGGGCGACTCGGGTGTCGATATGCAGTCGGCTGCCGCTGCCGGTGTGGCATCGGTTGGGGTTACTTGGGGATTCCGTTCGGAGCAGGAGTTGATGTCGGCAGGTGCTATGCACATTATAAGCAGTGCCGACCGTTTGCTCTCTCTGCTTGACTAAACGTCGTATTCTTCCAATATACCATATCCTTGGTCTTTGTAGTAGCCCATGGTATGGTAGGTCATGCCCTCTTTGTAATATTCGGTCATGTGTATTGCCCACCCTTTGTCGGTTGTCCCTATGCTGTGCGAGTGGTTGTGCAAGGCTATGTTGTGGTCGTGGCGTAACAATAGCTCTTCCATGCCTTCTTCGTGGTAGTGGTTGTGGTGTATAACCAGCGATTGGTCTTGCTTGGGGCGTTGGTCGGGTTGCTCGCGCGGATATCCGATTGCCAATCCGCATACGATGGCTACTCCCTTGGGTAGTTGCAGTAGTTCCGATAGCTTGTGTGGCGCTGCGGTGCGTATGTAGCCAATGCAGCAGCACCCCAATCCTATTGCCTCTGCCATGATGCGGGCGTTGCTCAAGGCAATGGATGCATCAATAACGCCTACCAAGATGCCGTCGAGGGTGCGTTGGAAGGGTGGAAGGGGTAGTTCTTTTTGTTGGGTGGCAACTTCTATCTTGTGGTAGTCGCTGCAGAAGACAAGAAACAGCGCGCAGGTCTTTATTTGTTTCTGTCCCGTGAGGGCATATATCTCTTCCTTCAACTCCTGATTGTCTATGGCTATAACGCTGTACTGCTGTCCGTTATAACTCGATGGCGAGCAGGCTATGGCTTGGTATATAAGAGCTGTTTTCTCGGGTTCGATAGCTTGCCTCTCGTAGCGACGTACCGAGGTGCGTTGCAGTAGGGTGTCGACAATATTTTTCATACGGCTTTTTCTTTTTGAAACAACCGTATCGACTATTTTGTTGCGTGTGGGTTTATTCTGTGGCTGTGAGTAGTGTCAAGCCTCGTTGAATATAGGCAAATTGCATATCGCGCTCTTTCAGCAGTGTGTCGTTCCACGATATGATGTCGATGTCGAGGGGGATAATACCTTGCAGTTTTGATTGTTTGGTGCGACCGGCTGCTTGTTCCCACGACTTGAATGTGTCGTGCAGCGTGGCATAGTCGATATTGGTAGATATCTGCAACAGGGCATTGGCATACGGAGCAGCTGCAATACTGCCTTCGGCTTCTGTCTCGTATATGGGCGTTTGCGCTGTTACCTGTACCAACGTTTTTATGCGGTCGATGGTGTTGGCAAGCATGGTATGCTTGTCTGTTCTGTTGGCTCCGAGGCTTATCAAGGCTGTCGACATCATAGTACTACTCGACCGATTGCAAGGTTATTACTGTGATTTCGGGGGTTGCGCCTATACGTGTGGGTATCATTGTGCAGCCTATACCCACGTTTACATATAGATATTGATTTCCTTCTTGGTACATACCGCCCCATTCGGGATAGCGTATTACTGCCGGCGAGAAGTTGCCCAACGTCAGTTGCAAGGCATGGGTGTGTCCCGATAGGGTGAGGTCGATATTGCTATGCGGTATTACCTCGGCACGCCAATGGCGAGGATTGTGGCTGAGCAATATCTTGAATGTGCTATCTTGTAGCGATGGGTATGCCTTGTGCAGGTCGCCATATTGTTGGAAGGGCGGTTCGCCCCAATTTTCGACACCGATGATGGCAATAGAGTCGTTGCCGGTGTGTATAAAGGAGCTTGCATTGTCGAGTTGTTTCCAGCCCATTTCTTTGATAATGTGGCTCATTTGGGCTAAATTATCATTACGGGCAGCCTCCGACTCCCACTTGACAAAGTCGCCATAGTCGTGATTGCCCATAACGGTAAATATACCGTCCCGAGCCTTCAGTTGCGATAGAATGTCGTTGTATTGCAATAGTTCGGAAGCTTTGCGGTTTACCATATCGCCGGTGAAGAGTATTACATCGGGCTGTTGGGCGTTGATGCTATCGACCAACTTCTGCACGTATAGGCGTGAGTACATCGTTTCGAGGTGCATATCGGAGAATTGCACGATGCGATAGTTGTCGAAAGCCGACGGCACCCGTTGGCTTGTCAGTGTAACCTCTTTAACCTGAATATTGTAACGGTTGAAAGCACCATAAATAATGGCAATAGCACATATTGCTGCTATCGCCATGCCGGCGTAGCTACCCCATGTGCCTCGCGGGCGTCGCAGATAGTCGATGCACGACACAATGGTATAGCAAACCTTGGGCATGTAGAGTAGCATAAATCCATACATCACCCACACGAGCGTGGCTATGGCAGAGTGTAGTCCGCCAAAGTTGGCTATGCAAGCCAATGTCCCCAATATAATCAGTGCGATAAAATGTATGGTAAGATACCCTCTCACTCCTCTTTTGCCATATTGAGGTTCTATGAGGCGATGTGCCACGTACAAGTTGCACACCGCTCCAACAATTCCTATTGAAGCTATACCAATGAGGTGGAGTAGGGTATGGTTCATAATATCATGTTGTTAAGCCTTGCCTTCAGCAGCCAACTTGTTCTTGAGGGTATTGCTATACATCAACAACATGGTGTTGCGTATGGTTTGAGCATCATCGTCCGATAGAGTGCCCAATTTCGCAATTTGTGTTTGGATGTATTTCTCAAATCCACATTTATCCTCGTCGCTATATTGCTCGGCAAAACGGTTGGTATTATATAGTGCATCGTATGCAATATAATTGTTCTTGAAGATGTGGTAGTTGAGGTGAATGTGGCGGTCGATAATTTGCGATACCGATTGCAATATCGAAGCCTTGTCGGCATTGGCATCTATTGCGTTCAACTCCTCGTTGATACATGGGTTAAACTGATAGTGTACCTTTCCTTTATAGCCCATAATACCAGTCTGCATGCTCACAAGGTCGTCTTTGGGCGTTTTCTTAAATTCGGGATTTTTGCTTTTTTGCAACAATTCGTATGCCTTGAGGCTGTCGCAGGGATCATATTCGTATGAGATAGAAACCGGAGCAATATTGAGTGAACGTATAGAATGTAGAATATCTCTGTCGCCCAACGACAGCATCTTGATGAGGGCATCTTGTGTGCGGTCGTTTGAGTCTTTCGAGCGACCCTCGCGTTGCGCTATCCATGCCGATTGTTTCTTCTCATTGATAGCATAGTGTATATATGCCGATAATTGCTTGGCAGCTTCAAGTGCTTGTCTTACGCCTACACCGCGTTTCACGATAAAACTTTTGTTGAGGCGTACGAGGTCCGAAATCCAATCGTAAATGAGCAGGTTGCTGCCGATAGCTATCTCGCAAGTGTCAAAATTGTTGTTGTTCAATATCATACATAGGAACGATGCGTCGAGCACAATATCTCGATGGTTCGACATGTATAGATAATTCTTGTCGCGTGATAGGTTTTTCAAGCCGTCGTTTTCCAAGCCTTTGGTTGTACCGGCAATCAATTTGTTAATAAATGGCACAATTATCTCGGTCTGAAACTCTCTGATTGAGTTCAGGCTGAGCATTTTCATGCCGAATAGTTTATAGTCAACTTCGGGCATAACAGTTGCAATAACGGTCTTGAACATAGGTTCTTCCAGCAACTGAGCCGCTTTAATGCGATATTCATCGTCGTTATAAGAGCGAATGTCTTCAAAATTGGCTATTTGTTCCATATCTTAATAAAGAAGTTTATATCGTTAGTCGTGTTTATTCTTCGTCGTTGATGTCGCGCGATGCGATGTATTGTCGCCAGCGACCTATCAGATTTTGCATGTCGGCAGGTATCTCGGTATCGAAAAACATGTCTTTTCCGGTACGCGGGTGCTTAAAGCCCAATGTCTTGGCATGTAGGGCTTGTCGAGGGCATATGTCGAAACAATTCTGTACAAATTGGCGGTACTTGGCAAATGTAGTGCCACGCAGTATCTGGTCGCCACCGTAACGCTCGTCGTTGAACAGTGTATGACCTATATGCTTCATGTGCACACGTATCTGGTGTGTGCGACCTGTTTCCAATACACACTCTACAACCGATACATATCCCAGTCGTTCAATGGTGTTGTAGTGAGTAACAGCACTCTTGCCATAGTCGCCATTGGGGAAAACGGTCATTTGTAGGCGGTCTTTGAGGCTGCGCCCTATGTTACCTTCGATGCGTCCGGTTTCATTCTCCATGCTGCCCCACACAACGGCAACGTACTTGCGTTGGGTTGTTTTGTTGAAAAATTGGAGACCCAGATGTGTCTTTGCCTCCGGGGTCTTTGCTATCACCAATAGTCCCGATGTATCCTTGTCGATGCGGTGAACAAGCCCCAGTCGAGGGTCGCTCACATCGTAGTCGGGCGTGTCGCGGAAGTGCCATGCCAAGGCGTTGACCAATGTGCCGCTATAATTGCCATGTCCCGGATGCACCACAAGCCCGGCTTGCTTGTTTACAACCAATACATCATCGTCTTCGTAAACAATGTCGAGAGGTATATCTTGTGCAATAATCTCACACTCGTATCGGGGTCGATCCATTACAATCGACACAACATCAAGGGGCTTTACGCGATAGTTCGATTTTACCGGCTTGCCATTGACCAATATGCAGCCTGCCTCTGCCGCTTGCTGTATGCGATTGCGAGAGGCATTCTCCATGCGGGTAACGAGAAACTTGTCTACGCGCAACAACGTCTGTCCCTTATCGGCAACAAAACGAAAGTGCTCGTATAGTTCGCGCTCGTTCTCGTCGGTAAGCAGTAGTTCTTCTCCGGTGTAGATATCCTCGCTCATAGGTCGATGTGTTTAGAAGAAAAAGTCGTCTTCTACAATAATCTCTTCTTGGCTGATAGAGTCGCTTGCCGCAGTGTTATCGCTCGACTCGCCTTCCCCCACAACCAACACTATTGTGGTAGATGCAGCTACTTGCTCGCCGCCTACAACCGATTGACCATTCTGTTTTATATCCAACACAAGGTCTTTGTAGGGCGACTCTTTATATTGTATCTCTATGTTTTTAAATCCCACACTTGCAAGTTGAGCCTTGGCTTGGCGCACCGATGTGTTGATGAGGTGCGGCACGCGAATGGTGCGAGGTGTAAAGGCGTTGATGGTGAGGTATATGACACGACCCTCTTTTACCTTTGAGTCGGGAGCCGGAATTTGCTCCATAACAATGCCGGGAGTAGCATTTTCGTTGTAGATAGAGTCGATAATTTCATATCGCAATCCGTGTCGTTGCAGTATATATGTAGCCTCGTCGATAGGCATATATTTGACCGACGGTAGTTGAGTGGCATCGTTGTGGCGTGTGTATGAGTTGAGCCATATATTTAGCCCCATAAACAGTACGATGGTTACCAACAGCATAGATAGCAGAGTGGCTATGATGCGGTGATTTTTCAGAAAATCCAAAAACTTTTTCATAGTTTCTTGATAAGTTGTTTTTATACAAGATACAAAGGTAGTGATTTTAGGTTTATTGTCAAGCCCCAAAATGGAAGATAATCTTGGCGAATTTTGAGTTTTTTCAAAATAGCGCTTCTAATACTTTAGAAATAAGAGCCCTATAATATAGTACTGCGAAATAAGTTTTATTTGATAATTTATACTTAAAAAAAGTGATTATCGTTGCACCGTTTGAGGTAAAGCATTACCTTTGCATGCATAAAATATTATAGAAATGGCTTTGATAGAGAAAATAAAAGAGAACAAATTGTTTTGGGGCGTTATTGCGTTGGCAGTAGTGTTGGTAACATTGGTGATTATTCTGCTTGTTCAGAGCACCAAACAAGCCAAAGAGATAGAACGTCTTGAGGTAGATAAGGAGCGAATGGAGCTTGAGCATGAGTATGCCGATCTTGCCGAGCAATATGCTATATATGAGGGGCAAAAGATGGTGCTCAAAAACGACTCGTTGATAGAGCGTCTCGAAGCCGAGCAAATCAAGGTACAACGCTTGTATGAAGAGTTGAAATCGGAGAAGGCTACCAGCGCCAAGCGTATAGCCGAGTTGCGTGCCGAGCTCGAAACATTGCGTGGCATTATGCGCGTGTATGTAGCTCAAATCGACTCGCTCAATCGTGAAAACAAAAACCTTCGTGCCGAAAATCGCAAGGTGCGTCGCGAGTATGAAAAGGTGTCGGAGCGTGCCGAGGTGTTGCTCAATCAGCGCGATTCGTTGCATGAGAAAGTAACCATTGCATCGAAACTCGATGCGGTGAATGTGCGTGTTGTGCCTTTGAGAAACAATGGCAAGGTGGCAAAGAAAATCAAGCAAATCAACAAATTGGAAATATCGTTCTCTATTGCCAAGAACGTAACAGCCTCGACCGGCGAGAAATATGTCTATGCACGTATTCGCAAGCCCGACGGCGACATATTGTTCAAGAGCGAAAGCAACGTATTCCCCTTTGAAGATGGCAACATCGTCTACTCTTGCAGCAAAATCATCGAGTTTGCCGGTGAGGAAATAAGCGATGTAAAAATGTATTGGGATGTAGATGAATATCTCTATCCCGGTGATTATGAGGTGGAAATATTTGCCGATAACTATCTGATAGGCAACGGCTCATTCAGTTTGACAAAATAATATTTTGATGAATTCGGTGTGAGGAAATCGCTGTCTCAGTTATGATAGCGATGTCGGAGCATCACCCCGCATAAGCATATAGCATCGGCTCAAATGCGCATGGAAAAAGAGAGACGTCCTGCATATTTTGAGCCGATGTTGTGTTTACCCAATAATATCATCGTAGATTTTAATACTTGTGTCAAAGTTGTGCCAAAATGGTTATTGACACTTTTTTTTGAAGGTATATGTTACAACTTGTAGAAATTAGTTACTATATTTGTACTCTTCAAGAAAAAGCATGAGAAATGAATACAAACAGAAGAATAGTTTTGGGCTTGTCGGTGTGTGTGGCACTCTTTTTGCAAGCAGCGCCCCCAGCAGGGTATTATGATGATGCCGTAGGTAAAAGCGGTAGTACGTTGCAATCGACTTTGGCAAAGATTATAAACCACAGCGACCCCGGATATGACAGCTTGTGGGATATATATAAAACCACCGACCGTCGTGCCGATGGCAAGGTGTGGGATATGTATTCCAATACAACCAACTTTACCTTTGGTAGCGATCAATGTGGAAGCTATGGTGGCGAAGGCGATTGCTACAATCGTGAGCACTCAATCCCTAAGAGCTGGCGTGGTGGCTCGAAATACTCCGATGCGCACATGGTTGTGCCCACCGATGGCTATGTGAACAACCGTCGTAGCAGCTACCCCTTTGGCGAGGTGGGCTCGTCGGATTATGTATCGGACAATAGCTTCTCGAAGGTGGGTACTTGCAAGACATCGGGTTATTCGGGTACTGTTTTTGAGCCCAACGACGAGTATAAAGGCGATTTTGCACGCATCTATTTCTATGCTGCAACACGCTACTACTCGGAGTGTGGCAGTTGGAGTGGCAACGGCTTCAGTGGCTCGTTCCCGCACCTCGACGATTGGACTTGCAACATGATGTTGCGTTGGCATCAACTCGACCCTGTGAGCCAGAAGGAGATAGACCGCAATGATGCTGTATATGAATCTCGTCAAGGCAACCGCAATCCCTTTGTCGACTATCCCGAGTTGGTCGATTTGATATTTGGTAGTGAAACCTCTACACCCTTTACTCCCGGCAATATTACCCCGTCGCCCTATCTCGATACACCTGTATCGGGCGAAGAAATGGACTTGGGTACTGTGGCGTTGGGTAGTGAAGAGGCTTTTGTATCGTCCGATCTTTATATAAAAGGTGCCAACATCACCGAGAACCTTACACTCACCATATCGGGTTCTTCCTATTTCACGGTGTCGAAGTCTTCAATCACAGCCGATGCTGCCATGAGTGGTGCTACGGTTACTATAACTTATACCCCTCTTGCTACCGGTAGCCATACTGCAACATTGACCATTGGTGGTGGTCTGCGCACTGCCGTAACGGTATCTCTCTATGGTAATGCCGCCGAGGGATTTGCTGCTGTGAGGGCAACCAAGATAAGTGATACTTCGTTCCAAGCCAATTGGGTGAAACACTCGCAAGCCGACGATTATGAGCTATCGGTATGGAGCGTAGTGAAGGGCGAGGGTGTAGCTCAAACCGTATTTGATGTATCTTTTGCCAATGGAAAACCCGAAGGCTGGTCGACAGTTGGCTATACCAATAATGAGAATAGCTCGTTGCGATTGGCATCGGGTAGCAACGATGGAACGGTGGTAACACCCGGGCTCGACTTGACATCTTCTTCGGCACTTACCGTTACTTGTGCTCCTTATAAGACTTCCGACAATTCGGTCCTCTATGTCCTTGTCGATGGTGTGGAGGTTGCTCAGATAGATTGTGCCGCCGGAGAGGTAACAGAAACTATTACTCTCGAACCCGCAACCGCAGCATCGAGCATATCGTTGAAGGCTGCCAAGTCGCACCGCGTATATCTGAAGTCGGCTAAACTTGTTGTGGGTGGAGGCTCTGAAACCCAACTTGTTGAAGGTTATCCGCAGCGTGTAGGCGATGTTTCGTTCTATCTTGTTGAAGGTCTTGAGGCAAGTTGTGAATATCATTATGAGGTGGTTGCTTACAAGGGCTCTACCAAACTTGCCGAGTCGAACCGCGAAAAAGTGGTTACAGGTGTATCGACGGTGGTAACTCCCATCGAAAAAACAATGCCCAAAGGTGTATATGTGTATGGCTACGATAAGGCAATATATATAGACGATGCTCCCTGTAATGCACAAGTAAATTGCTATGCACTTGACGGCTCGTTGGTAACCACGCGTACATTGCATGCCGAGCGCGAAGTTATCTCGCTCAATCGTGCCGGTATTTACATTGTGCAACTCATTACCGAGCGTGGTAGCTTTGCTACTCGTGTAGTGGTGTATTGATAATATATTGTAGCATGAAAAGAATTGTTTTGACATTTGCTTTGTGGCTCGTTGTGGCTTGTAATGTAGTGTTGGCAGATATTCCTGCCGGATACTATGCTGCTGCCGACGGAAAGAAAGATGCAGCATTGAAAACTGCCATTAGTGAAATTATTGCACCCCACACGCGCATAGATTATGGTGCGAAGGGTACTTGGGTGGTTTTCCGCACCAGCGATGTGCGCCCCGATGGCTCTATATGGGATATGTATTCCGATGTAGTGCGCTATTTCCCGGCAAGTGGCTCACACTCCGAGATGCACATCGAGCATAGTGTTCCCAAAAGTTGGTGGGGTGAGCAGTCGACCTTTGTTTATGAAGCCTCGTTCGATGTGCACCATCTTGTGCCATCTGATGCCTCTGCCAATATGTCAAAGAGCAATAATGTATTGGGTGAAGTTACTACTACTACATTTGACAATGGTGTGTCGAAGGTGGGTAGCATCATGATCGACGATAAGAAATTGTCGGCTTTTGAGCCTGCCGATGAATATAAGGGCGATTTCGCTCGTATGTATATGTATGTGATAACTTGTTATCAGAACTATACATGGATGTCGGATGGCGTATATATGTTCAACACCGAGGTATATCCTACACTCAATACCTATTCTCGCGACCTGCTCATGCGTTGGCATCGCAACGATCCTGTCAGCGAAAAAGAGATTGTGCGCAATGAGGCTGTATATGCAGCGCAATCCAATCGCAACCCATTTATCGACTATCCGCTCCTTGCCGAATACTTGTGGGGCGATAGCATAGGTTGTGTTTTCTCGACCGATCTGTCGGATACTCCCTATCTCATCACACCCGCAACGTCGAGAAAGGTTGATTTGGGTGCTGTTATGGTGGGCGCTATACTCGATTATGACTTGGCGGTTGAGGGGCGTAACCTATCGGAACCATTGAATTTGTCGTGGAGAAATAATGGCGGTATAAAGTTGTCAACAACTGTGTTGAACGCCGATGATGTGAATAACGGAACATCTGTAACCTTGAGCTATGCCAATAACTCTCTTACCGATGTATTGCGCGATACACTCATAATATCGGGTGGGGGATTGACCAAAAACGTGATTTTGCCTGTCGAGTTGCGTGGTACATCCTCTTTTATACCCTTGTCGCCTGTCGATGTAACCTCGACAAGTGCTACCTTGCGTTGGGTAGCCATGCCCGATGCAACATCGTATAGCGTAGAGCTGTATGAAGGGGCGAGCGAAGCTACCGACCTTTTCATATCGGCGTACGTTGAGGGTAGCAGCTACAACAAGGCTATCGCCCTATATAATGGAACATCGCATAGCGTGATGTTGTCCGATTATGCATTGGGTCGTCAGCACAATGGAGCCGGCGAGTGGGTCGACTACTACAAACTACCGGACAAGACACTTGCCGCAGGTGGCACATATATACTCGTAAATAGTCAATGCAGTAATGATGAATTACGCGAGTATGCCGATTATTTTGTCCCTGCCGGCGAAACGTCGCCTCTCAATTTCAATGGCAATGATGCTGTGGCTCTTTATCACAATAATATGCTCATTGATGTTGTGGGTGAGGTAGATGTGATAGATAATTGGGGCAAGGATGTTACCTTGTATCGTTCATATACAACATTAGGTCCTTCAACCTCATATTTGGCTCAGCAGTGGACACAGGCTGCGACCGACCATTTTGAGTCGTTGCGTAGTCATAAGATGACAGCCATAACCGACAATGTTACTCTCGTAACAAAGATAGATACCGATGCTACAACAGCCGATGTATCGGGCTTGCAGCCCTCGACGGTCTACCTGTATCGCGTAGTGGCAAAGGTGGGAGCAACCGAGCATGAGGCTCTGTATGCAAGTGTGTTTACTACACTCGACTTGGCTGCTCCTGTTGGAGTAGGGGTTGAAAATGTTTATGATGTTGCTTTCCGATTGACATGGGATGAAGTTGACGGTGTTGACGGATATGAGGTCGATTGCTTTACGTTGGTAGGCAACGGCTCTACAACATATACCGAGGGTTTTGACAATGTGGGCTCAAAGGGAACACCGCTGCCCGATGGATGGAGTGGAACGGCCTCGGGTAACTATACCTCGGCGGCAAGTTCGGGCAATTCGGCTCCCTCGGTAGGCTTGAAGACCGATGGCGAGTATCTACAGACACCCATTTACAACAGTCCCATTACCGACTTGTCGTTTATGTATCGTTTTGCTTCAACAGCAACAGGTTCTACGCTCGAGGTGAGTTGCTTGCGAGGCGAGGAGTGGGGCGTATTGGAAACAATCGGCTATGAAAATACCACCAAGACAACCTATAACTGTACATTCGATCGCGAAGAGAATGTGCGTGCTGTTCGCTGGACCTACAACAAGATGAGCGGCAATATGGCAATAGATGATGTAGCGGTTACTTATGGCGGTGTAGATACACTCTATATGACCAAGGAGCAATACGAAACGCAAGCACAAGCTACTATAGACGGTTTAGAGCCATTGACAACCTATTATTACCGAGTGCGCTCGGTGTTGAAAGACCAGCGTTCGGCGTGGTCGTACATTGGTAGCGTGAAGACGACGGCATATACACATGTAGCCGAGTTGCAAGACGATAATAAAGTAACCTTCGTCAAGAATAGCGATGGTATAAGACTGATAGGTCTGCAACCCTCCTCGGTAGTCTTGATGTACGACATGCAAGGTAAGTTACATTCTGTGCAGTCGGCTCAATCGTCATCGGTATTTGTCCCGATAGAGCAAAATGGAGTGTATATTATAAAAATGGTTAATAATGAAAATACTTTTGTATACAAAGTTGTTTTTTAAGATGTATTTTCTATCTTTGTGAAGTTATTAACCCTAAAGAAAAAGTTTTATGAAAAAATATGTATGTGATGTATGTGGCTGGGTGTACGACCCGGCAGTAGGCGACCCCGATAGTGGTATTGAACCCGGAACAGCTTTTGAAGATATTCCCGAAGATTGGGTATGCCCCTTGTGTGGTGTCGGTAAAGACGATTTCTCACTTGTTGAGGAGTAATAGAATTTCATAATTATATAACCGATATAGTGATAAAATGTGTCATTATATCGGTTTTTTGTTTATAATCGAATGTGAAAAAATAATTTGCCTGTTAAAAATTTTCTTACCTTTGCCTATCTTTGTGATTGATAACAAGATGCTTGTTATTATGATGAAACCTTGAAATAGACGATGTGTATATCGCTTGTTTATAATGGTTTATGTATTTGGATTTAATGCCATTGATACCGATTAAAAACAGTTATTATCAATAATATATAAAATGAAAAACAAAAAAACTTGGAGCCTGCTTGTCGTAGGACTGCTTGTCGGTTTTGTCGCTTGGGCTCATAGCGATGGCAGATTTGCACATAAGCAATTGCAATTATTGCCCAATCAGGCAACGGAATTTCGCAGTGATGTTCAAGAACCATCCAACTACAATCCTATTAAAACGGTTGAGCAAACTACACCTCGCAACACTGTTGCCGAGGAGGGTATAGAGATTTACGCTTTTACCGAGAGTAATATAACAAACGAAGAGGCTACCGGTCTTATAAAGTTCAATAGCAAGAGCCCCGGCTCGGTAACACACGTAAAGAATGTGTGGGAGTGGGCTACTGCCGGCGCGTATGCCGAGCAAGACTACTATGTTATGGTGAGCTATATGATGTATCAGCCTACGCTCTATACGGTAGACCTTGAAACCGGTGAGATGACTTCGCTTGTAGCGTGTAAATCGGAAGGTGGCTCAGAGGCACGTCAAGCTCTTGAAATGAGTTATGATGTCATATCGAAGACTATGTATATGATAGCCTTCGACGAGAATGACGAAAACTTCAATACCGGTCTGTATACCGTTGACCTCAAAACAGGAGAACAAAAACTCGTTATAAAAAACATGAAACGCCACATTTATGCTATGGCTATCAATGCCGAGGGTACGATGTATGGTGTTGACGGTGATGGTATGTTGTGCAAGATTGACAAAGAAACAGGTGCTTGTACCGAAGTGGCTTCGACGGGATTGCGACCTTTCTACCGTCAGTCTATGGATTTCGACCGCGAAACGGGTATCGTATATTGGGCATATAGCGACACATGGCGATATGCCACATTATATACCCTCGATGTCGCTACAGCTGAAGCTACAAAGATAGGCGAGATAGGTGGCAAGGAGGAGCAGCAAATAGTAGGTATGCACGTACCTTATTCGTTGTATAGCGCCGATGCGCCCTCGTTTGTAACCGATTTGACCATTACGCCCGATGCCACAGGCGAGTTGAACGCAACATTGTCATGGACTTGTCCTACACACACCGTTGGTGGTGATGCGTTGGAGAGTATAGACTATGTAGAGATTACCCGCGATGGTGTTGTGGTGGCAAAGCTCGAAAACGCGGGTGTCGGAGCTGACATGACTTGGAGCGATAACGTAGAGAAAGCCGCAACATATACCTATAAGGTGCAGGCTGTCAATGCAGCAGGATATGGCGAACTGCGCATAACATCGGCTTTTATAGGACATGATGTGCCGGCTGCGGTTGCCGGTTTACACCTGACTCGTCCCAACGAAAACACCGTTGCGCTCTCTTGGAGTGCTGTTACAAAAGGTGTGGAGGGCGGATATATCGACTTGCCTTCTTTACGTTACAAAGTTACACGTACATCGGACGGTGTGGTGTTGGCTACCGATTTGACCGAAGCAAGCTATACCGACAACACCATTACCGAGCTCAATCGCTATCGTTATGCCATTGAGTCGTACAACGTCGATGGTGTAGGCGGTGTGGCAAACAGTGGCTATATTGTGAATGGTCCTGCACGTCAACTGCCGGTATTATCCAATTTTGATGTGAACGATGAGACCGAGCCCAACTTGTGGACGGTAGGCGATGCCAATGGCGATGGTATTTCGTTCTTCTGGAGTTATGACGAGTTCTATCAATGGGGCGCATATTACTATCAGACCTTTACGAGCGAACCTGCCAATGATTGGCTTATATCTCCGCCTGTGCGATTGGAAGAAAATATGCCCTATAAAGTTGTGGTAGAGGCAAAACCCGCCAATGCCAATCAACCGGAGCAATTCTCGATATATCTCATACAGAATTATGACCTCTCTACTGCCATAAAAATAGGTGATACTTTTGATGTTACATCGTACGACCGCTATCGCGCCAATATTGACAATCTGCCTGCAGGCAACTACTCGGTGTGTATCAAGTGTACCTCGGGTGCTGCGGCCAATTATCTTGCCATTTATAGCGTTGAGGTAGCTGAGAATGGCGACGGAAACATTCGTGGCGATGTATGGGACGATAGCTCGCGCCCGGTTGCCGATGTATATGTGAGCCTCGATGGGACAGAGTTTGGCGGATATACCGATGAAAGAGGTTTCTTTGAAATCGTCAATGTCCCTGCCGGTAACTACACTATCAATAGTACCAAAATGGGATACAAGAGTGTGTCGCAAAATATTACCGTAAAAGCGCTCAAAGAGATAAATGTGGAGCTTGATGTGATAAAACGCAAAGCATTTACAGTTTCGGGCAAGGTGAGCAACGAGTATAACCAACCGCTTGCCAATGCCGAGGTGAGAATGGATGGTTACAACACGTATGTGGCACAAACAGCAGCCGATGGTACATATAGTATCGGCAATGTGTATGAAGCAGAAACACCCTATCATGTTGCTGTGTCGAAAGACTTCTACACCTTGCACAATGAAAATATTACTATACAAGACCAAAACGTTGTGGTAGATGCAACCCTCAACGATAGTATCTTGGCTCCGGCTCTTGCCAAGTCATATCTCAATAAAGATAAAAAGTGTGTTGTTGAGTGGAGTACACCCGGTATTGAGGAGACTGTTGCCGAGTATAGCGATATGATATCTTATACCTTTGGTGCATCGGATGGTACTTTCGGTACACTCATTGGTGTGGTATGCCACGAGCCGGTATTGCTCAGGAGTCTTAATTGGCTTTTGCTCAATAGCGACTCTACAATCAATGTTGTCGTATTGGGATTTGATGAAAATGGCAAACTTTCTGACAAGGAGTTGTATGTCGATGGCGATGCTCCCAACGTATCGTTCGATATGACCTACTATACATTTGACACAGAGGTTTATGCACCCAATGGTTGTTTTATCGGTCTGAGTGTCGATGAGGGTTTCTTGGATATTGCTACTGCTATCAATACCGAAGAAAAACCATTTGTGCCTCGATTTAACGGTTTTATAGAAGATTATCTCGTCGATGCTACATTTGAGTATGTCGAAGTTCTTGGCGACGAATATTGCGAAAACTTCTTCTTGGGCTACACCGGATTGTCACTTGTCGATAGTGAAGCTCCGCTCGTTACATACAATGTATATCGTGAGAACGAGGCTGCCATGAGTATGGTTGTCAATACTGCTGTTCAGGGACTTTATTGTACCGATGATGCTTGGGCTACACTGCCCGCCGGCGATTTCCAATATGCTGTAACAGCCGTATATAAAAATGGCAAGGAGTCGCAATCGGTATATACCAACGTGATGAGTCGCGATGATACGGGTATCGAAGATGCTCTTGCCGAGGGCTTTAATGTCGTGCTTGAGGGTAAGACTTTGCTTCTCGGTGCACAAGCCGAGAGTGTGGCGGTATATTCGACCGACGGTGTGCAAGTAGCCTATGCCGAAGATACCGAGCGCGTGGCTTTGGATAGTTGTGGCGCGGGTATATATGTAGTACGAGCACAAGTAAATGGTAAATGGTATGTTGAAAGGATTGTTGTCAAGTAAAAACAGAGTAATTATGAATAAATCATGCATATTAGCTGTACTGATGTTGTCGGCAGTGGCTACGGTACAAGCGCAAAATATAGTTTTTTCTTGTGATTTTGAGGAGGGTATGCCCAACGAGTTTGCATGCTACGACCTCGACGGGAACACCCCATCGCGCAGTATGAAAAGTTATGGGCTTACCGATGGTGTGGCATGGGCTGCCTATACCGACACGTTGACCGACAATACTGCTGCGTATAGTGGTTCGTGGTACAAAACACCTGCGCAGTCGAACGACTGGTTGGTAACCTCTGCCATTGCTGTCGACGATGTGCGCAATATACTCTCTTGGAAAACATATGCTCTCGATGCCAATCACCCCGACGGCTATGCAGTGTATATAAGCGAGGTCGGCAATAAGCCCGAGAATTTTATCGACGAGCCTGTGTATGTTGTAGCTGCCGAGAAAAACGAGTGGCAACAGCACTACGTGTCATTAGCTCCTTGGGTGGGCAAGAGTGTTTATGTAGCTTTTGTCAACAATAGCACTAACTGTAATATCTTGGCGCTCGACGACATCAGTGTATATTCTTATGAGCATAGCTTTGTCTTTAACAACACAACTCCCGAGGCGATTACTGCCCCCGGTGTGGTACATGTTACCGGCGAAATCAAGTCGTCGGGCTTTATGCCGGTCGAGGGCTATAAGTTGGAACTTACCTACGACGGCAAGACAACCGTTATAGATCGTACCGCCGATGTGGTAGCTGCCGACAGTATGGCAGTTGTCGAGTTTGATGTCGATATAGATGTAGCGTTGGATGCTACAAGCGACTACTCGTTGACAATCAGCAGCCTTGGTGGAGCCGATGTGATGATTCTCGACGGCAGTATTACTTGTTTCCAACGCACAGTGTTGATAGAGGAGGGTACAGGTACATGGTGTATGTGGTGCCCTCGTGGTGCATACGGCTTGGAGTTGATGCACGAGAAGTATGGCGATGCCATTGTCGATGTAGCGGTGCATGGTAGTGACGAGATGATGAATATGCCCTACTATGTGGGTGCTATGCCATACTTTACGATAGGTTTCCCGGGTTGTGTGTTAGATAGAAAAATGGAGTTGATAGGCGATCCCTATTATGATGTTGACTCGCTTTACAACATCGCCCGA
The DNA here is from genome assembly GCA_017481745.1 of Bacteroidaceae bacterium. Taxonomy (GTDB): domain Bacteria; phylum Bacteroidota; class Bacteroidia; order Bacteroidales; family Barnesiellaceae_A; genus Barnesiella_A. The sequence continues at coordinate 17,662 of JAFUOV010000015.1, forward strand.
GTGCAAGGTGCTATAGGTAAGGTTGCGACAACTGCCCGATTGGTGAGCGCACAAGAACTGCTTGTCGATGCTACGGTCGAGTTTGGCAAGACCATTGCCGAGGGCGAGTATTCGCTATCATATATCATTGTAGAAGATAGTGTTACGGGCTATGAGCAGTCTAATGCCTTTGGTGGCGGAACACTCGAGATGGGTGGTTATGAAGACCTGCCCGATCCTATCCCTGCCGGCGAATATTTCTTTGCCAATGTAGGTCGCAAGGTCTATCCGTCGTTCAAGGGCGATGCTACGGTGTTGACAGGCGGAACACCTCGCCATACTCCCATCAGTGTTTCGTGGAGTATCGAGATGCCCGAGGTGCAACGCTTAGACCAAGTGAAAGTCATAGCCGTTATTACCGAAACTGCCACAGGCGAGGTTGTGAATGTGCACCAAGTGCGACCCAGTCTGCCCGAGGCTGTCGATAGTGTGAACAAAGATGACGTGATAACCATCGCCTCGTCAAATGGTCGTGTCAGTGTGCAAGCCAATGCTCCGCTTCAGAGTGTCGAGGTATGGAGCTTGAGTGGTCAGTTGCTATCTGTGGCGCAACCTCGCAGCAACAGCTATACAATACCTCTTGCCGACAACAATCGGGTGCTTATAGTCAAGGCACAAACAGCGCACGATGTAGTGGTGGTAAAGTGTGTAAGATAGAATTTTGCTAAATGAAAGGTTTATTGCAAAACTATTGAATAAAAGAGAGTTGCAAAATTCAAAATTATTTCGTAGATTTGTAAAAATAATTCTAAAACGCAATACGATGAAAGATGCAGTGAAGTACATTGGCGAGTGGCAACAAAAGAGTGTTATTCTCGAAAAGCTTGAAGGTCCCATAGGAGAGGGTAGTGTAGAGTTTCCTTGTGGCGACAAGTTTGAGGGATATTTCCATTTAAGTTTTGCAAATATACAAGGTCCTTGTTATGTAGCAGACGGAAAATATACATTTGCCGATGGTAAGTATATAGAAAATGCGTGGATTAATACCTCTGAAAACCTGACAATGTTTGGTCTGGAAGGTGTGTATGAGGTGCGCAACGCCGATGGCTCCTTGGTATCTATCACTTCATTCTGGCTGAATAAGCGCCACGGAATAGAGATACTTGTAGGCTCTACGGTAGAGGCAGTCGAATGGTACTTGGGTGAGGAGCAGAAGCATTATGAAGTGAAAAACTATACGCTCAACGCCATTGATGAATGCCGCCGCGAACTCGTAGTAGAGCTTGCCAATGGTATCTCGGTAACGATGGTGGGTGGTCGTCTCGTGCCCAACAAATATGAAAACTATGTCTACGATAACTACTTGATGGCTAAAGTAGTCTATGACAATGGCGATGTATATGAGAGCATCAACTACGGTATACGCAACTTGCAACCCTATGGTAGATGTGGCACAAGACGTTGTGCCGATGGCATGATGCGTGTCGAGTATTATAAAGGTTATGAGTTGGAGCGTATCGAGCGCGAAGCTTGGGATAGAAGTAGAGTTGAAGAGAAGCAAATCCCCAATCCTATCAATCCCGAGGAACTTATAACAGCCTATGTGTGGAGCAACCACATCGAGTATATCGACGACTTAAATATGAAGTATGACGGCGATGTGGTAGATGGTATGCCTCACGGACAAGGTGTGCTGTCGGACATGAGATCGCAAGCATATATAGATGGCAAGTTGGGCTATTCTTGGCGCTTTACCTACGAGGGTACATTTGAACATGGTCGCTGTCATGGTCGTATCGTCTTTACCGACCATGAAAAGAATACTACACAAGAGTGTGAGTGGAATAATGGTCTGTCGGTAAGTGCTATTCCTGTAACTTTGCGCTACGAGTGGGAGCGTATCTTAGAAGGAGAATTCGATATAAGAACCGGAACAGTGGAAATGGGTGTAGGTATGAGATGCCCCTTCGATGGTTTTAATTATGTGCGATTGCTCAAAGTATCGGCATCACAAATCGTATTCAATGTATGCGAACCGCTATGCCCCGGTGGATCAATTAGTCTTGAGAACGAATTGACATACGATTTGGCATATAATCTGAAACTCACTTGGGATAAAGAATAAACTATAATAGCAAGTCCGTTTCAAAAGAGTAATGGGAAGTGATGTTTTTTCACGACATCACTTCCTTTGTTCATATAAAAGTATTACCTTTGTGGGTCTAAAAAAACAAGGATATTAACACACTAAAAATATACAATAGCAATGGCTAAAGAATTGAAAGAGATGACCAAGCGTGCCGACAACTATTCGCAATGGTACAACGACTTGGTTATGAAAGCCGACTTGGCAGAACAATCGGCTGTGCGTGGCTGTATGGTAATCAAGCCCTACGGTTATGCCATTTGGGAGAAGATGCAACGTACACTTGACGATATGTTCAAGGAAACAGGACACGTCAATGCCTACTTCCCGTTGCTCATTCCCAAGTCTTTCCTTTCGCGCGAGGCAGAGCACGTTGAGGGTTTTGCCAAAGAGTGTGCAGTGGTGACACACCACCGTCTTAAGAACGACCCCAATGGCTCGGGTGTTATTGTCGACCCTGCTGCCAAGTTGGAGGAAGAGTTGATTATCCGTCCTACATCAGAGACTATCATCTGGAACACTTATAAAAACTGGATTCAATCATACCGCGACCTGCCCTTGTTGGTGAACCAATGGGCTAACGTAATGCGTTGGGAGATGCGTACACGCTTGTTCCTTCGTACTGCCGAGTTCTTGTGGCAAGAGGGACACACTGCCCACGCTACTCGCGAGGAGGCAGAAGAGGAGACACGCCGCATGCTCGACGTATATGGTACATTTGCCGAGCAATATATGGCAATGCCCGTTGTCAAGGGTGTGAAGAGTGCCAGTGAGCGTTTTGCCGGTGCACTCGATACCTACACTATCGAGGCAATGATGCAAGACGGCAAGGCACTTCAAGCCGGTACATCACACTTCTTGGGACAAAACTTCGCCAAGGCTTTCGATGTTCAATTTGTAAACAAAAACAACGAGCTCGAGTACGTTTGGGCTACCTCTTGGGGCGTGTCTACACGTCTTATGGGTGCGCTCATTATGACCCACAGCGACGATAACGGTCTTGTATTGCCACCCCGTTTGGCTCCCATACAAGTTGTTATTGTTCCCATTTACAAGGGCGAGGAGCAACTCGCTGCCATCGATGCACGTGTCGAAAGCATCGTAGCCAACCTCAAGGCAATGGGCATATCGGTTAAATATGACAACGATGACAAACGTCGTCCCGGCTTCAAGTTTGCCGAATATGAGTTGAAGGGTGTACCTGTACGCCTTGTACTCGGTGGTCGCGACTTGGAGAACGGCACTATCGAGGTGATGCGTCGTGATACACTTGAGAAAGAGACTATGCCTCTCGATGGTATAGAAAATGTAGTGCGCAACCTGCTCGACGATATCCAAAGCAATATGCTCAAGAAAGCTCTCGACTATCGTCAAAGTCGCACTATCGAGGTCGATACCTACGAAGAGTTCAAAGAGCGCATCGAAGAGGGTGGTTTCATCCTTGCACACTGGGACGGAACACCCGAAACAGAGGCTCGCATCAAAGAGGAAACCAAAGCAACCATCCGTTGTCTGCCCCTTGATGGCGACCTCACCCCCGGCGTATGTATGGTAACCGGCAAGCCTTCAGCCCGCCGCGTGCTATTTGCCCGTTCATATTAAGAGATATCTAATATAATAAATGAGGGTGCATCACATTGTGATGCACCCTCATTTATTATAGTACTATTTTTATTACTCTCCAAACTTGCGATAGCGCACACGTTGAGGCTCTACGTCGCCCATGCGGCGGCGTTTGTTCTCTTCGTATTCGCTGTATGAGCCTTCAAAGAAGAATACCTCCGAGTTGCCCTCAAAGGCAAGGATGTGGGTACATATACGGTCGAGGAACCAACGGTCGTGCGATACAACTACTGCACAGCCGGCAAAGTTCTCAAGACCCTCTTCCAATGCGCGCAGGGTGTTTACGTCGATGTCGTTGGTAGGTTCGTCAAGCAGCAACACGTTGCCCTCTTCTTTAAGAGCCATAGCCAAGTGCAGGCGATTACGCTCACCGCCCGACAGCACACCGATGAGTTTCTCTTGGTCGGCACCTGTAAAGTTGAAGCGCGAGAGATATGCGCGAGCATTCATCTCACGACCACCCATGCGGAAGGTCTCTTGTCCGCCCGAGATGACTTGGTATACACTCTTTTCGGGGTCAATATCTTTGTGCGTCTGGTCTACATAGGCTATCTTTACTGTTTCGCCCACGTCGAAGCTGCCTTTATCTACCTTCTCTTGCTCCATGATAAGGCGGAAGAGGGTGGTCTTACCTGCACCGTTAGGACCTATAACACCCACGATGCCGTTGGGTGGCAACATGAAGTTGAGGTTGTCGAAGAGGAGTTTCTCGCCATAAGCCTTGGCAACGCCTTGAGCCTCGATAACCTTGTTGCCCAAACGAGGTCCGTTGGGTATGAAGATTTCGAGTTTCTCCTCGCGCTCCTTCTGGTCTTCGTTGAGCAGTCGGTCGTATGAGTTAAGACGGGCTTTACCCTTGGCTTGACGGGCTTTGGGTGCCATGCGTACCCATTCCAGCTCGCGCTCAAGTGTTTTGCGACGTTTGCTGGCTTGTTTCTCTTCCATAGCGAGGCGTTTGGTCTTTTGGTCGAGCCACGAAGTATAGTTGCCTTGCCAAGGAATACCCTCACCACGGTCGAGCTCGAGAATCCAACCTGCCACATGGTCGAGGAAGTAGCGGTCGTGGGTAATGGCAATAACCGTACCCTTGTATTGTTGTAGGTGTTGCTCGAGCCAGTCGATACTCTCGGCATCGAGGTGGTTGGTAGGCTCGTCGAGCAAAAGGATGTCGGGTTGTTGTAACAACAGGCGGCACAATGCTACGCGACGGCGTTCGCCTCCCGAGAGGAATTTGATTTGTTGGTCTTCGGGCGGACAGCGCAATGCATCCATAGCACGTTCCAAGCGGTTGTCGAGGTTCCACGCATCAGTGGCATCAATCTGGTCTTGCAATTCGGCTTGGCGGTTGATGAGCGCCTCCATCTTGTCGGGGTCTTCCAATACCTCGGGGTCGCAGAATGCCTCATTTACACGCTCATACTCGGCAAGAATGTCGAGGATGGGTTGCACGCCTTCGCGCACTACTTCTATAACGGTCTTTTCGTTGTCGAGTTTGGGCTCTTGCTCGAGATAACCTACCGAGTAGCCCGGTGAGAACACAACCTCGCCTTGATAAGATTTCTCTACACCGGCAATAATCTTCAAGAGGGTCGATTTACCCGAGCCGTTGAGACCTATAATACCGATTTTTGCACCGTAGAAAAATGAAAGGTAGATGTCTTTAAGCACTTGTTTGTGAGGTGGGAAAATCTTGCTTACACCCACCATCGAAAAAATTACTTTTTTGTCGTCTGCCATGTTTCTTTGCTTTGTGCCGATTGTCGCTGCGACATCGACTTATATGTACTTGATTTTATATCGTGATGTTATTTTGTTCCGGCTGCTTTCACACGATAGCCGCAGTTGATTTTGCCCTTGATGATGTTGGTTACCTTGGCTTTGATGAGCTGCTTGCGTATGGGCGAGAGGTGGTCGATAAATACCTTGCCCTCGAGGTGGTCGCACTCGTGTTGTACGACACGAGCCAAGTAGCCCTCTATTATCTCGTCGTGCTCTACAAAGTTCTCGTCGTACCAGTGTAGATGTATCTTCTCGATGCGTGTTACCGACTCGTGTATGCCGGGAACGCTGAGGCAACCCTCTTCCGACGAGCATTTCTTACCATCTTCTACAACCTCGAGGGTGGGGTTGATGAGTGTCATTTTTACACCCGCCAGCTCAGGGTGCATCTCGCTGCAAGGGTCTACATCAATAACCACTACGCGTATAGAGCGACCTATCTGTGGCGCTGCAAGTCCTATGCCGTCGGTTGCATACATGGTGTCGTACATATCGGCAATGAGTTTTGCCAAGTCGGGGTAGTTGGCATCAATAGGTTCTGCCACTTTGCGAATGACGGGGTGTCCGTACAGATAAACAGGTAATATCATAGTCTATTATATTTTTTGCTTTCCAAATAGTCTTGTAGTATAATGGTGGCACTTATCTCGTCTACCAACTCTTTGTTGCGGCGCGCCATGCGACCCAATCCGGCATCCAACATAGTGCGATGTGCTATGACCGACGTAAAGCGCTCGTCGTAGAGCTCGACCTTCATCTCGGGCAGCTGCTTGTGCAACGAGTTGAGAAACATCGTTACGTAGCGCATATTCTCCGACGGCTTGTTGTTGGTCTGTTTGGGCTTGCCCACAACGATAAGTTCTACCGGTTCTTTGGCAATATAGTTGCGTATGAAGTCTATCAACTCGCCCGAGCCTACTGTGGTAAGCCCGTTTGCAATAATCTGCAAAGTGTCGGTTACGGCAATGCCGCAACGCTTGCGCCCGTAGTCTATCGCCATAATTCGTGCCATTCTGCAAAGATACGATTTTTGTTGCGATAATCAAGCAAAAAATAAACTTACGCTTCTATATTGCATTTTCTGTGTCGTCAATGGTAGAAAAATAGCGATAGGGCTTGGTGCTTACAGATATTTTTGGTTATCTTTACGCTCGAATAGGGCGTTCTATATATTGTTTTATAGTAACACTCGTTAGTAATGAACATCAAATTATGTAGATATGATATACAAATTTTTAATCGTTTCGGACGAAGTCGATGACTTCAAGCGTGTGATAAAAATAGACTCTGATGCAACCTTCAAAGAGTTGAACGATGCCATACTCGACTCGGTAGGTTACACCCACGACCAGATGACCTCATTCTTTATTTGTGAGGACGATTGGGAAAAACACACCGAAGTAACTCTTGTAGATATGGGTCGCGACAGTGACGAAGATATATGGTTGATGGAGAAAACTCGCCTGAGCGACCTCGTGGAGGATGAAGGTCAACGACTTATGTATGTCTTTGATTACCTTACCGAACGTGCCTTCTTTATGGAGTTGCGCGAAACAATCTTTGGCGAGGACTTGGATGCCCCCGTTTGCACCAAGGCTGTGGGCGATGCTCCGGCTCAAATGGTAGACTTTGAGGAGGTTGAGAAGAAAATCGCTCAACAAGCTGCTGTCGACGATCTCGATGCCGACTTCTATGGCGCCGACGATTATGACATCTCGGAGCTCGACGAAGATAGCTTTGGCAGCTATGACCCCTCGATGGATTATTAATCTTAGCGTGAAAACACACATAAACACTACTATGAACAAAAATTGGATGATTATGGGTATGGCAGCACTCGCCATGACGACAGCTTGTAACACACAAGAGGTTGCCCAAGAAAATGTAATTGGGAAACAAGAGATTACCGTCGAAAACGGTATTATGACACCCGAAGTAATGATGGCATTTGGTCGTGTGTCGGGACCCGAAGTTTCGCCCGACGGTACTAAAGTGCTCTACGGAGTACAATATGTCGACTATAAAGCCAACAAAAGTAACCGCGACCTCTTTGTTGCCCCGATAGATGGCACTCCGGTGAAGATTACCAATACAGCCAAGAGCGAAGGCAATGCCGTATGGTTGGACGATAATACTATCGCATTTACTTACCCCGATGAGAATGGTGTTCCTCAAGTGTGGCGTAGCAATGCCGATGGCACCAATCGGGTGAAACTCTCATCGATGGAGCGTGGTGTAGAGGGTTTCCTCTTCTCGCCCGATCGCTCACAAGTAATACTCATCTCTACCGTATCGTTGCACAACAAGGCTGTCGACTTGTATGCCGACTTGCCCGATGCATCGGGTCGCGTTATCACCGACTTGATGTATAAGCATTGGGACGAGTGGACCGAGGCTATTCCTCACCCCTTCATTGCGCAAGTTGAGGGCGACATGATTGTCAACCCCAAAGATATACTCGAAGGCGAGCCTTACGAAGCACCTATGCGCCCGTTTGGCGGTGCCGAGTCGTTTGCCTGGGCTCCCGACGGCAAGTCTATCGTATATGTATGTCGCAAAAAAACAGGTATGGAGTATTCGCTCTCTACCAATAGCGACCTCTATCGTTACGACCTTGTAGAAGGTACAACCGTAAACCTTACCGAGGGCATGATGGGCTACGATACTAACCCCGTATTCTCGCCCGATGGCAACTATCTGGCATGGACAAGCATGGAGCGCGACGGCTACGAAAGCGATAAAAACCGTCTTTTTGTGCTCGACTTGCAGACCGGCGAGAAGACCTATCTTACCGAGAACTTCGACTACATTGTCAACACATTTGCTTGGGCTCCCGATGCCGGTATGATATATTTCACTGCACCTTATCAAGGTATGGTGCATGTATTCAGCGTGGCTCTCAATGGTCTTGCTATACAACAAATTACCGAAGGCTACTATGACTATGCTACCGTAGCTCCTGCTGCCGACAACAAGCTCGTTGCTATGCGTCATTCACTCTCGCAACCCGACGAGATATATGTTATCGACCTTGCTTCGCGCGAGGTGGTAGACCTCTCTCGTGAAAACGAAGCACTGCTTGCTACTATTGAGATGGGTCGCGTAGAAGAGCGTTGGATACCTACTTCCGACGGCAAGAAGATGCTTGCTTGGGTAGTATATCCTCCTCATTTCGATGCAAGTAAGAAATATCCCGCTGTTCTCTATTGTCAAGGTGGTCCTCAAAGCCCCGTAAGCCAATTCTGGTCGTATCGTTGGAACTTGCAACTGATGGCATCGCAAGGCTATGTGATTGTAGCTCCCAACCGTCGTGGCTTGCCCGGTTTTGGTCAAGAGTGGTTGGAGCAAATCAGTAAAGATTATGGCGGTCAGAACATGCGCGACTATTTTGCTGCAGCCGATGCTATCAAGGCTGAGCCTTTTGTAGATAAAATGGGTGCTGTGGGTGCCAGCTATGGAGGCTTCTCGGTATATTGGCTGGCAGGACATCATCAAAAACGTTTTGATGCCTTCATTGCACATGCAGGTATCTTCAACCTCGAGCAACAATACATGGAGACCGAGGAGATGTGGTTTGCCAACTGGGATATGGGTGGCGCACCTTGGGACAAGACAAATGCTATCGCACAACGCACATTTGCCAACTCTCCCCATCGTTTCATCGACCAATGGGATACCCCCATCTTGTGTATACATGGCGAGAAAGACTTCCGCATCCTCGCATCGCAAGGCATGAGTGCTTTCAATGCCGCCAAGTTGCGTGGCGTGCCTGCCGAGTTGCTCATCTTCCCCGACGAGAACCACTGGATTTTGCAACCGCAAAATGGTGTGCTCTTCCATCGCACATTCTTCGGTTGGCTCGATCGTTGGTTGAAACCTGCCGAGTAATCGCTATTCTATAATGTATATATCGGCGAGGCTTTGAATGAGCCTCGCCGCTTTTTTTGTGCCTTTTGGCGATGTTTGTTTGTCGTGAGTGGTAAGATGAAACTATTTTTATATTGCACAAAACAATGTTTTTTGAGCATAAAAATGAGTAATAATGGCAACCTTGTAGTCCGAAATTAGTTGCGAAAAACAATAATTTATTTATCTTTGCATCTTGAATATTAATGTTAAGGCAAAACAAGATTTATCTAATATCAAATAATAATAAGTAATTATGAGTTTGAAAATCGTAGTTCTGGCAAAACAAGTGCCCGATACCCGTAACGTGGGAAAAGATGCGATGAAAGAAGACGGTACAATCAACCGTGCTGCTCTGCCCGCAATCTTCAACCCCGAAGACTTGAACGCTTTGGAGCAAGCACTCCGTCTGAAAGAAGAACATCCCGGCTCAACTGTAACATTGCTTACAATGGGTCCTCCTCGTGCAGCCGAAATCATACGTGAAGGTATGTTCCGTGGTGCCGATGGTGGTATTGTACTTACCGACCGCGCTTTTGCAGGTGCCGATACATTGGCAACATCGTATGCATTGTCTTGCGCAGTACGCAAGATTGGCGATTACGACATCATCGTAGGTGGTCGTCAAGCTATTGACGGTGATACTGCACAAGTAGGTCCTCAAATTGCCGAAAAATTGGGTATCCCTCAAGTAACATATGCCGAAGAGATTATTTCGGTTGCCGACGGTAAAGCTACCATCAAGCGTCGTCTTGAGCGTGGTGTAGAGACCGTAACTTGTCCGCTTCCTTTGGTAGTAACCGTAAACGGTAGCGCCGATGAGTGTCGTCCTCGCAATGCCCGTCGCATACAACAATACAAATATGCCAAGTCGCCCAGCGAGAAAGCCGAGCTTGAGAGTGTAGCACTCTACGAGGCACGTCCCTATCTCAATATCGAGGAGTGGAGCGTTAACGACGTAGATGCCGACCTCAATCAAGTAGGTCTTGCCGGTTCGCCCACAAAAGTTAAAGGCATTGAGAATGTTGTATTCCAAGCCAAAGAGAGCAAACGTTTAGAAGGTACTGATGCCGAGATTGACGAGTTGATACAAGAACTCATTGCCAATCACACTATCGGATAAGCCGTTGTGCCTCTATTTATAAACACGAAACACATATAAATATGAATAATCTCATTGTATATTGCGAAATAGAAGACGGCATCATTGCCGATGTCAGCCTCGAGCTCCTTACCAAAGGTCGCACACTTGCCAATAAGCTCAATTGCAAACTTGCTGCTCTTGTGATAGGTAGCAACCTTGAGGGTGTAGAGAAGCAGCTCTATCCCTATGGCGCCGATATTGTATATACAGCCGACGATGCTCGTTTGTATCCCTATACTTCATTGCCTCACACTGCTATCGTATGTGGCTTGTTCCGCGAGGTTCAACCTCAAGTATGCTTGATGGGTGCTACCAGCATCGGTCGCGACTTGGGTCCTCGTGTATCTTCGACCTTGCACAGCGGTCTTACTGCCGACTGTACTTCACTCGAAATAGGTCCTCACGAAGATAAGAAAGTGGGCAAAACTTACGAAAACCTGCTTTACCAAATTCGTCCCGCTTTTGGCGGTAACATCGTAGCAACAATTGTCAACCCCGAGTGCCGTCCTCAAATGGCAACCGTACGCGAGGGTGTGATGAAGAAAGAGATATACGATGCCAACCATCAAGGTGAGGTTGTAAAACTCGACGTTGCCAAGTATGTGCAAGATACCGATTTCGTTGTAGAAATTATCGACCGCCAAATGGAGAAGTCAAAAGCCAACATCAAAGGCGCATCTATCGTTGTTGCCGGTGGTTATGGTATGGGCTCTAAAGAGGGTTTCGATATGCTCTACGATTTGGCAGGCGTATTGGGTGGCGAAGTTGGTGCCAGCCGTGCTGCTGTCGATGCAGGATATTGCGAGCATGAGCGTCAAATCGGTCAAACCGGTGTAACCGTTCGTCCCAAATTGTATATCGCTTGCGGTATATCGGGTCAGATACAACACATTGCCGGTATGCAAGAAAGCTCTATAATAATCTCTATCAACAACGACCCCAATGCTCCGATAAATACTATCGCCGACTACGTTATAACCGGTAATGTTGAAGAGATTGTGCCCAAGCTCATCAAATACTACAAGAAAAATTCGAAATAATAACCGACTACGATAAAACTGAAGATATGTCTAACTTTTATTTAGATAACAGTGATTTAAGACATCACTTGACCCACCCGCTCATGGAGAAGTTGGTGGCAATGAGAGAACGCAACTATGCCGATGCCGAGAAATATGACTATGCTCCTTTCAACTATGAGGATGCCATGGATAGCTATGAGAAGGTGTTGGAAATTGCCGGTGAAATATCGGGTGAAATCGTAGCAGCCAATGCCGAGAGCGTAGACCACGAAGGTCCTCATGTTGTGGATGGTCGTGTGGTATATGCCGAGGGTACACAGAAAAACTTGGATGCGCTTGTAAAGGCTGGCTTGATGGGTATCTCTATACCTCGTCGTTACAATGGTTTGAACTTCTCGCTTGTTCCCTATATCATGGCTGCCGACATGGTGAGCCGTGCCGATGCCGGTTTCGTAAACATCTGGGGTCTGCAAGACTGCGCCGAGACTATTTACGAATTTGCCAGCGAGGAACAAAAATCGAAATTCTTGCCCCGCGTATGCGCCGGTGAAACAATGGCTATGGACCTTACCGAGCCCGATGCAGGTAGCGACTTGCAAGCTGTTATGCTCAAGGCTACATACAACGAGAACGATGGTTATTGGTACTTGAACGGTGTAAAACGCTTTATCACCAATGGCGATGGCGAGATTGCACTTGTTTTGGCTCGCTCGGAAGAGGGTACAAAAGACGGTCGTGGCTTGTCAATGTTTATCTACGACAAGAACGACGGTGGCGTAACAGTACGTCGTATCGAGAATAAGATGGGTATCAAAGGTTCGCCTACTTGCGAGTTGGTATTCAAAAACGCTCGTGCCGAGTTGTGCGGTAGCCGCAAGATGGGTCTTATCAAGTACGTTATGGCGTTGATGAATGGTGCTCGTCTGGGTATTGCTGCTCAATCGGTAGGTGTGTCGGAAGCTGCCTATCGTGAGGCTCTTGCTTATGCTCAAGATCGTAAGCAATTTGGCAAAGCTATCATCGAGTTCCCCGCTGTATATGAAATGATTTCGGTAATGAAAGCCAAGCTCGATGCTTCTCGCTCGTTGTTGTACGAAACAACTCGTTTTGTCGACCTCTACAAGAACTGGGAAGATATAGCCAAAGAACGCCTGCTCGAAGATGCCGAGCGTGCCGAGATGAAGGCTTATCAAAAACTTGCCGATGCCTTTACACCCCTTGCCAAGGGTATGTCGAGCGAGTATTGCAACCAAAACGCCTACGACTGTGTGCAAGTGCACGGTGGTTCGGGCTTTATGAAAGACTATGCTTGCGAGCGTATCTATCGTGATGCACGTATCACTTCGATTTATGAGGGTACTACACAGTTGCAAGTTGTTGCAGCCATCCGCCACGTCACAACAGGTACATACCTCAACAAGATTATGGACTATGAGGCTGCCGAGATAAGTGCCGAGCTTCTTCCTTTGCGTGAGCGCCTTGTAGCTATGCGTGAGAAATATGTTGCTGCTGTTGAAAAAGTAACAGCTACCAAAGACAACGAGTTGATAGACTTTATGGCTCGTCGTTTGGTAGAAATGGCAGGTAACATCATCATGGGGCACTTGTTGTTGCTCGATACTACTCGCAACGAGAAGTTTGCTACATCGGCTCGCGTATACATCAACATGGGCGAAGCCGAGGTTGCCAAGCATGCTGCATTTATCGACAGCTACACTGCCGAGCAACTCGCCGACTACCGTCGTTAAGTATTACTTACTCTATAAATATCAAAGCGATGTGTCAACATGTTTGGCGCATCGCTTTGTTTTATAACAAAAAGACCGCATCTCACGATGCAGTCTTTTCATATCAAAAACAAGAAAGAGGAATCTTATCATTCTCCTATACAGGATAAGATAAGGACAATAATACCAATGAAACACACAAAAAACAAGAATATCATTATTGCATTGTAGTGCCTTTCCTTATGTGAGCAGGGCGAGAGGTATTGCATCGCTATGCTGTTTTGTGCCCTGTTCGATATTATAACAATGGGACGATAAAATGGTTCGGTAGGTGTGTTTTTTTATTACAAAGAAAAAGGCAAGCTCCCGGCGAGAGCTTGCCCTATATAGGTTGTGATATGTCTTGTTACAGATTGGCTACTTCTACCTCCTCGACTTCTGTGCTGTCAGCAGGGGTATTGATGCCCTCAAAAAGATGCGAAGTGTCTATGCCGTGTGTTTGCATAAAGATGACGGCTGTGGGCAGTGAACCACTATATTGTGCTACAACCGAATCGTTGCGCACGTAATATATCTGTGGAAATTTGTGTGTGAGGTTGAATATGCTATCGGGGCGATACTCTTGTATAGTGAATTGTGGATTGAAATATTTGTTGAAAAATTTGCTGCCCGATTTACTTCTCATGGTCAAGCCTATAACTTTGTCGACCGCGCCTTTCTCTTCGTATTGCTTGAGGTTCTCCATCGAGTTGAAGCAGTGCGGACATTGGTATGAGAATGCAAATACCAAGTAGGTAGAGTCGGGCGATGTGGTTATAAATTCGTTCAACTTACTGTCGCTCAGTGCTACTGCGGGTTTGTTGCTATCTATAAGTGAGCTTGCTGTACCCGAGTCGGAACTCTTCTCTGAGCTATATCCGCTCATGAAAGCACCAAGGCACAGCACGAGAATGAGTGTGCTGTTTATCAGTAGGTTGTTGTTGATGGGTTCGCGCGGAGTATTTACCCACACATCAATGCACAGATAGAGCAGTATAGCATTGCGCAGTAGCGATATCCAAGGTGAGCTGCTCAAAAATGTCATCGGACCAAAGCAGCCGCAGTCGGTAACGTCTTGAGCCAACCATCCGTAGAGGAAAACACAGGTGAGTGCCGCCACAAACAGGGTGCTGATGGCTGCCATGAGGCGCTGATTGAGGTTGAGTATGAGGGCAAGACCCAAATATAGTTCGGCAATGATGATGATGGGTGCCATAAACCATAGGTTGCTAAATCCATACTCGGCAATGGTTTGTGTAAAAAGTGATGTGTCAATAGCCTTGGCAAAGCCCGAAATCAAGAATACGGCTCCGGCTATAAAACTGTATAATTCCAATCTCTTTTTCATATAATTCTCTCTTTTAAAGCTCGACAAAGGTAATATCGAAATGTTTTATCTGCAAGTGTTTTTTATGTATATACCTCTCTTTGTGTAGCAAATAGCTACTTTATGCCTCGTCGATTGAGGGCGTTATGATATCGCTCGGCATTGCGATTGTGTTGCGAAAGGGTAGTGGCAAAGTTGTGATAGCCCGAGAAGTCCTCTTTGGCGCACATATATAGGTAGTTGTGCTGGCGATAGTTGAGAACGGCATCAATTGCAGTCTTGCTTGGGATGCGGATGGGCGAGGGGGGTAGCCCGGTGTTGAGGTAGGTGTTGTAGGGCGACGGTGTGGCGAGGTGCTTGTTGAGAATGCGTTGCAGCGAGAAGTCGCCTACGGCATATTTTACAGTAGGGTCGGCTTGTAGCGGAATGTTCCGTCGCAGGCGGTTGAGGTATAATCCGGCAACGATAGGCATCTCGTCGCTTTTGATAGTCTCCTCCTCAACAATAGATGCAAGTGTCGACACCTCTATGGGGGTGAGCCCTATGCGTTGAGCTTTCTGTTTACGCTCGTCGTTCCAGAATTGCTCATAATATTGGTGCATACGCTCCATAAATCGTTGAGGCGATACCGTCCAATAAAACTCGTAGGTATCGGGTAGAAACATCGCTATGATGGTTGTTGTGTCGAAGCCATATTGCGCGCACAAGGCATCGTCTTTCAGCAGTGCTTCTATCGAGTCGGCACTCATATACAGTGTCTCGTCTATGCGCTCGACAAGTTGGTCAATCAGTCGTAGGTTGTTGAATGTAAAAGTGATAGGTGTCTGACTGCCGGCTGCCAACTTGCGTGCCGCGCGGTATATCGACGTTGTACCTTTCAGCTCATAATATCCTTTGCGTGCATTGTAGTCGTAGTCGTCGTTATACATAAACTCTACTATCTTGCGAGCCTTGTCGGTGTCAATCTGTTGTGCGAGGATGTTGTGCAGCGAGTCGCTACTCAATCCGGGGGTGATATACACTTTTATAGTGGTGTCGGCTGTAGCGATGGGGTCTTTGACATATACCTTGTACAGGTGTGCGCATGCGCCCAACCCGGCTAATATTATGATGGCTATGATAGCAACAATGATGTGTCTCTTTTTCATGACAATGTAGTTTGTAGTTTGCTGCAAAATTACATCAAATCTTGTTTATATACAATGTGATATAAAAAAACGATGCGAATATATGCTATTCACATCGTTTTTAATTCATTTTGGCGGAAGGAGGGGGATTCGAACCCCCGGTACCCTTACGAGTACGTCAGTTTAGCAAACTGGTGGTTTCAGCCACTCACCCATCCTTCCTTTTGGGTCGACCGTAGTCGTTTTTGCCAAATGCGATGCAAAGATACGCTTAACATACAACTTCTGCAAATTTTCGAGCAACTTTCTTTCGACAAAACTACACTTTTGTTGTAAACTCCTTATTGATAGAATATAAGCATTTGCCGAATGTTGCTGTGGATAGGCTCGTTGTTGTTGTATAAAATATTGTGTGCATCTTGATTATTTAATAGGGCGATATGCAAAGTGTCGCCAATGTGTTTACACTGCTGTATGTTAACCTATTTGTGGATAATAATATTTAATAATTAAATGTAAATTTGCGTTTAGCGGCATGCGCTGAATATAGTTTGGAGAAGGGGCGAAATGGTTGTTTGTCGATTTTCAAATCATTCGGTCGCTTGCAGAATTTTTAAGGAATAACACATTATTGTAATTAAGAGAAAACGTTTACCTGTTGGCGCGAAGAGGAATTTTATCACATTCTATCATTTCTTGTTTTCAAGTTTCTTTATTGTTGCTTGTTGGGTATGCAATTCCACGTTTTAATAGTTATATGATGCTCTTGAGGAATTGGGGAGATGCAAAATTCTAATCAGATGAAAAAATTGCTTATTTCAATTTTTATGATGCTATCGTGTGTAGTCATGGCAAAAGCCGAAGAAACTATCTTGCCATACGAAATTTATGGCGCAGGAACCGGTGTTCAAGGTTCATATGTAGTTGAGGTGATCGTAACATCGAAGAAATCGAATGTGAGTGATACCGAGCTTGTTAAGAGTGCTATTCATGGAGTATTGTTCAAGGGATTTTTCAATGATGAGTTGCGCCAAAGTCAGAAGCCTCTGGTTACCAGTTCGTTGGCAGAGCAACAATATGCCGATTTCTTCAAAGAGTTCTTTGCCGGTTCTTATAAAAACTATGGTCAGGCATTGAGTGGCTCTCGCCGAGTTACCAAGGTAAACAAAGAGTATAAAATAAAAATGACGGTTACAGTCTACAAAGACCAGTTGCGCAAAGACTTGGAAGCCGTTGGTGTAGTGTCAGGACTTAATACAGGATTTTAATGAAAAGATTATTGTCAATTTTTGTCATGGCTGTAGCAGCCTTGGCAATAACAGCATCTGCCGAAAAGGAGGTTGATGTATTGTATCTCAATAATGGTACGGTATTGAAAGGGCATGTAGAGAGTGTCGAGGAGAATGTGAAAGTTACTTTTGTAACCGAAAACGGCAAAAGCTATACATATCCGATGATTGAGGTGCGCAAGATAGAGCGCAACTCGGATGTCGTTACACCCAGCACTGCCAAGAATGGATATGTCGATTATCGCAAGTCGTCGGGTCGTTTCTTCTTTGCTGCCGAGTTGCAAGCTACCTATGCTATAACCCCTCTAACATCTGCAGGTTTTGCTACCGATTTCAATGTGGTAGGTGGTGCTCGATTTAACGAGTATGTTCGTGTGGGTCTGGGTGTAGGTGCTCGTTACAATATCAACGGCTCACAATTTCGTAGCAAAGATATTACCAGCGATTGGTCGTTCCCCATTTTTGTCAATGTAAGAGGTAATATTATCTCTGAGGAATACCGCGATGCTGTGCCTTACTACTCGTTGGATGCCGGTTATACGATAGGTGATAATGGTTTTATGATACGTCCGTCGTTGGGCTATCGTTTTGGTATCCCTTACTCGGCATTCCTTGTGGCGGTAACGTATTGCGGACAAATGTCGGGTGGCGATTTCCTCTCGTTTGTGGGAATAAAATTGGGCTATGAATTTTAATAAATCTTGTATATGAAAAAGCTATTAAATCTTATATTAGTAATGGCGGTTGTCGCGCTGGTGTGCAGTTCTTGTAAGACAACCCAATTGTCGAATGATGCCGCTTATGTATCGTTTGAAACACAATGCCTTGGTGTAGAACTCGATGGCTCACAAACCTTGCGTGCGTGGGGCAAGGGCAAAGATCGTGCCGATGCCTTGGAGCAAGCCAAGAAAAATGCTGTGCGCGATGTTATCTTCAAGGGTATAAGAGCCGGTGTCAATGAGTGCAATACCAAACCGCTCATTTTTGAAGTAAACGCCGAAGAGAAATATCAATATTATTTCAATAAATTCTTTGCCGATGGTGGCGAGTACAAGAAGTATGTGTCGGATGCCGATGAAAATCTTACTTCGCGTATGAAAGCAGTGAGTTCTACTCAACAAAATTGGAGTGTTGTAGTGCGTGTATTGCGTACCGACCTGCGTGAGCGCCTTATTCAAGACAATATTATAAAACCATAAAATAGCAATCATGAAAAAATTATTTCTTTTATTGACAATAGTGGCTTTCTTCCCAGTTGCTATGTTGGGACAAGCCAAGAAGCCTACCATTATGGTTATTCCATCGGATGTGTGGTGTAATGAAAACGGTCTGATGGTTACCATAGATAATATGGGTAATACCGATTATATCCCCGATTATGAGCAGGCTGTGCTCAATGCCGACCTTATGGGGGCTATAACCAAAATAAATGGTTTGATGGCAGAGAGAGGTATGCCGTTGAAGGATTTGTCGCAAACCATGAAAAGTATCAAAGAAGACCAGGTGATACGCGACCAAACAATGAGCAACTCCTCGGGTGCTACCGTAGCAGTTACTACCAAGGATATGCTTCTTGATCGTGCCAAGGCCGATATTATTATTGAGGTGGGCTGGCAGTTGCACAAAAGAGGTCCTCAAAAAGAGCTGACCTACTCACTGCGCGCTCTCGATGCTTATACCAACAAGCAAATTGCCGAGAATAGCGGTACAATGCCTCCTTCGTACTCGTCTACCGTACCCGTATTGTTGGAAGAGGCTGTTCTCGAAAAGATGGACGGTTTCGTTTCGCAGTTGTTAGCCTTCTTCGACGACTTGTTTGCCAACGGTCGTGAGATATCGGTACGTTTGTTGGTATTCGATGGTACAGGCGTTTCTCTTGAAAACGAATACGATGGTGAGGAACTTACCGATATTATTGATAATTGGATGTACGAAAACACTGTTTCGCATCGTTACAATCTCTCTAACGCAACAGAGTATCGTCTCGACTTTGAGCAAGTGCGCATACCGTTGTACGACGAGAGAGGTCGCGCCATGGATGCACGTCGTTTTATCAACAATTTGAGAAGATATTTGAAGGATGCTCCTTACAATATTACCTCTAAAAACACAACCAGCGGGTTGGGTAAAGCCGAACTTATATTGGGTGAAAAATAAAAAAGACAATTATGAAAAATATCAAACAAATAGCTCTGACTATATTAGTCGCCATCTCTTCGGCATCGTATGCGCAAGAGTGTGAAATACCTATTATGGTAGCCCAGTTAGACCAAGAGGGCGTTTCGCCTACTGTAAGTCAAAGTATTGCCAATCGCCTCATTACAGCAGCGAGTGTCGATGGTGTTACTGCCGAACCTTCGGGCGACCATCAATTCTTTGTAGCAGGAAAAATTGACCCCCTGAGCAAAGAAACCTTGGCAGGTCCTCCCATGATGACATCGGTTATTGCCAACCTTACACTTTATATCGGCGATAACAAGAACCAACAAATCTATTCTACCGCCGTTATCGAGGTGAGAGGTGCCGGCAAGAGTGAGACTTTGGCTAACATCAATGCTATCAAGTCGATTAATGCCAATAATCCTCAGATACTTCAACTGATTGCTACCGGCAAGAAAAAGATATTGTCTTACTATGACAACAACTACAAAAACATCTTGAAGGAAGCCAAGGTGCACATGACCTTGAAGGAGTATGAAGCTGCCATGTTCCGAGCATCTACCATCCCCTCTTGTTGTGTAGGATATGACGAGGCTTGCGATGTATTGGTAGAGGCTTATCGTTACTACATCGACAATAATGGTGCAGTGTTGTTGAACAATGCTCGTGCCGTATGGGCTGCAAGCCCCGATTCGAAAGGTGCAACAGAGGCGTTGCAATACATCTCGCAAATAGACCCCGCTTCGTCGTCGTTTATCCCCGCTACACAATTTGTCGAGGAGATGCGCGCCAGCGTTAAGTCGGATATCGACTTTGAGAAACGTGAGAAATATTACAATGAGTTGGAGTTGAAACGTCAACAGATGCAAGACGACAAAGAGGTGCGCCTTGCCGATATCGAGTCGGCTCGCCAGATTGGTGTTGCATTTGGTAACAACCAACAAGCCGACCCCAATATCAACTATTGGATGAGATAGTGTTTTGATATTGTTTCACAGATGAAATATTGGAATATGAAAACAATATGTAGAACATTGTTGGTTGTCGCTTTGCTCGGTGCAGTATTGCCTGTGCATGCCGCCAAGGTCGACTCTATACCCGATTTCTTGCGTAGCTCGGTATATACACTGCTTATTCACTCCGATGTGCAAGATGCTTCGTTAGATGCCGAAGTTACCGCACAACACAACGAGTATCTTGCTATTGCCGATGCATTTACAAAGAAAGAGGCTACAGCCGAAGATACTATACCCAAGTCGCGATTGGTGCGTAATGAGTTTATCAACATTCCTATCCCCGACCAATTTAACGACCATAACCTCGACTTGCGATTGGTAAGATATGAGGATATTCTTGAAGAACTTACTGCCGAAGACTTGGAAGTTGCCGGTCTTAAAAAGGTGTCGAACAAAATTGATAAGATGATACCTGCGGTAATGAATCGGGTGATAGATAAGTACAACCTGCCCGAGCAGATGCTTGCCAAGTGGTTTGGCTACGATGCTACCAAAGAGGGTGAACGTTACAACGATGCACTTGTAAGAGAGCGCCTGTTGTATGGCGCCTCGGAGGGCGATAAGGAAGCTGCAAAACTGCAAGCGGATGAAAATAGTGCGCTCGAGCGCAAGCTATATGACCGCGTATTGGGCAATACCTATTTGCTTGTCATCAATACCCGTTACTTGAACGATCAAGCCATCTTTCAAGAGGCGCAAGCTGCTGCCAATATCATTGGTTCGTTGTTTGGCGATATAGGTAATTTGGCAGTTCAAGTGGGTGGCGCCATCGCAGGAGGTGCTGTGGGAGATGCCTACTCGGTGCAAACGCTTGTGTACTTGTACCAGCTCGATTGGAACGATGAGATAAAAGCCCGCTTCTATGAGGAGTATTGGGATAAGAGTCTTGAAGAGCTAATAGATGCCGGTTTCTGCAAACTCACCTTGTTGGGTAGTGAAAAGGCAAACTCTCGCGTAAGTCAGGCTCTTACCAGCAAAAAGCCTCTTTCGCAATTGGTACGTCGTGCCACTGCGCGTGCTATTGATGCGACCATCTGTAAGTTGCAAAAGAAGTTTGAGGTATTCCGTACCAATAGTCCCATTATAGATGTTGACGTCGATGCCAAACTCTTGTATGCACCTATAGGCATGAAAGAGGGTGTTGAGCCGGGCGATGAGTATGAAGTACTCGAAGAGATTTATGACGAAGTAACCGGAGAGACTACGTACAAAGGTATCACGACTGTAAAACCGGTGAAAGGTAAGATATGGGACAACCGCTATGGCGCCGAGGAAGAGGTGCAAGAAGAACTTGAAAGTGGCGAGAAAGATGCCGAGAAAAACGTGTCGGCAGTAGAGTTGGGTCGCACAGCATTCAAGTGCGGTAAGATTAAGAACGTATATCCCGGTATGTACTTGCGATTGAAAAAGAAAAAATAATCGCAGTACTCTATAAGAGTTTAATAGCACCGACTTTCATGCAAGGTCGGTGCTATTTTTATAGCCGGTTTGTAGGTGTAGTGTGCTGCGATAGCTGCGTGGCGCAGGCTTTCTTACCTATATAAAACGTGCGCTTGTGTTCTGTGTCGTCGCGTTACAGCAGCCGATGACAAAGAAAACGCGGTGGGTGCCGATGCGCCCACCGCGTTGCGTATAAAGGATAATCTTTATTGACGATTATTCTTCACCCAAGAGGATTTCGAGGATTTGCCATGCCGAGCGCGATACGGGAGAACCCGGACCGAAGATGGCAGCAACGCCTGCTTGATAGAGGAAGTCGTAGTCTTGAGCGGGGATTACACCACCGGCAATAACGATGATGTCTTCGCGACCCAATTTCTTCAACTCCTCAATAACTTGGGGAACGAGAGTTTTGTGACCGGCAGCGAGAGACGATACGCCCAATACGTGAACGTCGTTTTCTACTGCTTGACGAGCAGCCTCGGCGGGAGTTTGGAACAAGGGTCCCATATCAACGTCGAAACCACAGTCGGCATATCCTGTTGCGCAAACTTTGGCACCGCGGTCGTGACCGTCTTGTCCCATCTTGGCAATCATGATACGAGGTTGACGACCTTCGCGTTTAGCGAATTTCTCGCAAAGCTCGGTAGCTTTCTTGAAGTCGTCGCTTTGTTTGTTTTCTGAAGAATACACGCCTGAAATAGTTCTGATTACTGCTTTGTAGCGACCGGCTATCTTCTCGCAAGCGTCAGAAATTTCACCCAATGTAGCACGTACATGAGCAGCCTTCACTGCGAGATCGAGCAAGTTGCCTTCTTTTGTTTCTACACACTTGGTGATAGCTTCGAGAGCAGCTTGAACAGCAGCCTCGTCGCGTTTGCCCTTCAACTCTACGATGCGAGCCACTTGCGACTCACGAACGGCAGTGTTGTCGATCTCGAGGATGTCGATGGGAGCTTCTTTCTCAAGACGATACTTGTTAACACCCACGATAGTTTGTTTGCCCGAGTCGATGCGAGCTTGTGTGCGAGCAGCAGCCTCTTCGATGCGGAGTTTGGGAATACCTGTCTCGATAGCTTTTGCCATACCGCCAAGTTTCTCGATTTCTTGGATGTGCTCCCATGCTTTGTGTGCCAACTCGTTGGTCAACCACTCTACATAGTAAGAACCTGCCCATGGGTCTATCTCCTTGGTGATGTAAGTCTCTTCTTGGATATAGATTTGGGTGTTACGAGCAATACGTGCCGAGAAGTCGGTGGGAAGTGCGATAGCCTCGTCGAGAGCGTTGGTGTGCAATGATTGAGTGTGACCCAAAGCAGCACCCATAGCCTCGATACAAGTACGACCTACGTTGTTGAAGGGGTCTTGCTCGGTGAGCGACCAACCCGAGGTTTGGGTGTGTGTACGCAATGCGAGTGATTTGGGGTTCTTGGGGTTGAATTGTTTTACAATCTTTGCCCACAACATACGAGCTGCACGCATCTTGGCAATCTCCATGAAGAAGTTCATACCCAATGCCCAGAAGAACGACAAGCGAGGAGCAAATGTGTCAACGTCCATACCGGCGTTTACACCTGCGCGGAGGTACTCAAGACCGTCGGCGAGTGTGTAAGCCAACTCGATATCGGCGGTAGCACCTGCCTCTTGCATGTGGTAACCCGAGATAGAGATAGAGTTGAACTTAGGCATGTTTTGAGAAGTGTACTCAAAGATGTCGGCGATAATACGCATTGAGAACTCGGGCGGGTAGATGTATGTGTTACGCACCATGAACTCTTTCAAGATGTCGTTTTGGATAGTACCAGCCATCTCTTCGAGTTTGGCTCCTTGCTCAAGACCGGCGTTGATGTAGAAGGCGAGTACGGGAAGTACGGCACCGTTCATAGTCATTGACACCGACATTTTGTTCAAAGGTATACCGTCGAAAAGAACTTTCATATCCTCGAGCGAGCAGATAGATACACCGGCTTTACCTACGTCACCAACTACGCGAGCGTGGTCGGCATCGTAACCGCGGTGTGTAGCGAGGTCGAATGCTACCGAAAGACCTTTTTGACCCGAAGCAAGGTTACGACGATAGAAGGCGTTTGACTCTTCGGCTGTCGAGAAACCGGCGTATTGACGGATTGTCCAAGGACGGATAGCATACATGGCGCTGTACGGACCACGGAGGAAAGGAGGAAGACCTGATGCATAGTTGAGGTGCTCAAGTCCTTCGATATCTTCACGAGTATAAGTGGGCTTAACGGGGATAAGTTCGGGTGTTACCCATTTCTCTGCATCGTTGCAGGGAACCGAGCCGCAAGCCTTTTGACCGAAAGCTTCGGTCTTAATATCTATATTTTTAAAATTAGGTCTCATCTTTTTTCTTTTTTAAGAGTGATTAAATAGACAATTTGGCGTTGAAGCTCTTGAGTGTATCCAATACGTTGCTACGAACGTTGATAAACTCGGTGATGCCTACGGCTTTCAGATCCTCTGTGCAAGCGGGAGCACCTGCTACAACAAAGAGGGCACGACCGTCGAGATACTTGAATGCCTCGGGAGCGAGAGTTTCATACTCTTCGTCGCTTGAGCAGAGTACAATGATGTCGGCTTTAGCTGCAAGAGCTGCGTCGATACCGGCTTGTACTGTGTCGAAACCGAGGTTGTCGATAATCTTGTAACCGGCACAGCCAAAGAAGTTTGATGAGAATTGTGAGCGAGCCAAGCGCATTGCCAAGTTACCGATGGTAAGCATAAATACCGAAGGTTGTTTCTCGGCAGCCTCGGTAGCAAGACGCAATGCCTCAAAGTCGCTGGCAGCGCGTTTGAAGTTGAGGGTGGGCAACTCGGGTTTGCACTCGTTGTTGCAACCACAACCACATGACTCGGCGGGAACAATCTTGTCGGCGGCTTTCTCGTTGATGTTGGGATATTGGTTGCTACCCAAGAGAATTTCTTTGCGACGAGCTACGTTGCTGAGGCGTTCTACGCCTACAGTGTTTACTTGCTCTTGGATGTAGCCGGCTTTCAATGCTGCGTGGAAACCACCGCGCTCCTCGATGTCGAGGAACAATTTCCATGCTTGCTCGGCGATAGCTACTGTCAAGTTCTCAATGTAGTATGAACCTGCACCGGGGTCGGTGATTTTGTCCAAGTGCGACTCTTCTTTGAGCAACAATTGTTGGTTGCGAGCGATACGCTCTGAGAATTCGTCGGGAGTAGTGAATACCTTGTCGAAGGGGAGGGTTGTGATAGAGTCAACACCGGCAAGAGCAGCACTCATTGTTTCGGTTTGAGTACGCAACAAGTTTACGTGTGCATCGTATACGGTTTGGTTGAACTCTGAAGTTGTAGCGTGAGCCATCATCTTGCAAGCGCAGTCGCAAGCAGGATTGTATTGTTTCACGATTTGTGCCCACAACATACGAGCTGCGCGGAATTTGGCAAGCTCCATGAAGTAGTTCGACGAAATGCCGAAGTTGAATTTGATGCGGCAAGCAACTTCCTCGGCTTTGTGGCCTGCATCGGTCAATGCAGCCATCCACTCGTTACCCCATGCAAGAGCGTAACCAAGTTCTTGTGTGATGTGACCACCGGCGTTGTTGATGAGCAATGCATCGACTGCAAGCACGCGATATTTTTTCAATTGAGCAGCAGCTGCCAATACCTCGGCTGCCATTTCGGCAACGTTCTCAACGTCTTTACCTTTTTTGAGGATGCGTTTGTAGGGGTCGAAGTTGATAGAACCGCGCAACTCGGCAAGGTTGTAGCCTTTGGCGGTGTAGTACTCGGTGAGGGCGGTAGCCAACTTTGCAGCATGACGAATGCAAGTCATGAAGTTGATTTCTACACAGTCTGCGTGGATGCCGTCGAGCAATGTAGCGAGGCAATTAGCGCAGATTTGGTCGCCATTGAGGTGGAAACCGAGTGAGTTGACACCTTTGTCAAGAATGTCGAGAGCCTTCTCGTTGGCGGCTTTCAAGTCTACTACTTCGATGTCTTGGCGAGTCATCCAATCGTTGTTGGTGCGTGTACCGCGAATGTAGGGATACTCACCGGGAAGAGAGTTGAGAGTCTTCAAGTTCTCGATGTCTTCTTCACGGTACATCGGATTTACATTGAACCCTTCTGAGGTTCTCCATACGAGCTTTTTGTCAAAATCGGCTCCTTTCAAGTCTGCGACCACTTTGTCTTTCCACTCCTGTGTGCTTACAGGGGGAAATTGGTCAAACAGTTTTTCTTTACTTTCTGCCATAGTTTTTTAATTGATTAAGTGTATTTTTAGTGTTTTTCTTACAATTTATTACACATTCATTGCCGAGTGCTCATACACCCGCGCAATTCGGTCGTAAAATTACTAATTATTATTGAAATAACGTATAGTTGCCTGCTATTATTTTATATGTATATGGTTTGATTTTTCCCTTTTGAATATTTCTTTATCGAGGTGTGTGCTTTTTTTTGAGCGTTTCGGTGGCATCCCAATTATCGTTGCCGCCGAGGACTGCTTTGATGTTGTAATACTGGGGGTCGGTAGTCTCTTTTGCCCACGATGCACGTTTTGTGTTGGTTGCTCCGTCGCCACTGCAATCGTATTCGCCCATGGTGGGGGTGGTGAGGTTGTCTTTGTTGTGCCATACGCGCCAGCCTTCGGGGTGGATGTAGTTGTCCATTTGGCAGTATAGGTAGACGGCTTGTCCGTAGGGTCGCCAGGGTCGTCCCAAATATACATTTTCAACACCCTCGTCGGCAGTGAGGTGGCAGTGTGCAAATACAAATCCGTGTGCCGCACCTTGTGGCGTAGCCGGTGCTACTATGTAGCCTTTATCGCGCTTGCAGCGTATTGTGCAACTATCGAAGTAGGCTGCAACGTCCCATCCGAAAATGAAATCGACAGTGCCTTCTATGTAGCACTCTTTGTAATATTGACGTATGCGACGTTCCTTGCCAAAGGGGTATAAAGTGTCTTGATTGCCGAGGAAACGGCAGCGGTAGAATATGGCTCGGTCGCTGTCTATCAGTGCAGCAACGGCTTGTCCTACCATGCCGGCAGTGTTCTCAAAAGTGATGTTCTCGGCATAGAAGTCGTCGCCGTAGATGTAGCAGGTCGACGAGCCCGATGTGCCCATCTCTTCGCCCATGCGATTGAGTTTCTTGGCATAGTCGTTGCCGCTAACGACAACACCCTCTTCACCAATGAGCGATACGGCTTGTTTCGATGCCGGTACAATGAGCTTCTCGTGGTATGTGCCCTTGCGAATGAGTATGCGTGTTTCGCCGCTCTTGCGATAGTCGGGCACGAGGTTGATAGCCTCTTGTATAGTGAAGACATCACCACTGCCGTCTTGCGCTACAACAAGGTCGTAATGGCGCACATATTGAGATAGTTGCGGTATTTTCTTCACTAATTCATTTACAGCCATGCGTGCTACAATCTTGGCACCTTGTATGTTGAGGTGTGTGTTGTCTTGCTTGCCGTCGGGGCAACATGCCAATGTGTTGGGTTCTACCCACATAAAGTATTGTCGTGATGCCTCATCGCCGAGCGATGATACCCAATTGTGTGTGAGGGTATTGTGGTCGATAAATGTTACATTCAATTCTTGTGCTATGCGCTTGGGCACTTCGCGGTATGCTCCATGGGTGTCGGTGAGTGTGTCGTTGACAAAGTTGCGACGAACTATCGAGTTGAACAATACAGGAATACCTCCTTTCTCGCGTGTTTCGTTGACATATCGGCGCAGGTTGTCGTCGAATGTTGAGCCGGGGTCGGTGTGTCGTTTCTCGTCGGCTTTGGCATCGTTATGACCAAATTGTATAAAGACATAATCGCCCTCTTTTATCTGTGAACGGACTTTCTCCCAGCGTCCTTCATCTATAAAACTCTTGGTGCTACGACCGTTCTTGGCGTGGTTCTCTATGCGCACTTCCTCCGAGAAAAAGCCCGGCAGGACAAAGCCCCAGCCTCGCTCGGGGTTGCCTCCCTTGAGGCTCTTGTTTGCCATGGTCGAGTCGCCTATCATATAGATTGTGAAAGCGTGTTGTTGCTCGCTACGCGCACTCAGTAGCAGCAACATAATGGCTATAGTGGCAAGTGCCGATAGAAATTTTTTCATCGTGATGTGATATTAGAATGTGGTTTCTTATTTAATTGTGCGAATGTACAAAAAAAATATTATAGACATCTTCAATTAATTGGTGGATTGATGTATTATTTTGTTCTTGGGAATATCCATTTTGTGTGTTGTTGCTGTCGTATATCAGTCGGGATAAGCTTGTTGTATCTTGCTCATAGACTTGTGCATAAAGCAACGTAGGCCGTGCCTCAATCGGCGCAGCCTACGTCTTATCTTATTAACACAATATATTGAAAAAAATACTTGCGAGTTATATTTATAATGCTACTTTTATAGCCACATCTGCTACTCTTACTACATATATTTCATTTGTGGGCATAGTTATGCGCATTGTGTCGCTTGTAGCAAAGATTGTGCGCAATAAGCACCCATCTACATCGTATATGGCAATTCTATCGCCTTTCTCACAGCCTGTTACTGTTACATCGCCTCGGTAGCCGTAGGCTTTGATGTGACTGTCGTGTATGGGTGCATTTTGGGCAGAGGGTATCTGGTAGCTGATGTTGAGAACAGCATCTTCTACAATTGCAGGTGTTGTGTAGAATCTATCAACCAATTGGTCGGTGACATCTTTTTCGTTGTACATTACTGTATTTAATACAAATATCGGGTCGGTATCTATGATTTGTATCTGTTGTTCTGTGCCCGGAGTTAAGAAGAATATAACGTTGTTATAGTAAGAATTTTGCAAAGTCAATTTCACCCTCTTTGACTCTATGGATTGGATGTTGTAAAGATAAAGTCCCCATTGATTCTTGTAGTCGTTGAGGCTTTCTGCCGGAACATATACGGGAATAGACGGGTTGGCGATAAAGAATGTCATAAAGCCTATAGTAGGAGGTGTTTTGGCCAAACAAGTAATTTCGGTCAAATTGTCGCACCAAAGGAAAGATTGTTCGCCAATCGATACGACACTGCTGGGTATAGTGATAGAAAAGAGATTCAAATTATAGGTAAAAGCGTTATTATCAATAGTTGTAACACCTTCGGGAATTGTTGTATTGCCCGAGCCATATATTAGTTTTTGAGTGCTTGTTTCTATAATAGCATTACAGTTTTTTCGCGAGTCATATACGGTGTTGCCTTCGTCAACAACTATATATTCCGACATTGAACCCATAAAAGCAGTAGAAGATATAGACTTGACGCTGGCAGGAATATAAACTGTTTCGAGGCTTTTTATTTCAGCAAATAGGACATCGGGAATAGTTGTGACAGAATTTCCGATATTGAGATTCTTTGTGCCACTCATCGAGAATGGACCTACGATGCAACTGCAATTGTCGGCATAGAAATTAATAGTATTTAGATTATCAATATTAGCAAAAGAGTAATCTCCTAATGATTTAATACTGGCGGGGATAGTAACTTCTGATAATCCTGAACAGCCGTTAAAAGCGTTATTACCTATTGAGGTGATACTGTTTGGAATGGTTATTTGGGTCAGTTCGGTGCATTGTTTGAAGGCAATACTGTCTATTGTTGTGACATTGTATGTAGTTTCGTTGTATGTTACACTTTCGGGTATTGTTACGACTCCGGTATATTTATACTCGTCGGGTGCAGCAACCGATGCTTCACCATAGTGCGTTACGGCTACAGTGTTATCTGCGTCGCTTGTGATGTTGTAGTAGATTCCATTTATTTCAAAATCGTGAGCAGTCACGTGGATACTGCACAATAGACATACTATTGCGAACAGTGTTTTTGTAATTTTTTTGTTCATCGCTTCTTGTTTTTAGATGTTAATGTTTATGATTGAAAATTTGTAATATAAACACATTCAATACTATAGTTTGCAGGAGTGACTGTATATAACATTCAGTCCTATTGTGGTGTGTCCTCCTATAATTGTTATGTATAACAATTAAATTGGGTGGTAATTAAGTCCGATGCGTTCCTAATGTTGTAAAATTGTTGTGAAGTGTCGTACGCTGTGTGTTGTCGATTTTTTTCTTGTAGAACCCATTGCCGTAAAATTATGTGTTTATATCCTTGGATAAATTTATTAATGTGTAGTCTTGGGTTGCACATACAGCATACAGCATCTACTTGTTAAGATATACCTTTTCTCTATGCCGAGTCATATAAAGTTTCCGTTAACATAATCGTTTGGTTGTTACTTCCTCTCACGTCTCATTGAGGAGGTCCTATAAAAAAAGAGCGTGGACGATGTTCAGTTTATTTCCATTGAGGCATCGCCAAACGCCATAACCATAATAAACAGCCCACCCCACGCATAGCTTATATAGCGACACCCCTTGCTGTGGGTGGGTATAAGCAAGCGAAGGCATTTATGACTGCTTTATCCTATGGTTGAAATTTTGGCGATTTTCAATGGATAGATAAAGCAAAAACGCTCTTATCAAAAAAAAGACTACCGCTGTAGTAATGAGGACTTATGCCTCATCGTTGCAAAGATATTAATTTTGTTGACAAGTTTATTGGCTGTTATGAAAAAAAAGTAGAAAAAGTGACGAAAAGAGAAGAAAGAGAAAGTGGAAGAAAATGAATATACAATATTTATAATTTATAAATAGCGGCTTGTTTGTTCTTGTGTGTATCATTACATATCGATAATCATTATTGTGTATTTGGTGTGTCCTGTGTATTGCTTTGTAAGTTTCTCTATTATAGTTGTTTAGATGTTGCTCTTAAGCGATGATTGATGCTGCTTTATTTTACCAAGTTGTAATTTTGTGAATATAATGCAGTTTTATGTTGTTATATATGGTTGCATAAGGACGAGATAATTCTTAATATTGCAGTGCAAAACTTCTAATACCATATTATGTATAGAAATCTCTATAAAATATTGTTGCTTGCAATGGCAGTGGGCATGTGGATGGCTTGCCAATCGGTCGAGAATGTTGGCGAATTTGATACATATTATACCAATGTGCCATTTGCTACCGAGCAGGTCGAGCGCCCTCTCTTTCCCGATTATAGTGTAACGATTGTCGATTTTGGTGCTGTTGGTGATGGTATTACCGACAATACCCAAGCTATAAACAGTGCGATAGATGCTGTGGCTCAAAAGGGTGGAGGACGAGTAGTCATTCCTGCCGGTGTGTGGTATACCGGAGCAATAGAGTTGAAGAGTAATGTCGACTTGCATGCCGAGCGCAATGCACTTGTCATATTTAACGACGACCCCAATGCCTATCCTATTATCGACACCTCTTTTGAGGGTCTTGATACGCGCCGTTGCACATCGCCTATATGGGCGTTGAATGCCGAGAATATAGCTCTCACCGGTTCTGGTGTGTACGATGGTGCCGGCGATAGTTGGCGATTTGTACGTCGTGCCAAGGTAACCGACAGCCAATGGAAGGCGTTTGTTGCCAAGCCCGGTAGTTATGTCGATGGCGATAAGTGGTATCCCAGCCGTCAGTCGTACGAGGGGCATCGCATTTGCGACTCGTTCAACAACCCGCAAGGTCTTACAACCGATGCCGAGTGGGAGGCGATACGCCATTGGTTGCGCCCTGTTATGGTGAGCTTGCGCGAGTGCAAGAATGTATTGGTCGAGGATGTTACATTGCGTAACTCGCCGGCATGGATGTTGCACCCTCTTATGTGCGAGAATATAATAATAAAAGGTGTAAAGATATTCAACCCATGGTACTCGCAGAATGGTGATGCGCTCGACCTCGAGTCGTGCCACAGAGCCTTGATTGTCGACTGCCTTTTCGATGCCGGCGATGATGGTATATGCCTCAAGTCGGGTAAAGATGCCGATGGTCGTCGCCGAGCACGTCCTTGCAGTCATGTTGTAGTGCGCAACAATCAGGTGCTGCACGGACATGGCGGATTTGTGGTAGGTAGCGAGATGTCGGGTGGTGTAGACCATATATATGTCGAGAATTGTACCTTTACAGGCACCGATGTAGGTCTGCGCTTCAAGAGTACACGCGGTAGAGGTGGCGTGGTAGAGCATATATATATCGAGAATATAAATATGTGTGATATACCTACCGATGCCTTGACGTTCAACTTATATTATAGTGGCAAATCGGTTACCGAAGATAAGGGTGGAACAGCCGAGGTTGAGGCGATGCCCGTTACCGAGGAGACACCGGCTTTCCGTAATATCCATATCAAGAATATCAAGTGTCGCAATGCCGGCAGAGCATTCTACTTCCATGGTCTGCCCGAAATGCCGGTGTGCAACGTAACTATCGAAGATGCCGATATTACCTGCGAGGAGGGTGGCTACTTTGCCTATGCCGATAGCGTAACGTTGTGCAACCTCAATGTTGTTGCTCCTGCACAATCACTCTATCAGTTCAACCATTGCAATGCCGTAGATACAGCATATATAACCAAGAAATAAAGAAAAACATAAATATTTATTATCATGAAACCACTGAACAAACAGACAGCATCGAAAGCTGTGCGTCCCGAGCGCATCATTCAATTTGGCGAAGGAAACTTCTTGCGTGCTTTTGTCGATTGGATTATCTTCAACATGAACGAAAAGACCGACTTCAACAGCAGTGTTGTTGTTGTGCAACCCATAGAACGAGGTATGATTGATATGCTCAATGAGCAAGATTGCCTATACCATGTCAATCTGCAAGGTCTTGACAAGGGCGAGGTGGTAAACGACCTTACCAAGATAGACGTTATAAGCCGAGCATTAAATCCTTATACCGACAATGAGGCTTTCCTTGCGCTTGCCGACCAACCCGAGATGCGCTTTGTTATCTCTAATACTACCGAGGCGGGTATTACTTTCGACCCCTCTTGCCGATTGGAAGATGCTCCTGCATCGTCATATCCCGGCAAGTTGACACAGCTATTGTATCGCCGTTTTAAAACCTTTGGTGGCGATATGTCGAAGGGTCTTATCATCTTCCCCTGCGAACTTATCTTCTTGAATGGTCATAAACTGAAAGAGACCATCTACCAATATATTGAGCTATGGAACTTGGGCGAGGCGTTCAAGACTTGGTTTGAGAAGGCTTGTGGCGTGTATGCTACATTGGTCGACCGCATCGTGCCGGGCTTCCCCCGCAAGGATATTGATGCCATCCGCGAGAAGTTGCAATATAATGACAACTTGGTGGTGCAAGCCGAGATTTTCCACCTGTGGGTAATTGAAGCTCCTCAAGAGGTTGCCAAGGAGTTCCCTGCCGATCGTGCCGGCTTGAACGTATTGTTTGTTCCCTCTGAAGAACCCTATCATGAGCGCAAGGTTACACTGCTCAATGGTCCTCACACCGTATTGTCGCCGGTTGCCTATCTGTCGGGCTTGAACATTGTGCGCGATGCTTGCCAACATCCCGTTGTAGGTCGTTATATCAATCGCGTGATGTTCGACGAGTTGCTCGAGACCCTCAACCTGCCCAAAGAGGAGCTTGTAAAATTTGGCAAAGATGTTTTGGAACGCTTCAACAATCCTTTCGTCGACCACCAAGTAACCTCTATCATGCTCAACTCGTTCCCCAAATACCAGACACGCGACCTGCCCGGCTTGAAAGTTTATCTCGAGCGTAAGGGTGTGTTGCCCAAAGGTCTTGTATTGGGTCTTGCTGCAATCATTACATATTATAAAGGTGGTGTGCGTGAGGATGGTGCAGAGATTGTGCCCAACGATGCTCCCGAAATCATGGATATGTTGCGCAATCTGTGGGCTACAGGCTCTACTCGCCAAGTTGCCGAGGGCGTTTTGGCAGCCGAATATATCTGGGGTGAGAACCTCAATAACATCCCCGGCTTGACCGATGCCGTAGAGGGATATCTCAACGACATACAAGAGAAGGGAATGCTCGAAACCGTTAAATCTATTCTTGACTAACAATTATAGCATGAGTGCATATATCAAGATAAACCCTGCCGACAACGTTGTGGTGGCTATAGACCCTATGAAAAAGGGCGAAACCATAATGGTAGACGAGCGTGTGGTAACATTGTTGCAGGATGTGCCTGCCGGTCATAAAATAGCATTGCAACACTTTGCTGCCGGCGAGCATATCATCAAGTATGGCTCGCCTATCGGGCATGCCCGTATGGATATAGCCGAGGGCGATTGGGTGAACGAGAAGAATATCAAGACCAACCTCGACGGCTTGCTCGAATATACCTACAATCCTATTGATACAACACTCGATATACCTGCCGACAACCTTACATTTGAAGGCTATCGCCGTCGCAATGGCGATGTAGGTATTCGCAATGAGATATGGATTATACCCACCGTAGGTTGTGTAAATGGAGTTGTCAATCAGCTTGCCGAGTCGCTTCGTGCCGAAACTGCCGGCAAGGGTGTCGATGCTATTGTTGCATTTCCGCACAACTATGGTTGCTCGCAGTTGGGCGACGACCATGAGAATACGCGCAAAGTGCTGCGCGATATGTGTCTGCATCCCAATGCAGGTGCTGTGCTTGTTGTGGGATTGGGTTGTGAGAACAACCAACCCGATGCCTTCCGCGAGATGTTGGGCGACTACGATACCGAGCGCATACGCTTTATGGTAACACAGAAGGTGAGCGACGAGCATGAAGAGGGTATGGCTATCCTGCGCGAGCTGTATGCTATTGCATCGCAAGACCGTCGCACAACTGTACCATTGAGTGAGTTGCGTGTGGGCTTGAAGTGTGGAGGCTCAGACGGCTTCTCGGGTATTACTGCCAACCCCCTGTTGGGTGTTTTCTCCGACTTCTTGATAGCACAAGGTGGTACATCGGTACTCACCGAGGTGCCCGAAATGTTTGGTGCCGAAACCATCCTCATGAACCGTTGCGACAACAAAGATTTGTTTGACAAGACGGTGCACCTTATCAACGACTTTAAAGCGTACTTTATAGCCAACAATCAGCCTATATACGAAAATCCCTCGCCGGGCAACAAAGCCGGTGGTATTTCTACTCTTGAAGAGAAGTCGCTGGGTTGCACACAGAAGTGTGGCAAATCGGGCGTGAAGGATGTGCTGATGTATGGCGACCGTATCAAGACGCGCGGGCTCAATCTGCTCAGCGCTCCCGGCAATGACCTTGTAGCATCTACGGCACTTGCTTCGGCAGGATGCCACGTTGTGTTGTTTACCACCGGTCGCGGCACACCCTTTGGTACATACGTACCTACGGTGAAGGTGTCGACTAATAGCAATCTTTATAACAATAAACCCGGTTGGATTGACTTCAATGCCGGTACGTTGGTCGAGGGCGAAAGCATGGAGGTGTTGAGCCGTCGATTTATCGACTATATTATTGCTGTTGCAAGTGGTAAAGAGACCAACAACGAGCGCAAGGGCTATCGCGAAATAGCTATTTTCAAGACCGGAGTTACATTGTAAAACCTTAATAACTGACAAATATGAAACCTTTTATGGATGAAAACTTCTTGTTGCAAACCGAGACTGCACAGAAGTTGTATCACGAACATGCCAAGAAAATGCCCATTATAGACTACCATTGCCACCTCGTACCTAAAATGGTAGCCGACGATTATCGTTTCCGTTCTATCACCGAGATATGGCTTGGTGGCGACCATTACAAGTGGCGCGCCATGCGCTCGAATGGTGTAGACGAGCGCTATTGCACCGGTAGCGATACGACCGATTGGGAGAAATTTGAGAAGTGGGCTGAGACCGTTCCCTACACAATGCGCAACCCGCTTTATCATTGGACTCACTTGGAGTTGAAAACAGCCTTTGGTATAGATAAAATATTAAAACCCTCTACTGCTCGTGAAATATTTGACGAGTGTAACGAGAAATTGGCTCAACCCGAGTATACAGCTCGTGGTTTTATGCGCCGTTATGGTGTAGAGTGTGTTTGTACTACCGACGACCCCATCGATACGCTCGAGCATCACAAGGCTACTCGCGACAGCGGCTTTGAGATAAAAATGCTGCCTACTTGGCGCCCCGACAAAGCCATGGCAGTAGAAGTTCCTGCCGACTTCCGCGCATATGTCGAGAAGTTGTCGGAGGTGAGCAACATCACTATCAATACCTTCGACGATATGATAGATGCCTTGCGTTGCCGTCATAAATTCTTCGAGGAGATGGGTTGCCGCTTGAGCGACCATGGTATTGAAGAGTTCTATGCCGAGGACTATACCGATGCCGAGATACGTCGTATCTTTGACAAGGTGTATGGAGGCAAAGAGTTGTCGCAAGAGGAGATACTCAAGTTCAAGTCGGCGATGCTCGTAGAGTTTGGCGAGATGGATTGGGAAACCGGCTGGACTCAACAATTCCACTACGGAGCTATTCGCAACAACAATACCTTGATGTTTAAGAAACTTGGTCCCGATACAGGCTTCGACTCTATCGGTGAGTTTACTACTGCCAAGGCGATGGCGAAATACCTCGACCGCCTGAACACATCGGGCAAACTTACCAAAACTATTCTCTACAACCTCAATCCCTGCGCCAATGAGGTGATAGCAACCATGTTGGGCAACTTCCAAGATGGTAGTATCCCCGGTAAGATACAGTTTGGCTCGGGTTGGTGGTTCCTCGACCAAAAGGATGGTATGGAGAAACAGATGAATGCTCTATCGTTGTTGGGCTTGCTCAGTCGTTTTGTAGGTATGCTCACCGACTCACGCAGTTTCTTGTCGTATCCTCGTCACGAATACTTCCGCCGTACCTTGTGTAACTTGCTTGGTCGCGATATCGAAAATGGTGAAATACCGGCTTCGGAGCTCGACTTTGTGGGCAAGATGGTAGAAGATATTTGCTACAATAACGCCAAGAATTTTTTCAAATTCTGATAATTAAAAATCAACAGATTGGTATGTAACCCGAGGGTCGCCGTCTTATGGCTTCCTTCGGGCTTTTCTTATAAAGTATTCTTTTTATCGCAGTGCGGTCAAATATGAGCGTTTGTATATTGAGAATTTATCATTACTTTTGTGTGATGAAAATTCGCTGCTTTACATATAGCCTGCTATCGTTGTTGCTCATGCTGTGTTCGTGCTACACTGCCACCGAGTCTGTACCCACTATCAAGGAGAAAGATTTGCCCGCACATGTGCCTACTGCCGAGGAGCTCGTGATGGATAATAACTTTGTGCAACGTGGTTGCCATACATGGAACGAGGGTAAAGCATTTATCTCTATTGAAGACAGGTTGTCGCCTATGTTGCGCCCCATAGGCAATGTGGGGCTGGTAGAGAGTGGCTTGCTGGGTAAGACATTTTTCTATCGTGGATATAGGGTTGAAAATACTTATGGCGATAAAGATCTAGTATA
Organism: Bacteroidaceae bacterium; assembly: GCA_017481745.1. Lineage (GTDB taxonomy): Bacteria > Bacteroidota > Bacteroidia > Bacteroidales > Barnesiellaceae_A > Barnesiella_A. The sequence goes on from JAFUOV010000015.1 coordinate 54,717, forward strand.
TCTGCTCTACGAGTGCGATGGCAATATGTATTCATATTATACAGGAAAGTCGTCGCAAGAGATTGCCGATATGAACTATCTGCCGCTATTGCCCTCGCTGGTCGATGCCGACGATTTGGCTTTGGCACGCTCGTTGTTTGTGGGCAAGCAGTTGTATATACTATCCGATCAGTGGTACGATGCGCGGGGCGAACTGATGACCGGGCGACACTATGTTCCGGTGAAGATTACAGCTGTTGAACCGGGCAAGAGTGTGTTGCCTCTGGCGCTACTCTTTGTCGATGACCGAGGCACGCAGGCTCGAGTATATATCTCTACCAAGAGCTCTTCGAGTACACAGATGCTCTCTTTCGACCGCCTCTTTTCGTACGAAAATCCGCGAAATGCCCATCCCGATATTACCGACGAGGTGTGGCAAGCCATTACCGAGGGTCGCCTGCGTAAAGGTATGACCAAACCCGAGTGTCGGTTGGCGATAGGAATACCTGCCGAAACTCGAAAGATAGCCACTTATAGCGGGCTGAAAGAGCAATGGCTGTATAATTCGGGAGCATATCTGTTCTTCTCTGATGGCATCTTGGAGGAGTTTCGGCAATAACAATGTGCGATAGCTGTCATAAATAATCATCACACATTATAATAATAGATAATAAACAAGAACGAAATATGTTACTGCAAGAAAATATAGATATAACTCGTCGACACACCTTTGGCATACCCACACAGGCACGTGCTTGGGGCGAGTATGAGTCGGTCGATGAGTTGTGCCAACTATTGCACGAGGCACGCCGTAGGGATATGGAGTTTATGCCCATAGGACAAGGTAGCAACCTGCTCTTTGTACGCGATTACGACGGTATGTTGTTGCACTCGGCTATCAAGACATTGCAATTTGTAGCCCTCGACAACAATACGGTATTGGTGCAAGCCGGCAGTGGCTGGGTGTGGGACGAGTTTGTTGCATACTGCATTGCACAAGGGTGGGGCGGTATAGAAAATCTCTCTTATATACCCGGAACGGTAGGCGCAAGTGCTGTGCAGAATGTAGGTGCTTATGGTGTAGAGGCTTGCGATGTGATAGAGAGTGTATCAGTGATAGACGTCGATACGCTCGAAGAGCAAACAATTGCCGCATCGGAGTGTGCCTATGGCTATCGCACGAGCCGTTTCAAGAAGGAGTGGAAGAACAAGTATATAGTTACGGCAGTAACCTACCGATTGACCAAAACGCCTGCATTTAAACTCGATTATGGAAACTTGCGAGCCAAAGTGGGCGATGCGCCTACGTTGCAGTCGGTGCGCGATGCTGTCATTGAGATACGTCGCAGTAAGTTGCCCGAGCCTGCCGAGCAGGGTAGTGCCGGAAGTTTTTTTGTCAATCCCGTTGTTGCACGTGAGCATTACAATCAACTGCTGCAACAATACCCCGATATGCCTTGTTATGAAGTCGATGCCGAGCATGTCAAAGTACCCGCCGGATGGCTCATCGACCGTCGAGGTTGGAAAGGCAAAAGCGTAGGTGGAGCAATGGTGTATCAGCAGCAATCGCTTGTGATAGTCAATACCGGTAATGCGCGTGCCGGCGATGTGGTGCAGCTTGCATCCGATATAGCATTCTCGGTGTTTGAAGCATATGGTATATTGATAAAGCCCGAGGTAAACTATGTCTGTGCAGGGTTTAAAGTATAAGGCTTGGTAGCAAGCAGATAAGAGCCAAACAACCCGCAACCTCAATTATAAACACTAAACCCTCAACTCTCAACATTCATAAGGTATGAAGTTGCAATTTCTCGGAACAGGAACGTCGACCGGTGTGCCTCAAATAGGATGCCGTTGTAAGGTGTGTTGCAGTAGCGACCCGCGCGACAATCGTCTGCGCTGTTCGGCAATGCTTGTTGAGGGTGATACGCATATTCTCATAGATTGTTCGCCCGACTTTCGCCAGCAAGCCTTGCGTGCCAATATAGAGCATATAGATGCGTTGTTGTTGACACACAGTCATTACGATCATACGGGCGGTATCGACGACTTGCGCCCATTTTGCACATACGCTCCGCTACCTATTTATGCCGAGCCCAAGGTGATAGGCGATATAAAGGCGCGGTTGCCCTATTGCTTTATAGAGCCTCGCTATCCCGGTATTCCGCAACTCGATATGCGCCCAATAGCGCCGTTGCACGCATTTATGGTAGGCGATGTAATGGTGCAACCCTTGCGAGTGATGCACTACAACCTTCCCATCGTAGGCTATCGCATAGGGCGTGTGGCATATATAACCGATTGCCTTACGATGCCACAAGAAACTCTTGAACAATTGAACGATTTGGATGTATTGGTAATCAATGCATTGCGCCGTAGTAAGCACATATCGCATCAGTCTCTTGACGACGCCCTTGCATTAATAGAACAGCTATCTCCTAAAAAGGCATATTTGATACACATGAGCCACGATATGGGCTTGCATGCCGAGATGTCGACGATGCTACCTCCTCATGTGCAATTTGCCTATGATTGGTTGTGTGTAGAGTGTTGAACATCATACAAGTAATAGGTTAAGATATATTATGTTATCAAGTAATGAAAAATGCGCAAACGTTTGCGCATTTTTTTGTTTTTAAACCCCACATCTTTTAATAACTCAATACCTCAAAATCCTATCTTCGCACCATTATTTACATAATCTTAAATTTATACATTATGAAAAAAGTTTTACTTTTCTTGTGTGCCATGATGGTAGCTCAATTGGCTCAAGCATGGTATGTTGTTGGTAGTTTCTGTGGCTGGGATGTAAACCAGGCTGTAGAGATGACAAAGCAAGCAGATGGAACTTATTTGCTTGCCGATTACACTCTTGAAACAGGTGCAGAGTTTAAATTTATTGAAACTCGTGGTTGGAGTAGCAACCTCGGTCCTGGCACAAATGTGCAGCCTAACACCGAATATAAATTGTACGCAGATGGTGGTAATGCTGTATGGCAAGGCGAAACAGGCGCTTGTGACATCGTTCTTGATGCAACTGCCAAAATAATGAAAGTTGTTTCGGATGCAGGTGTTGTAGAAGCCACCAAATATTATGTATATTTTGACAATAGCGCATCAAATTGGGATGAAGTTTATGTATATACTTGGGGTTCGGTTTCTTTTGGTGAATGGCCCGGTACTAAGTTGACCGAGAAGACTCCCGAAGGTTATTATATCGCAGTATGCGAAGCTATGTCAGACCCCGCAGGTGCCGGTCTTTTATTCAATGTTGGTGGTGATGCTAACAAGACAGGTGACTTAGAGTGGAGAACAAATGCAATCTATAACAAAGATGGCGACACCGGTAAGACTTATGATGGTGGCGTTGTCGAACCCGAAAAAGAGTCTCTCGTTTACAACGTAACCGTTCCTGCCGGTACTCCTGCTTGTTTTATCGCCGGTGAAATGAATGGTTGGTCGTTTACCGAAATGACTAAGGTTGATGAAACTCACTATACCATTACAATTGAGGAAGTTACCAAAGCTATGAAGTACAAATATAGCGCTTCGGCTTCTTGGGCCAATGTAGAGATGCAAGCCGATGGTGTAACAGATGTTCAAGACCGTACATGGAGCGAAAACGACGTTGTTGCTGCTTGGAAAGGTCTTGCCGATGTTGAGACAGAGACTCTTACCTACAACGTAGAAGTTCCCGTAGGTACACCTGCTTGCTACATTGCCGGTGATATGAATAGCTGGGCGTTTACTGCCATGACAAAGGTTGAC
>JAFUOV010000003.1 GCA_017481745.1 Bacteroidaceae bacterium
ATCTGTTTTTATTTTTTTATTCTAAAAAAACGACTACTGATGGTTTGCACCTCAGCTCGGGTTGACGTTGACTCGTACTTACGTTCTTTAATATAGTTTCCTATATCCCGTTACGTACTACTTGTCTTCCTTTAGTATTTTGAATGATCGCTTTGGTTGCCTCCTTCAAGAGGCGAAAGTGGTGCAAAGATAATACCTTTTATCTTTATCCTCCAAATTTTTTAAGAACTTTTTTCAAGAAAATTTGTTTTTCTCGAAAATCGGCTGCTTTTTTCTACCGCAGCGACTGCAAAGATAGGGTAAAAAACCAATACGCACCAAATATTTTGAGAGATATTTTCAGAGAAGTTATCAACAAAGTTATTAACAATGGTGTTAACAACTCGTTTACAACATGTCAATTTTTTAAAACACAAGTCTTTATAAACAGGAGTTATCAACAACTCCCCCAATCCTACGCGCGCGTACATATATATAATATCGCATATAATTTCTCAAAAAAAATGCCTACATGACAGAAACCAGCATACACAAAGAGAAAAAAACTGCATCCAAAATTTTCTTTCGGATGCAGTTTAATGATATTCTATTTTACAAAAAACTTCTACGAGAGCTTGAATTGTATGTCGGACTCATCCCAATCACGCAGGAAGTCTATCAACTCGCGCGAAAGTTGACACTTGCGACGTGAACGCATCGATACATGCCTACCTATCTTGTTGTCGATAATCTTGAAGAATACGTCTACACTATTGTATGATGTTTCGTGCATCTGCTCGGACAACGATTCGATGAAGGCTTGGGTGAACGCCTCTAATGGCAGCGTGATATGCAGCTTGCTGAATAGTTTCCCTTGCAAATCGGCCAGCAAATCTATCGAGCGAATGACAAGATTGACCTTGTCGTTGTAACGGCTGCGCTCGTAAGTGGCTCTCACCATAACAAACGTACTACTGCCGGTGCGCCCAAAGTTGCAATATTTTACATAGTCTTTACCAAAGAGCGGAATTTCGTCGGCGCCGGTATAGTCTTCTATCTTGAGGAATGCGTATGGATTGCCATTCTGGGCAGTTCGTTCTCGATAACCCACTATTACACCTCCAAAGGTAAGCTCTTTGCCTATGAGTTCGTTGCGATTTTTCAAATCGGTCATGCGGGTATTACAGCCATACTCCAACTCCAACTTGTATGGATCGAGGGGGTGCGCCGAGAGATAAAGACCTACCAACCCACGCTCGCGCTCGAGGCGGGTAATTTGCGGCTCATCGGCAACCTCGGGTATCTGTGGATGTGCTGTTGTTGACTCCATGACAGCATCGCCCCACAAAGATGTAACTTGCGACGAACGGTCGGACTGCACGCGCTGTCCATAACGCACCAAAGTATCAATAAAACTCACCTCGCCCTCGGCTACCGGCAAGAAGTTTTCGCGTTTTACCTCGGTAAAGCTATCGAAAGCGCCGGCTATTGCCAAAGACTCGATGGTTTTCTTACCACAAGCCGAGAGGTTGACACGCTCGACAAAATCGAAAATAGATGTAAAATTACCGTTTTTCTCACGCTCATTAACAATAGCCATAACAGCAGCCTCGCCTACTCCCTTGATGGCACCCATACCGAAGCGAATATCGCCACGCTTGTTTACCGAGAACTTCAACTGACTCTCGTTGATATCGGGACCGAGCACTTCGATTTTCATCGCTTTACACTCGCTCATAAACTTGGTAACATCGTTTATATCGGACAAGTTGCGACTGAGCACTGCCGCCATATACTCCGACGGATAGTTGGCCTTGAGGTATGCTGTCTGGAATGCGACCCACGAATAGCAAGTGGCATGGCTCTTGTTGAAGGCGTATGAGGCAAATTTCTCCCAGTCGCCCCAAATCTTCTCCAAAACCTCCTCTTGATAGCCGTGTTTTTTACCGCCATTAATGAATTTGGGTTTCAACTCATCGAGCTTGTCTTTGAGTTTTTTACCCATCGCCTTACGCAATGCATCCGACTCGCCACGTGTAAAGTCTGCCAACAGACGCGATAGGAGCATGACTTGCTCTTGATATACGGTAATACCATAGGTATCTTTCAGATACTTCTCCATGATGGGTATATCGTATGTAATAGGCTCGCGACCATGCTTACGCGCAATGAATTGGGGTATATAATCCATAGGACCGGGACGATACAAGGCATTCATCGCAATGAGGTCTTCAAATGTCGAAGGTTGTAGCTCACGCAGATACTTCTGCATACCGGGCGACTCAAACTGGAACGTTCCAGTTGTGCGACCTTCGCAATACAATTTGTATGTAGCCGGGTCGTCAATGGGTATATTGTCGATATCTATCTCTTCGCCCGAACGCAAACGGATATTCTCGAGAGCTTCCTTGATAATAGAGAGGGTTTTAAGACCAAGGAAGTCCATCTTAATCATACCGGTATCTTCAATAACACTACCCTCATATTGCGTTACCAACATCTTCTCGCCGGTTGTTTTGTCGTCGGCAGTACTAACGGGTACCCAATCGGTTATATCGTCGCGACCGATAATCACACCACAAGCATGCACGCCGGTATTGCGCACATTGCCTTCAAGCATCTGGGCATAACGCATTGTATCGGCTATCTTCTGGTCGTTGCTGTTGCAAGCATCGCGCAACTCGGCAACCGAGGCAATACAGTTCTTCAAGTTCATCTTCAACGGCTTGCCATCAACCTCGGGCAAGCGGTCGGGTATGAGCTTGGTAAGGCGGTCGCTCTCGGGGATGGGCACTTTCTGCACACGCGCCACATCTTTTATAGCCAACTTGGTTGCCATCGTACCGTATGTAATGATGTGCGCCACTTTCTCATAACCATATTTTTCGGTTACCCAATTAAGTACCTGACCACGACCATCGTCATCAAAGTCGATATCAATATCGGGCAGAGAGATACGGTCGGGGTTCAAGAAACGCTCAAAAAGCAAGTCATACTTGATGGGGTCGATCTGCGTAATACCCAAGCAATATGCCACACACGAACCGGCTGCCGAGCCACGACCCGGACCAACCGACACACCCATAGCACGCGCTGCGGCGATAAAGTCTTGCACAATAAGGAAGTAACCCGGGAAACCCATTGTCTTCATAATGTGCAACTCGAAGGTCATACGCTCCATTATCTCGTCGGATAATGGCATGGGATAGCGCTTTGCAGCGCCATCAAACGCCAATTTCTTCAGATAATCGGCTTCGAGTTTGATACGATACAGCTTGTCGTATCCGCCCAATTTCTCTATCTTATCGCGTGCTTTTTCTTCGCTGAGCACTACCTCGCCATTCTCATTGCGGGTAAACTCGTTAAAGAGATCTTCTTCGGTAAATTGTTTTCTATAACCCTCTTCTGTTCCGAACTCCTCGGGAATGGCGAAGGTGGGCATAATGGGTGCATGGTCGATGGTATAGAACTCTACCTTATCGAGAATTTCCAACGTATTTGCCATCGCCTCGGGTATGTCGCCAAAGACAGCAGCCATCTCTTCGCGGGTTTTGAACCACTCCTGCTTGGTATATAGCATGCGATTGGGGTCGTCAAGGTCTTTGCCTGTATTGAGGCATATCAAGCGGTCGTGCGCCTCGGCATTCTCCTCGTTCACAAAGTGCACGTCATTGGAGCAGATGAGTTTTATATCATTGCGACGAGCTATGTCTATCAAGTATTTTTCCACTTCTACCTGACGCTCGTATGTGTCGTGCGAGGCATGCGGCACAGTGGCTTTGTGGCGTTGCAGCTCTATATAATAGTCGTCGCCCCAAATACTCTTAAACCACTTGGCAGCCTCCTCGGCAGCCACCACATCCTGCTCCATAATCTTCTTGGGCAACTCGCCACCCAAACAAGCCGAGCAGATAATAAGACCCTCGCTATATTTCTCCAACTCGGCCTTGTCGGTACGCGGATGATAATAGTAACCACGAGTCCATGCATTAGACACGAGTTTGATAAGATTTTTATAACCCTTCAAGTTCTTAGCCAACACAATGAGGTGCCAACCACCGGCATCTACCTTGTCGGTGCGCGACTCCATAGAACGACGAGCCACATACATCTCACAACCCAATATCGGCTTGAATATTTTTTTCTCGGTTGCAGCCAACTCCTCACGACAATCGGCTATCGCTTTTTCGCGATTTTCCACTTCGCCCTTACCCTCTTCCAACTCGGCAAGACGTTTTTTCAGGTCTTTGATGGCATCTTTGGTCTTACCGTTTTTCTTCTTTACATAGTTGAAAAATTCTTTGATACCAAACATATTACCATGGTCGGTAAGAGCCATACCGGGCATACCGTCTTTCATAGCTTTATCGACCAACGCAGCGATAGATGCCTGCCCGTCGAGTACCGAATATTGCGAGTGTACGTGCAAATGCACAAATTGGTGTTGCATAAAGGGCTTTTTATAGGGTTATATTGTGTTTTCCGTTAAAAAATATTCTCGCAATAAAGATACACTATTTACACCAAGAATAAAAGGAAAAAGGATAATTGTTTTCAACATTGTTATCAACACTACCCATTTTACAATTGGGCAATAACAGCAAAAGCCGAGATAATTTATTATCGACTAACATCGAGCCCACCCCACCCACAACGATAGCGCTATGAGAGTAACAAGGCTGAACGTGTTTTTACAGAAAACGGTGTGCCGAAAGCTATTCGGCACACCGTTTATAAGAAGCAGTCTTCGCAAGAAAAATCTGCCTAAAGTTTCACATTATTACTCCTCGCCCCAGCTTTGTTTGGTCTGACGCAAGTAGCTCTTATAGCGCCATTGTGCATTCTCTTTGGCAGCAGCAAAGAGCTGAGCGGCCTCTTCAGGATATTGCTTCATAACCGAAGCGAAGCGTACCTCGCCTTTGAGATAGTCCTCAAATTTATCCCATTGAGGTTCTTTCGAGTCGAGAGTGAAGGGGTTCTTGCCTTCTGCCTCGAGAGCGGGGTTGTAACGCCACAAGTGCCAGTATCCGCACTCAACAGCAGCAGCCTCTTCGGCTTGCGATTTGCCCATACCCTTCTTCAAACCGTGGTTGATACAAGGAGCATAAGCAATCACCAACGAAGGACCGGGATAAGCCTCAGCCTCGCGGATAGCTTTGAGTGTTTGTGCTTGGTCGGCACCCATTGCGATTTGTGCTACATATACATAACCGTAGGTAGTTGCAATCATACCAAGGTCTTTCTTGCGCACGCGCTTACCGGCAGCAGCAAACTTGGCTATAGCGCCGATAGGAGTAGCTTTAGACGATTGACCACCGGTATTTGAGTAAACCTCGGTATCGAGAACGAGAATATTGATATCCTTACCCGATGCAATAACGTGGTCGAGACCACCGTAACCGATATCGTACGAAGCGCCGTCACCACCGATAATCCATTGGCTGCGTTTTACGAGGAAGCTGCTCAATGAAGCAATCTTCTTGCAGCAGTCGCAATCGCAAGTAGCAACAACGGCTTTAATCTTCTCTGCCAATACGAGTGTAGCATCGCCATCCTCGCGTTTCTCCAACCACTCGGCAAAGAGAGCCTTCATCTCGTCGGTGCAGCAGCTGCACTTCAAGCCCTCTTCCATAGCCTCAACAAGACGAGCGCGCATCTTATCGTTGGCAAGAGTCATACCCAAGCCATACTCGCAGAAGTCCTCGAAGAGTGAGTTACCCCATGCAGGACCGCGGCCGTTTTCATTGGCAGTATAGGGAGTTGAAGGTACTGAACCCGAATAGATTGACGAACAACCGGTAGCATTAGCCACCATCTCACGCTCGCCAAAGAGTTGAGTGAGCAACTTCACATAAGGAGTTTCACCGCAACCCGAGCAAGCACCAGAGAACTCAAAGAGAGGAGTTGCAAATTGCGAGTTTTTAGGATTGCTCTTCACGTCAACAAGCGATTGTTTGCTCTTGACATTCTTCACGCAATATTCCCAATTGGCAGCTTGGGGAAGCTCGCCTTCGAGAGCAACCATAGTAAGCGCCTTACCCTCTTTGTTACCGGGACAAACATCGGCACAGTTGCCACAACCAAGACAGTCGAGCACACCTACTTGCATACGGAAGTGCATACCCTTCATTGTTGCGGGAGCCTTCATCTCGATAGTCTCGAAGTTTGCACCAGCCAACTCTTGCTCGTCGAGGACGAAGGGACGGATACAAGCGTGAGGACATACAAATGCACACTTGTTACATTGTATACAGTTGGCAGCATTCCAAGTGGGGACAAATGCAGCCACACCACGTTTTTCGTATTTGGCAGTACCTGCATCCCATGCGCCATCTTCATAACCTACGAAGTCCGAAACCTTGAGCAAGTCGCCGTCTTGTGCATTGATAGGACGTACAACTTTGTTGATAAATTCGGGATCGTTGTTGGCAGCTTTCACATCATCGGCAAGAGTAGCCCATGCGGGATCGACGGTGAGTTTTTGGTATTCACCGCCACGATCTACGGCAGCATAGTTTTTATTTACAACATCCTCACCCTTCTTACCATATGACTTCACAATGAATTTCTTCATTTGCTCGATGGCCAAGTCTACGGGAATAACCTCGGTAATACGGAAGAATGCCGATTGAAGGATAGTATTTGTACGGTTACCCAAGCCTATTTCTTGAGCGATTTGAGTAGCGTTGATGTAATAAACAGTGATGTTCTTCTCGGCGAAGTAACGTTTCACCTTGTTGGGCAAGTGTTTTGCCAACTCCTCGCCGCTCCACACAGTGTTGAGCAAGAAAGTACCATTCTCACGCAAGCCACGAGTAACGTCGTACATGTTCAAGTAGGCTTGAACGTGGCAAGCAACGAAGTTGGGTGTATTCACCAAGTAGGTAGAACGGATGGGGTTATCGCCGAAACGAAGGTGCGAGCAAGTGAAACCGCCCGACTTCTTCGAGTCGTAAGCAAAATATGCTTGGCAATATTTGTTGGTATTATCACCAATGATTTTGATAGAGTTTTTGTTAGCACCTACTGTACCATCGGCACCAAGACCATAGAATTTAGCCTCATACATACCCTCACCACCAAGAGCGATTTCCTCTTTCAAGGGGAGTGAAGTAAAGGTTACATCGTCTACGATACCAAGAGTGAAGTGGTCTTTGGGTTGAGGCAAAGCCAAGTTTTCATACACTGCCAAGATTTGGGCAGGAGTAGTATCTTTTGAAGCCAAGCCATAGCGACCGCCTACGATAAGCGGAGCATTCTCTTGACCGTAGAAGCACTCTTTAACATCGAGGTACAAAGGCTCGGCGTTGGCACCGGGTTCTTTGGTACGGTCGAGCACGGCAACACGTTTGGCAGTAGCAGGAACGGCAGCCAAGAAGTGTTTAGCCGAGAAGGGACGATACAAGTGAACAGCTACAAGACCCACCTTCTCGCCTTGTGCGGTGAGGTAGTCGACAGCCTCGCGGACAGCCTCTGTACCCGAACCCATAGCGATAATCACACGCTCGGCATCGGGAGCTCCATAGTAATCGAACAAGCCATATTTACGACCGGTGATTTTGTAGATTTCGTTCATATATTTCTCTACGATTTCGGGAACGGCATCGTAGAATTTGTTGCTCGACTCACGATGTTGGAAGAAAACGTCGCCATTCTCTGCCAAACCACGAGCAATGGGAGCATCGGGAGTAAGCGCACGCTTGCGGAACGCTGCAAGACCCTCTTGATTTACCAGCGGAGCGAGGTCTTCTTGGTCGATAACTTCGATTTTTTGTATCTCATGCGAGGTACGGAAACCATCGAAGAAGTTCAAGAAAGGAATGTGCGACTCGATAGTAGCCAAGTGAGCTACACCAGCCAAGTCCATAACCTCTTGTACCGAACCTTCAGCCAACATAGCAAAGCCTGTTTGACGGCAAGCCATAACGTCTTGGTGGTCGCCAAAGATGCTCAAAGCATGCGAAGCCAATGTACGAGCCGAAACGTGGAATACGCAAGGAAGCATTTCACCGGCAATCTTATACATATTGGGTATCATCAACAAAAGGCCTTGTGATGCAGTATATGTGGTAGTCAAAGCACCGGCGTGCAATGAACCGTGCAATGCACCGGCAGCACCGCCTTCCGATTGCATTTCTTGTACAAGAACTGTTTCGCCAAAGATGTTTTTACGTCCGGCAGCCGCCCACTCATCGACATATTCGGCCATGGTAGACGAGGGTGTGATGGGATAAATCGCAGCTACTTCCGAGAACATATACGAGATATGTGCCGCAGCCTGATTACCATCACAGGTCAAAAATTTTTTCTCTTTACTCATATTCAAAGTATATTAGGTTTTTGAATGTATATTATCAATATAAAAATCCAAACAGCCACAGAGGTATCACCTTGTCGTGTCCTATGCGCAAGTTGTCCAACGCATAGTGCAGGTCGCCGCTCTTGCGCGACTTGGAGCGTTGCGATATAACACGGAAGGGGTGCTTGCCATCTACAATAAACCGCACGCTATTGGCACCCATATTGAGGCGATGCTTGCTGTGCATGGCATTGTAGAAGAATGTTTCGCACACCGCCTGACGGTCGGCGACCATCGAACGATTGGAGTATATCAAATTGGGGTTGTGCAGATAAAGCATTGCCGGCTTCTGCGGATAGGCTTCGCCCTCACGATATAGCATATTGATGAGGCGTGCATCCTTGAAGCATTTGATATAATTCATCACTGTGGCGCGTGATATTTGTGTCTCTTGGCTCAACTTGCTCACATTCACCGCTCCGGGCGCATGCGCAAAGATGAGGTACAACAATCGGCGCAACTTAGGCAGATAGGAAAGCTCCAACTGCTTCAGTAGCAATATATCTATCTCCATCATCAAGTTGATGGTTTTGATAAGATTTTCTGAGAAGTTGCTGGTCTCCAAGAAGAAGGGATAGTATCCATGATGCAGATAGCCATCGAAATATTCCAACGGGTCAACTCGTCCCGAAATGGCCTTGGCTATTGTAGTGTGGTTGCTCAACAACTCGTCGAGCGTATAGGGTCGGAACGAAAGCCCCGCCTTGATATTGAGGTATTCGCGAAATGAAAAACCACGCAGATTGTACGATGCTACCAGTCCGTCGAGCAAAGGGTTTTCTTCCTTCAATCGCATCACAGTCGAACCTGTAAAGATTATCTGCAACTCGGGCAACATGTCGTAACATGCACGCAACGCCTCGCTCCAACCGGGGTATTTGAATACTTGGTCTACAAGCAGCGTTCTACCTCCTTGGGCATAGAAAGTCTTGGCAAACTCTTCGAGCGAATGTTCGGTAAAATAGAGATTGTTGAGGTTGATGTAAAGACACGAACGGTCGGTAGTACTGAAGTGCTCGCGAGCATACTGTAACAAGAATGTTGTCTTGCCCACACCGCGGCTACCCTTGATACCGATGAGACGATGCGACCAATCTATTTCGCGCATCAACTCGCGTCGGACAGGATTGCCCAAATGCTCTACCAAATAACTATGTGTCCTATAAAACGACTCCACCTATCTAATTACCTATTTCATGTAATAAATCAGGTGCAAAGATAATCATTTAACCGCCAATTTGTCAACTATACATTACAAAATAAATGTATAATATTATCAAATTATCGTTTTTTAACAACCTAATCACATACCCTAATAACCAAACATAAGCCGATAGCATTGGCTTATGTTTGGTAAAATTCGATATTACTTACGATAGACAAGGCGAAAGCCATAGCCATTGCTCCGAGCAAACGGGAAATTGTAGTTGCGAGAAGTTACTCGGCAGCCTGCCATATAAGTATACCAAGAGCCACCCCGGAGCATCCGATTAGTGCCAGAGGCTGCGCCCTCCGGGTCGATTGGCGACGAGGAACCATAATAACTGTCATCATACCAATCGCTGCACCATTCATATAGATTACCACTCATATCGTATATGCCTAATTCATTGGAATGTACCGCCCTCTACATATACCATATCGACATAGGAGAGTGATGCAATAATATCAAAGTCACTACCCAACACATTACCATTACCGGTGTTATCACCATTACCATCAGTAGGTTCTTCCTTACCGCAAGCACACAATGCCACCACCATAAAGGGCAATAAAGACCACCAAAATTTCCTCTTCATAAAAAAGTTGTTTTTGTATATTAATATTATGATGCACAAATATAAACACTATCGAATTACTCCTCGATTATTTCACATATTCTAATACAAGAAGAAGTAAAATGAGAACCTATACAACAAAATTGAAGTGATTGAAAGATTGAAATATGCCACCCAACAGCTTTAAACATTCTGCCTATATTGCGAAGCTCATATTGCAAGAAAATTGATATAAATTGACACTCGCTGTATAATTTTACAACAATTATATTAACTTTGCGATGTAATAAATATTATCAATTCAATAAGTATTAATTTTATGAATAAGGTATCAAATCGTTTGGCGGCTTTAGCTCCTTCACAAACTCTCGCTATGTCGCAAAAGAGCAGTGAACTGCGCGAACAAGGCATTGATGTTATCAACTTGAGTGTAGGTGAACCCGACTTTAATACCCCCGACCACATCAAGCAGGCTGCCAAAGAGGCTATAGACCAGAACTTCTCGACATACTCGCCCGTACCGGGTTACTTGGACTTGCGCAAGGCTATCTGCCAAAAGTTGCAACGTGATAACAACTTGGAATTCACTCCCGAGCAGATTGTGGTATCGAATGGTGCCAAGCAATCGCTGTGCAACACAATACTCTCGCTCGTCAACAAGGGCGACGAGGTGATTATTCCCGCACCCTATTGGGTAAGCTACGTCGAGATGGTAAAACTTGCCGAGGGCGAGAGTGTCATCGTAGAGGCGGGATTTGAGCAAAGCTTCAAAATCACACCCCAACAACTCGAAGCTGCCATCACACCTCGCACCAAGATGTTTGTTCTGTGCTCGCCCTCCAATCCTTCGGGCAGCGTATATAGCCAAGAGGAGCTGCAAGGTCTTGCCGAGGTATTGAAACGACATCCCCACGTATACATCCTTGCCGACGAGATATACGAGCACATCAACTATGTAGGCAAGCACCAAAGCATAGCCCAATATGCCGAACTGCGCGAGCGCATCATCATCGTTAACGGCGTGTCGAAGGCATACGCCATGACAGGCTGGCGCATCGGGTTCATTGCAGCACCGTTGTGGATAGCCAAGGCCTGCAACAAGCTGCAAGGTCAATACACCTCGGGAGCATCGTCTATAGCCCAAAAGGCTTCGGTTGCAGCATTTGCCGGCGACCAATCGTGCGTAGAGGTAATGCGCAGTGCTTTTGAGCGCCGTCGCAATTTGGTGGTAGAATTGGCATCACAAATAGAAGGCTTCAAAGTAAACAAGCCCGAGGGTGCTTTCTACCTCTTCCCCGAGGTGAGTGCCTACTTTGGCAAACGATATGGCGAGCGCGTTATCAACACATCGAGCGACTTGGCGATGTTCCTGCTCGAAGTGGGACACGTTGCCACCGTAGCCGGCGATGCCTTCGGATTGCCCAACTGCTTGCGCTTCTCGTATGCAACAAGCGACGAGAACCTCGTCGAGGCTCTCCGCCGTATCAAAAACACATTGGCATTACTGAAATAAAACCTTAATAATATGGCGACACTCAATATTGGCGACAAAGTAAGATTTCTCAACGCCGTAGGCGGTGGTATTGTTCGCAAAATAGACCGCGACATGGCGTATGTCGAAGAACCCGACGGCTTTGAAACTCCGGTTCTTGTAAGAGAATGTGTCGTGGTAGAACCCGCCAAGCCCGAGAAGAAACAACCCGAGGTAAAGACAATCTTCACAGCAACAAGCTTCAGCAAGGAGGAAACTGCCAAGCCCACCCCAACTCCGGCTCATACCGAGGTAATAGAGGAGACACCCGAAGGCGAGCAACTCAACATTGCATTGGCATTTATCCCCCACGAGCCCAAGCATCTGAACACGTCGGCTCACGATATATGCCTCGTCAACGATAGCAACTACTACCTTTACTTCACCTTTACAAGCCGCGACGATGCCGGTTGGCGCGTGCGACATGCCGGTGTGATAGAGCCCAACATGCAAATGGAGCTGGAAGAGTTGCAACAACAAGACATCAACTCGCTGCAACGCATAGGATTTCAGTACATTGCCTTCAAGCAAGGCAAGCACTATACCACCAAAAATCCCGGCGCAATAGAGATGCGATTTGACACCGTAAAGCTCTACAAGCTACACAGCTTCCGCGACAACCTATACTACGACGAGCCGGCTCTCATCATCGACTTGGTAAAGAACGATACACCTATACGCCCATTGGTAGTCAATACCGACGACCTGGCACGCGCCATGAACGAGAAGAACCAATCGGCAACTGCCAATCGTACCCACGTGAGCAAGCCCAAGCAACAACCTACCGAGATTATTGAGGTCGACCTACACATCAACCAACTGCTCGACAGCACTGCCGGCATGAGCAACGGCGAGATGCTCGAGTATCAGATGGAAACATTCCGCAAAGTCTTGGCAGAACACCGCCACCACAAAGGACAACGCATCGTATTTATACATGGCAAGGGCGAAGGAACTCTACGTCGTGCTATCCTCGACGAATTGCGCACCCGATACAAAGAGTATAGCTATCAAGATGCCTCCTTCCGCGAATATGGTTTTGGTGCAACAATGGTAACAATAAAATAATATCACACAATGACTCGCGACACATTAATAAAAATCATTATCGTAATAGGTGCATTAGTATTTATCTTGATAAAAAGTGGCGTATTTGCACCGAAAGATGAAATCGTGATGCTGCAAAACAATTACGCTTTGTGCAAAAAGCCTAATGACGAGCATTTTGCTATTCATCGAATTCTATCGGTCAACGAGGATGGTGGACTGAATAGAAGCTTAGAAGTAGAGCCAATAGTTGTCAGCGAGCCCATATTTGATGACACCTTCGAAACCATAACCTGCCCCGACATAAACGACAGCAAAAATTGGGTTGTACTTACTGCCGCCGGTGAAAAATATCTGTTTGACTGCTCGCATGGCAAACTGCTACTTGACGGTAATTCTTTCACCCAATATTCGCAAGACAATATAGGTGGCTCTTGCTTCATCACCCAAGTAGGCATCTATCCACTCTCTGAAACACCGGGACTACCTACCAAAGTGGAGAAATACTACCGAACAGGCACCGGCAACGATACATTTATTTATCGCAAGAATGGTAAATGGGGTGTATATAACAGAGTAGTAAAAGAGCATGGGGCTTATACAACACCCGAGTATTTATACATACAGATACTCCCTGCACAATTTGATAAGATACGCCTTGTCCGCGGCGATGGTGCTTTTCATTATGTGGCATACAAGAATGGCGAGTGGCAACTTTTTGATGCAAGGGGTCGCAAGCGCGAAATGTGCACCTCGACATCCGGCAATCAGCATCAAATGAACGTAAAATCTTCTACAGGGCGTGGCGAAGGTATAATAACAGATACTTATATAAGTAACATCATAAAGATACCAACCAATAGCAACAATCAATACAACTCGTATCTACGCACCCAATGCACATATAGTGGTGATGAAGAAGCCGGCATCATAAAGCTCGATAATCACCCCAATAAATACCAACGCTTCTTCGCCGCATGGAACGGCGATTGGTCAATATTCGACTTCGATTGGGACAACAGCAGTGATGGGTTTGATTATAATTTCCCCTCCGAACTATCACTATAAACGCACGTGGCAAATTTCACGTCGCTGTTTCTATAAAGACCACTTAAAAACAGAGGTGCACCGAGCAATGTCGGCGCACCTCTGTTTTTAACTCTTTATTCTTTACTATCTATCTCTATCAAAAACAATTGCTCATAAATCTTTTACATTCCAATGTGCCAAGTGTCAATGGGTCAAAGCCCAATTGTCCTTGCAAAACGAGCGTTTCATCACCTCGTTTTACAGTATATTTTGTTTTGGGATTGTGCAAAGGAGATTCATATTTCTTGAATTTATATTTATAATTACTACGAAGCCTCTTATATTCAACAACCCAAATATTTACATCACTTTGTTCCTTACTTTGAGCGGGTTGTGATAAGATGTAAGGAATTTCAGAACATTTAAATTTATGTCTAAATTCCAGACTTCCCACATCCATAGAGATTTTAAAACTCTTCTTACCATTTATCTTGGTTATTATATCACCTTTCTGCAATCCTAAACGATCGGCATTTGTACCGGGCACAATTTCTGATGCAACAATCACTGACTCGTCATCATAAGGCTGCAAAACTGCACCAATCATAGCAAACGTGTACCTACTCCCTATATCGGGATCGGTAAATGGGAAACAATTACTTTTGGCAACTTTCATATAAATATCCATAACCTCAAAATCCCTATTTGCTATGTTGCTTGAGTAGTTCATCTGCCATAAAATAGGAGCAACGGTCTGATTAGGATCGTTCAACTTCTTGGCATCAAGAACTGCTATTTCAAGATTGATATTTGTTGCAGTTGTGATTTCTGTATAACCTTCGGTACGTTCATACCTATTATTTTGTTTTATCTCATACGACACCGTACGTGTCAAATAATTATATACCGGCTTTGCAGTAGAACCTTCGTTTATGACTTGCGTTGTCGGTGGCACATAAGTCGAAGATATTGACTCATCAGACGACTTGGCAAGGCACACTATCAAATCGGGATTTTCTTGATCACGAGTGAGGCGCGCAAAAAGACCGGTAGAACAGAACGCCTCAAGTATTGCCTTATCTTGTAATGGTTGGTCGCCTGTTACCATTATATCATAAGTGTGGTAGTACTGATAGTCTAACTCACTATCGGCCAAAACCCGAATTGATTTATAAAAATCTTTATTATTCTGCAACCCACTAAAAGACACACCCGACATTACACGAACAGCTTTCAAGTCCCCATATCCATGCATATTATTTTTTTGTTTTATTTTCGCATTGAATAGGAAATCGCCATTTTGATATTTTCTTACAACTATAAGGTCCAACTCTTCTTGCAGAGAACAGAGTTCCAATAATTTTTCATATTCTATACCATTAATATCCTTTCCATTCACTGTAACAATAACATCCAACAAAGACAATTTTACACAATTCTCGTCTTCGACATCATCATAAAAATAACCATTAAAGAGATCTGTTACCACAGGATATCCCGAATAGAATTTAGAAGAAAAGCACAACTCAAATGGCAGTACATATTCTGCCTTTACTAATGGGGTTAATTGAAATAATCCGATAATTGATAATACGAAAAAAATTACATTCTTCTTCATAGCACCATAAATTAAGTAACCAACAATATATATTACTCCTACAAGCTGATAGATTTAATTAAAACCCTCAACTTTACGCAAATATAATATCATTTTTCATAATTAACAAACAATCAACCCCATACCACACTTATAAAATAAAAATATACCGCCACACAAGGTTGTGAGGCGGTATATAAATAAGATATTTTTTCAGGATATTATCCTTCGTATTCTACCAATACGGCATTTGTAGCAACTACCTGACCGGGTTGAACGAACACGCGTTTAATAACGCCTTCGCGCTCGCTGGTTACGGTATTTTCCATCTTCATAGCCTCGTAAACGAGCAATGCTTGACCTTTCTTCACAGCATCGCCAGCTTGAACAGCTACCGAGATAATGCTACCACCCATGGGTATCATTTGGGTAGGACCTGTAATGGGTTCTTCTGCTGCTTTTACTTCCTCTACAACCTCGGCTTTGGGAGCTGCATCGAACTCCTCTTTACGACGGTTGCGCAAGAATGTAGCACCTACAGTGGGGAAGAGTTGGAGCAAGAGATAGTCGTTGTCGTCTTTTGCCAACTTCACGCCACCAAACTCGGGCAACTCGGGGTTGGCAGGAGCTTGATAAGAGTTAATGTCGTAGGGTTTCTCGGTAGCATCGCCTGTAATCTTCTCGCGGAAGGCGGGGTCGATAGCAACAGGAGTTTTACCATATTCACCCTTGATGAGGTTGATGAATTGGTTACTTACCATTGTATAGTCGGCATTACCTTTCTTTCGGTCGATAGCAAGGCTCACAGCTTGACCACCTACGATTTGCGATGTAGGAGTTACAAGGGGTACCAAACCGGCAGCACGACGTACCTCGGGGATAAGAGCCATAGCATCGTTGAGAACGTCCTCGGCACCGAGAGTCTTCAATTGAGCCACCATGTTACTATACATACCACCGGGAACCTCGGCATTCTTAACGATTTCGTTGGGTTTGGGGAAACCAAAGTATTGCTCGATAGCGTGGCAAGCATCCAAGAGCTCAGCCTCGTTGTTAGCTTTGGCCGCAGCGATAGCCTTGTCGAAGAGAGCATCAACCTCGGCAGGAAGAGTATCTTTGAGAGGATCGAATGCGCGGGGGAATTTGTCTTTGTTCAAGTCAAAGTCACTCAAGTCGCGACGGATGCCTTCGAGTTTAACGCGGATGCGACCAACAGCCTCCATATTTGCCTCAACCTCAATACCAAGTTTTTGACAGAATACATATATCAACTCGATAGCAGGAGCAGCCGAGCCACCACCGAAGTACCAAATATTGGTATCGAGGATGTCAACACCATGTATTACAGCCATCAACGACGATGCAAGACCGTAACCGGGAGTACAGTGTGTGTGGAAGTCAACGGGAACTTTCACAGCATTTTTCAATGCAGGGATAAGTGTTGTTACACGAGCGGGGTTAACAAGACCTGCCATATCCTTGAGGGTGATAATCTTGGCACCCATAGCCTCCATACCCTTGGCTTTCTCTACGAAGTAGGCATCGGTAAATATCTTCTCGGGCTCAACAACAGCAGGTTTCTTACCAAACAAACGTGCAAAGAAGCCAACCTTCTCGGGCGCGGCAGCCTTAGCGGGTTTGGGGTCTACTGTATAACATACAGCACCGTCGGCAATACCACCTACTTCGTTGATTTTCTTGATCGAGCTCTCTACGTTGTTCAAGTCGTTGAGTGCATCAAATACACGCATGATGCCCAAGCCTTGTTTTACAGCCTCTTTATAGAAACCGTCTATTACAGTATTGGGATAGGGAGCATAACCAAAGAGGTTACGACCACGAGAAAGAGCTGTGAGGTATGAACGACCTTCGATAACCTTGCTGATAGAGCTGAGGCGAGTCCAAGGACTCTCATCGAGGTAACGCATTACAGAGTCGGGCACAGCACCACCCCATACTTCCATAGCATAGAAGCCTGCCTCTTTATAGTCTTCGATTACTTGTTCTACGTGTTTACTTTGCAAACGGGTTGCAAAAAGTGATTGGTGACCATCGCGTAGCGTAAGGTCGCGAATTTTCAATTTCTTCGCCATAACAATGTTTTTAAAGTGTTTATATTCACAGTATTAAGTTAATCTCTTCATGTATCATCTTGCCTAAAATCTGTGATTATTTCACAAATTTCTTGCAGATGCAGGGGCAAATATAGTGAAAGGTGAGTGAAAAGAAAAGAAGTTTACTTATTTTTCTTTTCCGAACCACATCCTACATTGGCAGCAGCAAATATAGTAATAATTCTACCGCTCACAAACAATTTCGGAAAAATTTCTTTAATTATTTTTACAAATGCTATCTCGCTAAAATTCAATATGTTTTACAGCATATTCTTATATCTCGTTTTGCAAAGAGCAGTTGACAAATAGAGCATAAACGACATGAATAGACCACCGCACATTACATCATAAAAACAAAGCGACCATGCCCCGAAGGGTATGGTCGCTTATATTGCAACTATCGCAAGTATATTATTTTGCAGGCTCCTTCACAGGTTTTTCAAGACCCGGTATACCAACCAATTCGACATCGAAAATGAGCGTCGAGTAAGGCAACAATATATCGGATGTGTACGAGCCACCATATCCGCAATCGTGCGGTATGATAATCTCGCAATGATCACCCACGTGCATGTTGGTAAGTGCAATGACCCATCCTTTTATATTATCGGACACCTTCGAGCGATATATGCCATCGCCATGCTCTGTCAAGTCGGACGAATCGTCAAACACCACACCTTCGTAGGTCGTACCTTTGTATATTACATCGACATAACTTGTCGACAGGGGTTGCAAGGCATCTTGTGTGAGAGCGCGATCGTTGTACCAACGCATAAGGATGGTCGAACCGGCATCCCATGTAGGGGTTACGCGAGTATATTTAAGGCTACCGTCGGCAAGTGTTTCGGCATACTTCTCTTCGTAGAACGCCTGATTGCCCTTGCGCCACTCGGCATACTCCTCCCAATAGTTTACAGGCTCCTCTTTGTCTTTATCATCTTCACAAGAGAGGAATACCATCGGTAACAGGATGAGGCATGAAGCCCAAAACAATATTTTCTTCATGGGGCGATTATTGACTAAAATTCCACTACGGGTGCTTTCTCGCTACCGGCTTCGGCAGCAAATTGAGGCTTGGCATCGAAACCAAAAATCTTGGCAGTAATGATACCGGGGAACTTGCGTATCATGGCATTGTAGCTTGCCACCATCTCGCTGTAACGACCACGCTCGGTAGAGATGCGGTTTTCTGTTCCTTCGAGTTGTGCTTGCAAGTCTCGGAAATTCTCGTTGGCTTTCAAGTCGGGATAGTTCTCGGTAATAGAGAGCAGGCGACCCAATGCTTGGCTCAACTCGCCTTGTGCTTCTTGAAATTTTTGCAAACTCTCGGCATCGAGGTTCTCGGCATCGACAGTCATCTGTGTAGCCTTGCTACGAGCCTCAACGACAGCCTCGAGAGTGCTCGACTCGTGAGCTGCATAACCCTTTACGGTATTTACAAGATTGGGTATAAGATCGGCACGACGTTGATATTGGTTTTCAACTTTTGCCCATTGAGCGTTTACATTCTCTTCAGCCTCTACCATGCCGTTATAGTCGCACGATGTGAGCGAAGCTGCCAATGCAACTACTGCAATAATATGCACTAAAAATTTTTTCATTGTTTCTATGCTTTAAGGGTTATTATTCAACTATCTTTTGCAACAAGCTACGGAAACTTACCTTCTCGCCAATGAGGGCATGCAACTCGTCGATGGCAACGCGGTGTTGCTCCATGCTATCACGCTCACGCAAGGTTACTGTGTTGTCCTCGAGTGTTTGGTGATCGACGGTAATACAGAAGGGAGTACCTATGGCATCTTGGCGACGATAGCGCTTACCTATTGAGTCTTTCTCGTCGTACTGACAACGGTAGTCAAATTTGAGTCGGTTGATTATCTCATTGGCTTTCTCGGGCAGACCGTCTTTGCGAACAAGAGGCATAACAGCCACCTTCACCGGAGCAAGAGCAGCGGGCAATTGCAATACAACACGTACCTCACCGTTATCGAGTTGCTCTTCTTTGTAGGCTGCAGCCAACACGCTGAGGAACATACGATCGACACCGATAGAAGTCTCTATAACATAGGGCACATACGACTTGTTGAGCTCGGGGTCGAAGTATTGAATCTTTTTGCCCGAGAATTTTTCGTGTTGGCTCAAGTCAAAGTCGGTACGCGAGTGGATACCCTCAACTTCTTTAAATCCAAAGGGCATTTCAAACTCGATATCGGTAGCGGCATTGGCATAGTGTGCCAATTTCTCGTGGTCGTGATAGCGGTATTTGTGATCACCAAGACCAAGTGCTTTGTGCCAACGCAAGCGGAACTCTTTCCAATGTTTGAACCATTGCATCTCCTCGCCGGGGCGTACAAAGAATTGCATCTCCATCTGCTCAAACTCACGCATACGGAAGATAAATTGACGAGCAACAATCTCATTGCGGAATGCCTTACCAATCTGTGCAATACCAAAGGGAATGCGCATGCGACCTGTCTTCTGCACATTGAGGAAGTTCACAAAGATACCTTGTGCAGTCTCGGGACGAAGATACACCTTCATGGCACCATCGGCAGTAGAACCCATATCGGTCGAGAACATCAAGTTGAATTGGCGTACATCAGTCCAATTCTTTGTACCACTGATGGGGCATACAATCTCTTGATCGATGATGATTTGTCGCAACTCCTCGAGGTTCATATCGTTCATAGCTGCAGCAAAGCGCTCATGCAGCGCATCACGTTTGGCAGCATGTTCCAATACACGAGGGTTTGTTTCACGATACATCTTCTCGTCGAAGCTCTCACCAAAACGTTTGCGAGCCTTCTCTACCTCCTTGTCTATTTTCTCGTCATACTTGGCAATGCAATCTTCAATAAGCACATCGGCACGATAGCGCTTCTTTGAGTCGCGGTTGTCAATAAGAGGATCGTTAAATGCATCGACGTGTCCCGATGCCTTCCAGATTGTGGGGTGCATAAAAACAGCCGAGTCAATACCCACGATATTATCGTTAAGCAGTGTCATGCTGTCCCACCAATAACGCTTGATATTGTTTTTCAACTCAACACCCATCTGACCGTAGTCATACACAGCTGCCAAGCCATCATATATTTCGCTCGAAGGGAATACAAAGCCATACTCTTTGCAATGCGATACCAATTTTTTGAAAACGTCTTCTTGTGCCATATTATTTTTGATAATTTATTGTCGATAAACTACAAGTTGCAACATTCGCAACTCAAATTAAGGTGCAAAGTAAGTGATTTTTTTCGATTTAATTTGTATTTTTGCACTGGCTTGTTAGTTTTCAGATACAAAAAAAGCTAAAACGGTGCAAACCGAGCCTTTTTATCAACCCAACAGCCCCAATTCGATACCCCCAAAACCGTAAATTCACTACCCATGAGTGACGAAGAAAAAGATATAACCGAGTTGCCCGAAACAAACGAGGCAGCTACCCCCGCATCGGAAGATAACACAACAACCTACAAAGCACCATCGGGCGACAATGCCGACACCAAGCTACACCTGTCGGGCATGTATCGCAATTGGTTTCTTGAGTATGCATCATACGTAATACTCGAGCGCGCC
Organism: Bacteroidaceae bacterium; assembly: GCA_017481745.1. Lineage (GTDB taxonomy): Bacteria > Bacteroidota > Bacteroidia > Bacteroidales > Barnesiellaceae_A > Barnesiella_A. Next base: position 21,008 of record JAFUOV010000003.1, read on the forward strand.
GTACCGCACCTTGCCGACGGCTTGAAACCTGTGCAACGTCGCATCCTGCATGCCATGAAGATGCTCGAAGATGGTCGCTACAACAAGGTTGCCAATGTGATAGGTTCTACCATGGCATATCACCCACACGGCGATGCCTCTATTGGCGATGCTTTGGTACAACTCGGACAGAAGGACTTGCTCATCGACTATCAAGGAAACTGGGGTAACATACTCACCGGCGATAGTGCTGCTGCACCTCGTTACATTGAGGCTCGTTTGTCAAAGTTTGCTTTGGAAGTAGTCTACAGCCCCAAAGTTACCGAGTGGCAACTCTCGTACGATGGTCGCAAGAAAGAGCCGGTAACACTCCCCGTCAAGTTTCCCCTACTCCTTGCCCAAGGCGTTGAGGGTATTGCCGTAGGTCTGTCATCGAAGATATTGCCTCACAACTATAACGAGCTGCTCGATGCAGCCATAGCCTACTTGCGCAACGAAGATTTCAAATTGTACCCCGACTTCAAGACCGGAGGTTACATTGACGTGTCGCGCTACAACGATGGCGAGCGCGGTGGTGCGGTAAAGGTACGCGCCAAAATCGAGAAGATAGACAACCGCACCCTTGCCATTACCGAGATACCCTTTGGCAAGACCACCTCGACACTCATCGAGTCGATACTCAAGGCTCAAGAAAAGAACAAGATAAAAATACGCAAAGTCGACGACAATACCGCCGCACATGCCGAGATACTCATACACCTGCCTGCCGGTGTATCGTCCGACAAGACGATTGATGCACTCTACGCATTTACCGACTGCGAGGTGAGCATATCGCCCAACTGCTGCGTTATCGACGACAACAAGCCCCACTTCCTTACGGTGAGCGAGGTACTACGTCGCAGTGTCAACCGCACTCGCGACTTGCTACGCCAAGAGTTGGAGATAAAGTTGCAAGAGCTGCACGAGGCACTGATGTTTGCATCGCTCGAGAAGATATTCATCGAAGAGCGCATCTATAAAGACCGCGAGTTTGAGGAGAGCCGCTCGATGGACGAGGCTGTTGCACACATCGACAAGCGATTGGAACCATTCAAGTCGCAATTTATCCGTCCGATAAACAGCGACGACATCTTGCGATTGATGGAGATAAAGATGGCTCGTATCCTGAAGTTCAACTCGGAGAAAGCCGAGAACTTTATCGTAGAGAAAAAACAACAAATCGCCGAGACACTCCACCACTTAGAGACACTCACCGAGTATACCATCGCTTGGTACACGCACCTCAAAGAAACCTACGGCAAGAACTTCCCGCGCCTCACCGAGATACGCAACTTCGACACCATCGAGGCTACAAAGGTTGTAGAGGCTACCGAGAAACTCTACCTCAACAAAGAGGATGGCTTCATGGGTACAGGCTTGCAACGCGACCCCAAAGCCGAGTTTGTATGCAATTGTTCAAACATCGACGATATCATCATCTTCTACAAAGATGGTCGCTACACCGTTGTAAAAGTTGCCGAGAAACAATTTATAGGCAAGAATATATTGCACATCGACGTCTTCAAGCGCAACGATACACGCACTATATACAACGTCATATACATGAATGGTAAAGGCGGTGTTCACTACATGAAACGCTTTGCCGTAACAGGTATCACACGCGACAAGATGTACGACCTCACACAAGGCACTCCCGGCTCACGTGTGCGCTGGTTCACAGCCAACTCAAACGGCGAGGCAGAGACCGTAAAGGTAGTACTCGAAAAGACCATGCGCTCAAACAAAGACCACGTAATGGTCGACTTCAGCACATTGGCTATCAAGGGTCGCGCCTCAATGGGTAATATCGTAACCAAAGGCATTGTACGCTCTATGTCTTTGGCGGCCAAGGGTGGCTCTACGCTGGGTGGTCGCGATGTGTGGTTCGACCGCGACGTGCTACGCCTCAACTACGACAAGCGCGGCGAATACCTCGGCGAGTTCCACAACAATGACCTTGTATTGGTTGTTCTGGACAATGGCGACTTCTACACAACCAACTTCGACGCCACCAATCACTACGAAGCCAATATACTTCTCATCGAGAAGTTCGACCCCAACCGCGTATGGACGGTTCTGCTCAACGATGCCAACCAACAAGGGCTGCCTTATATCAAGCGATTTAAGTTGGAAGCTACCACACGCAAGCAAAACTTCCTCGGCGACAATGCTGCTTCGAAGATGATTGTCTACAGCCGCGAGATGTATCCGCGATTTGAGGTAAAATTTGGTGGTGGCGATGCCTTCCGCGAGCCGCTCGTCATTGATGCCGACGAGTTCATTGCCATAAAAGGTTATGCGGCCAAGGGTAAACGCATCACACAATTTACCATCGAAACCATCACAGAATTGGAACCTACTCGCAAGGAAGAACCCATAGAAGAGACCGAGCACGTTGAGGAGCTACCCTTCGACGGACAACTATCTATCTTCCCTGCCGAAGAAATAGAATAATGCGCATGAAAAGATTTCTTTTTATCGCAATACTTGCAACTATAGTGCTACAACCCGCACGATTGTTGGCACAAGATACTGCCGACAAGCCTCTACGCCCTGTCTTTACCGGCATAGAGATGGAGGTGGGAGGTGCACAACTTGTCGACACCTACCTATCGCCATGGAGCTACAAGGGTTGGGATATAGGGCTCAACGTCGAACTGATGCAAGCACTGCCCCTCGACAACTACCGCTGGGTGTGGCAACAACTTATAGGCATCAATTATGGCGATAGCCGGATGAGCGCCTCGGGAGCCGGCAAAACAATCTTCGGGGGCTTCAACTACACATTTGCCATGATGCGCCGTAGCAACCTGCCAATCGAGGGGTTGCAACTATACTATGGTGCCAACGTGGGGCTGACCGGCGAGGTTCTATATAACTATCATGGCGGCAACAATCCCCTATCGGTAAAAGCCGATATATCATTAGGACTCTCCGGCATGGCTGTATACAACTTCAAGTTGGGCAAGCTCCCCCTGACTGCCCGCTATCAACTCATGCTGCCTGTAGTCGGGATCTTTGCACAACCCGAGTATTCCGAGTCGTACTATGAAGTGTCGTTGGGCAACCACCATAACTTCTTGCACTGTGGCACGTGGGGCAACAAATTCGATATAGACAATCGCCTCAACATCGACATACACTTCAGCTCTTGGGCATTGCGTGTGGGCTACCACAACCGCATCAACACCACCTATGTAACAAACAATCGCTACCAACTTGTCCAACACAACTTTACAATAGGTTTTGTGGGCGACTTGTTGAGTTGGAGCAAGAAAAACGACAACCGCCCGATAGTGCGAGCTTTATACGATTTCCCCAATGAAAAGTAAACACATATTATATATACTCGCCATGTTGCTCGTCGCGCCATTGCAATCGTGCTTTGTCGACGACGACCTGCACATGAGCAACGATGCTCAAGACAACTTTGAAGCACTATGGAGCATTATCGACGAACACTATTGTTTCTTTGAATACAAGGAGATCGATTGGGATTCGATACACACTGCATATGCCCCTCGCGTAAACAATGAAATGAACGCACTCGCGCTATTCGACCTATGTAGCGAGATGCTCGACGAGCTGCAAGATGGGCACGTCAATCTCACGTCATCATTCTCAACATCGCACTATTGGAAGTGGTTTCAGGACTATCCCGTCAACTACGACGAGCGCATTATCCACGAGAACTACTTAAACTTCGACTTCTACCAGACCAACGGCATCACTTACAAGAAGCTACAAGAGAACATCGGCTACATGTATTATGGCAGTTTCTCAAACGGCATATCGCAGAACAGCCTCGACCATATCCTTGCACACCTTGCACCTTGTAACGGACTTATCATAGACATTCGCAACAACGGCGGTGGCACACTTACCAATGTCGATGTACTGGTATCGCGTTTTATCACCCAACGCACCCTTGCCGGCTACATTTGCCACAAGACCGGAGCAGGACACAACGACTTCTCCGAGCCATACGCCTACTACTACGAGCCACCACAAGGGCACATCTTGTATAACAAACCCATCGTGGTACTGACCAACCGCCATACATACAGCGCAGCCAACAACTTTGTGCAAGTAATGCGCCTGCTACCGCAAGTAACAATCATAGGCGACCGCACCGGTGGCGGTAGTGGCATGCCCTTTACCTACAACCTGCCCAACGGTTGGAACATACGTCTATCATCATCGCCCATACTCGATGCCAACGGCAACGACACCGAATGGGGTATAGACCCCGACATCAAGATAGATATGGATACAACCGCAGCCCTCAACGGACACGACACTATCCTCGACAAGGCTATAGAAGTCATCTCGGGCAGATAAAATAAAACAAGTAGTTAAATTTTGGTTGTAAATTTGCCATATCGGCAAACTTCTATTATCTTTGCAGCACCAAAGCGGATGTGGCGTAATTGGTAGCCGCGCCAGACTTAGGATCTGGTGTCGAGAGACGTGTGGGTTCGAGTCCCGTCATCCGCACACAAAAAGAAACACCGGCAATGGTGTTTCTTTTTTTTAGTTCTAACACCTCCCTTGTTAAGGAGTATACAGAAGTACAACCCGCAAAGACAACTCGATATGAAAAAGTTACACATCATAGCAACATTACTCGCTCTCATCACAACGCTTGTGCCATGCAGTTACGCACAATCGAGCAACGAAGTAACCGCCGACCGCTTGTTTAAGGAGTGTAGCAAGATAAAGGATGCCAAACACACCAATATTTCATCCTTTATGTTGTCGATGGGACGTATGCTGGCGCGAGGCGAAGAGAAAGCATTTTTAGAGAAAATAGACAATATGCGCATCGTCGACCTATCGGCGTGCAGCGACAGCGACAAAGAGATTTTTGTTGAGAAAATTTCCAATACTCAACTCGCCGACTTCATGCCGGCAGAGGAGGAGATAAAGGAGGAGCAACGCACTCGCGTTTACGTACAGATGAAGGATGAATACATCGGGAAAATAGTCATTGCGCAACTGGGACAACGAGAGTATATTCTCATGCAACTAAACGGCAGCCTTACACAACAAGACCTCGAAGGTCTTGCAAAGAAACATCCTCCTGTGAAATAGCTTGCCGACTACAACGCTATCAGAGCGACCACTCTACTCGCCACCAATCGACATCTACCCATCCGCCATCGTTACTCTTGATATACGGGCGTGTGCAGAATGTTCCTATCTTGGCTCCTATCCATTTACCTTCACGCAGCGTGAAGGTTGTCCCCAATGGGCCATACGACACGCCATCGTGGCTATAAAAGAAATTCACCTCTACAATCATATCGGCACTACCCTCACTCTTTAGTATCTTGCGACCTGTATCGCTGAAAGTGGCTCGCAAATATAGTGTCTGCGCAGGAGCAGCCACCGATGCTACTACGGTTTCGGGCTTGCCCTTATCGGCTTTCTTGCACTCTACTTGCGACAGCGTTACACCATCGGCAGTGTTTTCCAATATCAGTCCTGCATAGTCGAGCCCCATGACCAACAAGCCTGTACGCTCGCCTACATATTTATCGGTAGGACAGAAGGTCAACTTCATCGTAGCAGCAAAATCCTTTGCAGGAGTCTTTTGCAACAGCAAGTTCGACACATCATACATATTTTTGTAGCCTTCGGGCACAGCAAACGAGTATAGGCGCAAGCTACTATTGGCAGCATCGCAATAGTGCCAACGGTGGTCATAGTTGGCATGCCATTGCCATTGCAAGCCCAATGAAGTGTCGTCAAAGTCGTCGCTCTCTTGCGGATTGCACAACGGATATACCTTGCCAACATGGGGCTTGCGGTAACGAGCCACCGGCTCACCACAACCATCGCCATCGGCATCAACACCTATAACGGGCCAACCATCGGCACTCCAAGACATCGGTTGCAGATGCACCAATCGACCATAAGCGCCTACATCTTGAAAATGCACAAACCAATGCTCACCCGAGGGTGTATCTACCCAACCACCTTGATGTGGTCCGTTGACGTGGGTTGAGCCTTGACTCATGACAATACGATCTTCATACGGTCCGTAGGGCGACTTACTGCGCAACACCGTCTGCCAGCCGGTGGGTACACCACCCGCCGGAGCAAAGATATAGTAGTAGCCATTGTATTTGTAGAACTTAGGACCCTCGATTGTAGGATGCTTGCCATGCCCATCAAAGACTATACGGCTCTCGGTGATGGCACATGTAGCATCAGACGAGAGTTCGCACACAAACAACACACTTTTCAGCCCGCCACGACTACCGGCAATGCCATGAACAAGATATACACGCCCATCGTCGTCCCACAAGGGTGTAGGGTCGATATAACCTCTACCCGACTTCACAAGCACCGGTTCGCTCCACGCACCACGCACATCGGCAGTATGGGTCATATAGATACCCACATCGGGGTCGCCCCAGAAGATATAGAACAATCCATCATGATAGCGTATTGATGGCGCCCACACACCACAACCATGTTGCACGGTTTGATATTTTTCGCGTGGCACATTGCCCCAAGGAAGTGCTGCGCCCACAATCTGCCAATTAACGAGGTCGCGAGAGTGCAGTATTTGCAATCCCGGCGAACAATTGAAACTCGACGATGTCATGTAGTAATCCTCTCCCACGCGACACACATCGGGGTCGGAATAGTCGGCATAGAGTATCGGATTTTGGTACTCGCCATTACCCAAGTCGGCACACCACACTTGCGACACATAGTTATCGGCTACGGCACACATCGCCGCCATTGCGATAAAAAGAATAGTTACAAACGTATTTTTCATGACAAAATAGAGCTTCTTGTGTTACGATGTTCAAATGTACGAAATATATCTATTACATACAAGCAGGGTAAAAAATGGGCTATGCCACGTCGACATAGCCCATAGTTGTATCGGATTTGCGATATTATTATCTGCGAACTTTTACTGTTTGAGTTTCACCGTTGGCATAAACAGCCTTCACGATGTAAACACCACGAGCTACCTTGTTGAGGTCTACCTCTTGAGCATTAGCTACGCGAACCAAGCGACCTGTTGCATCATAAACCATTAGCTTTTGAGCGCCATTGGCAGCAACAACATTGTTGCTCATAGACACTTTATTGAGGTCGAATACATATTTTACACCTGTACCGGTTTTGTACTCGATATAGTAATAGTTGATAGTGTTTACAGGATTGGTAATAGTAACTACATCGGCAGCAGGAACAGCAACTTCATAAGAAGGATATACTTTATCAACAGCTTGTTCGTCGGCAACGATAACATCGAGCAAAACATTCTCGCCTTGAGCTACAACCATGTTACGATCGGTTGCATCTTTGTTACCTGAACGAGGGCAGATAAGGAGTGTACCGGGCTCGGGAACAGCGACACTGATATAGTTGCTCTTACCATTGGGTTTGATACGGCTTGTATGTTGTACGGTGGGTTCATAGCTGAACGAAGCCTTGTTAGCATCTACCGACCAAGGTTTAGTTTCCTCTGTACCGGGCACAACAACCAATGTGTAGATACCTACTGTATAGTCCTCGGCATAATCGCCAACTGCGAGAAGAGCGGGATCCAAGATAAGATCATTTGTAGGTTGGGGAGTGTCGGGGGTGTCGGGCTTTTCAGGATCTTCGGGATCAACAGGAGTATCGGGCTTTTCGGGATCTTCAACAGCCTCTGCGGTAAATTGAATGAAATAGTAGTTCAAGTTACCCAAAGGCATTGAAACCTCAACAGTACCGGCAGCAGGGACAGCCACATTTGTAGTGTAGTAAGCTTTGGGAGTTACGCCATACTCATGCTCCATAGTGTCAGCCTCTTGAACGACAGCATTGTATAGTTCGGCACCGGCTTGAGTAGCAACAAGTGTACGAGTTGTTTCACTATTACTACCTGTACGAGCGCCAAAGATGAGTGTACCAGCCGAGGGAGCCTCGATTTTTATAATACAATCTTTACCTTTAGCCTTGATACGTTGAGTGTAAGCAACAGTAGAGTCGTTGCTGAAACGAGTTGTGTTAGAATCGACATCCCAAGATTTTTTGGTACAAGTAAAAGTATAGATACCACTTACGACATCGGTACCGGGTGCATAAGAACCAATCTCAATAGTCTCGGCATTGAAAGTCCAATCTGCCGGATCTTGTGCTTGAGCACACAATGCAAACACTGCGAGAGCAGCAAAAAGTAATGTTTTTTTCATGTTACAGATATTTAAAGTTAATAATATTGTTCCTTTACAAAAGTAGCACTTTGAACAATGCAAATATGGCACAAATATAACAATTATCGGATGTATTTTTTATCCATTAGAGTGTAATTTTTTATCAAATCGTAATTTTCACAACGTCTTACATTACATGTTACAGCCTTCGAGCAAATTCAAAGAAAGTTTTCACACCTAATATATACGATATTAGCCACATTATTATTAAATTTGCACCGTTTAATGGGAAAATCCCCTTAACATGTAAATATTGCATTTATGCTGAACAAAATAGAAGAACTCAAACAAGAGATTGCTGCCCTAACAGCAGCTAACGAAGCCGAATTGGAGGCTATCCGCCTTAAATACCTATCAAAGAAAGGTATTATATCGCAACTTTTCAACGACTTCCGCAATGTTCCCGCCGAGCAAAAACGCGAGGTTGGTCAACGCATCAACGAGTTGAAAGAGCTTGCCAACGAACACTTTGCAGCACTTCGCGAAGCTATCGAAGATAAAGCCGGCGAAGGCGACAAAATAGACCTTACCCGCACTGCCTACCCTGTGTGGAGCGGCACACGTCATCCCCTGTCGATAGTACGCAACGAGATATGTGAGATATTTGCTCGTTTGGGTTTCTCTATTGCCGAGGGTCCCGAGATTGAGGACGACTGGCACGTATTCTCGTCGCTCAACTTTGCCGACGACCACCCTGCCCGCGATATGCAAGATACATTCTTCATACAACGCTCGCCCGACGTATTGTTGCGCACACACACCTCGTCGGTACAAACCCGCGTAATGGAGCATGCACAACCACCCATCCGCATCATCTGCCCGGGTCGTGTATATCGCAATGAGGCTATTTCGGCTCGTGCTCACTGCTTCTTCCACCAAGTTGAGGCATTGTATGTCGACAAAGATGTTTCGTTTGCCGACCTCAAGCAAGCACTCTTGTTCTTTGCCAAAGAGATGTTTGGTAATGAAACAAAGATACGTTTGCGTCCCTCATACTTCCCCTTCACCGAGCCCAGCGCCGAGATGGATATATCTTGTAACCTCTGCGGTGGCAAAGGCTGTAGCTTCTGTAAGCACACCGGTTGGGTAGAGATATTGGGCTGCGGCATGGTCGACCCCAATGTATTGGAAGCCTGCGGCATCGACAGCAAAGTTTACAGTGGATATGCCTTGGGTATGGGTATAGAGCGTATCACCAACCTCAAGTATCAGGTTAAAGACCTTCGCCTCTTCTCGGAGAACGATGTTCGTTTCTTGGAGGAGTTTGAATCGGCAAAATAAAAATCTCAAAATAGAATAGAATAAAGACCTTAAAGACTCCAACTGCTTTAAGGTCTTTTTAATAAACAACATCCCTATGACTATTGCCCAACGCTATCGACACGTCATCGAATGGTTCACTCGCAATATGCCTGTTGCTGAGACCGAGCTACATTACAGCAATCCATACGAGTTGTTGGTTGCCGTCATATTGTCGGCTCAATGCACCGACAAGCGCGTAAACCTCATTACTCCGGCGCTTTTCGAGGCGTATCCTACAGTCGAAGCGATGGCGCAAGCAAGCAGCGATGATATCTACGAATACATCAAAAGCGTATCATACCCCAACAACAAGGCTCGCCACTTGGCGGGCATGGCTCGTATGTTGGTAGAAGAGTTTAGAGGCGAAGTTCCCTCGGATGTCGACAACCTGCAACGCCTACCCGGCGTAGGTCGCAAGACAGCCAACGTCATGGCATCGGTGGTATGGGGCAAGGCTGCAATGGCAGTAGACACTCACGTGTTTCGCGTAGCCAACCGCATAGGATTGACCAACAACTCAAAAACACCGTTGGAAACCGAACGCACCCTTGTCAAGCACATACCCGAGGAGCTTATCCCCAAGGCACACCATTGGCTCATACTACATGGGCGATACGTATGCAAGGCAAGACGACCACTGTGCTTGGAGTGTGGCTTGCGCGAGGCTTGCAAATACTACCAAAAGAGTTTATAACGAAGGATTTTCTTCCTCATCCTCATAAGAGGGCGAGTTGACAGTGTACTGATAGGCTCCAACATCAATACGCTCGGCACGACTCACACCATACATATCGGTAGCAGTAGAGTCGTTGACGTACGAGGCTGCGCCCCAACCTATCGCATCGGACTCCGACGAGCCCAGACGATAGTCGTACAGATAATTTTCTGTGTCGATAAGCCAGAATTTCGGCTCACCATTCCACATTGTGTGTATAAAATTGATGTCGTCTGTACCGTCTACACCGGCTATAAGGCAACTATTCAGATAGACATTACTGCCTGTAAAATCGCCTTCGGACAGCGGTGAGCCACTACCGGCAATAAGACAATTATTCAACGTAAGATTTACTTGCCACTCTATCAACTCCTCACAAGTGGGCGTATTGACAATAGCTCCCTTAACGATATCATAGAAATAGTAGTTTACAAGCGTACAATGTGTTACATCTACCACACCTTTGTGCACCGACAACACCGACCTGCCGGCATCGGAAAGCTCACTATTGACAATGCTTACACGACCACATTGTATATCGACAAGGTTCTCGGTAGAGTTGTGTATGATACTATTATATATAGAGAGTACAGGATATTGCAAGTCGGTAGAGTCGCACACAATACCCCATGTAGTGCCACGCACTCGGGCATGCGTAATGCGGTTGTCGAAACTTCCTTCATGAAAACGTATACCACCCCATTGTCCTGCCAGATTGTCGTAAGGCAGATTATCGAACATACGGTCGAGGCGATGTCCGCGCAAGGTTACAGGCATACCCGGCAGACCCTCGGCTATGAGTTTTCCATATACATCGAGTTTTGCTCCATTGTAAAAGTGCAACGTTGCTCCGGGCTCTATTGTCAAGGTAGCCGTCGGTGCAACTACCAACGAGTCATACACGATAAAAGGTTTCTCGGCAGTGAGCAATGTATCGCTGTTGATGACAACACCCCGCAATCGCTTGGCATCCTGCGTTTGCGCCAACAACTTCACATGCTGCTTCACGCCATTGGTAACAAATACCAACGAATCGCGAGCCTCAACCGGTTGCAATTGACCGGTCTCAACGACATTTGCCATAACAAAGACAAACAAGCTGTCATTGCCACGCAACTCGGTATCGGTAAATGTTGTACCGGATAATCCGTCGACATTGACTATAAAGCCCGACGAACTGCCTTTACCCAGAGTGATAGAACTGATACGCAACGACTTGTCGCTATGATTAAACACCTTCAACTTCATGGTAGGCGTAGCCATATCGGTAAATATCGTATCAAAATTGATTGTATCGGTCGAAAAGGTCAATACATCATTGGGCGATGTGGTAAAATCATCGTCGATACAAGCTGTAAACATCCATGCAAGGCACGTCAACAGCATATATAGAGGCAAATATCTCGTTTTCATATATTATACAAACGTCATTCTACCTTTTTTATTGTACCGGACAACTACTTACGACATATCTTCTACAGCTGTTTTGTGCACCTATTTATATTTCTTAAATCTATTTGCATAGTTATAATACAAAGAGTTGCATAGTTTTTTGTACTTTTGTCGTCGCAAAACAAGAGAAAGATAAATGAAGTATTATTTGATAGCTGGCGAAGCATCGGGCGACCTCCACGCCTCACACCTAATGGCAGCAATAACACGCGAAGACGAGCATGCCGAGTTTCGTTTCTACGGTGGCGACATGATGGCTGCCGTAGGGGGAACTTGTGTGCAACACTATCGCGAGATGGCATACATGGGTTTTATCGAGGTAATTGCCCACCTGCGCCCCATACTCAACAATCTTTCCAACTGCAAGCGCGATATACAATCGTGGCAACCCGATGCCGTCATTCTCATTGATTACCCAAGTTTCAATCTTAAAGTTGCCAAGTTTGTCAAGCGCGAATTGAATATACCGGTCTACTACTACATATCGCCCAAGCTATGGGCATGGAAGGAGTATCGTATCAAAGATATACGCCGATATGTCGATATGGTATATTCGATACTTCCTTTTGAAGTCGACTTTTACCGTCGCCACAACTATCGCATTACCTACGTAGGCAATCCCACTGTCGACGAGCTATCGACACGACCTTATGCCCACGAAACATTTGCGCAATTTATCGCATCGCAACATCTGCAAGACAAGCCCATCATAGCCTTGTTGGCAGGTAGTCGCAAAGCCGAGATACGTCGCAACCTACCCCTTATGATAGAGGCGGCAAAAGACTTTAAAGACTACCAACTTGTCATTGCCGGAGCCCCCGGCATCACACCCGCCCAATATGCTCCCTACATTGAGAATACCAACGTAGCAGTTGTATATGATGCCACATACCGACTACTGGCTCAAAGTTCGGCAGCCCTTGTAACATCGGGCACTGCAACTCTCGAAACAGCCATATTGCGCGTTCCACAAGTGGTATGCTACGCGATGGCAGGAGGCAGCATGGTGTATAATCTGTTTAAGAATTGGCTCAAAGTCAAGTATGTGTCGCTGGTCAATCTGATAGCCGACCGCGAGGTTGTAACAGAGCTCCTTGTGCACCATTGTACCCCCGACCGCATCTGTCATGAGTTGAATATGCTGTTGCATAACCGCGAGGTGTATCAACGCATCTGCGAGGGATATGACGAAGTAGCCCACCGATTGGGTGATCCGGGAGCGCCACAACGCGCTGCACAAAGCATACTTGCTCTTTTACGCAATAAGTAAGAACGAGAGTGGACTTCTCTTGAGAATTTGAGAGGCTCTCACAACCCTATCGCACGACGATTTTGCGGATATTACTTCCACACCGTACTATATATATTCCGGCAGAAAGAGGCTGAGTTGTTATACCCGATGTAGCAACAAATGTAGCGACCTTATTTCCTGCTACGTCATACACTTCGACAACTGCATCACAATCGTCTTGTACCCCTATATATCCATAGCCTCCCCATATACGACATTGCCCAACGGCAACAGCACCAACCGACATTGGGTCATACTCATTTATCGCCATGTTGCGCAACAAGATGGCGTAACTATCGGCTCGGCTATTGGCTTGGAATGCCAAGTAGTAATATCCCGGCACAACAATATCGAAGGGGGCAACTATACAAGTGTCATTGATAAAAGTGAAGTCTTGCAACTCACTGACGACAGCCGACATCGCATTGGGTTGCGGAGTACGTCCCAGCAACACGCGCATAGACTCGGGATATATACTCAATCCAGCGCAACAACTATATTCTATCTGATACCTTATCTTACCCGACAGATACATAGGAGGCGATATCAACCAATCATCGGCGCTCTTATCGGCACTCGACATATAGCGCATACATCCCATGAAACGATCTTCATAATAGTGCCATGTTACGCCATCGGCATTGTTATCACAAATGGTAAAATAGCCCAACCCATCGACAAAATCGTGTTGGAAAGGGAATGGAGCTACACCTCGCACCACCTCTTGCACTGCCTCAACACCTGCGCCATACTCATTGGCAGCAACAACTTTATACGTATAGTTGGCTATATCGCCCACCGAGTCGCAATATGACAGAGGTGCACCAAGGTTGGGTTGCTCAAACGAATATACAAACTCGTCATTGCGATATATTGATATCTCACGAAGAGCCTCAAGTAACGAGCCATCGGTGCTGCAAGTGGGAGATGTAAAATCAATCGTAACAATATGCGGATTATGCCTATCGGGAGTTAACACCAAATCTGATACAGCTGCCGGGGTGTTTCGATTTTCCAATACCGTAATCGACACACTATCGACATACAACATATGTCTATTGGCGGGCGAAACACAATGTATGTATAAGCGATATTCGCCATCTTGCTCGACAGAGAAGTTCAACTTATATTCACGACTCTGCTTACCTGCGCATTTTTCTTGCGTAAGATACTCTCTCTTTCGCAACAAATCGTCGGACGGTACAACGCCCACCGAAAAATACTCCTCATACTTCTCGCTACCGGCATGAAGATATAGGCTTACCTCATACAGCACACCACTATTGAACATTATTTGAGGCAGATACAGATAGTCGTCGGCGGCATTTACCGAGCTATAAAGATAGCGCATAAATACCTCGCCCGAGCCGGCTTCCAGACGACCCCACGTAGCGCCATCTTGGTTGGCATCTTCTATCAAAATGGCACTCAACACATCTTCATCCCATTTGTTCAACACGTAGGGCACGCCTAACGGACAATCATAATAGAAAGAGGCTGACAAAGTAGCGCTCGTTGAATAATCGGGCAGATATGCCGTTACACCATAATAATAAGTACCGGGAACTGATGGAAGCGAATCTGTAACTTGTGTAGCAGTAGTATCGGCCACCAACACGCCATCGGGATAGCGCACCACTCGGTAGCGTAAGTTTTCTATATCAACCGTTTCGCCATTCTCTCCAACAGGGAGTGCCCACGCCACATCGACCAATGGGAAATTGCACGAAACAGCCACCTCGCCCACCGGCTTGGGTAAATCATATCCGGCAAAAAAGCGATATTCACTCATCTGCCCCTCACCATACTCATTGACAGCAAAAACCGCAACAGAATGTGCACCGTCGGTAAAGGCATAATCATACTTGCAATACTCTCCCGGCAGAGCCTTCAACGTATCGACCAATACATTATCGACCAATATCGCGTGCGAGAGCGTATCGACAAGAGCTATACCTTTTATATCGGTAGTAGGCGCTACAAAACAGATAGTTCCCGTTTTCAAGTCGGCTTGCAGTATAACCGCCAAATTATTGACTTGCATGGGCACTCCTTCTGCCTCGGCTTCTACCTCGGGAGCCATAGCAACTATTGCAGCCACAGAGGTATAAACGTTCAAGAAAGACTCTCGTTTATCGGTAAGATTATAACTATAAATGGTTACACCTATACTCGACGAGACCGAACGATAGATCATACCACTCTCTTCGTCATACCAAGCCGACTGCTGTTCTTTGCCCACCGCTCCGGTCGAGAAGAGTTTCTCGCCCTCGCCGGTAGTCTTGTCTATCCTATACAGACCTGCATCGGCACCAAATCCATACACCTCACCCTCGGGAGTAGCACACATTGCATAGAACGGTTTCTTCATCTCTACACTCGACATCGCCGAGGGTTTCAAGATGTTCTCCTCGGCATCAAACTGCAAAGCACCCCAAGAATAAGTATTTGTTTCACTATTGAGATAACTCACATACACCACACTATCGGCAGGATGAAACACCGCCGACGTAGGCAACATACAATCGGCATAAGCAACTGTCTGCTCAACTTTCTTGAGTGTATGCACCTCCAATACGGTATAAGTGATATTATTTGATGAAGCATCATCGGAGCGATTGTCCTTCAACGAAATATAATGTTTGTCGCCATAGAAAAACCCGACAGAACCGCTCAACGTTTCCAACAGCGTATAACGAGTCGAGGTCTTGGTATCTAAACGAGCCAAACAACCATCACCACCGGCTACGTCGGTAACAAGATGTGCCAATACAGCCCTATCCTGCGCCACCGCAGGAGCAATACCCATCAACACACCTAATAGTAGTATATATAATCTTGCTGCGTTAAATATATGCTTTACCATTGAATCTTTATTATTTTACAAAAATAGTGAAAGGCGAGAGAAAAGAGCCCGAACTTGCTCAAGATTTTTCCGAGCCGCATCCTATTTTCTACAAAAATAGTGAAAGGCGAGAGAAAACATTCTGAGCTCGCTCAAGATTTTTTCCGAGCCGCATCCTATTTTCTACAAAATTAGTGAAAAAGATAGTAACAGCATAGAGAATATATAAAAATCGCACATCGGGCACACAGTAAAAACATTTGATAGATAAATGAATAAGCCTCTTATAGTCCCAACAGAGCAATACTGCACAAACATTTTGCGACAAGAATTGTTATAAAAGAGATTTAAAAAAACTTCATAACAATGAAAAATATTCACGGAACAGTAACAGAGCAAAATCTGCTGAAAGCTTTTGCCGGAGAGTCGCAAGCGCGCAATCGGTACAACCTCTTTGCCGAGGTTGCCAAACAAGAGGGTTACGAACAGATAATGGGCATCTTTGCCGAAACTGCCGAGCAAGAGTACGCACACGCATCACGATTTTTCAAGTTTCTCGACGGAGGCATGGTAACAATTACAGCCGAGTATCCGGCAGGGCGCATTGGCACAACTACCGAAAACCTATTGGAAGCCGCCGAAGGCGAAAAGTTGGAGTGGAGCGCACTATATTTTGACTTTGAACAGACAGCTATCGACGAAGGTTTCAAAGACGTTGCAGCAGCGTTCAAGAAGATTGCTGAGGTAGAGGCTTTTCATGAATGGCGTTACCGTCGCATGCTACAACGCCTCGAAGAAGGCACTATGTTTATGCGCGCCGATACCATCGCATGGCAATGTCGCAACTGCGGCTACATACACGAAGGCGTGAAACCGCCCGTTGTATGCCCTGCCTGTCTCGCTTCGCAAGCACACTTCGAGCCCAAGAGAGATAATTATTGAGCATTGAACAGGATACACCTTCTACCCCAAAAGGTGTGTCATAAATACCAACGAAAGAGGCGGTGTCAAGAATTCTTGACACCGCCTCTTGTGTATTCTGAAACTAAAAGTTATGCAAACTATTAATCTTCAACGGGAGCGAGTTTTACAGTGAAGTGACGCATGAGTTCAGTTTCCCATACAATCTTCACACCGTGTTTGATTTCATCGCGACGATCGTATACATTCTTCAACGCAGCAGCAATTACATCCATGTGGTTGTTGGTATATACACGACGTGCAATGCAAAGGCGAAGGAGGTCAAGACCGCCAAAACGGTTTTCGCGAGTAACGGGATCACGGTCGGCAAGGATGTAACCGATTTCGCAACCACGGATACCAGCCTCACGATAGAGCTCGATAGCCAAAGTTTGTGCGGGGAATTCCTCTTTAGGAACGTTGGTGAGTACGCGGTCGGCATCAACGAAGATAGCGTGACCACCTACGGGACGTTGGTAAGGAATACCATACTCGTCGAGGCGAGCAGCGAGGTATTGTACTTGTTTGATACGAGTTTCGATGTTGTCGAGCTCAGTATTCTCGTCAAGACCTACTGCAAGAGCATCCATATCACGACCGTTAAGACCACCATAAGTCAAGAAGCCCTCGAAGGGGATACAGAAACGTTTAGCACCCTCGTAGAAGTCTTCGTGGCGAGTAGCGATGAAACCACCCATGTTTACAAGACCGTCTTTCTTGGCCGACATTGTCATAGCATCGGCATAAGTATACATCTCTTTAACGATTTCTTTGATAGTCTTGTCGGCGTAACCTGCCTCACGAGTTTTGATGAAGTATGCATTCTCTACAAAACGAGCCGAGTCATAAACAACGCGTTTGCCATATTTGTCGGCAATAGCTTTTACGGCGCGGAGGTTCTCCATAGAAACGGGTTGACCACCGGCGGTGTTGTTAGTTACTGTAACGATGATGAAAGGTACTTTGTCGGCGTTCTCTGCCAAAACTTTTTCAAGCTTAGCGGGATCAACATTACCTTTGAAGGGGTGCTCAAGTTGAGTATCTTTAGCCTCGTCGATAGTGCAGTCAACAGCAAAAGCTTTACGGCTCTCGATGTGACCTTTTGTAGTATCGAAGTGAGAGTTACCGGGAACGATATCACCGGCTTTTACCAAGTGGCTGAAAAGCACGTTCTCAGCACCACGACCTTGGTGAGTGGGGATTACATACTCAAAGCCTGTGAGGCGAGTGATAGTGTCTTTAAGACGGAAGAATGAAGAAGAACCTGCATAGCTCTCATCACCCATCATCATAGCTGCCCATTGACGGTCGCTCATAGCGCCTGTACCAGAGTCAGTAAGACAGTCGATGTAAACTTGGTCTGATTTCAAACCGAACAAATTGTAATGTGCTTCTTTGAGCCATTGTTCACGCTCCTCGCGAGTACTTTTGCGAAGGGGTTCTACCATCTTGATTTTCCAAGATTCTGCAAATGGTAATTCCATAATTTGTAGTATTTAAAATTGATTGTTTTTATTGAAGATTGTGTATTTCTTTAATTAAGGTTAGTTACAATAGGTGCTCCATTGTCATAATGCATTGCAAAGGTAGGCATTTATAACGAAACAAGCATCTTTTTATCAATAAAATTTATCAACAAATCATAAAAAGCGGTCGATTAAATACAATGAACGAGCCTATTATTCTGCACTCCTTGGCATATAACCCCAAATATCCTTTTCGCCGATGTTGTGGCAACCGATGCCGACGGTGGCACACTCTTGTTGAAGCTGCCGGGCTCGGGGAGGGAAAATTGCTGCTGACAAGATGATTGTGTCGATGTCGAAAGTTGCCACCAGGGGCTTTATTCTGCCTCGATACTGCTCGGTAATTATGGCATAATCTACATGAATGGAGCGTGAAGTGCTTGTATATCGCCATGTATTGTCGTCTACCCATAGCAACATGCGGTCATAGTATTGTATGAATGGTATTGCAATGTATATATGCGGAGTGCGAATAGTGTCGTTGCGGGCGACGATAGTAGTGTGCAGTTGTTGTCTGATGCGCCACTCTTCGCCTTGTCGCGGTAGGGTCGCGGTAGTGTCGGTACTTGCGATATAACAACGATGAGCATCATCGGCAAGTTGCAGGTGTGTATGGTTGCGCACGTAGGCTATAAATGCTTGTGGTGTTGAGGGTTTTGCCGTCTGATATATCAACGACAATTGTATGATGATGAGCAATATGACAAGTGGTATACAGGGTCGTAGTGTGCGGTGTGATAGGATGTACCACAGGCAAATGATTATTGCGAAGTATAACACCAAAAAGAGAGGCGACAGCCATATCTCGTCGATAGTAGCGCCCGGCAAGTTCGCTATATAGTTTGCACCTTTAGAGAGGTTGCCGGCAAACGCCTCGACAACTTGCGACAATGCAGTGTGTGGCAGGTGGCAAGCACTACATAGTTGCAATATGAGTGTCGAAACGACAAGAATGGGTAGCAGTGGTACGAAGATAAGATTTGATAGTAAGCCCCACATGGGGATGTAGTGAAAATAGTAGGCTGCTATGGGTGTTGTAGCTATCTGCGCTGCTGCCGACACCGCGATGCCTTGCGATAGCTTGTGTACGATGCGATTGTTTATATCGAAAATGCGGGCAATATTGAGATAGGGTGTAAATAGCAATATACCCGCTACGGCTGCATAACTCAACTGAAAACCTATATCGAAGAGCTGCATCGGGGCAAAGAGCAGTACCCCAACAGCCGAGCCACAGAGGGCATTAAGTGCCGTATTACGACGGTCGATAAGCACAGCAACTCCTACAAATGTCGCCATGATACAGGCGCGTATTACCGATGGCGACAGTCCTGTAATGAAGGCATATATCCATAGTATAGCTATCGTCAAGGCGTACGGCAACTTGCGTAGCCCTATGTAACGTAATGGGTATAGCAAGCACGCAACAATGAGCGCAATGATACCGGTGTGCAGACCGCTTACAGCAAGAACGTGCGATAACCCTGCAGCCGAGAAGTATTGGCGTGTCGTGGCGGGAATGTCGGCTTTGTATCCCCATAGCAGTGCCGAAAGCAGCGCTGCATTTTGGGGCGACACACCACTATGGTATAAATTTTCGACACACCTCGATTGCACTATCTTGGCACGTTGCAGCAATGTAGGAGTGGTAGTGTACGACGAGAGTTGCCAATCATCATCACCCAAATACTGCCTATACAATATACCACGAGCCCTCATGTATTGTGCGAAGTCGAAGTCGTAGGGTACTTGCGGTGGCGCAATGCGTTGCAGTTGCGGTGAGAAAATGATAAGGTCGCCCCCTCGCAGCCCGTCGGCTGTGTACGAGTGCTTGATATTGAGCAAAACGGGTGTGTGAGCCGAGCGAGTAGTTGCACTATCATTCAATGCAACAATAGTGGCAATAGCGCGATAGGAATACTCTTTCTTTACCGGAGTCTCCTCTATGCGTGCTATGGCAACGCACTGCGACGACACGTCGGGCAGCTGCTCCGTTGGCACATTATTGCGGTATATAACCATCCCTATGCCCATCACTGCCGATGATACTGCAACAACAAAGGCAATGTGAAAGCCCCTCTTAAGCCTATCATTGCGCAGAGCCCATACCCCCACACCACAACCCATAGAGACAAGGAAGCATGCAACAATAGCAAGCCCGCTCGGGAAGAGGTTCTGCCACGCAATACCCACCACCAGCGGCAATAGCAGTCGCAGGAACGGAACATGAGCTATGGTATATCGAGGTGTGTTGTGCATGGCAGTGCTGTATACTATTGCGAAGGTAGTAAAAAAGTGTGATGTACGAGCCGGCACGACAAGCCATATCGCAAAATTGATGGTTTTATTGTTCGATTAGGCAGAAAATTTTAGTTAAAACAGTTAAAAATTGGCTTTTGGTGATAATTTCTTTCAAAAAAATTTCGCTGTTCGCAAAAAATACTCTTTATTTGCAACTCAATCTTAAAAACAAACCGACTTATTAACTCATAAAAACCTATCGCCTATTGAACAAAATTACTCTTATTTAAACGCAAAATAGTAGAGTAAATGAACAATTTGTTTAATTATACCGACGACGAACTTGTTGTTAGGTATGCCGATGGTGATAATGAGGCTTTTGACGTCTTGCTCAAAAGACATGAGTCGAAAATCTATTCATACATATATTATATAGTAAAAGACGAGGACAAGGCAAATGATGTCTTTCAAGAGACATTTGTCAAAGCCATTATGACTATACGCCAAGGTCGCTACACCGGCAATGGTCGCTTCGTTTCGTGGATTACACGCATAGCGCACAATCTTATTATCGACAACTATCGCCAAGAGAAGATAGAGAACTGCATTAGCAGCGAAGACGACAACCTCGATATATTCAATCGCAAGGAACTGAGCGAAGGCACTATCGAAGATACCCTCATTCAAGACCAAATCACCTTTGATATACGTCGCTTGGTAGAGGCTTTGCCCGACAATCAACGCGAAGTGATAGAGTTGCGCTACTACAAAGACTTGAGCTTTAAAGAGATTGCCGACCTCACCAACGTAAGTATCAATACAGCATTGGGTCGTATGCGTTATGCCATCCTCAACATACGTCGCATGGCAGAGCAATATAATATAGCTCTCACATTGTAATAACAGCGTTGTGAGAAAAATTTTCGTTTCGGTATAATAAAAACACAAGGCTATGCGTTATATATGTGTAACCATTAAATGCATAGCCTATGAAGAAAAACTCTACACCTGTATCTGCTAAAACATCTCAAAATCGCGTTGCAGAGTTGCACGCACGCCCCACTACCCTGAGTGCTATCATGCAGTTTGCTCGTTCATACAGCTATGCACCCAAGTTGCGCGGCGAGTTGGGAAGTTTCGTAGCAAACTAAAATTTGGATATAAAAAACACGACCGAGAAATTCTTGAAAGAGTTTCTCGGTCTTCTTATGTCATAACAAACTTTATTACAGAAAAGTAGGTCCTATTTCAAGAGCGACTACTCTACCGGCACAAATTTGCCTTTCTCGACATACCAGATGCAGCCATCGACTTGCTTGTAGCCCATATCACGAACAAGCTGCATATACTCCGATACTTTTGTGTTATAGTCGTCGCTCTCTATCCAGCCAAACTTGTAGTCTACCACCGTAACTCTATCGCCATCTATAACAATGCGGTCGGGGCGGTGTACTTTAGTACCCGACTTGAGAATATCGGTCTCGGTTACGATGCGCACTTGTGGCGAGAACCAGCGTTGCGCCATGGGGTGGGCTATAAATGCTCTTATCTTCTCTTCGGTCATTTGAGCCTTTTTACTCTTAAGCCGTCCTTCACGCACACAGCGTTGCACCACAGCAACTATATCATCGGCGGTATATATGTCGGCAAGTATATCGTGCATGAGTATACCATAATTGCGCTTGCGGTCGTTCGATGTCGAGCGCGATTGTGTGCGTTGCTTCAGCCTGCTATCGGTAGGTACAACAACATTATACGCCACATCTACCATCTGCGCAGTAGGCTTGTCATCATAAACAGGTTGCCAATCGGCACCTATTTCAAGTACAGTTTCGCCTTCACGCTCCTCGATATGCGCGGCGAGGTCTATCATATCGCAATCGGTATCATCGGCTACTACGGGCATATTGATAGCTCCTGCTATAACCGAGCCCGTCGTATTATTATTTCCCGGATAAGTGTAAACTATCAATTCCTGCGCAGCACGTGTGAATGCTACATATAGAACGTTGAGGCAATCTACATATTCGTTGATAACCTCTTCAAAGTATTGTTGTGCAAAGATTGTCGAAGCCAACTCATTCTTGTGGTCGATGGGCAACACCGGCAACAGATTGAATGGCTCTCGGTCGGGCTCGTACCATTTGATAGACAATGCCTTACCACGACCGGCGGTAGATAGCTGCCATGTTCCGTATGGGATAATCACTACCGGGTATTCAAGACCCTTCGACTTGTGTATGGTACACACCTTTATCGCATCAATATTCTCGGGCGACTTAACGGTTGCCGAAGAGCCGGTATCGTCCCACCAGCGCAAGAACGAGTAGAGGTCGGCACTATGGTTGCGACAATAGTTTATCACAACGTCTTGGAATGCCTCGAGATATGCTACATACATTGGTTGCTTGTGCAACCCAAACTTATGTATAATCTGCTCGCACATTTCAAAGAGAGGCTTGGCTGAAATTTCGGCTATAAACGTCTGTAACTCTTCATTGATAGAAGTGCCACTATCTCGGTTGTCGAAATACGACATAAGCGCCCTACCTGCATCGCCATCGGTTATCATGTCGTACTCGTAGGCAAGCACAAGTTCGTTGATAGGATAATTGGGATTTTGCAGATAACGCAAGATACCCAAGATGAGTTTTACCGGCGGTGCATTGGTGATAAGCAACGACTCGTCAGATACCACCCGTAGGTTGCGCAACAAACCGTCATACTCACTGCTGATAGATAGCAACAACTCTACAAGTGCACGACCATCCTTACCGGCTCGCACAAGAAATGCAATATCTTTCTGTCGGAAGCCCTTTTCGAGCAAGTTACGCAGCATCTCGGGGATACGCTCATTCACCCTATTGACAAAAGTATCCTTGTTAGGAGCATCGACAACATGCATCTCTACATGCCCACCATGAGTCGTGTGCTTGGGAGCTATGTTTTGAGCCACTTGGGCATATATGTCATTGATGAGGGTATCGGTACACAACTCTACACCGGCGGGCTTCAGTTGCATAAGTTGTCCCTGCAACAATTGGGCAGCATTCTTAAAGAAGGTATTATTAAATGCAACAACATTGGCACAACTACGCCAGTTGGTATCATTACCCTTGTTGACAAGTTTATAATCATACTTATCCAATCCCTCATGCAACAATCGCCAATCGGAATTGCGGAAACGATAGATACTCTGCTTTACATCACCCACAATGAGGTTTTCGTTGCGCCACGCAAGACTTTCGTTTACCAATGGCTCGAAGTTGCGCCACTGCAAGTCGGACGTATCTTGAAACTCGTCTATCATATAGTGAGCCACACGAGTACCTATCTTTTCATAAATAAACGGAGCATCACTTTTATTAATCAGCCCACTCAATATTTCGGGAGCTTTGTCCAATAGTATCGTATTGTGCTCCTGCTCATACTCCATTATATTATCGTCGATTGTCGACAACACACCCAGCGAGTATATATGCTTGAGGGCCGGAGCAACAGAACGCAGCGATATGAGCGTATCGTCGAGCACCTTGGCTACGGGCTCAAGTATGGGGGATGTAAGGTCTATCAACTCCTCAACCGTCCAAGGTGTTTTTTTCAATTTTGTTTTGGCAAACCATTTATCGGGGTCGATGTAATACTTCTCAAAAGAGACAACAGCCTTGCCCATAGGCTCTTTACTACCCAAATCGGTACAACCGGCATCTGCCAACACATCGAGCGACTTTATCCATCCACGTGTAAAGAACTCCTCGCTTATACCATTCGCCTCGACAGCGTGCAGGGCAGCCTCGGCAGCTTGCGCTATTTGGTTGCGCACATCGACTTGGTACTGTGTAAGCGTAGTTATATAGTCTTTATAAGCCTGAAGGTTATTTTGAGGCAATTTGTCGCGGTGTCTTTTATACACCTCCGACGTGAGTTGTTTTGCCAACTCGGGGATATCCGATTTATCATGAATATTCCAACTGCCATCGTTGCGAATACTCTCCTCGGCATACTGCAACAACCAATCGAGCAATTCGGGCTTATTATCCAAATCGTCAAACATACGATCTATGGCAGCCATCGTTACGTAATCGGTATCCATCTCAACCTCATATCCACCCTGCAAGCCCACCTCACGTGTGAAGGCACGCAACACTTGTTGGAAGAAACTATCAATGGTAGAGATATTGAAATAGGAAAAGTCGTGCAGCAACTGCTGCAATACCAACGTTACATTTTTTTGTAGCTGAGCCACTCCGCAAGAAAAGTCGTTGCACAAGTCCTTACAATAGCTCGACTTCTCGGTATTGTGAGCCAATATTTCCAATTCATCCACAATACGCTGCTTCATCTCGGATGTAGCTTTGTTGGTAAATGTTACAGCCAAGATGCGACGATGGGCATTGTTATAGTTGTCGTAAAACTTATATGAGGAAGCCGCTACATCACCGTCGGCAGGGCGACCATAATCTCGTCGTCCCAACAACATTTTTATGTACTCGTATGTAAGCCTATAAGTCTTACCCGAGCCAGCCGAAGCCCTATAAACATTCAACATAACACACCCAATAAATATATTATATAATACGAGCCTTATATCCCTCCTTGACGAGAATAGCCAACACCTTCTCGCGGTGGTCGCCTTGCACAAGTATTTCACCATCCTTGTCCGAGCCGCCAACGCCGCACCCCGACTTGAGCTTTTTAGCCAGAGTTTTAAGGTCGGCACTCGTACCCACAAATCCGGTAATAAGCGTTACCGCCTTGCCATTGCGATGTCGCTTATCGAGTTTTATACGCAAGTTCTGCTTGGCAGGCGGCAAAGTTTCGCACTCCTCCACCTCGCCTGTATCATACTTAAAATCGGGGTTGGTAGAGTACACCACCGAAAGCCGGTCTTTCCAATCATTATCTTTTGCCATAATCGTCATATTTTGATATGGCGAAGATACGAAAAAACGCGCTTATAAAGAAACGAATGATGCGAAATTAAGATAATATGCGTAAATTCGCACTCGATACAATAAAGCACAACAAGAGCCGTTATAAAAGAAGGCAAAATATCCACAATGAAATTGACAAAACACATATTACGATATATCATAACCTTGATAGGGGTTGTGTCGAGTTGTATCTTTTTCACCGCACAAGCCCTGCCCGTAGAGCACTATGCCGCTCAATCGGTATTGAGCAGTGGCAAGTGGTATAAGGTGAGTGTAACCCAATCGGGGATACATCAGATAAGCTATTCGCAACTGAAAGATTGGGGCTTTAGCGACCCTTCGCGTGTGCGCGTATATGGATATGGTGGTGCCTTGCTCCCCGAGACATACAGCACAAACGATGCCGACGACCTGCCTCAGATACCCATTGTACACAACAACAACCGCATTCTGTTCTATGCGCAAGGTACTGTAAAATGGCAATACGACAAGTCGGCACAGAAGTTGATACACCGACAGAACACCTATGCCAACGCCGGCTACTATTTTATCACCGAGAGCGACGAGCCCGCAGCTACTGCCGAGGTTGCTACCCTTGCCACCCCCAACGGCAATATGATAAATATGTATGACGGCTATTCACTGCACGAGGTAGAGAGTGCCTCTATGAGTAAGACCGGGCAGATGTTCTTTGGTGAGGATTTCCGCTACACACAGACACAAAACTTCCCCTTCAGCATACCGGGTATCGACACACAAACGCCCATGTTGGTAGAGATAGCTTTCGGAGCTAAGATATTGGGCAGCACCGGCTCGTTGCGTGTTTACCACAACGGCTCGTTGATATCGGGCGGTAGCGATTGGCAGATAAAAGCCAACACCGACAACACATACGAGTTTATGAAATATATCACTCCAAGCACTACTGTAAAACCACGTGGTGGCTCGGAAGATTTTTCTATTACATATCAGGCCGGTGGCAATACGGTGAATGCCCGTCTTGACTACATCAAGCTATCGTACAAGCGCAAGTTGCAACTATACAACGGCTCGGTCAAGTTTCGCGCTCACAGCCTCGAGCCGGGCGACAGCTATGCCATATCCGGCATGACCAGCGGTTGCATTGTATGGGATGTTACCACACCCCACACTCCTCGAAGAGTAGAATATACGCTATCGGAAAAGCAAGCCATTTTCAGCCCACAAGAGGCAAACAGAGAGTACATTGCATTTGACCCCGGCGCAACATTTACCGACGTAGTAGGCGCAGGTCATGTAGCCAACCAGAACCTGCACGCATTGGAAACGCCCGATATGGTAATCCTTGCGCCGTCGCTCTATCTCGAACAGGCGCAACAAGTTGCCGCATTGCACGAGAGTGTCGACTCGATGGTGGTACACGTTATCCAACACGACTTGGTCTTTAATGAATTTTCGTCGGGGACACCCGACGGCGTGGCATATCGTCGATTGATGAAGATGTTTTACGACCGCTCCAAGGTCAATCCCACCGGTCGACAAGTAAAATATCTGCTGCTATTTGGTCGTGGTCTTTACGACAACCGCAAGGTATCGAGCGATGCACAATTATGCAATTATCCGTTATTGCTCACATACCAAAGCCCGCGCAGCGAGAACGAAACGTACTCATACACCAGCGACGACTTCTTTACATATCTCGAAGACGATGCCACATCAAAGAACAGCACCAACCTGATGAGCATCGGTGTGGGTCGCTTTCCTGTGAAGAGCACAGAAGAGGCAAACATCGTAGTAGAGAAGCTATATCAATACGTCAACAAGCCCAACTACGGAGCATGGCGCAACCAAGCCATTATTGTAGCCGACGATGGCAACTCGGGTGCTCACATGCGACAAGCCGAGTCGGTAGCATCGTACTGGATGGAAGACAAGCCCGACCTATTCATCAACAAAGTATATATTGATGCATTCACCGAGGTAAATACCTCTATCGGTCGCACCTTCCCCGAAGCCAAGAAGCGCATGATGCAACTGCTGGAAGATGGTCAGTTGGTACTCGATTATATAGGTCATGCCAACCCCGTCAGCTGGACAGCCGAAGACCTACTCAATATCAACGATATCAAGTCGCTGTATCTCAAGAACCTGCCCTTCATGTTTACAGCCACATGCGACTTCAGTCGTTACGACTCGGAGGAGATATCGGGTGGCGAATACTTCTTCCTCAACGAGTTTGGTGGAGCCATATCGCTGTTGTCATCGACACGTGTTGCATGGATAAACGAGAACGGACGACTCAACAACGCCATAGGCGACTACCTATTTGAGCGCGACGAGAACAACGAACACTACCGATTGGGCGACATTATAAGGAAAGGAAAAAATCAGATTACCGAACAATACATTGCAGCGCCCAACAAATACTCGCCCGACAGCAACAAGCTGGTATACACACTATTGGGAGACCCCGCCATGCGCCTTGGATATCCGTCACATAGGGTCGAGGCTACTCTTATCAACGGTGCAGATGCCAACGGCGACATAACCCTCGAAGCCCGCTCGAATGTATCGGTAGAGGGTCGCATTCTCACCCCCTCGGGAGCCGAAGCATCCGACTTTGAAGGAGAGGTATTCATCAACCTCTATGATGCCGAACAGATAACCAAATCGCACGGCTACGACAACGGTGTAGAGTTGGAATTTACCGAGCGCAACAACAAGCTATTCTCGGGCAAAGCCAATGTTCATAATGGCAAGTTTGCTCTGACATTCCGCATGCCCAAAGAGACAAGTTTCTCCAACAAAAACGGCTTGCTACAATTCTATGCATACAGCCAAGATGCCATAGAGGCAAGCGGAGCAAACTCGACCATAAAAATAGGAGGCAGCGCCGAAGTAACAGAAAAAGATACCGTAGGACCCGATATTACCTACCTCTACCTCAATACATCATCTTTCAGCGAGGGAGATGTCGTAAACGAAAGCCCCGTACTCTTTGCGGCATTCCAAGACGAGTCGGGCATCAACCTCTCAACATCGGGTATAGGACACAGCATGACTGTTACCATCGACGGAAAAACGAGCTACTCGGATGTGAGCAGCTACTACACCCCCGATACCACCGGTATATCGGGCTCAATATGCTATCCATTGAGCGACTTGAGCAACGGCAACCACGCTCTATCCTTCCGCGTATGGGATAACGAAGGCAACTCATCAACCGCCACCATCGAGTTTACCGTACAAGAAGGCTTGGCGCCCGAAATTTATAAGGTTTATGCCGACCAAAATCCGGCACGAACATCAACCAACTTCTATCTCGAGCACAACCGCCCCGATGGAATTGTATCTGTAACGATAACCGTATACAACCTCATGGGTATGCCCGTATGGCAAACCACCAAAAAGGGAACTTCGGACAAATTCAAGACATTCCCCACCACTTGGAACCTCACCACAAGCAGTGGAGCCAAAGTGCCGGGAGGTGTATATCTGTATCGTGCGACAATCTCGACCGACAACACACATTTTGCCACCCAATCGCAAAAGTTGTTGGTTGCACCATCACGATAAATCAGTAGCGCACATCTATCACTGCGGCATAACTGCAACAAGCACAAAGATTTGTTCCGAAAAAATAGAACAAAACGGGACAATTTATTATCTTTGCACCTTGAATAATATTGCCCGGCGATATGACTATACCCGCAACAAATATGAACATAAAACTACCGGAGCCTACACTGCATAGGCTTCCGTGGTATCTTGCATACGTCAAGTTGGTTCAAGCTCAAGGAATTGAGTATATATCATCTACCCAAATATCAAAAGCCATCAACGTCGATGCCTCGCAGATAGCCAAAGACCTCTCGTTTGTAAACATATCGGGCAAGACAAGAGTAGGCTATGAAGTAGACTCGTTGGTGTATGTATTGGAGCAGTTTTTGGGTTTCACATCGCAACACCGCGCTATCGTGTATGGCGTAGGACGTTTGGGAGCAGCCCTGATGCACGACTCGGGCTTGGCTCAATACGGGCTCGAAATCGTTGCCGGTTTTGATATACGCCAATTACCCCAAAACAACATCAATGGCATACCGGTGTATAACATCACAGAGTTTGCACAGAAACGTGCCGAACTTAATGCACACATCGGCATCCTCACCGTACCGGTAGAGAAAGCACAAGAAGCCACCGACAATATGGTAGAAAATGGCATACGAGCCATATGGAATTTTACACCATATCGCTTGCGTGTACCCGAAAACATAGTAATACAAAACACCTCTATATACGCCCATTTGGCGGTCATGTTCAACCGCTTGGGCAATGTAGAATAAATATAGCCGATAATGAAAATTATAGCCGTAGGTTGGAATTACAGAGCACACAACAGCGAAATGGGACGCGAGGAAGAGTGCGAAACCCCCATTGTATTCCTCAAGCCCGAGACAGCGCTACTCAAAGACGGCAAACCCCTGTTCCTACCCCCTCACAGCAATCGTATCGAGCACGAAGCCGAGATTGTGGTGCGCATCTGCCGAGTAGGAAAAAATATAGCACCGCGGTTTGCACACCGCTACTACGATGCACTGACCGTAGGTGTAGACTTCACCGCACGCGACCTGCAACAGCAGCTACGTCAAGCCGGCGCACCATGGGAACTTGCCAAGGGTTTTGACGGCTCGGCAGCCATAGGCTCGTGGGTAGCCAAGGAGGAGTTGCCGCTGGAAACAGGTATCGACTTCTCTCTACAACTCAACGGCGTAACCGTACAAGAGGGAAACACTCGCAATATGATACACAGTATCGACAACATCATAGCGTATGTAAGTCGTTTCTTTACCCTCAAAATGGGCGATATACTCTACACCGGTACTCCTGCCGGAGTAGGACCGGTAGCTATCGACGACCATGTAACCGGCTACATAGACAATCGCAAAGTACTCGAGTTCAATATTAAATAACAGAAATACAACACCATATACATATGAAAAGAATAGCAAACATGTTGCACAAAACAGCACAATTTGTTTCAGCCATAATATTAGCCGCAAGTTTCAGCCTTCAAGTTGCAGCATTGCCTGTTTCTCACTATGCCGACCACTCGGTATTGAGCCAAGGTCGATGGGTAAAGATAGCCACAACCGAGCGCGGTATTCATCGCATCGACGCTGCAACACTGCAAAGTTGGGGCTTCAGCGATCCCTCAAAAGTGAGCATCTACGGACAGAACGGCTACATGCTGCCCGAAACATTCAGCACTCAAGATTCCGACGACTTGCAAGCTATCCCTACACACTTCGAAGGCGATGCTATATACTTCTATGCTTCGGGTAGCACTCAATGGAATAGAGTTTCGGGTTCTACCTATTGGACCCACACCAACAACTACTATTCGACCATATCATATTACTTCCTCACCGAGGAACGCCCCCAATTGGCATTGGAGACATCGGGCAATGAGGTGAGCGATGGCACTGCTATAACAACGTTTGACGAATATATTTTGCACGAGAATGACAATGTATGTTTGGGACAAACAGGTCGCCTCTACTTGGGAGAAGACCTTACAACCAATAGCGAAATAAGCCTAAAAGCTCCGGGCATTACCGGCGAAAAGATGACCGTATATATCGCAATGGGTGCCAACTCTTCTTCTACCTACACCCTTGCTACTATATACAACGGCAAGACCCTCACTCCGGCAGTTTCGATAGGAGCTTCCGACTCGTACACCTATATCAAAGAGGCAAAACGATACTATACGATAGATGCTGCCGAAGACTTTACACTCAACTTCAAGAGCTCGGGTTCAGGTACTCTCAATTGCTTCTACCTCGATTATATCCGCCTCTTCTACACCCGCCGCATAGAGTTGGACAGCGCACAGATGCAATTCCGTCGTATCAATATCAATGGCGACTACTATGCTATCGACACCAAAGGTCGCAACAACAGCGATATACGCGTTTGGAACGTTTCAAACGTCAACAAGCCCTATATGCTCAAGACCAATACGATAGACAACAAAATAGCCTTCAAGGTCGAAAGCAACAACAACAACTACAACGAATACATTGCATTCGATATTAAAGACCAAACACTCCATACGCCACAATATGTATGCAATGTAGAGGCACAAGACATACATGGTATAGACGATATACCCGATATGGTGATTGTAACAACACGCTATTTCATAAAAGAGGCAGAACGCATTGCACAACTTCACCGCGACATGGACAACATGAAGGTATTAGTGTGCGACCAACTTGCCATATTCAACGAGTTCTCGGGCGGTACTCCCGATGCTACAGCTATACGCCGCATGATGAAGATGTTCTACGACCGAGCTCAAGCCGGCTATGGCAATGCCCCCCGCTATCTGCTTTTATATGGTCGTGGCTCATACAACAACCGCGCCATTGCACACAAGCTGCACCAAGAAGACAACATACAATTGGTAACATATCAATCGGAGAGCAGCACCGACCAACGTTATTCATACATCTCTGACGACTACTTCGGATTGTTGGACGACAAATCGGGTGTCGACATGACCGCCGAAGCAATGCAGGTGAGCATAGGACGTATGCCGCTGCGCAACGTCGACGAGTCGCAACAAGTGTACAACAAATTGGTAAACTATATCAACCAAAAGCCCATCAACAATTTGTGGAAAAACAAATCATGCTTCATCGGATTTCGTGGCGACAACAACCTACACGTCAGACAGATAAACACCATTGCAAAACAAACCGTTGAGGCAGAGCAACAACACATAATAGTAGACAAGGTATATCAAAATGCCTATGCCACACAAGGCGGCAAGGCTTATGCCGGCACCAAAGAACAAATCTTCCGAGATCTTGAAGAGGGTGCTATGATATACAACTTTATGGGACACGCCGACCACGTATCTATCGGTCGCGACCTCATCAGCATCACCGATGCCAAAGCCATGACCAACAAGATGTTGCCTATTTTCATCACTGCGACTTGCGACGTGTGCCCCTTCGACAAGGATGAAAACTCGGTAGGCGAGGCTCTATTCAAAAACGGTAATGGTGGTTTTATTGCCCTTTACACAACTACTCGCACCGTATATACCAATGGTAATGAAAATATCAACCGCGAATTGATGCGCGAACTTTTCGTTCCCGGCAATGACGGAAAAGTGCGACTTGGCGACGTAATGCGCCGAGCCAAGACAACCTTGTTACATGACAAATCGGGAGGTACCATCAGCGACCCCAACAAATTGAAGTATTGCCTCATCGGCGACCCCGCACTTGCCATACCTCTACCCTCTTACGACATCAAGATTGAGACCATCAATGGTACAGCAGTAAGTGAAGGTGCAAAGATAGCAACTCCAGCCAACAGCACGGTAACCATCACAGGTAGCATATACAACACAGCTGGTGAAGCAGCAAACGACTTCAACGGCACATTGTGCTACGAGGTATACGATGCGCCCACCGAAGAGGCAGCGACAGAGAGTGTATCATCGTCTGCCGGTGCTACAACACTTTCCGAAAAATTCTTTGTACGCAAATACAAGTTGGCTACAGCAGCCGACACAATAGTAAATGGCAAGTTTACCGCAACCTTCCAACTGCCCATCCAATGCTTGCAAAGCGACTCTACAGCGCTTGTCAGCCTCTATGCCTATAACACCGATAAGAATATTGAAGCCAAAGGCTACAACAAGAATATCCTTATAAATGGCATCGAGGAGAGTACACCCGACAATACAGCCCCCACCATCTCCGGTATATGGGTAGGTGACGAAACCTTCAGCGAAGGCGATGCGGTAAGTGCCAACACACACTATCATTGCAATCTCACCGACGAAGAGAGTGGTATCACCAACAACGAGTTGTCAATGGGTAAATTGATGACATTGTGGTTGGATGGCAATCTGATATGCAACGACCTTGCAGGCTACTACGCACCCACAGCAGGCACAGGCACAGGCACTATCGACTACCCGCTCAGCAACCTTTCGGTGGGAGCTCATAGCATTACCATTAAGGTATTTGACAATGCCGGCAACTCTGCCGAAGCCACAACAACCTTTGTTGTCGAAAAGACTGCTACCGAGCAATACACCATAGACATTGCCGAAGACCCCGTAACCACTCAAGCCACCATAAGCCTCGAGGGTGTTGTCAGCGACGATATGACCATCCGATATGTCATCTTGGAAAGCAACACCGGCAATGAAGTGTGGACCAACAACACATCGGCAACACAAGTCGTATGGGACTTGACCACCGCCGGCGACACAGCAAAACCGGGCGAGTACACTTGCTACGCCTATATTTCAACAGAAGAAGGCAAATTTGTTACCATCGGCAAAAAAATAATAGTCATAAGGCAATAAAATAGGTATAATTGCTGTTTATTAAAATATGACTGAACAAAACAACAATCATTATTACGCATGAACAAGAATAGCATTATATCAATCGCAGCTCTGCTACTGGCTTGCATAACAGCCATTCAAGCCTATGGACAAGGTGAAGTTGTAAAACAATTCAACCCTGTCAATACCGGTGCAACCTCACTCACCATTGCCCCCGATGCTCGTGGTGCTGGTATGGGTGATATAGGTGCTGCCACCGACCCCGACGTAAACTCTCAATTCTGGAACGCATCGAAATATGCCTTTGCATTCAGCGATGCCGGTATCGGACTTTCATACACCCCTTGGTTGAGCAAGTTGGTCAACGACATCTATCTTCTCAACCTCAGCGGATATCTCAAGTTTGGACCCGAGAAACCCCAAGCCCTGAGTTTATCGCTTCGCTACTTCTCATTGGGTAGCATTGCGCTGACCAACCAGAATGGCGATGAAGTAAATCAAATCAACCCCTTCGAGATGGCTGTCGACTTGGGCTACTCGCGCAAGCTATCGGAAAGCTTCTCTATGGGTGTTGTATTGCGCTATATCTACTCCGACCTCGGTTTCCAATATGACGAGAGCGGTAGCGCAACCGGTAGCGTGAAAGGTGCTTCGGCATTCGGAGCCGATATATCATGGTACTACACCTCTTACCCCATCATTGCTCGCAACGAGTGCCAATGGTCGTGGGGTATGAACATCTCGAACATCGGTTCTAAATTGGCATACGACAACGGCAACCAACCCGCATTCTTGCCCACCAACTTGAAGATAGGTACTTCGTTCCTCTTCCCCATTGCCGACAAGAATACCATTGCCATCAACCTCGATGCCAACAAAATGCTTGTCCCCACAATGCCCCAAGAGAGCCAATTCAAGGATGACAACGGAAATATAGACCGCGATGCCTACAATGCAGCTCGCGAAGACTACTACAACATGTCGCCGTTTGAAGGTATTGCCAAGTCGTTCTACGATGCTCCGGGCGGATTTGAAGAGGAGTTGCGCGAGATAAACTTCTCGGTGGGTCTCGAGTATACCTACAATCGCATGTTCTCGCTTCGCGCCGGATACTATTGGGAAGACGAATACAAAGACAACCGCCAATTCTTCTCGTTTGGTGCAAGTTTTGCCTACAGCATCTTGCAAGTTGATGCCGCATACTTGTTGGCAACAGCAGCATCGAGCCCCCTCGACCAAACATTGCGTTTCACCTTGGCATTCGACCTCGAGGGTATAAAGAACTTACTTCAATAAAAATATAAGCCTATGAAAATAAGAGTAGGCATGGGATTTGATGTGCACCGTCTTGTCGAAGGTCGCGACCTTTGGTTGGGCGGTGTGCGCATTGAACACACTGCCGGATTGTTAGGACACTCGGATGCCGACGTTGTGATACACGCCTTGTGCGATGCCCTGCTGGGTGCTGCCAATATGCGCGATATAGGTTACCACTTCCCCGACACTGCCGGTGAATATGCCGGTATCGACAGCAAAATCTTACTACGCAAAGTTACCCAACTCCTTGCCGAGAAAGGCTACCGAATAGGTAACGCCGATATAACTATCTGTGCCGAGCGCCCCAAGCTAAATCCTCACGTTCCCGCCATGAAAGAGGCTATGGCTGCTTGCATGGAGATAGAAACAGACGATATTTCTATCAAGGCCACCACTACCGAAAAATTGGGTTTTACAGGTCGTGAAGAAGGAATATCGGCATACGCTGTAGTGCTGATTGAAAAATAAATCTTTTTATTTCATACCTAAAATTTCTACACAAACTTTTCTGCGATAAACAGAAAAAATTTGTGTACCTTTGTTCTATTGGAAAAAGGCTACGGTATTATGGCACAGAAAAAAAGAGTTTTGGTAGGAATGAGCGGCGGAGTAGACAGCTCGGCTGTATGTATGATGCTCCAAGACGAGGGGTATGAGGTTGTAGGGCTTACACTACGCATGTGGGATGTTCCTTCGCAATTCAATTCACCCGACCAAGTCGAGCCCAACCATATCCTTGAAGCTCGCGAATTGGCTCAGAAATTGGGGATTGAGCACCACACGCTCGATATTCGTAAGGCTTTCCGAACCGAGGTGGTACAAGCATTCATCGACGAATATATGCGTGGGCGAACACCCAACCCATGTGTGATGTGCAACCGTTTTTTCAAATGGAAATATCTGCTCGATGAAGCCGATCGTCTACAATGCGACATGGTGGCTACGGGACATTATGCACGCATCATTGAGCGCGACGGCAGGCCTATGCTGGCTTGCGGAACCGATCGCAAAAAAGACCAATCGTATTTTTTGTGGCGACTTACCGAGGAACAACTATCGCGCACAATATTCCCTCTGGGCGAGCGCAATAAGCAGGATATCAAAGAGTATGTTAGACAGAAAGGATTTACTCAAAAAGCCGAGAAGAAAGAGAGCATGGAGGCTTGCTTTGTCCCCGACGACTACCGCGACTTTTTGCGCGAGATGGTACCCAACCTCGATGAGCAAGTGAGTGGTGGATTTTTCGTCGACGAGACGGGGCGCAAGCTGGGTCAGCACAAAGGCTATCCGTTCTACACCATAGGACAACGCAAAGGCTTGGAGATAGCCTTGGGACATCCGGCATACGTCATTCGCATCAATGCAGCCAAGAATACCATTCGATTGGGTAATGCCGACGAACTGCTACAATCGACTGCACTACTCTCCAACCTGCGATTTGACCCCGAATACAAGCCACAAACACAACTTGCTGTGCGCATACGATACCGCAGCAATGCCGTAGAGGCTACCATCGAGTGTCAAGACGACGGCAATGCCATTGTAAACTTTGCAACACCCGTTTCGGCACTTACCCCCGGACAATCGGCTGTAATATATGATGGCGATGTTGTTGTGGGAGGTGGTATCATTGAGGATAGTCGTCTGTTGAAAAACTATAAAAGTTCATGAAACGAGCCATAGCCATACTACTATTGCTGACACTCACCACAGCAACGGTAAGCAGCCTTGCAGCCGCTTACAAATATCGGATATGGCTATCGGATAAACAAGTAAGTGAATACAGCACCTCACATCCCGAGGAGTTTCTATCGCAAGCATGTCTCGAAAGGCGAAGTCGACAAGGTGTCGGCATCGACTCTCGCGACCTGCCTGTGTGCCGACAATACATCAACCAGATTGAGGCTTTGGGCTGCACATCGGTAGTTACCTCGCGCTGGATGAACACCGTTGTTGTTGCCCTCGACGACACAGCATTAGTGGCTGAAATAGCAAAACTGCCCTTCGTCGAGAAGACCGAGTGCGTGTGGAAAGAGAACAACACCCCTGCCCAAGCAAACAAATTGCGACGCGAACGACAACTCAAGTCATCGACCGCATCAACCGACAACAATAATGCATCGACTTATGGCGATGCATGGCAACCCATTGACATGCTGCACGCCGACAAGATACACGATGCCGGATTCCGCGGTGAAGGTATGACCATAGCAGTGTTGGATGCCGGCTTCTATGGTGTAGAAAATTCGACCTATTTCGACCAAGAAAAGATAACTTTCCTGCATGCTTTCCCTCACAAGAGCCTGGCTTATGGAGGCGAAACACATGGAACAGAGGTATTGTCGTGCATGGCAGCCAACAAATCGGGCTCGTACGTTGGCAGTGCCCCCGATGCACAATATATTCTCATAGTTACCGAAGATATCGACAGCGAATACCCCATTGAGGAAGACTATTGGGTAGCCGGAGTTGAATTGGCTGACAGCATCGGTGCAGACATCATAAACACCTCGCTGGCATATAACACCTTCGACGACAGCACAATGGACTACACCCACAACGACCTCGATGGTAAAACTGCATTCTCATCACGCGCTGCCAATATAGCTTTCCAGAAGGAGTTGTTGATTGTAGTGGCTGCAGGAAATGAATATCGGGGCGAATGGAAGAAAATAGCCGTTCCGTCAGATGCCGAAGGTGTCATCACCGTTGGCAGTGTAACAAGCGATGGCACACACAGCCCCTTCAGCAGTTGCGGATATACCGCCGATGACCGCATAAAACCCGATGCCGTAGCCATGGGTAGCAGTGTCAACACCATAACTGCCGGTGATGTCATAAAACGCACTTCGGGCACATCATA
Organism: Bacteroidaceae bacterium; assembly: GCA_017481745.1. Classification (GTDB taxonomy): domain Bacteria; phylum Bacteroidota; class Bacteroidia; order Bacteroidales; family Barnesiellaceae_A; genus Barnesiella_A. The sequence continues at coordinate 59,056 of JAFUOV010000003.1, forward strand.
CGCCACACCCATTTTGTGCGGAGCTATAGCCTGTTTGTGGCAATCGCAACCCCAATGGAGCGCAAAACAACTTATTGAAGCCCTGCAAAAAAGCAGTTCGCAACACGACACTCCCGATGCTCTATGCGGATATGGGATACCCGACATATATGCCGCCTACAAGAATAATAGTGGTACAATAGCAAATACCCCAAACGACAATACATTGCGCTACCACAACGGCACATTGCTACTACCTTACAGCACAGAAGCATCGACCCTCACACTATATGACACAACCGGTCGCCTTGTTCTGCAACAAGGTATACAGTCGGGATGCACGACGATAGACCTACAAACCATTGAGCGAGGTTTATACATAGCCGTTTGGCAAAGCGCCCATGACAACAAAGCCCTTAAAATAAAGCGATAGAGATGAGCGAACAGGAACATATCTATACCCTTACCGAGTTGAGTTTGGGCATCCGCGAGGCAATAGAAGATAGGCTGCCTCACGAATATTGGGTGAGTGCCGAGATAAGCGAGTGCCATCCCAATCGCAACGGTCATTGCTACTTGGAGTTGATAGAGAAAGACCGCAAAGGGCGCACTACCGCTCGACAACGAGCCGTCATCTGGGCCAACACCTACAACCTGCTACGCCCCTACTTCGAGCAAGAAACCGGACAGACATTCACTGCCGGCATACAGGTTCTGGTATTGGTATCGGTTACCTGCCACGAGTTGTATGGATTGAGCCTCACCATTCACGACATCAACCCTTCATACACCATAGGTGAGGCAGCACGTCGCCGAGCCGAAATCTTGGCACAACTCGAAGAAGAGGGCACAATCAACGACAACAAAGAGTTACCCCTACCGGTGCTACCACAACGCATTGCCGTCATATCGTCGCAAACAGCTGCCGGATATGGCGATTTTATGGAACAACTCTGCCAAAATACCTACGGCTATAAGTTCTACCCCGTACTATTTGCTGCGGTGATGCAAGGAGAGCGCACCGAGGCTTCGGTCATCAAGGCACTCAATCGCATACACAACAACATCGAACACTTTGATTGTGTGGTTATCATACGTGGTGGCGGCTCAACTTCGGAGCTATCGTGCTTCGATACATACCAGCTTGCCAGCAACGTGGCACAATTTCCGCTACCCATCATTGTGGGTATCGGTCATGAACGCGACGAAACCATCCTCGACCACGTTGCAGCCGTAAGAGTCAAGACTCCCACAGCCGCCGCCGAGTGGCTCATCGAGCAGATAAGGATTGCCGACCTCGCAGCACAAAACGCGCGAAAAGAGATTGCAGACATTGTGAGCAGACGCCTCATGGCAGAGAACAACCGCCTGCAACAACTCACCGGTAATATACCCTACATTGTAACACAACGACTGCACAAAGAGAAGTGGCAACAGCAAAACATTGCACACCATATAGAGCGCAACACAACCGAGCGAATGAGCCGCGAGCATCAAAAGCTCACACTCCTTGCGCACCTCATACCCGAGCGCACCACCACCCTGCTACGTCAAGAGCAACAACACATAGACAACCTTGCTCAAACAGTGCAACTGCTATCGCCCGATGCCGTCTTGGCACGAGGTTACAGCCTTGTCGTTCAAGGCAACAAAGTAGTAAAAACAATCGACAATCTATCGCCCAACAGCGACATCGAAATACATCTTGCCGATGGCAAGGCACAAGCCCACATTACAGCAACCTCTAAACAAAAAGACAATGAGTAATACAGCCGAAAACACCCAAGAACTCACCTACACACAAGCCATGCAACAGCTTGAAGAGATAGTAGCCAACCTACAAAATCCCAACTGCGACATAGACCTGCTACGCGACTACACCAAGCAATCGCTTGCTCTGCTGAAATTCTGCAAAACACGTCTTACACAAACCGACGAAGAACTTACCAAACTCCTCGAAGAACTTGAGAAAGAGTAAGAAAGAGAAGAGCAATATACTCTATAATAAGGCAGGACATTTATTACATACATTTAACACAAAAACATGAAAAATTTATTCAGCAATATATATATATATATATTGGCATTCATTCCTAATACACACATATTAGCACAAATACCAATTGAAAAGCCCAATTTGTCAACACCAACCCAAATAGCTCCGGCATACTTCGGGCCAAATGCCTTTCCTGTCCCTGATATGCTTGACGGTACGACATCGGCACGATGGAGTATTGAATTATACTCCGATCACTACATTGGAGTGATACCACAACTACAGGCAGAATATACTTCCGACATATTTTTCAGACTAAGAATGCCTTTATTCACCCATAGGGCCAACCTTGTTGTTTTTGGCAACATATTTGAATACTTCAGTACACCTCAATCGGTCAATGCATACCGACGTGTCGGCTATAACAGAAGCACATCCGGTACTCTCGTTGGCGACTTTTATATATCGACAGATTTCATGGTTCTTACACAAGAAAAAAATCATATCAACCTCACTATAAGAGCCACTTTGAAGAGTGCATCCGGTGGAATGTATGAATATGCTCGATATTACGATAACGCCGGATACTACTTTGACGCTACGGTGGGGCGAGCTATTTACATTCCACAAAACACTACGATAAAAGTAGCGCTTTCCACCGGATTTCTATGTTGGCAAACCGACAACGGTCGACAAAACGATGCTGTAATGTATGGTGTAAAAACAATTTTGGATGTAAAGAGATTTTCCTTTGCTGCCGAATACGGCGGATACGTTGGTTGGGAAAAAGACGGTGATGCACCTATGACATTGAAATTGGAACTTGCATACAGAATAAAAGACTTTTCCATCAATGCCGGATATCAAGCCGGACTGATGGATTACCCATTTCATCGCGCTCGCATCGGCGCAACCTACTATTTCGACATTAAAACCAAATGATAAAGAGTCATTCTACTAAAAATATCAAATTATGAATGATATACGCCATAAAGTTATGCAATCGACGGATATAACCCCGTTTCAGCGGTGGGTATATCTGGCGCTACTTGATGTGCCGGCGGGTGCAACCATTACTTATGGCGAGTTGGCACGACGTATAGGTTGTGGTAGCGCACAAGCTGTTGGGCAAGCGCTCAAACGCAACCCCTTTGCACCCGAAGTTCCATATCATCGGGTCGTGGCAGCCGATGGCTCATTGGGCGGTTACAACGGCATGCGCAAGGGCGAAATGATAGAACGAAAGCGACAACTATTGGAAGAGGAGATGCCGAAGTAATAGCCCATGGAGATAATAAATCTGCTACACTATGCCTCGCGCCACGAGTTAAGACAATGGCTCGAAAAGAACCACACAACCGAGCCGGTCTGTTGGGTAGTAACCTCACGCAGCAAGCAACCTACTGCCGGTGTTATACCCTACATTGAGGTTGTTGAAGAGGCTTTATGTTTTGGTTGGATAGACTCGACACTGAAACGCCTACCCGATGGTCGCCTTGCACAACGGCTCTCACCTCGCCGCAAAAACAGCCATTGGACCGAACTCAACAAGCAACGTTGCGCCGACCTTGAACGACGCGGACTGATGACCGATGCCGGACGTCAAGCACTGCAACATAGCCAACAAATACAATAATCATCCACAATAAAGTCTACAATAATTTATAAGGCAATAAAAAACAGACAAGTTTGTTTTTTATTGCCTTATCTTTCACTACCTTTGTACGATTTATGCACCATTGCCTTTGTTGGGCAGAATGTGTGCGTAAAACCTCTATTTGTTAAACTAAAATTTAAAACTAAGATACTATGTCAGAACGTAAAGTAAGGGTTCGCTTTGCACCCAGCCCAACAGGGGCACTTCATATAGGCGGTGTACGCACTGCATTATACAACTATCTCTTTGCACGCCAACATGGTGGCGATATGATTTTCCGCATCGAAGACACCGACTCTCAACGTTTTGTACCCGGTGCCGAGGAGTACATCATGGAAGCCCTCGAATGGTTGGGCATCAAATTTGACGAAGGCGTAGGCTACGGTGGCAATTACGGTCCTTATCGCCAATCGGAACGCAAAGATATATATCGCAAGTATGTAGACATATTGCTCGAGAATGGCAAAGGCTATATCGCATTCGATACCCCCGAAGAGCTCGATGCCAAGCGCAACGAGATTGCCAACTTCCAATACGATGCCTCTACACGCATGAGCATGCGCAACTCGCTCACTATGAGTGCCGAGGATGTAAAAGCAGCCATAGAGGCAGGCGAGAAATATGTAGTACGCTTCAAAATAGAGCCGGGCGAAGATGTGAAAGTAAACGACATCATCCGCGGTGAAGTTGTCATCAACTCAACCATTCTCGACGACAAGGTATTGTATAAGTCGGCCGACAACCTTCCCACCTATCACCTCGCCAACATCGTCGACGACCATTTGATGGAAGTTTCGCACGTTATTCGTGGCGAAGAGTGGTTGCCCTCAGCACCCCTTCACGTGTTGCTATATCGCGCCTTTGGCTGGGAAGACACCATGCCCCAATTTGCACACTTGCCATTGCTGCTCAAGCCCGACGGTAAAGGCAAATTGAGCAAACGCGATGGCGATCGCTTGGGCTTCCCCGTATTCCCCTTAGAGTGGCACGACCCCAAGTCGGGCGAGATTTCGTCGGGTTACCGCGAGGCAGGTTATCTACCCGAAGCTGTAGTCAACTTCCTCGCTTTGCTGGGCTGGAACCCCGGAAACGACCAAGAAATCATGTCGATGGACGAGTTGATAAAACGCTTCGACTTGCAACGCTGCAGCAAGAGCGGTGCCAAGTTTGATTACGAAAAAGGCAAATGGTTCAACCACCAATATTTGCAAACTCGCAGCGACCGCGAGGTAGCCGAGATGTTTATGCCCATTGTTACCGGCAAAGGTCATCAATGCGACATCGACACTCTCACTCGCATCGTTTCGTTGGTAAAAAGCCGCGTAAACTTTGTAAACGAATTGTGGGAGCAAACTGCATTCTTCTTTGAAGCTCCCGAGGAGTATGAAGAGAAGTCGGTGCGCAAACGCTGGGATGAAGGCATGGGTGCACGCATGGGCGAACTTATCGAAATCATCCGCAATCTGCCCTCAATGGAGTCGAAAGCTGCCGAAGAGATTGTATTGGGCTGGATAACCGACAAAGGCTACCACATGGGTAATGTCATGAATGCCTACCGCTTGGCGGTTGTGGGTTACTGCAAGGGTCCTCACATGTTTGATATATCGGAAATCATGGGACGAGAAGAAACTATCGCTCGTCTGCAAAAAGCCATAGACCGCCTCGGATAATGCGCAGAACAGCACTTCATATAGCAACGCTTGTTTTATGCATGATTGTGTCGTGCGTAACACAAGCGAGTGCACAGAAATTGCTGTGGAGTGCCGAACTTGTACCCTACTTCGACAACAGAGAGTACAAGTATGAGCGAATGACCTCCGAGACCCTCTTTGCAGCCCGTCTTACACCCACTGTGGGCGTAGGGTTCAACAATCACAGCATTGTGGCAGGAGTCTCATGGATACAACCCATAGACAGTCGCATTGAACTTTCATCGTTCAAGCCTACACTCTATTATCGCTACGATACAGAGAAGTTTGCCATGTCGATGGGTATGTTTCCTCGCACACAACTCATAGAGCCGCTCGACGACTTTGCCAACACCGACTCGCTCTCATTCTTCAGCCCCAACATACAAGGTGCGCTGTTTCAACATCGCAGCCAACTTGGCTACGTCGAGGCAATGGTCGATTGGCGTGGGTTGCCTACCAAGACCACCCGCGAGGCTTTTATGATAGTGGCACAAGGTCGCATCAACATCACGCCATGGCTATTTGCCGGAGGAGCTGTCATAGTCAACCACTTGGCAAGAGCCAAAGATGAACCCGTAGGCGCCGAGACACACGTAACCGACAACATCATGTTGCGCCCCTACGTTGGTGTCGACTTCTCACACCGTACGGTGTTAGACTCGCTCACATTGCGCTGTGGATACCTTGCCACCCTCGACCGCGAGAGAGGGGTTACCGATTGGCTGCCATCACACGCCTTTGTTGCCGACCTGACGGTCGAGTGGAAATACTTGGGTGTACGCAACAAGTTCTACTACGGCACTGCTGCACAAACACTCTACAATCGCTTAGGCAACACACTATATCAAGGCGAAAGCTATTACGGCGCACCCTGGCACAACCGATTGGACATATACGGATATATATTTCGCAACAGCTTTATCAACTGCTTTGCATCTATCAACTTCCACTTCACACCCGGCGAATGGGGTTGGCAACAGCAACTTGTGGTAAGAGCATATATCGACCAAGACTTCAAAGAGAAACATAAATCGAAACAACGTATACCCAATATATTCTACTAAAAAAGAACTATGGGAATATTATACAATATAGGCATAAAGAGTTATCAAGGACTCGTAAAATTTGCAGGCTTATTCAACACCAAGGCACGCAAATTGTCGGAAGGAGAAAGTGCAGTACTCGACCTGCTAAAGAAGAACTTACACCCCGACGGCAACTATATATGGATACATGCAGCATCGTTGGGCGAGTTTGAGCAAGGAAGACCACTCATTGAACAAATCAAAGCCAACCAACCCAAGCAACGTATACTTCTCACATTCTTCTCGCCATCGGGCTACGAGGTACGCAAAAACTACGACGGCGTAGATTTTGTCAGCTACCTACCCTTCGACCACATATCAAATGTAAAGGCGTTTCTTGACATCGTAAAGCCAAGCAAAGCCATCTTTGTGAAATATGAGTTTTGGAGCAACTATCTGCATGAGTTGCAACGTCGCAAAATTCCCACATACATCATTTCGGCTATATTCCGCAAGGAGCAAAACTTCTTCCGCAAAGATGGCAATTTCTTCCGTGAGATGTTGCACTGCTTTACCCACCTATATGTGCAAGACGAGGCATCGAAAGAGTTGTTGCGAGGTATTTCGGTATGGAATGTAACCATTGCCGGAGATACCCGTTTCGATCGCGTTATCAGCATCCACCGCAACGCCAAAGAGTTGCCGTTGGTTAAGCAATTTACCGACGGACATCACACACTCGTTGTGGGCAGCTCATGGCTACCCGACGAGCAGCTTATTACCCAATATATCAATGCCCATACCGAGCAACGCCTCATCATAGCGCCACACGAAATACACGAAGAGCACATACAGCAAATAGAAAGCCTCTTGACACGTCGCACCCTACGTCTATCGCAAGCCAACGAGAATAATATCCAAGAGGCAGAATGTCTTATCATCGACTCTATAGGCTTGCTCTCGTCGATATACCGCTACGGCAAGGTAGCCTACATCGGAGGTGGATTTGGCGCCGGTATTCACAATATTCTTGAAGCTGCCGTATATGGTATGCCGGTCATATTTGGTCCTAAATATGGTAAGTTCCGCGAAGCCCGCAATATGATAGCCCAAGAGTGCGCTTTCTCGATAACCAACTACAATGAGTTGGAGTCGTTATTAGACACATTTGCCACACAACCACAGCAACTTGCCGCTACCGGCGAGAAGGCGGGTCAGTTTGTTGTAAAAAATGCCGGAGCAACCGACCTTATTTACGACGATATATTCGACACTCTTTTTGGTAAGAAGCTATAATCACAACCGATATGAGCCCCGATTTTGCATCGAAACTACTCGAAAATGCCGTAAGCGAATTTGCCAAGCTACCGGGCATAGGACGCAAAACAGCACTACGACTTGTTTTGCATCTGCTGCGCCAAGAGCCTTCGGTGGCAGATAGTTTCGGCAACGCCATCATACGCTTGCGACACGACATCAAGTATTGCCATGTGTGCCACAACATCAGCGACACCGAGACATGCGCCTTGTGTGCCGACACAACACGCGACAGCTCTACAATATGCGTTGTAGAGAATGTGCGCGAGGTAATGGCAGTAGAGGCAACAGGACAGTTCCGCGGGCTATATCACGTATTGGGTGGAGTCATATCGCCTATGGATGGTATCGGACCCGCCGACCTCGAGATAGAAAGCCTTGTAGAGCGAGTAGCTGCCGGAGGGGTAAAAGAGATAATCCTCGCCCTCAGTGCTACGATGGAAGGCGATACAACCAACTTCTATATATTCCGCAAACTTGCCCCATACGATGTGCGCATATCACTCATAGCACGAGGCGTATCGGTGGGCGACGAGTTGGAATATACCGACGAGATAACCCTCGGTAGGTCGATACTCAATCGTACACCCTTCAGCGATAGTTTCAAGGGTTGACAAGCACAATAAAACACCCACCAAACTCGTTTTAATTATAACACAACGCCTCCAAAGCATATAAATCATGAAGCTTACCTTTATCATACCCCCCGAGCCTACCAAGAATGCTCCGGCAGAACGCACCGCTGGTTGCACTCGTGTGGTATATCCCGCCCCCAACATCTACGAGTTGACTGTCGTAGCTATGCTCGAACAGAACGGTTATGATGTAACATATCAGGATTTTGTCTTTGACAAAAAAACAACCGACGACTTCACTCGATATATTTCATCGGACAATAGCGATGTATATTATATTTGGAGCGTAAACCTATCGCGAGCTGCCGACCTGCAAGCCCGCGACATCATCAGAGCTGCACACCCACAAGCATATATATGCTTCATGGGTCCTGGAGCGACATACTTCACCAAGCTTTATCTGAAAGATGCACGAGATGTGGTAGTGCGCGGAGAGCCCGAATATACGGCGCTCGAGCTCACCAATGCCCTGCGCGACAATACACCTTGGGACGATATAAAAGGTATCTCTTACCTGTGCGAGGGCAAGATGACACACAACCCGCCAAGAGCCGTCGGCAAGAGCTTCGACGAGCTACCCTTCCCGGCACGACACCACATAGCACATCGCCAATACCACAATCCCAAGCTGAAACTTGCGCCATACACAACCATGATTACCTCGCGCAATTGCCCGTTTAAGTGTATATATTGCGTGCCAAGTTCACTCTCATTTGCCCGCGAATTGGAGTATCGCCGCGACAACAACCGCAAGCCTCCCATATCATTCCGCTCTATCGAGAGTGTCGAGAAAGAGCTGAAGCAACTACACGACGAGGGCTATCGCGCCATAGGTTTTATGGACGACGAGTTTATTTGGGACGAAGAGCGCACCCGCAACCTATGCCAAGCGCTGAAGAAATATGACTTTAAATGGGGTTGCCAAGCACGTGTTGACACCATTACAGAGCCCATTGCCCGCATGCTGGGCGAGTCGGGTTGCTTGTATGTCGACCTTGGCGTAGAGTCGTTCAACGACGAAATACTAAAATTCATCAAGAAAGGTATCACTCGCGAACAGATATATACAGCCATCAAACTGCTGAAAAAATACAAAGTTCCTGTCAAGCTCAACATCCTCATAGGTACAAGCCCGCTGGAAACCAAAGAGACACTGCGCGACACCTTGCGACAAGCACAGAAACTACGTGTAGACCAGATTATGTTCAATATCGTTTCGCCATTCCCGGGAACCGAGTTTTACGAAATGGCAAAAGAAAACGGTTGGATAGATGGCGGCGAATATACACCCACCAACGTACAGCGAGAGTCTATACTCAACTATCCACACCTATCGGCTCGCGATATGGAGAAGATATTATACCGCTACAACTTGCGATACTTCCTTTCGCCCTACGTTATATGGTCGCACATGCGACGTTTCAGCAACTTCTCGGAATTTTGCCATGCACTTAAAGCACTAAAAATAAAGTTGTTTGGATAATGCAACTATCGGTCGTACTAATATGTTGGAACTCATTGACATACTTGCGCGAAGTTCTTGCTTCGCTGCAAGACACTCTTTCGGTTGCCGGCGATAGCGAAACTATCATTATAGACAATGGCTCGACCGATGGTACCGACCGGTTTATCACAGAGAATTATCCCAACGTCATCTACCGTCGCCTACCCGAGAACAAGGGGGTAGCATACGCTCGTAACAGAGGTATAGAGATAGCCCGAGGAGAGTATGTGTGGCTACTCGACGACGACACGATAGTAAATGGTAAGGCACTCGATGCCATGCTTCGACATATGCAGCAAACACCCGATTGTGGTATATGCGGATGCCGACTTGTCAACACCGAAGGCGAAACACAACAGAGCTACAAAGTCTATCCCGGATTGTGGGTCAAGGTATGTAATGTTGCTCACTCTATATTTGGCAAGAAAACCTCAACGACCGACCCTTACGCAACAGAGCTGGGTATGGGCAAGCCTTTCCATCCCACCTACATCATTGGTGCTTGCCAGCTACTGCGTAGAGAGATGATAGGAAAAATAGGCTTGCTCGACGAAAAAATATTCTACGGACCGGAAGATGCCGACTACTGCTTGCGCGCCCGCAAGGAGGGGTGGGAAACTACATATCTGCCGGCAGTGAGCATTATACACCACTGGAAGCGCATTACCAACCGCAACCTATTCTCGCCCATAGCCCGTCGTCATACCAAGGCTCTACTCTATTTCTACTGCAAACATCGTAAGATATGAACGCTACAACCCACATCGAAAAAAACGGCATAGCACTACGCGCCGTCGAACCTACCGACCTCGACTTTATTTACCTCGCCGAGAACGATGCCAATGCATGGAACGCCTCGGCAACCGTCGCCCCCATGTCGCGCATGATGATACAACAGTACATCGAGATTTATAGAGCCGACCTCTATGCCGACCGTCAACTGCGCCTTATAGCGGTGGATGCTACCTCGGGCAAGCGATTGGGTATAGCCGATCTTTACGACTACGACCCACGAAACAACCGAGCAGGCGTAGGTATATACATTGTACCCGCCATGCGCCAACGTGGATATGGCAAGAGAGTGCTCGACCTCATTTGCCACTACGCACAAGACTTTATAGGCATACACAACCTTTACGCCACTATCCCTACCGACAACGTCCCCTCTCGCAGCATCTTCGCGCAATGCGGTTTTGCCGAGATAGCCACCCTGCCCCATTGGATCAAGACCCAACAAGGGTACACCTCGGCGGTATTTACTTCCAAGATTGCCGAGTAACTCGACCAAGCAGCACGACCAATATTTAGAGATACAAAAGAAGGTGTCCTAAAGGGTAGGTCTTATAATTTTTAACTGATTGTTTTCAGTGTTGGTTTTACGAAAATTGCGAAATTCCACATAAAAGACTACTTGGAGGTCGTAATTAAGTCAAGAAGCTACGAGTGCAAAGGTTGCCAAATCTTTTAAAGTAATGCACTGAAAACAAACACTTCCCAAAGATGTCAGGCAGCCAAACGACAGTAGCGTATGAAGGAACTACACAGTTCACTACATACGCCACTTTATATTATTAAGTCTTATAAGTGTGTCATAGTTTACGAACAATCATAACACAATGACGACTTTTTGCAACATTGTATGGATTAGGAGTGGTTTTAGTTTCGTTAGCTCGTAATGTGATTCTACCTGTAACCTTTTCATAATCGCCTCCTCTTTGATAGTCTTCAACCTCAAAAATTACAGTTACGGGGAAGTTGTGATAATTTGTAAATTTGAGGTACTTATTCGCATAATAGTGTTCTGGGTCATCAACAAACTCTACATCAACACCTCCTATATCTTCTTTTGTTGAGATGCCATTAATAAAATACCCATTATCATCTTGAACAGTTGAAGTAGATGATGAATTGTTGTTTTGTTGGACAATAATATTTTGTGCATTCGCATTGATGGATATACACATTAGCACTGCCAATGTAAATAATAAATTCTTCATAAATTTCTGATTAAATAATAATTACTGTTGTTTCTCGATGTTTCGATTACTCCGTTGTACCTTGATGATTTTGAAAATACGCACAAAAAAAAGCATGGTACTTTTAGTATATTCTCACTTCGAGGTGTTTGGCGTAACCTAGGTAGAAGAATAAGTAAAAGCCCACGCTATTGAGCGCGAGCATTTCAACTATTATTCCTTTCTACCTTTTATAAGTCGCCAAACTTTCGAAGTGAAAGAATAAAGCTAAAACGCTTTTCCAATATGTCTAAAATGTGCGTATCAAACTATACGCTATGTTTCATAGGCAAAATGTTTAATGTTTCTACAAAGTTAGACATTTTTTTTGAAAAGCACAACTAATTGGTGTTAGTTTAGACTACATCAAAGACTACACGTATTGAGAAATATTAAAGTTTAAGCTGTTTTACGCGAAAACTCGTTTCTCTACCTAATGATATAACATATTGTGAATAAACAAAATCGGCAGTAAAAATTAATTCACCGCTGAAAAAGGATAGTCCTAAAACAGACATTCTCTTTTTGTAACTATTGTAGTGATGATAGGTTAATTGATGCTTGATTTCACATTTATATGCCTTGCAATAATTGTCTTGAGTGATGTTGCTGATAGAAATAATTACTTAATTTTGCGAAAAACAGAATATTGACCGATATGTAGATGATAAAATCTATATGTGCCGTTATGGTCGTTGTACTTTCGATGTTAGCATCGAAAGTAGTGGCACAGAATATACAACTGCATTATAACTTTGGGCGTAATATGGTTACTACCACCGTAGAGATGTTTAAGCCCGATGGTGGTGGTAGTACTTATTTCTTTGTCGACATGGACTACTCGCCCAAGGTAATAGGTGCTTATTGGGAGATAGCGCGAGAGTTATGCTTTTGGCAGGAAAGTCCGGTTGACTGGCTCTCGGTACATGTCGAGTATAATGGTGGGCTTAGCAACGAAGTCGGGTCATTCAATAATGCTTTTCTTGGAGGTATTACCTATTCGGGTCATTCGAGCGATTGGAGCAAAACTTGGTCGCTATCGCTCATGTATAAGGTCATCCCCGGCGCAGTGGGTCTCAATGGAGCTTCGCAAATACACAATTTCCAGATAACAGGAGTGTGAAACCTCGATTTCTTCAATCATTGGATATCATTTAATGGATACGCCGACTTCTGGCGTGAGGCACAACCGTGGTTGGGAACAGAGTATATCTTTGCTACAGAGCCTCAATTGTGGGTAAACCTTAAAAATATAAAAGGCTGGGAGAAAATAAAGCTCAGTCTTGGTACAGAGGTCTAACTCTCATACAACTTTGTAGGCAAAGGGTTCTATGTCATGCCAACGGTCGCCGCTAAATGGACCTTTTAATAGATTATTATAGCTCTTCGATTGAAATTGAGATTACAAAAAACGGCTGGAAGCAATGCTTCCAGCCGTATATTTTTGCAGTATCGTTTCCGATTAGTTCATGGGTTCTACCGATACATACGAGCGGTTGTCTTTCTTTTTACGGAAAACAACTGTACCATCAACGAGAGCGAAGAGGGTGTGGTCTTTACCCAAACCTACGTTCTCACCGGGATGGTGAACTGTACCTCTTTGACGAACCAAAATGTTGCCGGCTTTTGCTATTTGACCACCGTAAACCTTAACGCCGAGTCGTTTGCTATGCGATTCACGACCGTTCTTAGAACTACCTACACCTTTCTTATGTGCCATTTTTCTACAATTTTAAGGTTAAGCAACTATTTCTTTAACTAACACTTCGGTGAAGCTTTGACGGTGACCGTTCAAACGACGATAACCTTTGCGACGTTTCTTCTTAAAGACGATGATACGCTCACCCTTTACAAGACCGGGCTTGCCATAGTTACCGTCAGACGAAACTACTTCACATACTACTTTTGCGCCTTCTACTGTGGGAGCACCTACGGTTACATCACCGTCTTTGTCCACCAAAAGGACTTTGTCAAACTCGAGTACTGAACCGTGCTCGGCACCCAAGTAATGAACGAACAATTTCTTGCCTTCTTCGACTTTGAATTGTTGTCCCTGAATTTCTACGATTACGTACATTTTATTTATTAATCTTCAGGTTATCTCTGCCGGGCGGTGTCATCTGGACAGCACTTTTTGAGCCCGTTACAGAATCAGCCCACAAAAGTACTGCTTTTATTGATTGCCACCAAATTTTTAAATAACTTTTTTATCTTTGCACCCTGAAACGATACTATGAACGAGAATAGAGACATCGAAATAGAGATTACTGCCGACGGCTCGGCAACACTATATGTCAAGGAACTCGACGAGCACTACCACTCGGTAAAGGGTGCTATCGCCGAGTCCAATCATATATACCGCGATTGTGCCTTCCTGTACCGCAGCGACGGGACATCGCTACGCCTTCTTGAGATAGGGTTTGGCACAGGACTCAATGCAGCAGTTACTGCTATGGCTGCCAATGCTCAAAATCCTATCCATTACATTACTCTCGAAAAATACCCTATCACCGAGGCATTATATACAGCCCTCGATTATGGCAAGCTTGTCGACAGCCAACTGCTTGAAAAGATTTATAAAGCTCCTTGGGACACCCCTACGGCCATTACGCCCTATTTCACCTTGGAGAAACGGCAAGCCGACTATCTATGCGACCCTCTGCCCCACAACATCGATATTGTCTATTTCGATGCCTTTGCTCCCGAGAAACAACCCGATATGTGGAGTGAAGATGCCTTCAGACGTCTATACGACACCATGAACGACAAAGCAGTACTCACCACCTACTGCGCCAAGGGTAGCATACGCCGATTGTTGACCGAGATAGGCTTCTCGGTAGAGCGCATATCGGGTCCCTTAGGAGGCAAACGCGAGATACTTCGCGCCACAAAGCACTTATAGTTTCTTGTAGAAATCCACCACATAATACTCCAATATCCTCAAAATTGTTAAGAGCCGATATTGGCTCAAACTTTATTTTCGAGCAGCTTGTTATACCTGTGCTCCCCGCGATTTTTAACCCTAATTTTATACAAGGATGAAAGGATTGGACTGTATGCTGGTAATGCTGGGCGGTGCTGTTGTAGGTGCTGCAGCTGCTTTGTTGCTTGCGCCATGTACCGGCAAAGAGATGCGAAAACATGTGTGCCACATGATGAAAAAGAAAGGTATCCCCTGCTGCAAAGAAGAGCTCGAACAATTTGTAGAGGATGCTTGATGCAACCCGCATCTCACCCGAAGCAATGTGTAACAATGAGGTAGTAGAGTGTACATTGGACGACACTTGCACTACCTCGCTTTTATAAATTTATGTCATTATGGAAGAACAGTCGTCGACCGAAGCACTCATCACCGAGTTGAAGCATTACATAGATCTGCGCCTACAACACTTAAAAATTCTTGGCACAGAAAAAATCGTCTATATCATTGCAGCAGTGGTGTTTATGGCAATCACACTGATATTTGGCATCATGGCGATTTGCTATTTTTCGCTCTCTTTAGTACATTTGTTGCGCATTTATGTTGGTACAATAGGTGCATACAGCATTATGGGTGCAGCGGCACTAATTATAGTTGTACTTACATACGTATGGCGAAAACAATGGCTACTCAACCCCATAACACGAGTTTTGGCACGCGGTATACTTGACGATGACGATCAGGCTGAAAAATAGATTGTGTATGGAAGAGTATTTATTACCAACGCACACCACACGAACACACACCTACGACGAGCTATGCAGCCGCCGCAAGGAGATAGAGGCAGAGTTGAATATGCAAGAGCAACGCCTTATTGGTGCAGCTCAGCAACTTATTAAACCTCAAAACATAGTAAGAACAATTTCAAGTGTGGTATTTGATAACGTGACAAACGGATTTTCACTATTCGAGATGTTCAATCAAGGTTGGCGTTGGGTACAATTGGCTATACGACTTATAAGACGATTTACATAACAGAAAACATTGATATGAACGACTACACACAGGTAACATTTACCGTAACACCTCCCGAGGAGGTTGCAACCGATGTTTTGGCAGCGATGCTTGCCGAGATAGGTTTTGAAAGCTTTGTCCCCGACGAGCAAGGCATGACTGCCTACGTACCCCACAACAGCTACGATGCTCAACAGTTGGCACAGACCGTCGAGTGTTTTCCGCTGGAAGGATATGCCATAGAGTACACCACCGAGAAAATTGAGGGTGAAGACTGGAATGCCGAATGGGAAAAGAACTACTTCCAACCCATTGTTGTCGACGACCTATGTGTCATACACAGCACCTTCCATACCGACATCCCACAAGCCCGATACGATATACTTATAGATCCTAAAATGGCTTTCGGTACAGGACATCACCAAACTACCTGCCACATGCTACGCGCTATACTTGCCACCGACATGCATGGCAAGAAGGTGCTTGACATGGGTTGCGGTACAGCCCTACTTGCCATATTGGCGCGCAAACATGGAGCAGCCGATGTTACAGGCATCGACATTGACGAGTTTGCCTACGAAAACGCATTGGAGAACATCCGCCTCAACGACACTACCGATATAGACATTCGCTTGGGCGGAACCGATGCTATCAAAGAGGGTGAAAAGTTCGATTACATTCTTGCCAACATCAACCGCAACATACTGCTTGCCGATATGGGCAACTACGCCTCACACATGAACAGCGGTGCTGTTATCTTCATGAGCGGTTTCTATGTAGAAGATATGGATATCTTGCGCGAAGAGGCTGCACGCCATGGTTTGCGCTACGAAAGCTACGCCGAGGACAACCGCTGGACAATGATGAAATTTATCAAAGAGTAACCGAGCGACATCTGTGTAATATAGAAAAACGGAGTATCATCGCGCCTGATGATACTCCGTTTTATATTTGTATAGAGTTTTCTACTTGTTATCTTATCACAACCTTCTCTACTTTTACAACACCATTGGCTACCACTTGCACAAGTGCTACACCTTGGTATCCTGTTGTATCAAGATTTACACTACCATTGCCTTGAGCTACAGCCAATACGCGACCGTCTATAGCTACAAGAGTAACCGCAATAGGCTCATTGCCCAATGTGCTCACTGCAAGAGTTCCTTCGCCAACTATGGCTTTGACGTACAAGTCATCGTCATTGTTTTTGACACCCTCAACAGCCTCGGGCACTTCTGTAATACGCACCATATCCGAGTTTATCACACGCTTAGTCTTGCCGTCGACAAGCATAGCTATGAGGTTGAGGTTGTCGAAGTTCTGAATAATCTTGGTTACTTCACCCTTTTTATTAACCGACTCAATAGGCAGGCTTATTCCATAGCTATATTCAGCCACTTCGCCTACATTGATAGTTGTGGGCAAGCTGCCTTCTTCACCATAGAACGACGGATAGATACCACGAGCAATGTCGTTGAGCACCACCTCGGCATTACGAGGCTTGTTCTGCCAACCACCTATCCATGCTTTATTGCCTGTAAATGTATTGCTTTGGTAGAAACCTTCCAAGCCATCTTCGGTAACAACAAAGATAATGCGCCAATCGAGGTTCTCTTTGAGCTCGGCAGTACGCACCGATGCGCGCGCCATTACCCAAGTCTTGTCCTCATTGAAATAGCCTGTTACGTTCACACCGGCTTCGGGAGCAACCTTCATAAGATTATCGAAGAGCGAAATCCACGAATTGGGATCTTTAAAGTCCGAACCGCCATTACCCCAAGGATGTTGAATGTAGGTGCGGTCTACCCAACCTTGAGGGAATGCAGTAGCACCGGCAGCACTCAATCCGACATCATACTTGTCTACAACCAACAAGGGATTGGGAGCACCATTGTTATTTTGCACCGAAATAGGAGCAATGTTATCGGGAGCCACCTCTTTCAACGAGTCAAGACCCCAAATACCGGCAGGACAGTTGCTACACCACAATCCTGTGTGATCTTCTATCACTACACGACGCTTGAAGTAATTGCTTACCGACGAAGTAAATAGAGCTGTTTTATCACCTGCAACAGCCTTGAGTGTATAATTCAACGTTTCGTTTATGGCAATAGGTGCTTTGTGTTCCATTGCAAAAACCGCGGTTTCGCCGGCGGCAAGATTAAGACCGGTAAAATTCTCGGTAACCTCAACATCGTCGTATGTGAGTGTAATGGCAACGTCGTTGATTTTCTCGAGCTTATTGTTGGTTATTGTACCAGTGAAACCTACCTCATCGGCATCAAATACAATCATATCCAACGCCGAGTTGATAGCAAACTCATCGTCGCGCGACACCTTGATATCGTCGATGCAAAGGATGCTCTTATCGTTGCTCTGATTGACAAATGCAATGTGGATATTTTTTCCAACATAGTCGTCGAGCGAGAGTGAGTGTGCAACAAACTCGCCTTCAAAGAAGTCTTCTGTTTTACCTATTTCCTCCTCTGCCACTTCCCATACGGGTGTTGAGGGAAAGTTTTCGGGCAAGCCACCTTCGGTCGAAATGAATACTTTCAGACCATCGCGCTTATCCGCCAAGAAAGCTTGCGATTTCCACTCAAGAACAAAGCCTTCGCTCGATATGAGCGTAGCAGGCAGTACCAGCCAGTCATTGGCTTGTCCGGCAGGCAGATATTGTGATGTACTGCCAAGGAACATATCGGTACTCTCTTCGGTGTCTTTGATAAGTATCCATGTTGTACCGGATGCAAAGCCGATAGATTGCATGAACGAGGTGGGGGTAAGATTGTCTACATCATAAATCGAAAGCCCTGTTTTATCTTTGTCGTTAAAGTCGTAGTCGACCAGTACTGTTTGTGCCATAGCACCGCTTACGGCAAGAAGGGCAACCCCCAAGAGGGCAAATAACTTTTTCATATCAGTAAAGATTAGGTTTTACATTTTGGATTTGCAAATAAACTAAAAAAGCTGCAAACAAACACTATATACAACTGTATTTTATTATTTATTACATAATTTGGCGGTTGTACTACAAGCAAAGGACGCTCCGCTGTAGCGAAACGTCCTTTACAAACTACATAGTATATTGTAAAGTTTAGATTTTCGACTTGTTGCGAGATTGTTGTTTTACGGCATCCACAACGTTCACTACATAGTCGCCCAAGCTCTCTGCCTCTGCCACCATATCCATGTAATAGATACCCTCTTGGTAGTCGTAATGTTTGGCATTGATATTTTCCATATTGGTCGAGCGCAATTGGTTGCGGAAGTTGTTTATCTCGTTTTCTTTGTTGTACGCTGCAATAATGTCGGCATTCTCGCCTTTGGCAAGGATGTTGATAAGTCCGTCAAGAGCATCGGCATCAAGCGCCAACAGAGCATCAATATTAGACAATATCTCATCATTGAATTTCACACCGGCTTCTTGCTTGCGCACCAATGTACGAGCCAAGTTGTAACAGCAGTCGCCAATACTCTCTATCTCGGTAACCATTGTAAGCATGGCATTAACCTGCAATTTACCGTCATAGCTCAAGCGACCACTCACTACCTTGTTCAAGAACGAGGCTATCTCAATTTCCATACGGTCGCATATCTGTTCGTACTTCTCGATGCGGCTATATAGTTTGGCATAAGCTTCACTGCCCTCTTTCTCATGCAACAAATCTTGTATCATACCAAACATGCGGCGCACACGCTCGGCATACACCACAATCTCTTGGCGTGCTTGAGGCAAGTTCAACTCCGATGCACCCATCATACCTATATTGATATATTTGAGCTGGAACTCCTCCTCGTTGGTCGATTTTTGCTTGATTACAGTAGTTACAATCTTCTCGTACAAACCAACAAACCATATCATAATCAATACGTTGCAGACATTAAATACCGAGTGGAACAATGCCAATGAGAATGAAACAGTCGATACCTCTTCGGGCGACAATCCACCTCCGGTCGAGGTCGATTGCAAGAGTTGCTCCATCTCGCCGGCAGACACACCGTTTATATGACCCACCAAAGCAGCAATCATTCGAGTGAAGGGATAGAAGAATATGAGCATCCAACATACACCGAAGATATTGAACAGGAAGTGAGCAAAAGCAGCACGTTTTGCCGATACATTAGCCGAGAGGGCTGCCATATTGGCTGTAATGGTAGTACCTATATTTTCGCCCAACACCATGGCGGCAGCAATCTCAAACGACACCCATCCTTGGCTACACATAATGAGCGTTATAGCCATCATGGCACTCGACGATTGCATAATCACCGTAAGAATAGTACCTATGAGCATAAACAGCAATACCGAGCCATAACCCATATTGGTATAGTTGTTGAGGAACTCGAGCGCCGCTGCGTTCTCCTTGAGGTCGGGCACCGAGTTTTTCATGAAATCAAGACCCATGAAAAGCAACGAGAAACCAACCAAGAACTCACCCCAATAACGATGTTGGTTGTTTTTTGAGAAGATAAGGGGTATTGATATCGCCATGATGGGGAATACCATCGACGAGATGTCTACCGAAAAACCAAATAATGAGACTATCCAAGCCGTAACGGTTGTACCGACGTTGGCACCCATGATGACGGCAATAGATTGTGTGAGCGATAGCAATCCGGCATTGACAAAACTTACAACCATTACGGTTGTTGCCGAAGAAGACTGAATGAGCGCTGTAATAAGTATACCTGTCAATACGCCGGCAAAACGATTGTTTGTCATAGACGAGAGAATGCTTTGCATACGATCTCCGGCGGCTTTTTGCAAGCCCTCACTCATGATTTTCATTCCATATAGGAATAGTCCCAAAGAACCTATGAGTTTCAATAAATCAAAAAATGAATAGTCCATTTACGTATAATTTACATTAAATTTTGGTTTGTTTCGGTTATAAATTGTATTTTAGCAACGGAATACGCATTATAACAATTTTCGTTTGCAAAAATAAACAAATAAAAAGATTTGTAATATAGTCATAACGCATATTTCACAAATGTTTCAAAATTTAACATTCTTAAAAACACACTATGGAGCAAAAAGTCGAAATTTTCTGCCGCAACACACAAGCACTCATCAACGTAAATGGCGGTGAGCGCCTCCTCGACATATACAACAACTTGCATCTCGACACTCCCTTGCGAGCTGTTACAGCACGTGTAAACAACAAGTCGGAGAGTCTCGACTTCCGCATATACAACAATTGTGATGTCGAGTTTGTAGACATCAGCAACTCATCGGGTATGCGGGCATACATCCGCTCACTATGCTTTGTTCTCTATAAAGCCGTTACCGACTTATACCCCGGCACCGAGTTGCGCATCGAGCACTCTATTTCCAATGGTAACTACTGCCTGCTCAACGATGGCAACGAGCCGGTAAGTGCCGAGAAAGTTGCCCGAATAGCTCAACGTATGCGAGAGATTATAGAGCAAGATTTCCCCTTTGAACAGAGACTCGCCTACACCGAGACGGTTATAGAGATATTCCAGAAACAAGGTCTTCCCGAGAAAGTAGAGCTACTACGCTCGACGGGCGACCTCTACACCACATACTACAGCTTAGATGGGTTGGCAGACATTTACTACAGTTGGCTCGTACCCTCTACAGGCTATCTGCAAGTGTTCGACTTGCAACCTTATGCCAACGGCATGCTACTCCTACCACCCGACAAATACGACCCCACTCGGGTAGCAACGCCTATCGACCAGCAGAAAATGCTCAACGCATTCAACGAGTACACAACATTCAATCGCATTATAGGAATAGATGGCGTGGGCAAGCTCAATCGCTCTATCGACGACGACCGCGCCTCTACATTGATAAAAGTAGCCGAGGCACTACACGAAAAGAAAATTGCCAAGATTGCCGAAGAGATAGCACAGCGATTTGAAAAGGGTGGTGCACGAATAGTGCTCATATCGGGACCCTCGTCGTCGGGCAAAACCACATTCTCAAAACGCCTATCCATTCAGCTCATGACCAATAGGCTTATACCCGCAGCCATATCGCTCGACGACTACTTTGTAAACCGCATTAACACACCGCTCGACGAGAGTGGCGACTATGACTACGAGTCGTTATATGCCCTCGACCTGCAACGCTTCAATAGCGACTTGCAACGCCTGCTCAAAGGCGAGAACGTTGCTCTGCCCACATACGACTTTAAGAGCGGTTCGCGCATCGAAACCGGTAAAACCATGCAGCTCACCCCCAACACAGTTCTTATCCTCGAAGGCATCCACGCCCTCAATCCCGAGTTGACAGCAACCATCGACGATGCACAAAAGTACCGCATATACGCCTCGGCACTCACATCGCTCTCTATCGACGACCACAACTGGATACCCACCACCGACAACCGCCTGCTGCGCCGCATCGTACGCGATGCCAAGACTCGCGGCGTATCACCCAAAGACACCATCGCTCGATGGAACAGTGTACGTCGTGGCGAAGACCGTTGGATATTTCCCTATCAAGAAAATGCCGATGCCATGTTCAACTCGTCATTGCTCTTTGAGCTTGCCGTAATACGCGAATACGCCATGCCTGTGCTACGTACAGTACCACGCAACTGCCCCGAATATGCCGAAGCCGCCCGATTGCTCAAATTTCTGCACTACTTCCGCTCATTGCCCGAGAAAGAGATACCGCCCACATCACTCCTGCGCGAATTTCTCGGCGGCAGCAGTTTCAAATACTAACAAAAAAGCTCTGTATTTCGATGAAATACAGCGCTTTGCACAAGTTGTGCCACCAGGAATCGAACCGTGGACCCAAGGATTTTCATTCCTTTGCTCTACCAACTGAGCTATTGAACCAAGGCTTTTGCGGTGCAAAGGTAGTAATATTTTTTGAAGTTGCAAATATCGACGACAAAAAATGTATTTTCTTGACAATTTTATTAATGAGAAAAAAAAATTTCTACTTCGATTAAACTTTTTACAACAGATTTAGTCATAGTAGTTGTTTATATAGAATGAATAATCCACATTTTATGAAAAATATATCTTATATTGTACTCTTGTTGATAGGAGTAATGATGCCTTTTGCAGCTGAAGCACAACAGGTAACGATACGCGGTGTGGTGCGCGATGCGCTCGACCGCGAGGCTTTGCCTCGTGTGAGTGTACGCTTGCTTAATGCCAAAGATAGTACGTTTGTTACAGGAACAAATGGCGATAATAATGGCAACTTCACCCTTGCGCCGGTGGCTCATGGCAAGTATATTGCACAATTTTCGTTCTTGGGATATGCTACGCAATATGTCAATGTTACGCCCGAACGAGGCAGAACTCGCTATAACATGGGCGAGATTTTGATGAGTACCGGCGATATTATGTTGGCTGAGGCAACGGTGGTGGGCAAAGCTCCTGAAGTTGTGGTCAAGGAAGATACGGTAGAGTTTAATGCAGCTTCGTACAAGACACAACCCAGCGCTGTTGTTGAAGACTTACTCAAGCGACTGCCCGGCGTAGAGGTCGATGAAACCGGAAAAATCACCGCCAACGGCAAGGAAGTAACAAAAATCTTGTTGGATGGCAAAGAGTTTTTCTC
Organism: Bacteroidaceae bacterium; assembly: GCA_017481745.1. Taxonomy (GTDB): domain Bacteria; phylum Bacteroidota; class Bacteroidia; order Bacteroidales; family Barnesiellaceae_A; genus Barnesiella_A. The sequence goes on from JAFUOV010000003.1 coordinate 82,367, forward strand.
GGACGACCCCAAGGTGGCATCGAAAAACATTCCGGTAGAGATGGTCGAGAAGTTGCAAGTTGTCGACCGCAAGAGCGATTTGGCTCGTATCACCGGTGTGGATGATGGCGAGGAAGAAACTGTGATAAACCTCACCGTTAAGCCGGGTATGAAACAAGGTTGGTTTGGCGAGATACAAGGTGGATATGGTTATAGACTGCTCGATGGCGGTGCCGATGGTACAAGTCCGCACCGTTACCAAGGCGGCGCAATGGTCAATTACATAAAAGATGACGACCAATTTACACTCATTGCCAACTCTAACAACGTGAATAGCATGGGCTTTACCGACCAAGGTCAAGGTCGTTTCCGTCGTTGGGGTGGCAACAATGGTATTGCCACATCGCACAGCTTGGGTATGAACTTTAATGTCGGAAATGCAGAGATTTTCCGTGTGGGTGGTGATGTGATGTATTCGTACAACGACCGCGACACCCGCAAGCGCAGCGACCGTCAAGATTTCTTCAGCGATAGCACTGCTTACAGCAATGGCAATTCTATTGCTAACGATATAGGTCAACAAATCAATGGTCGTTTCCGCATCCAATGGAACCCCGACTCGCTCAATACATTTGAGTTCCGTCCTCGCATTTCGGTCAATATCAACGACTCTCGCCGTATCGAAGAGTCTAATGCCTTTGCCGGCGATGCAGCCCGTACTGCAGTCAACAGCAACTACAATACCAACAATAGCCATGGCATAAGTGTCGATGCTTCGGGCGAGTTGATTTACAACCGCCAACTCACATCCAAGCCCGGTCGTTCTATCAGTGTTCATGCGCGATACAACTTCAGCAACACTCGCGAGCGCGGTACAAGCCTCGATAGAACAATGTACTATTTGCTGAACGACACCAGCGAGTTAGACCAGAAGAGCGACGACCACTCATGGAGCAATGGCTACTCGGCTCGTGTAACCTACACCGAGCCGATAGGCAACCCCAAGAAAGGTATGTTCCTCACCTTTGCATTGCGCAGTCAAGGCAACTTCCGCGATGCAGACAAGTATACCTATACAGCCGATGAATGGGGCTTCTTCCCCACCGAGCCCGATACGGCATATAGCAATAGTTTCCGCAACGTGAACATTACCAATAGTGCGCAGATTGGTTTCCGCCATGTTACTCGCAACTTAAACTATAATGTAGGTTTGTCGTTTGAGCCCACTACCACTTCGTCACTCGACTTGCTTAAGCCCCAGAATAATATCCCCAGCTATACCGTATATAATTGGGCACCGTTCTTGTGGTTGACATATAAGGTCGACAAGCAAACCTCTCTACGCGTGTTCTATAATGGACGTACCGAGCAGCCTACCATTGCACAACTGCAACCCGTGCCCGATATATCCAATCCGTTGAATATCGTTGTAGGTAACCCCGACCTTGACCCCTCATTTACACACCGCCTGCGCCTGCGTTTCAGCGACTACGACACCAATACGCAACGTTCTATCATGGCACACTTGCGAGCCAACTACACCATGAATAGTATTATCTCGGCAACCGAGTTTGACGACCAGACAGGTGGTCGTATAACTACATACGAAAACGTCGATGGTGTGTGGAATGTCAATGGTATGTTTATGATTACCTTGCCTTTCCGCGACAAACGCTGGCAATTCAACAACTTCACTCGTCTGGGTGTGAGCAGCAGTGTGGGTAAGAACAACGGCGAGTTGAACCGCGCCAACCAATTCACAGCCGGTGAAAGCCTCTCAATGGCGTTCCGCAGCACCTATTTCGATACCGAATTGCGAGGACGATACAACCTGCAATACCTCACTAACACTGTACAGACCGGCAACAACCGCACTATCCATAGCTATGGTGGCACATACAGCTTCACCGTCAACCTACCCTTTGGCTTGTCGTTGGGTAGCGATATAAGCTATACCGGCAACCAAGGCTACTCCGACGGCTATAACGAGGAGGTGTGGATGTGGAATGCACAGCTGTCATACTCGTTCCTCAAGGGTAAGAATGCTACTATCATGCTCAAGGGTGTCGACTTGCTCAATGAGTCGAGCAATATACAACGCACCGTTACCGGTAACTACATGGAAGACGTCGACTATAACACCTTGGGTAGATATTGCATGCTGTCGTTCAGCTACCGATTTAACACCTTTGGCAAGGACAAACCCGAGATGCGCAATCAGTTTGGTCCCGGATTTGGTCCTCCTCCCGGACGTCGTTAACAAAACAATATTCTATATTGGTTGATAAAATAAGTGGAAGCCCGTCTTGATATGCGAGGTTTCCACTTTTTGTTTATTGTCATGCAAAAAACGGTGCTTAATATTTTGCTTTTTACAAAGTTTATGTACCTTTGCACTCGCTAATCGCACTCGGGGTGTAGCACAGTTGGTTAGCGCGCCACGTTCGGGACGTGGAGGTCGGAAGTTCGAGTCTTCTCACCCCGACAAAAGCCGTTTTTAAGTTTCAACACTTAAAGACGGCTTTTTTATTTGTATGGTCTATTCCCTACTGCAGTATAGCAACAATGACTTTTCTATCTCTTTTTAGCCCATTTATCGCCGTAGGTGGTGGACACAATGGCAATAACTATTATAAGGGCAGTGAGCAGAAGAATAATGGGTATAGCCACATTCTCGGGCAGGAATGCCGATGTGCAGAATAGGGGTAGGATGGCAGCAATCGCATAAGTTGTGAGCGACACAACTCGACGTAGGCGCTCAATGTCATACTCGGCTTGCTTCTCCTTGGGCATTGTACTATATCCCGATATAAGCGAGTCGCCTTTTCCTTTTGCAACATAGCGCCCCAATACGATGCATATAATAGAGCATCCTATAATAATGGGTACATAGATAATAATGGCAATAGTATCCATAGTGAAAATAATTACTCACCACGCGCAATGCGGTTGCGTATGCGGCTCAGTGTTTCTTGCGATATGTTTAGGTATTGAGATATATATTTGAGAGGTATCTGCGCAATAGTGCTTTTGCCTCTCATTTTTATATATTGCTGATAACGCGTATAGGCATCACCAATACTTGTGAGAGTGCTGCGTTTCTCGAGGGTGTAGAGCTGGTAGAGCTGATAATGACTTTGCCAACGCATCAGGTCGGGGCACTTGTCGCACAAAGCCCAGAAGTCGTCAAACGAGATGCGATATACATCGACATCCGATATCGCCTCAAATGAGGTTTGTGAAGGTTGCCCATATACGATAGAAGCCAATGAAACAAAGATGTTTCCCTTCACACCAAATAACATGGTAGTCTCCTTTTCACCATCCTCATGCAAGCAGCGCACCACGCCATCGGCTATTATATAAATGTGTTCCGATTTTTTGCCTTGCTGTATGATGCGGTTGCCTTTATTGTATTTAACCCTTTCAAGAGCTTGTTTGAGCAGCGCTATTGTTGAGTCTTCTATATGATAAATGGCTCGAAATGATTGTGCCAAATCCATTTTTGTATCGTTTTGTGTGTTATAAGCAATAATATTTTCTTCAAAGGTAATAAAATTTGTTTAGAGTGTAAAAATTTGACATATATCAAATCAATAAAATAAATTTATCATATATATTTGCAAGTGATATAAATGATGTGTGCTGTCAAAGATAACAGGCTCAATCTTTCAAACAGCCTAACAAACGAGCCAACAACAAACCACATGAAAAGATTTTGTACTTTTTTATTGACAATATGCTTTTGCATAGTTTCGGTATGTGCGCAAGTTATTTACTCCAACGACTTTGCCACTGAAGATGATTTCAACGCATGGACCGTGCTTGATGCCAATGAAGATGGTGCAACGTGGAAATATAATGAAGAGGGCGACCCCTCTCATGTTTATTATGAATATCATTCGACCAATAGTGCCAACGACTGGATTATCTCGCCTGCCATCGTTTCGGAGCAGAGCGGCACATTGGCTGTCAACTTCAGTGTAAGAGGCAGTATCTTTGGCGAAAAGATGGAGGTTTTCTATGGAACAAGACCTTCGGTCGATTTTATGAAAAATCGTCTCAGCGATGAAATGACTCTTATCGACAATATCACAAGTCATTTCTATCTGATAGACGTACAAGCCAACCGACCTGTATATCTCGGTTTCCGCGCATGCAGCAACCCCGATGGTTTCCGTCTATACCTCTGTAATGTAACAGCGCAATTTACTTCCAATCCCGTCGACCTGCTTGTTTCGGAAATCGTTTCGCCGGCAACAGGCTTCAATCTGGGTGAGGAGACTGTTACTGTGAAAGTAAAAAACAATGGTAAAGTGGATGTTTCTTCTTTCGACCTTTCGTTTGCTGTAAACAATAATGTGGTGGCAACCGAAACAATCAACCAAACACTCGCCATGGGTGCCGAAATGGAATATACATTTGCTACTAAAGCCGACTTGTCAACTCCGCGCGTGGTTCATAACGTAGCAGCATGGACTACTCACGCCGACGATGTGAATATACCCAACGACACTTGCTACGCCTCGGTACTGCACAAGGCCGATGCTACGGTACCCTTCTTCATGGGATTTGAGATGAACGAGTATACCGAAGGCATCACACTCTTCAACCTTAACGAAGATGAAGGCGACTGGGACATCTACGCCGACCCGTATACCAACCTTGCTCACACAGGCGATTTCTGCCTGGCATACAACTACGACAAGAAGAACAACGCCGACGACTGGGCAATACTCGAGCCTATCAAAATAGAAGAAGCAGGCTACTATGTGCTACGCTTCTGGTATTCGGGCGACGACATTCACCCCGAGAAGTTGGGCGTATACTATGGCAATAGTGCTACACCCGAGGCTATGACCAACAAAGTGGTAGAGTATGCACCCTTTGCACGCAGTTCTTACGAGGAGTCTATAAACATTATATATTTCGACAAACCTCAAACCATATTCTTCGGTTTCCACGCCTTCAGTAACAAAGACGAAAACTGGCTGTGTGTCGACGACATATCATTTGAAAAAGCCTCGAGCGAGTCGGTAGACCTCACCGTAAACGGTATTACCAATCCCAAAGAGTATGTGCATGTAGGTTCTAAGAAATCGGTCGATTTCAGTGTACGCAACATTGGCATAAAAGATGCCGAGGCTACAGTTCGCGTAAAGATAGACGACGTTGTTGTTGACGAAAAAACAACAGCTATCAAGGCGCAAGAAATACTCAACTTTGGGGTTAAAGATGCACTATCTAACCTCGAAGAGGGTATTCACACTCTCGTTGTCGAGCTTACCTGTGCCGACGACAATGTATCTGAAAACAATACAGACACGCTCCAATTCCGAGTTATGGGCAAACCCACCAAGCTGTGGGACTTTGAAAATGGTAATTTACCCGACGATTTGGTATTCCGTTCAGAAGACAGAGGTACTGTAAATCCCGGTGCAGGCGAAGAGTTTAATGAAGCCGGATGGGGTCTTTTCAATATCCAAAAACACGAACTTTATGGTCAATACGTATTGGCAGGTACAACATGGCTCGATGGTGTAGATAAAGCCGACAGATGGTGTGTATTGCCGGCATATTGTCCTACTAAAGATTCGTACCTCGTATGGGATGTAAGCTCTTTCAACGCCAACTACCTCGAGACCTATTCGATAATGGTATCATCCAATGGCGACGACTCGTGGTACTATACAACACACGAGGAGTTTGTAGCCGAAAGCCCCGAGTTCAAGACACGAGGTGTAGCACTTGGCGAGTATGCCGGTGCAGGCTCAACAATATATGTAGCCATTCGACTTCGCTCGAAGATTTGTGAAGCACTTCTCATCGACAACATCGCATTGTATGGTGGAGAATTGGCAAGCGTGAAGTCTGCCACTGCAATCCCCGAACCACGAGTTGTCGTAAAAGATAACAGAATAGAAGTAACAAGTAATGATGTTAAGGCAATTCAGCTCTACGATATGAGCGGTCGCCTTGTAGCCGAAACCACCGAGGCAACCCTGTATGTAGACAACATCAATGCCGGAGCTTACGTGGTGAAGGTTCTTACCGACGACAACATTTTCTCAAGTAAGGTTATTATGAGATAATAGAGTACCTATGATGAAACAGGTCAATTCCATTGCAGCGTGAGTTGCGATGGAATTTTTTTACATAGGATCTACGTCGTAATAAAGTGTGAGAGACTTGAAGCGCTCGTCGACAAGGCTGCGTTCATAGATTTGTCGCAAAAGGTCTTTTACTTGTGCCATGGATGCCGACGTCTCGACCTTGAGCATAATCTTGCGTATATACAACGATTGTATGCGTGCTACGGGTGGATTGTCAGGACCTAATACTCGCTCACCAAACACCTTGCGCAACAATACGGCATACTGGTGCGACAACGTATCGAGCACCGCTTCGTCGCGATGCTTGAGATAAATGTATATGAGCCGGGTGAAAGGTGGATAGCCAAACGTTTGGCGCTGCGAGAGCTGTTCGCGATACATCCCCACATAGTCGTGCTGTATCACTTGCTCAATGATAGGTAATTGGGGTTGAGAGGTTTGCAAGAATACAACACCTCGGCTTTTGCCCCTACCCGACCTGCCTGCTACTTGCGCCATCATCTGGAAAGCTCGTTCATGCGCGCGAAAATCGGGGAACGATAACATGCTATCGGCACTGAGAATACCCACAATACTCACACGATCGAAGTCCAAGCCTTTTGTTACCATTTGAGTTCCTATGAGTATCTTACTCTTTCCGGCGGCAAAGTCGTCAATAATCTCTTGATAAGCATTGCGCGAGCGCGTTGTGTCCATATCCATGCGCGCCAACGGTGTGTCGGGAAATATCTGCTCGACATCTTCTTCAATGCGCTCGGTACCAAAACCACGCACCTCGATGGTTGGTTGCAAACAAGCCGGACATATGCGAGGTACTTCGCACGAATATCCACAATAGTGGCACACCAACCGATTGTCACGCTTGTGGTAGGTAAGACTTACATCGCATTGCGTACACTTGGGTACCCATGCACACTCGCGGCACTCTACCATAGGTGCAAATCCACGACGATTTTGGAAGAGAATAATCTGTTCCTCCCGCTTGAGAGCTTTGTGCACCTCTTCTATCAAAGGCTCGGAGAAGTTGCCTCGCGCCAATTTCTTACGGCGCTGCTCACGCATATCTATGGTGCGCACTTCGGGCAATGGGTTGTTTGAGTATCGCGTGAGCAACTCTACCAATCCATACTTGCCACATTGTGCATTGTAGTAGCTCTCTACAGCCGGTGTTGCCGAGCCCAACAGCACCTTGGCATCGTACATCTGCGCCAATACAATAGCCGCATTGCGCGCATGATAACGGGGTGCAGGGTCGTATTGTTTATAGCTGGTTTCGTGCTCCTCGTCGACAATAACCAACCCCAGATTGTGGAACGGCAAGAAAATAGAAGAACGCACACCCAACACTACACGTGGCTCGCGGCTACGCAACATCTTATGCCATATCTCAACTCGCTCATTATCGGAAAAACGCGAATGATATATCAGCAACTTATCGCCAAACACACGCTGTAAACGCTCGGTCAACTGGGTTGTAAGTGCAATTTCGGGAACAAGGTACAACACTTGTCGACCTTGCTGCAAAGCATTATCTATAAGGTGTGTATAAATTTCGGTTTTACCGCTCGATGTAACGCCATGCAACAGCGTTACCGACTTATCGCGGAAGGTTGTGTATATCTCGCCCAAAGCTCGCGACTGCTCATTGCTGAGAGTGGGCATCTCACAGCAATGTCTTGCGACGTTGGCAAAACGGCTTATCTCGCGCTTGTAGGTCTGCATGATGCCTTTGTTGACAACACCCGCCAGCACTGCCGCCGAGACACCGGCACGCTCCAATAGAGCTGTGCGCGATACCTCTACATAATTGCCCGGTTGCATAAAGTGCGAGAGGTCGAGAAACGAAAGCAGCAAAGTCTCCTGTTGCTTGGAGCGCTTTACCAACTCAAAGGCGCTGCGCAAGGCTTCTTGGTTGCCTTGCTCAAACGACAAGCGCACACACACCTCGGTTTTGGGCTTATAATTGGAACGTATCCTTTCCGACACAAATATTGCTTCACGCTCGACCAGCCGTCGCAATACAGGCAACGTATTGCGCAAGCCTGTCTGCTTCTCCAACTCGTGCACCGTAAGCCTGCCCTGTGTGGACAAGGCTTGCATCAGTATTGCCTCGCGCTCCGACAAGCGCTCGTCTACAGCCTCCTCAAAATCGGGGTTGATAGCAAGCGATGTCTCGCTCTCGAGTTTCAGTCCCGAGGGCAATGCAGCCTTGTATACATCGCCTACTGAACAGAGATAGTAGTCGGCTATCCACTCCCAGAACTTGAGTTGCGGGCGCAATACAATAGGCTCATCGTCGAGCAATGTTGCTATCTCTTTCACCTCGTAGCCTTGCGGCTCGGTATCGTGCAATGCCACAACAATAGCCGTATAGAACTTTGCCCGACCAAACGAAACCACCACTCTATGCCCTTGTCGCAGACGACCTTGCATATCGGCAGGTATCCGATAGGTAAAGTATCGGTACAACGGTAGCGGGAGTATCACATCGGCAAATCGGTTCATACTGTTTGTGTGCAAAGCTTAATTTGCAACAAATGTAACAATAATTTGGCGCAAGTACAAGCCATCATAAAAAAACAGACACCGACCTATCGGTCTTATGCTCGATAGGTCGGTGTTGTATTGTAGGGATAACAATGTATCGTTTACTCTTTCTCTTTTATCCAGCCCATGCGATAGGCGCAAAGCAACTTTTTCAACTCTTCTATCTGTCCTATCAACTCGGCACCTATGTCGGTATCGCGCACACGCATGCGGTTGCTCGAAAATTCCAACACAAAGCGGTTTGAAATAATATCCACACCCTCTTCGATAGCCTTTTGCCGCGATTGGAAGGGCTCGTGTTGCACCAACTGCAAGCCGCGAGAGTGGTATATAAGAGTGTATCCGGCAATACCCGTTTCCGACTGGTACGCTTTTGAGAAGCCGCCATCTATCACCAACAACTTACCACCTGCTTTCACAGGCTCTTCGCCCTTGGCAACCTTCACCGGCACGTGTCCGTTGATAATGTGGGCATGCGGACCCTCAAGTCCAAACTCTTTCAGCACTTTGACACATATATCATACTCGTTTCGCAATGTGTAATAATGACCTTTCTTCTCTTTTTTCAGCTCCTTATCGGCGATAAAATATTTCTCGAAGTTGGTCATTTTATCTTTGTCGAAGAAAGGCGAATGAGGTCCGCACCACAGATACCACATATAGTCGACATCGCGCTGATGGTTCTCGCCGGCAGGGTCGCCGTAATAGGCAGCACGTACCACCGCATCTACTTTATCAAACAATTCCTTGCCACAATACTCCTTGCCATGCACACGCACTTTCATAAACGAGCCATCTTCATTGAGAGGCATCGAAGCATGGAACATCAAGTTGGAGTTGCGTACCAAGTAGAGGCTACCCTTGGCATAGAGCCAACGCATGTGCTTGCGCATCTTGTCGCTGTTGATAAACGACAGGCGCAATTTACGCATAACATTTGCCTCTTCGTCGGTGAGTTTATAGGGGTCGGCGGGATCTATTGTAGGCAAGTTCTTGTCGCGCAGTTCTTGAACATTACCACGCATTACAATAGTACCATTTTCATAATCTATTTGGTGCAACAGCTTGCGCTCCTCCATTTCATACTCGGGGTTGCGGTCGATGATGTGTCCCTCAACCTTAAACTGTATTACAGCAATAGCCTTTTGCATCTTGGCTATAAGGCGATTGGTCTTGGCACTATGCGCCATGGCGGTTGCTGTGGGCATAAACATCTCGCACTCGTCATCGCCATACACATCCATGGCAAATGTAGCCAATGGCAAGAGATTGATGGCATAACCATCCTCGATCGTAGAGAGGTTGCCATAACGCAATGCCATGCGCAGCACATTGGCAATACAAGCCTCGTTGCCACACGCAGCACCCATCCACAAGATATCGTGATTGCCCCACTGCACATCTATATCGTGATACTTAAGAAGGGTATCGAGTATAATATGCGCTCCGGGACCTCTATCGAAAATATCGCCCACAATGTGCAATGAGTCGATAGTGAGGCGTTGTATCAGCTCACATAGAGCAATGATAAAGTGGTCGGCACGACCTATCTCGATAATAGTAGAGATAATTACATTGACATAGCCTTGCTTGGGTTCCGACAACGACTCATGAAGCAGCTCCTGCATAATGTAGGCAAATGCAGGTGGTAGAGCCTTCGACACCTTGGAGCGAGTGTACTTGGACGACACCGTACGTGCTACGCGAATAAGTTGATGCAACGTGATGCGATACCAATCTTCCAAATCATGCTCGACAGTCTTTACCAACTTGAGTTTCTCCTCGGGATAGTAGATAAGTGTGCACAGCTCCTTTTTTTCACTTTCGCGCAAGGTCTGCCCAAATATCTCATCGACCTTGCGACTCACCGAGCCCGAGGCATTTTTCAATACATGTTGGAAAGCTTCATACTCACCGTGAAGATCGGTGAGAAAGTGTTCGGTACCTTTGGGCAAGTCGAGAATAGCCTCCAGGTTGATAATCTCGGTACAAGCTTCGGCAATTGTCGGAAATTTTTTCGACAACAATGTCAGGTAACGCAAATCTTCGTGAGTGGCGTTACGCATCATCTCATCGGCTTTGGTCATCATAGTATTATAATTAAGCTCTCAGCACCTTAGCCGGCATTAGGGCAACTTATCGGCTATCACAACCGATTATGCCACACACGACTATGGCACTTGCGTGTTTGTCGATAGCAAAGTTAGGCATTTATCTGTAAAATGCAACCTATAAGAGAGATTTATTTAGCAAACAGCTATCGTGTTACCAATACGCCCCCCATTGCATTGAAGTAAACAGCGTATTGTTGCAGCAAATATTTCTGTTTGAGGGCAGCTCCCGATAGTGGCGAACCGGTAGAGATGTCGTAGGTAGAGCCACAATGAGGGCAACGCAAAACAAGATCACGCGCATCGTACTCTATGCGCATGGTAGAGCTACGCTCTACGGGGCACGACATATCGTATGCCAGCACGACATTGGTAGGCGTACACACGAGCATCACACCACCATATCCGGTTGCCGAATTGGCAACATAGGTAAATCCCTTGGGCTTGTTTTCGCTCTTTATAAATACCCGATAATCGGGATATGCCGATACACCATAAACACTCCACATGGCAGCGTTGCCAAATTCTATGCGCACTGCAGCCGACGGGATGCGGTCGTCGTCGGCATATTCACAACCTACCGCCCACAACAACATCAATACAACTGCTATATACTTTATATTTTTCATATCTATGGTGTATTCTTATATTATAACAAAAGAGTGGCAGTTGCATCTCGATAACGATGCCAAGCCACTCTTATTTTTATGATTTATTTATTCAACCATTATAAGGTATGACGGTAAGCACATCTGCCATACGGTCTATAGCCTCTTGTAAGGGCTTTGAAATCATGGGCTTCAAGAAAGCATTAATCTCGGCCTTTACGGTAATGCGGGTTTTGGTACTCTGCTCATCAATAGCCACGAGTTGTATCCACAAGAAAAGCGGCAATGGAGAATTGTCTGCTGTAAACTTAATGGTCTTAGGCGGCTCGCGGTCTATGATACGGAAGGTCATCTCTCCCACCGGGTCGACATTGACCATGCAAGTATCGGTATCAAAACGCATCTCCTTTATCTTCTCGGCTTTGTCGGCAGGTATTCGCTCACGCAATGCCTCCAAATGGCTCAAATCGGACAATTTTTCGTACACCTTGTCGATAGGTGCCGGAATACGGGTTATCTTACTTTCAAAGGTGGATGTACTCATTTCCGATATCAGATTTTTTTATCAACTTGCCAATTAGCGGGATCTTTGCGCCACTCTTGCAATGTTTCGAGATATTCGGGAGCGATATAGTTGGTTTCGATAGCAACCTCGAGCATAGCATTGTAATTGCTCAATGTTACCAACTCAACATCAGCCTCTTTGAAACGACGTGCAGCCTCGGGGAAACCATAGGTAAAGATAGCAGCCATACCTATAACCTCGCAACCTGCATTGCGAATGCTTTGTACAGCCTTGATACTGCTACCACCTGTCGACACGAGGTCTTCGATAACTACCACTTTTTGACCGGGTTTCAAGTCGCCCTCGATAAGGTTTTCCAAACCATGATCTTTGGGTGCCGAGCGTACGTATACATAGGGAAGACCCAATGTATCGGCTACCAAAGCGCCTTGTGCAATAGCACCTGTAGCCACACCGGCGATAGCATCAACCTCGGGGAAGTTCTCAAGAATAAGACGGCACAACTCAACTTTTATAAAGCTGCGCACTTCGGGATATGAGAGCGTGCGACGGTTATCGGTGTAGATAGGTGAATTCCAGCCTGAAGCCCAAGTAAACGGATTGGCGGGTTGTAACTTTATAGCGCAGATATTCAACAACTTTTCTGCCAACAACTTTTCTACTGTTTTCATATTCTATATCTTATTAATTAAACATTTTTCTTTTAAGAAATTTTACCACTTGCAAAGGTAAACAAAAAGAGAATAACGTGCTATATATAACACTGAATTATATTGCATTTTTTTTGCTTTTATTTCACATCTTGCCATGGTTGTGCGACACCTACAAGCCAATAACTGCTTTTGCCCACTTCCAGTCCAACTTTTTCACAAGCAGCACAACGAGTATGGGGAAATACAAGCCCACCAAAATATTGACGATAAAGAAAGGCATAAAATATTCGCAACCCATCTTGCGGAACAGCATCTCAACAGCCATCTGCGGGAATACCGATATGAGGTATATCTGATAGGTATTGTTGCGGAAACTGCTAAACAATGTGGGTATGTAACGCTCGGCACATTTGGCAAAAGTCATAGCCATCGTAATACCTACAACCGACAACAACAGCCCTTGCAGCCCTATAATATAACACGCCACATATAGCGCCACCATCAACAACAGAGCGAGAGGTTTTGCCGACAAAAAGTTGTCTAAACGATAATTACCTATCACCATCCCCAAGAAGAAGAATACGCCCAATTTCATTGCTTTGGAAATAAGCATAAAATCGACACCTTCGGGGAAGAAATAGTATGCCAAAACAAATAGCGACAAGACTAACAACGTGGCAACATGGTTTTTCAACACCACACGATATAGCGGATAGAAAGCCATATACAAGAGCGTGATTTGCAAAAACCACATAGCACCCAACGCATTGGGTTTCAAGCCCAACAACATCAGGAAAATATCTTGTACACCATCAAAGTCGACAGGATTTTTCACAAAAGACGATGCCAGCAACTTAAAGCCAAGCCCTATAATCGTAAAACAAACCAAGGGAATACCCAAACGCTTGAGTTTATCGACCATTACATCGCCATACTTTCTTTCTTTACCGATGCGAGTAAGATAAAAAAGATAGCCCGAAACGAGTAAAAACAACGGCATGCGAAAAGAGGCAAAAAAGGCATACATCTCGCTGAGCCACGCAATATTCTCACGCTGAGCCAAATCGCTATGCCCCAACACAACGAGAAACATGGTAAATCCCTGCAAAATGGAAATCCACAAAATTTTATTCTTCTTTTTAGGCTCTACAACTTCCGTCATTATTATTGATATTATTGCTTCCTATTTTCAATCTACAAAGATAGCGATAAGCGAGAGGAGAACAAAATAAGTTCACTTATTTTTTATCCCGAGCGTAGCTATCTTGGGCGCATGCCAAAGTGCAATAAGCGAGAGGAGAACAAAATAAGTTTACTTATTTTTTATCCCGAGCATAGCTATCTTGGGCACATGCCACCCACTATTTAGCCACTGCCAAGGTAGCCACACTCACCTTGCCCACACCACTCTTCAACAACGCCTCGCCACAAGCCAGCAGCGTTGCCCCGGTAGTAACCACATCGTCAACCAACAAGACATGACACCCTGCCAACTTGCTATTGGGCAACACATCGAAAGCCTCGCGTGTAGAGAGATATCGGTCGTAAATACCTTTGCGTGTTTGTGATACCCTATGAGTGCGACATATCAAAGCATCGCAAACAAGCGGTTTATTCAGTTCCTCAGCAATACCGCGCGCTATCCATTCGCTCTGGTTATATCCACGACGACGCAGTTTCTTGGGGTGCAACGGCACAGGAACAACACAATCTATATCATCAAAAAAATGGCTGTCGATATTTTCTCGCACAAAGAGTTGACCTAAATATCGCCCACAAGCCTTCTCTCCGCCGTATTTGATACGGTGTATCAGCAGACGATAGTCGCTACCCTTGGCAAAATAGAAATATCCCGCAGCCCGCTCAACAGATAATTTCCCATAGAAGAGTTGAGCCATGGCATTGTCGGGATGACGACAAAAATCGGTGCGAGGTATATCGGGCAAGCAACGCATGCACAGATGTTCTTCATCGCGCAGCAAAACCTCTCCACACACCTTGCAAGTACGAGGAAAAAGGAAATCGGCTATATCTCTGAACCAACCTCGCATTCGAGCGACATCTCCTTAAGACATTCCCTTATAAGTTGGGGTTCAAACCCTCTTGACAAAGCAAAACGCATCAACTTTTCGCTCTGTATGTGTGCCGGCATAGCTTTCAACCCTTTAGCCTTACTTTTAAGGATTGCACGCAAAGAGATGGCATACTCCTCCTCGTCGATGGCTTGCACTGCCTGCGATACGGTGAGCGAGTCTATTTGTTTCTGGCGAAGAGTGTAACCAATCTTGACACGTCCCCAACCGGCAAAACGAAATTGGTCGTTGGTAAAGGCTCGGCAATATCGCGCCTCGTCGATATACTTTTCGGCAAGCAATTGGCTCACAATACTATCTTCGTCAACTCGCTGAATATTCCAATTGTGCAATTTTTCGCGCACCTCCGATATACAACACTCCTTGGTAGTACATCGTGCTGCCAGCTTTCGGAAAGCCTCATCTCTTGTAATAGTATCCGACATAATATTTCTGTAAATTCAAATCATCACTACGGTTACGGTTTAACGGCTCTGATTACCCTATCACAACCCATAAAATCGGGGAATAGTTCTACCGAAACAAAGCCCTTATCACATAACATTTTTCTACATTCATTGCCCATGCAACGATTTATCTCGAAGTATAACGTTCCACTCGCAACAAGTTCGTGCCAAGCAACATCGGCTATTGCTTTATAAAACCGCAACGGGTCATCATCGGGGACAAACAGCGCCAAGTGCGGTTCATAACTCAACACATTCTTGTCCATATCGGCTCGTTCACTATCGAGCACATACGGCGGATTGCTCACTATCACTTCATAGCGTGGCTCGTCGGCAAGCTTATAGGCAAGTATATCACACTCGCGCCACTCTACCGCCACATTGTTCATCACAGCATTTTTACGAGCATAAGCAAGAGCCTCTTGCGAGACATCCCACCCTTCTACTTCAGCTCCTTGCCAAGCACGAGCCAATGCAATAGCTATGCACCCACTACCGGTACAGAAATCGGCTACCCGCCCCTGCACATCGGCATGCTCGGCAATGATACGAGCCACCATTTCGGAGGTCTCGGGTCGCGGTATCAGCACCCCCTTACCCACCGAAAGTTGCAAGTCGCCAAAGTAGGCACTACCCAAGATATATTGTATAGGCTCGTGCGACTTCAATCGTTCAACAATCGACTCGAACTTTTGTCGCATCTCGGGCAAAAGTTTTTCATCACGCCTCAACAACAGGTCGGTTGTCGAGAAGCCACATAATTGGTCGAAAATCAAACGAATGAAACCCTCTATTTCTCCTTGCGGATATATATCCTTCAAAGAGCTACGTATCAAATCAAGAGCTTGTTGCATAGTTTTTGTGTGGCAAAGGTATATTTTTTTTCGGAATTATGTGTAAGTTTGCAGCATGAATATCGACGAGCTTTACATGCAAAGATGCCTACAACTTGCCGCCATGGCGCAAGGGCACACCTCGCCCAACCCCATGGTTGGTGCTGTTGTCGTGTGCAACGGTCGCATCATTGGCGAAGGCTACCACCGCCGTTGTGGCGAGGCTCATGCCGAGGTCAATGCCATCAACTCGGTTGCCGACAAATCTTTGCTATCGCAGTCGACCATATATGTATCGTTAGAGCCTTGCTCTCATTATGGCAAGACTCCTCCTTGTTGCGACTTGATTATAAAATCGGGTATTCCGCGTGTTGTGGTAGGCTGCCTCGACCCTTTTCCGCAAGTAAGTGGCAGAGGTGTAAACAAGCTGAAAGAATACGGAATTGATGTTACAATAAACATACTTGAAGAAGAGTGTAAATGGCTCAATCGCAAGTTTATAACCTTCCAACAGAAGGGTCGCCCCTACATCACCCTCAAGTGGGCACAAAGTAGCGACGGATTTATCGACCGCATCCGCACAAACGATGAGCGCCCCACACTATTTTCCACCCCTACATCACGCTCGTGGTCGCACCGACTCAGAGCCACCAACGATGCCATCATCGTAGGCACCAATACAGTCATTACCGACAACCCCTCGCTCACCACAAGATATTGGGTGGGGCACAATCCTCTACGCATCACCATCGACCGCCAAGGGCGCATCCCGGCTCACTCGGCTCTATTTGATGGCTCAACAGCCACCCTGCTATTGGGTCGAAACAGCGCATTTGACAACGAAAACGCCATAGCACTATCGACTGAAAAATCGTCGATTGAACAACTCATGGAAGCACTGCGCCAGCGCAACGTACAAAGCCTCATTGTAGAAGGCGGCACACAGCTCCTACAATCGTTTATCGACAACAATTTATGGGACGAAGCCCACATAGAAACAGCTCCCATAGAACTACACAACGGCATCGCAGCACCCATTATCAATGGTGAAGAAATGCAAATAAATCAATATCAACCCAGCCATCACACCCGCATCGTGCTGAATAGGTAAAAAAGCCCATTTTGTCGACAGAAACAGACTATCCAACTGCCAACAAACACCGGGTTTCCACACAATAGTCGCACACGCCACTCCCTAATAAGCCTCTTTTATCTCTAAATTATTATAATTGTTACCTATTAAGGTTATTAATGACAAAAAAAGTTGCTATCTTTGTCGTTTGATATAGATTATACACATAATTTCAGAGTTAAATGACCCGATATTTCAAATATATTTGTCTGCTACTTGCCGCCGTTTGCATACTACCCTCATGCAAAGACGATGACAAAGAAGAGATTATAGCATCCGATAGTGTGCGTATCACATCATTCTCATTGGCTGCCGACACAACCATTCTTGACAATCTTGAGAATGTATTTTTCACCATCGACCTTGAGAAGGGACTTATATACAACGCCGACTCCCTTCCCAAAGGCACAAAGGTTACAAAACTCAAAATCGAGTTGAAGACCGACGATGCTGCATATGTAAATATCAAAACCGTCGATAGCACATACAACTATCTCACTTACAGCAAAAATGCGATAGACTTCACCAACCCTGTTGATGTTGAGGTGGGCTCAAAAAGCGGTCTGTATAAAAAGAAATATAAAATCACCGTAAATGTGCACCAAATAGAGTCCGACCGCCTCTTCTGGGGTGGTATGCAATACTCTTACCTTCCCGGTAAAGGTGCTATTACCAAGCAGCACACAGTACACTTCAATGGGTTGATATACTGCTTTATGCTACGCAATGGAGAGTACACACTGGCAACAGCGGCGACCCCGAGCGAAGAGTGGAATATCACAACAATATCGTTCCCATTTACACCCGATTTGTTGACCATGCGTTGCACCGATACAGCCATGTATATGCTCGACACAGAGGGCAACATGCATAGCTCGGTCGATGGTATCACATGGGAGAATACCGGTGCAGCATACGCTGCCATTATTGGTAACTTCGGTGGCACATTGCTCACACTTACACAAGACGGTGGCACATACTATCACGACAAATATCCTCGCCCCGAGGGTTTTACACCACAACCAGTGGCATCCGACTTCCCCGTATCGGGATTTAGTGAGATGCTCACATACAACTCGCCATGGCTCACTGCGCCACAAGGCATGATAGTAGGAGGTCGCACCGCATCGGGCGAGTTGACAGGTGCTATGTGGGGTTACGATGGTACAACATGGGCTATCCTTAACAACTCCATCACCCAACGCGAAGGTGCTGCATTCTTCCAATATGTAACATTCTTTGTCGACGACAATTGGGTAACATCCGAGAAAATCACATGGTTTGTTATAGGAGGGCTCAACGAAACAACCGCCCTAAGCGACGTATGGACATCAAACAACTACGGTGTAACTTGGCAAAGAGCCGGCAGCGAATTGCAAATTCCCGGTTACATCCTGGGCAGAGGCTATGCTTCGGTTATTGTTTGCGATGAGCCTATCAAATCATCGGACGATCCAACTTGGCGTCCATTGGACACCTACCCCATACCGCAAGGATATCGTAGCGAACCCATGTATAGCAAGGTAGAAGAGAGACTTGTACCTTACATCTATATGTTTGGAGGAGAAGGTATTTCAGGCACAACATACGACCAAGTATGGCGAGGCATTATCAACCGCCTTCGTTTTGAGCCGATACCATAAAATTGCATCAGAAAGATACTTTTCAACCCAATAATCGCGTTCTTAAAAGAGAATACAACACCATGCGAAGCGAAACAAAGAAATTCACGAAAAGAATCTTGATGCTATTGTGCATTACTATTACAGCCACGATGCTGCACCAAAGTCATGCACAAGACTATAAATACGAAATAGGAGTAGAAGCCGGCATGAGCAGCTATTGGGGCGATGCCAACCAAACTTCTATCATATACAAGCCCGGCTTTACCGGTGGTGCCATATTTCGATATGTCATAAACTACCGGTGGGCTATCAGAGCTAATCTATCGGCAGCAATGCTTGCGGGCAATACCGCCGATTTTGACAACGTTCTGCCCGGCGGAGCAGAGCACCAATTCAGCACGACACTGTTTGATGCGGGTTGTCGCGCCGAATTTAATTTTTTGAATTACGGTATAGGTCAAGCCTATAAAAATACAAGTCGCTTCTCGCCCTACATTACAGCCGGTATCGGGTTCTGTGCAGGATTTCCCGAAGGAAATAACTTCTTCACAGTAAACATACCATTTGGCGTAGGCGTGAAATACAAGGTAGCCGAGCGCTGGAACTTAGGCTTGGAATTTGTCATGCACAAAACATTTGGCGACCGCGTAGATGGTTGGGAATTGAAAGACCCCTATCAGATACCCAGCTCGGCGTTGAAAAACACCGATTGGTTTTCGACACTTGTCTTTACCGTAACCTACGACTTCGGGTTCAAGAAGTTGCCATGCAATACTTGTCCCGACTTATAAAAACGATATTAAACACAACAAAATACAATCGAAAGATGCATCTTGTAGAGAAAATAGATTTACAACGCGTACCACGCCACATTGCTATCATCATGGATGGCAACGGACGTTGGGCAAAAGAACGTAACCTTGACCGCTCACAAGGACACCGCAAAGGGCTGGATGTTGTTCATGAGATAACAAACGATGCAGCCGATTTGGGTGTAGAATGTCTTACACTGTATGCCTTTTCAACCGAGAATTGGAATCGTCCTCAAGAAGAAGTCGATGCCTTGATGGCTCTTGTTGTGTTTGGTATTGAAAGAGAGACGCCCGGCATGATAGCCAACGGCGTGCGACTGAGTGTTATAGGCGACACATCGCGCATGCCTGCCGACGTACAGAAACGTCTGCAACGCTGCATCGAAGATACAGCAGGAGGTACCCGCATCACACTCAATCTGGCACTCAGCTACTCGGCTCGTTGGGAGATAACCCATATCGCTCAACAATTGGCTCGTGAAGCCGCCGAGGGTAAAATCACACCCGAGGAGATAGACGAGAAACTCATCAGTTCGCGCATGACAACCGCCCATCTCTCCGACCCCGACCTACTCATTCGCACCGGCGGCGAGTTGCGCATCAGCAACTTCCTTTTGTGGCAACTCTCGTATGCCGAGTTCTATTTTACCGACGAATATTGGCCCGACTTCAACAAAGAGAGCCTCTGCAAGGCTATCATTGATTACCAAAGTCGTGAACGTCGTTTTGGTAAGACAAGCGAACAGGTAAAAAACAACGACAAAGCTTAAGAAAAGATATAATAACAACATGTTACATAAATACAAAATACTCTTCTTGTGGTTCTTGGCAGCCTTGTGCATAGTACCCGCTATGGCGCAAACTGCCGGTAACGACACTATATACAACCCCAACGTAGTATACACCAACCATCCCCAAACATTCGAGATAGCCGACATTACCGTAACAGGCGCCGACAACTATGAAGATTATATCATCATCGGTTATTCGGGACTATCGGTAGGTCAACGCATCGAGATACCCGGCGATGCCATTACCAATGCAGCCAAACGCTTCTGGCGACAAGGTCTTTTCTCGGACATCGAGATTGTACTGACCAAAACCTATGGCGACAAGGCTTGGATCGAGTTGCGATTGACACCCCAACCTCGCATCTCGCAAATCAACTACAACGGCGTTAAAAAGAGCGAAAAAGAGGAGTTGGAAACTCGATTGGGTCTTGCCAAGGGACAACAAATTACTCCCAACGTCATGAACCGCGCCGAGATGATTATCAAAAAATATTTCGACGAAAAGGGATTCAAAAATGCCGAGGTACAACTCGTGCAACACGAAGACTTGTCGCACAAGAACGAAGTAATTCTCGATATCAATGTCGACAAGAATGAAAAGGTAAAAGTCCACAAAATATACTTCAATGGTAACGAAGTCATCTCCGACTTCAACCTCAAGTGGGCGATGAAAAAGACAAGTGAGCGCGACAACATCTTCACCATCTTCAAGCAGAAGAAATTTGTCGAGAGCGACTTTGAGAGCGACTTGCAAGTGCTCACCGAGAAGTATAACGAAAAAGGCTACCGCGATGCCACCGTTGTATGCGATAGCATTGTGCCCTACGACAAGAACAAGGTAGACATATACATATCTATCGAAGAGGGTAATCAATACCACATACGCGACATACGTTGGGTAGGTAACACCGTCTACACCAGCGAGGCGCTGTCGCAATATCTCGGTATGAACCCCGGCGATGTATACAACCAAAAGTTGCTGAACAAACGTACCGTTGAAGATGACGATGCGGTGTCGAACCTCTACCTTGACAAGGGTTATCTTTTCTTCCGCCTCATCCCGTTGGAAACCAACATAAACAACGACTCGATAGACCTTGAAATGTCTATCGTCGAGGGTCCGCAAGCACGTATCAACAAGGTAATCATTAACGGTAACGACCGCCTATATGAGCACGTGATACGTCGTGAGCTACGCACCAAACCCGGCGAGTTGTTCAACAAGACCGACCTCGTACGCTCGGCGCGTGAGATAGCACAAACAGGACACTTCGACCCCGAGTCGATGGATATACAACCACGACCCAACCCCGAGAACGGTACGGTAGATATTGAGATGAACCTCACATCGAAATCGAACGACCAGATAGAACTTTCGTTGGGATGGGGTCAGACAGGTATCATCGGTAAAGTAAGTTTGAAGTTTACCAACTTCTCTATGCGCAACCTCTTCAACCCGAAGAGCTACAAAGGTATTATCCCCCAAGGCGACGGACAGACATTCACCATCAGTGCACAGACCAATGCCCGATACTACCAAGCATATAGCATCTCGTTCCTCGACCCATGGTTTGGAGGCAAACGCCCCAACTCATTCTCGGTATCGGCATATTATAGCCGACAAACCGGTATCGAGCAGTCGTACTACAACAACAACTACTACAACCCCTATCTGTATGGTGGATATGGTTATGGTAGCAGCTACTACGACCAATCGTACTACCAAACACAGTATATGAATGCCTACGACCCCTCGAAATCGTTGCAAATGGCTGGTGTAAACTTCTCTTTTGGTAAACGTCTTTCGTGGCCCGACGACTACTTTACATTTATGGTTGACCTCGGCTACCAAGCCTACATCCTCAAGAATTGGGACTACTTGTACTACATGAATACCGGTACCTCGCACAGCATCACTTTGGGAGCGACATTGGCACGTACCTCTATCGACAACCCCATCTTCACTCGTCGAGGCTCACAATTCTCATTATCGGTACAACTCACACCGCCCTACTCGGCATGGGATGGCGTAGACTATAAATCACTCTCACAACAGAATACCCAAAAGGCAAAACAAGAGATGTACCGCATGATTGAATACTACAAAATCAAATTCAAGAGCCGTACATATACACCGCTTATCAACCCCGACGGTCAATATACATTGGTGTTGATGACACGTGCCGACTTTGGTTTGCTCGGTAGCTACGACCGCTACAAGAAATCGCCTTTTGAAACATTCTACGTGGGTGGTGATGGTATGACGGGTTCATACACCTATGCTACCGAGACAATAGGTATGCGTGGTTATGACAACGGTGCATTCACTCCTTGGGGATATGAAGGCTACGCCTACACTCGCTTCTCTCTCGAGTTGCACTTCCCCTTCTTGCTACAACCCTCAACCACCATCTACGGTCTTGCATTCGTAGAGGCGGGTAACGCTTGGCAAGAGATACGAGACTTCAATCCCTTCTCACTCAAGCGCTCGGCAGGTGCCGGTGTGCGTGTATACTTGCCTATGATTGGTATGCTCGGTATCGACTGGGCATACGGTTTCGACAAAGTATTCGGCACTCGAGGTGGTAGCCACTTCCACTTCATATTGGGTCAGGAGTTCTAAGCCCGACGTATATTTATGTTAATTGTGTTAAAAATAGCACATAACTACAAGATAAAATAGAGAGTAGTTTTTAACTTTGTAACGAAAATAGAGTCTTAATAGAGAAAACCGTTTTGTTGAACCTTAAAAACATGATTATGAAAAGACTTATTATTATATTATGTACAGTAGCCGCCTGCACAATAGCAGCATCGGCACAGAAATATGCGCTCGTCGATATGGAATACATACTCAAGAACATTCCCTCGTACGAGATGGCAAACGAGCAACTCAACCAAGTAGCCAAGCGCTGGCAGAAAGAGTGCGAAGACCTGGCAGTTGAGGCAGAAACCCTCTACAAAAACTACCAATCGGACATGGTATTTCTCACCGACGAAATGAAGATACAACGTGCCGACGAGGTAAAAGCCAAAGAGCAAGAAGTACTTGAGTTGCGCCGTAAATACTTTGGTCCCGAGGGCGAGTTGTATAAGAAACGCGAAAGCTTGATGAAACCCATTCAAGACGACATTTACAACGCCATAAAGAAGTTGTCGGAAGAGAAAGGCTACATGATGGTTATAGACCGCGCATCGTCGAGCAGCATCATTTTTGCATCGCCCAAAGCCGATATTAGCAATGATGTACTCGCCAAATTGGGATATTCCAAATAATATACGTACATTTGTCCCCCGAAATACAACAACAAGAATATAAATAAATTAAATATCAATTATCATGCTTAAGAAATTAGTTATAGCATTCATGTGCTTCTTGCCCCTCACTATGGTGGCTCAATCTTTCAAATTTGGTACTGTAAACGCCAATGAAGTATTAACCGCTATGCCCGAGCGTGCCGAGGCCGAAAAGCAATTAATGGATCTTCAAAAACGTTACGAAAACGAATATGTGAAACTCCAAGAAGATTTCCAAAAGAAATACCAAGAGTTTCAAGCCTTGGGCGACACTGTACCCGAAACCATCCAAATGCGTCGTGCCGAAGAGCTCCAATCAATGCAACAACGCATTGAAAGCTTCCTTCAAGTGGTAGACCAAGACATGAACAAGAAACGCCAAGAATACTTTGCTCCCGTACAACAAAAGTTGATGGATGCCATCAATGCTGTTGGTGCTGAGAATGGCTTCACATACATCTTCGACATCAACACCGTTCTCTACAAAGGCAACGGCAATGAAGATGTTACTCCCCTTGTAAAAACCAAATTGGGATTGAAATAAGTTTTCTCGGGGACTACCCGGCTAACGCATTGAAAACATGAAAGCTGTGTCGGGCTACAACACTCCCGATGCAGCTTTTCTGTAAAAAATAGAATTATGAAGCAAGATATAATCAAACAAGCTCCTATTGGTATATTCGACTCGGGATATGGTGGTCTGACCATTCTCTCCGACATACGTCGTGTGCTCCCGCAATACGACTACATATACTTGGGCGACAATGCCCGAGCTCCCTACGGAACACGCTCCTTTGAGATTGTATACCGATTTACGCTCGAGGCAGTGCAATACCTCTTCGACCAAGGATGCCAATTGGTCATTCTTGCTTGTAACACAGCATCGGCAAAGGCTCTTCGCTCTATACAGCAAAAGGACTTGCCCCACATCGACCCCAATCGGCGTGTTCTGGGCGTGATACGTCCTACGGTTGAGGCTTTGAGCAGCATCACCCAAAATGGCGAGATAGGTCTGTTGGGCACACCCGGTACTATCAACTCGGGCTCTTATACTGCCGAAGTAGCCAAGTTATATCCTCAATATAATGTATATGGGCAACCCTGCCCTATGTGGGTACCACTCATTGAGAACAACGAAACCAACAACGAGGGCGCACACTATTTTGTCAAAAAATATACCGATGCATTGATGTCGCAAAATGAGAATATAGATACCGTAATTTTGGGTTGCACCCACTATCCGCTACTCTACCCCCTCATTCGCCAACATCTCCCCTCACAAGTCAAGTTGCTTTCACAAGGAGCACTTGTTGCCGATAGCCTCAAAGACTACCTCGAGCGACATCCCGAGATGGAACAACGATGCTCGCAAGGTGGCTCTTGTACCTACTTGACCACCGAGTCGGAAACTAAGTTTACCGAAGCTGCAACTCGATTTCTCAACGACACTATCACCGCCCGACAAATTGAGTTGGGATAACACTATACAACATGGAAAAGAATACCAAAGATGGTGTACGCATCAATAAATATATAAGCGACTACGGTTTCTGTTCACGTCGCGAAGCCGACAAACTCATCGAAGATGAGCGCGTAACAATCAACAACCGCCTTGCTACACCGGGCGATAAAGTTACCGACGGCGATAACATACGCATCGACGGTGAGCACCTGGCTTTTGTTCCGCGTGAAGCCCGCCCCAAGAAGCATCGTTGGGGACCGCCTCGCAATGCCGAGAACACCGAAGAACAACAACCCACTCGCAAGGCAGGGCAACGTGGTGCAGTGCGCAACAGCAAACGCCCCACAACAACAGCCAAAGCCTCAACTGCGAGCAGCAAAGCTACGACAAAGAAGGCGACCAAAAACACCCGGAACACTCCGGCAAAAACCACAAAACGTAAATAGAACCCAGTCGATATGCCTGTAAAAATCCCGGCATCACTACCAGCTGTAGAACTGCTACGAGCCGAAAATATATTTGTCATGGACGAGCATCGCGCCAATACGCAAGACATACGTCCTTTGCGCATTGTTGTGCTCAACCTCATGCCCCTCAAGATTGTTACCGAGACCGACTTGCTGCGACTTCTGTCAAACACTCCGCTGCAAATAGAGCTCGACCTCATTGTACCCTCGGGGCACGTATCACGCAATACTCCGCAAGAGCATGTAGAGGCTTTTTACAAAGAGTTTAGCGACATCCGCTCACAGAACTACGACGGCATGATTATCACCGGTGCGCCGGTAGAACACCTCGACTTTGAGCAAGTAGACTACTGGAACGAGCTGACCGAGATATTCGATTGGGCTCAGACACACGTTACCTCTACATTATATATATGTTGGGCAGGGGTCGCCGCGCTATACTACCGATATGGCATTCCCAAGTACATGCTCGACAAGAAGAAATTTGGTGTATTCGAGCATCGTATGATGGGTAGCGAACGCAACCCTCTATTCCGTGGGTTTGACGATATTTTCTACGTACCTCACAGCCGCCATTGCGAAATACGACGTGAGGATGTAGAGCAGATAAAAGAGCTCTCGCTATTATCATATTCGCAAGAGAGTGGTGTGCACATTGTCATGGGACGCAATGGTCGAGAGTTCTACATCATGGGACACTCGGAGTATGCACCCAACACACTCGATAATGAGTACCGTCGCGATATCTCGCGCGGTCTACCCATAGAGATACCGCAGAACTACTATCGCGACAACAATCCCGATAACGAGCCGGTGGTGCGTTGGCGATCACATGGCAATCTGCTTTTCAGCAATTGGCTCAACTACTTTGTATATCAACTCACTCCATACGACCTCAACCACATCAAATGAAACAACGCAGAGCGATAGAATTATTGGCTCCCGCCAAGAATGTCGAGACCGGTATTGAGGCTATCCTGCACGGAGCCGATGCTGTGTATATAGGTGCTCCTCGCTATGGTGCGCGTGCCGCTGCGGGCTGTACCGTTGCCGACATCGAGCAGTTGTGTCGATTTGCCCACACTTATAATGCGCGCGTATATGTGGCACTCAATACCATTCTGTACAAAGAGGAGTTGCAAGATGCTCGTCGCATCATATACGAGTTGTATCATGCCGGAGTCGATGCTCTCATCGTGCAGGACATGGCGCTACTCGATATGGAATTGCCTCCTATTGCCCTACATGCCAGCACGCAATGCGACAATCGCACCCCCGAGAAAGTAAAGTTCCTTGCCGAGGCAGGCTTTTCGCAAGTTGTATTGGCACGCGAGCTATCCTTGCAGCAGATAAGTAACATATCGGCTGCCACCGACGTTCCATTAGAAGTGTTTGTGCATGGAGCATTGTGCGTGAGCTATAGCGGACAATGCTATATGAGTGCCGCGCTGAACGGTCGCAGCGCCAATCGTGGCGAGTGTGCGCAATGCTGTCGCCTACCCTATACGCTCATCGACGGCAATGGCAGAAAAATAGCTGTCGACAAGCACCTACTATCTCTCAAAGATCTCAACCAAAGCAATAGAATTGAGGAGTTGCTGGATGCCGGCGCCTCTTCGTTCAAGATAGAAGGTCGCTTGAAAGATGTTACCTACGTCAAGAACATAACAGCCTACTATCGTCAAGAGATAGACAAGATATTGGCTCGCCGCAGCAACGAGTTTTACCGCGCATCCGACGGCGTTTCCACAATATCTTTCACACCCAATCCATACAAAAGTTTCAATCGCGGATTTACACACTACTTTCTCGATGGGCGCAGCCCCGAAGCCATCATTCAACCCGATACACCCAAGTCTATCGGCGAGCCGGTGGGAACAATCAAGCGTATTATCGACAACCGCTCTTTTGTAGTAAAAAGCAACGTCGAGCTACACAACGGCGACGGCTTATGCTACTTCGACAACCAAGGCACATTCCAAGGTTTCCGCCTCAACCGCGTAGAAGGCAATACACTACACGTAGCATCGGCACAGAAATTTATGGTAGGTGCCAAGCTATATCGCAACAGCGACAACAACTTCGACACCGCTCTACAACGCCCCACAGCACAGCGACACATCGAGGTAGAGATAACACTTGCCGAACAGCCCTCGGGATATACCATTACCATAACCGACGGCAAGACTACCACGACACACCGTTGCGATGCCGAGAAAGCCTTGAGCCGCACACCGCAAGCCGACCGTCAACGACAAGAGCTTGCCAAACTTGGCAACACACCCTACCGAGCCACACAAGTACACATAGAACTTTCAAAAGACTATTTCATACCGCCATCGCAGTTGTCGACATGGCGCAGAGAGGCAATCGAATGGTTCGACCGAGCACGTCGTATAGCATACCGCAGCGACCGGCGTAAACAAGTTTCGACACAACCCACCTGGGGGGCAACAACCGTCGACTACCACGCCAACATCGCCAACCCCATAGCCAACGACTTCTATCGCCACCACGGTGTAACGACAACATCTCCGGCATTTGAATTGTCATTGGTAAAAGATGCCGAACTGATGCGCACACGTCATTGCATACGCCATCACCTCGGTGCTTGCCTGCGCACACCTCAAGGCAAAAATCTCACAGCACCACTCACGCTGCAACAAGACAACATATCACTCGCACTACACTTCGATTGCGCACGCTGCGAAATGGTGATTAAGAAAGCATAAAAAACAAGAGGTTGTCCGGAAGAAATACCTGCGACAACCTCTTGCGTTTTCAATATCATTATCAGAATTATGCCTCGTGCCAATCGCCGTTGGCTTTGATAAGGTTGATAAGATGTTCAACCGCCTCATCCTCCGGAATGTTACGCTCAATACAGCTTTTACCTTTATATAGCGCTATGCGACGAGGTCCGCAACCCACATAGCCATAGTCGGCATCTGCCATTTCGCCGGGTCCATTCACTATACAACCCATGATGCCTATCTTCAACTCCTTCAGATGCGATGTAGCACTCTTCACACGAGCAATGGTTTGTTGCAGATTGAACAAGGTGCGACCACAACTCGGGCACGATATATACTCGGTTTTGCTGGTGCGTAGACGAGCCGCTTGCAGTATTGCAAAGGCATAATCGACACACTCTCCGGCGCCTACCGAGCCACGATTTTCAAGCCACACACCTTGCGCATAGCCATCCAACATCAATGCACCCAAATCGGCACCCGACTTCACCTGCAAGTCCTCGGCAGAGTTTTCATTATAGGCAGCCTTTACCACCACAGGAGCCATACAACCGGCATTTTGTAAACGATGAATAGCTGCCTGCACGTCGCCTACGGGGTTGACATGACAAGAGGTGAGCACCAATATTATATTGTTGTGGTTGGCGATACGTTGTATAAAAGCATCGGTAACCTCGTTGCATGACAATGCGATAAAACGAATTTCGGCTTCCGACTGCAACATTTCATCGACCTGCGCGCTGCTATACAACGGATACACATCCTTGGCAGGAGTATATACCGAGGCATCGACAATCGTAGGCACAAGCGGTTGTTGCGGCACAACAGCTCCTGCATATATATAATCGGGCTTGAGTTTTCCACATGCACTGCCAATAACCACCGGCACTTGGTTGTCGCCCATATTCATGCAACGAGCAGTAGAACGACGAGTCGGCTGCACAAAGTCAAAATCCTCGGGGCAACAACCCTCGATAGGAGCATGATTGGCTCGCGCTGTTATATAATCGACAAGTTTGTACGCTACGGGCACTTCGTTTTTGGGGTCTTCACTGAGTGAAACTCGGATAGTATCGCCTATACCTTGTGCCAGCAGTGTTCCTATACCCACTGCCGACTTGATACGACCATCCTCACTATCGCCCGCCTCGGTAACACCCAAATGCAAGGGATAGTGCATATCCTCGGCATCCATAGCAACCACCAATCGGCGCACAGTTTCTACCATCACAACGGTATTGGATGCCTTGATAGAGATAACAATATCGTTGAAGTTCTCATCACGACACACACGCAGAAATTCGAGGCACGACTCCACCATGCCCTGCGGCGTATCGCCATAACGACTCATGATGCGGTCGGACAACGAGCCATGATTTACACCTATACGTATGGCGGTTTTGTGCTCCTTGCAAATATTGATAAAGGGCACCAATCGCTCACGAATACGTTGCAACTCAACGGCATACTCCTCATCGGTATAGTTGTATTGCTCGAAGGTCTTGATGCGGTCTACAAAGTTTCCCGGATTGATACGCACCTTCTCTACATTGACAGCTGCCACCTCGGCAGCATGCGGATTGAAATGTATATCGGCAACCAATGGAGTGGCATATCCTCGCGCACTCAATTGTTGGCGTATATTTGCCAAGTTTTCTGCCTCACGCACACCTTGCGCCGTCAGTCGCACATAGTGAGCACCAGCCTCTATTATCTCGATACACTGTTCGACACTCGATACTGCATCGAGTGTCGAGGTATTGGTCATTGATTGTATGCGAATAGGATTTTCGGCACCCATAGGGGTATTGCCAATATTCACCTCGATGGTCTTACGACGATGATAGTTGTACATAACGCCTTATTCTTTGATATGTTACACCAACTCTTCTATCGAGCCTTGTTTACTCAATAAAGATACAAAACCTTAGTTGGTCTTATACTCATACTTGATTTGAGCCAACTCCTCATTGGCCTTGGCAATCTTCTTGGCAAGCCCCTCTTTATACTCTACCACCAATTTGGCAATACGCTCGTCGCTCGAGGCAAGTATTTGTGTAGCCAAGATAGCGGCATTCAAGCCGGCATTGATACCCACCGTTGCCACAGGAATACCCGGAGGCATCTGCACAATAGCAAGCAAGGCATCCATACCCTCGAGAGTAGATTTAATGGGCACACCAATAACAGGCAGCGGAGTCATTGCAGCAATAACACCGGGCAAATGCGCTGCCATACCGGCTGCAGCAATAATAACCTTGATACCACGAGCCTGAGCACCACGAGCAAACTCCTCTACTTGAGCCGGAGTGCGGTGAGCCGAAAGGGCGTTTATCTCGAAGGGAATCTCAAAATCGTTAAGCAACTGCGCTGCTTTTTCCATAACGGGCATATCAGAAGTACTGCCCATGATAATACTTACAATAGGTTGCATGAATATCTATTTTTTACTGTACAAGTTGCAATGTAACGGCAAGGAAGCATGCCACGAAAACCCAGAAAAATCCGTTGATAAAACCGCAGCACACTTGTCCGATGGTGTGGCGCTTGAGTATGATACGCGAAGTTCCCAACGCTCCCGAGCCAAGCAGAGCTATGACTTGCAACAAAGGAATATACTCGGTATACATGATATATTGCAAGAAACTCATTACAAATATAAGCCCTGTAAAACCACCCATCGCCGTCATGTGCACACTTATTTTCCACCAGCGATTTACTATCAGGTCGACGATAATAGCGATGAGACCGCCAATAAAAAATCCCAATTGCACACCACGCAGATTGACCCACCACAAGAAGGCAGCACCCATAATATAGCTAAAAAAGAAGATAATATAGGGCAACGTGCGCTCCTCACGATTGACAAGACCTACACTCGTAATGCGACGAGTTTTATACAAAAGCAACACGCCCAATCCCGGTATGGCAATGGTAAACAATACAATCATAAGCAATATGTTGATTGTGTAGCCCACACCCAGCATGCGCATATAAGAGAAATAGAGCGACAAGAAGATACCTGCCACCGGTATGATGAAGGGGTGGAATATTGTCGAACATATACGGGCAAAAAGTTTCATATCTTTGAGTATAAGTTAATAATAAACATACGGCGGTAAAAAAACACAGCATCGACAGCATAGATACAAACAGATGCCAACCGCCCATATTCTGCAAAAATACACATTTTATTGCTAATGTCTATAAAAAACACCATTTTTTCAATCATCATTTTCCTGCATTTTATTCTAAAAGTCCCATTATCACCGATATTTTACACCACATGCACATAGCATCTTTTCTAAAATTTAACTATATATGTTGTTTTATTGTGCTATCTTTGCAGCTGAAATAACAGACGATTATGAAGGATATTTTTATATTAATACGCCGCTTTGTTCCGCCATACAAGAACTATCTTTTTCTGAACATATTTTTCAACATACTATCATCAGCTCTCACACTCTTCTCGTTTGCGCTGATAATACCCATCCTCGAGATGCTGTTTAAGATAGGAGGTGAAAAGACATACACCTATATGGAGTGGGGCTCGGGCGACATACAAGATGTCGCCATCAACAACTTTTACTATTTCATGTCGAACATAATAGAGCAATACGGAGCTTCTACCTCACTGCTCATATTGGGTATATTTCTCTCTATCGCAACAGCGATGAAGACTGGCAGCGCCTACTTCAGCTCATTTTTCCTCATCCCCTTGCGAGCCGGCGTGGTGCGCGATATACGCAACTTTGTTTACGACAAGGTCATATCGCTCCCCATGGGATTTTTTACATCGGAGCGCAAAGGCGACATCATGGCTCGTATGACAGGCGATACTGCCGAGGTTGAGAACTCAATCCTCACATCGCTCGAGATGCTCTTTAAAAATCCTATCATGATATTGGTATGCTTGGTAATGATGTTTACAATCAGTTGGCAACTTACCTTGTTCATATTGGTACTGCTACCCCTCACCGGTGCATTGATGGGTTTTGTAGGTCGTAAGTTGAAACAAAATTCACGCGACTTGCAGAGATGCTCGGGAATGATGTCGTCGACACTCGAAGAGACTTTGGGCGGTATGCGCATCATCAAGGCATTCAATGCCGAGCAGAAACAATCGAAACGATTTTCATACATCAACAACCAGCTATACAAATTCGGTACACAACTATCACGTCGTCAAGCACTTGCCCACCCCATGAGCGAGTTTCTGGGAACGACAGCCATTGCCATTGTATTGTGGTTTGGTGGCAGCCTCATCTTGTCAGGCAACAGCCATATTGATGCTGCCCAATTTATATACTTCCTCATTGTCTTTTACAGCATTATCAATCCTGCCAAAGACTTGTCGAAAGGCATGTATACCATACAACGAGGCTTGGCAGCGATGGAGCGTGTAGACAAGTTGCTCTCTACCCCCAACGACATCAAAGACCCCGAAAAACCCGTAGAGCTTACCGACCTGAAACAGGGTATCGAGTATCGCAACGTTTCATTCAAATACAAGAGCGACTATGTCATCAAGAACGTTTCACTCAACATAAAACGTGGCGACACCGTAGCACTCGTTGGACAATCGGGCTCGGGCAAGACCACGATGGCCGACTTGCTACCACGCTTCTACGATGTCAACGAGGGAGGTATCTACATCGACGGTATCAACATCAAAGACCTCAAGGTGCACGACCTGCGCGAGCTGATGGGCAACGTAAACCAAGAGGCAATACTCTTCAACGACTCATTCTACAACAACATAACATTTGGTGTAAACAATGCCACCAAGGAGCAAGTAATTGCTGCGGCACGCATAGCCAATGCTCACGACTTTATCATGGAGACCGAGAACGGCTACGACACCAACATCGGCGACCGCGGTTGCCGATTGTCGGGCGGACAACGTCAGCGCATCAGTATAGCACGCGCTATCTTGAAAAATCCGCCAATACTCATTCTTGACGAGGCAACATCGGCGCTCGACACCGAGTCGGAACGTCTTGTACAAGAGGCTCTCGAAAACCTCATGAAGAACCGCACGACATTGGTTGTTGCCCACCGCTTGTCTACGATCAAGGATGCCGATCTCATCTGCGTGATGCGCGATGGCGAAATTGTAGAACGAGGCAAACACGACGAGTTGATAGCCATGAATGGTTATTACAAACACCTCGTCGATATACAGAAATTTTAAAGCGACCCTTCATCACACCATAGCCCGACGTAAAAAAGTGCACACGTCGATGAACTTTCTTTCGCCTCAATGGTTATAAGATTGTGTGTTATGTGTGTGTGATGACGGGAGACAAGGCTCCAAGAGCTGCGTTCTCCCGTTTTTGATTTTTATATAAACACTTAGCAAACAACACAATGACACTCTTCTCGCTTATTATTCTCGCCATAGGATTGAGCATGGATAGTTTTGCGGTATCACTCACAAGCGGTGCGTTAATGAAGCCATTCCACACCAAACGCGCCTGCAAGTTTGCATTCATCATGGCAGCCTTTCAAGCCCTCATGCCCGTTCTCGGATGGTTGCTTGGTGTAGGTTTTCGCAACTATATCACAGCATTCGACCATTGGATTGCATTGGGCTTGTTGACCTATTTGGGCGGCAGAATGATATACGAGGCTTTGCAAAAAGAAGAAGAGCAACAATTTGACCCCTGCTGCACACGCACAGCCATGAGCTTGGGGCTTGCCACCAGCATCGACGCTATGGCAGTGGGCATATCGCTATCGTTCCTCAATGTCGACCTGCTGCAATCGGCTGTCGTAATAGGCATTACCACTTTTATATTTTCGATGGCAGGCATATATATTGGCAAGAAAATAGGCACTTATATGAAAAAAGGCGCCGGCATCGTAGGTGGTGTAATACTCATCCTTATAGGGTTAAAAATCTGCATTGAGCACCTATTTTTAGGCTGACACACACGATACGCCATCGACCTATAAAAAGAAGATGCGCCGGGCTTTTGCAACTTTCTGCACCTTATCGCCTTGTTTTTAATTTTTATTGCGTATTTTTGCATGATTTATGTATAAAAATAAGATTTACTAACCATAAATAGGCTTTTTGACGAAATGAGAAGATGGCGTATAGATGACTCTGCCGAGCTCTACAACATTCATGGTTGGGGCTTGAAGTATTTTTCTATCAACGATAAAGGTCATGTACAAGTTACGCCTCGCGAAGGTCATGCTTCGGTTGACTTGCGCGAGTTGATGGACGAGCTACAACTTCGTGATGTAACAGCTCCTGTGCTTGTTCGTTTCCCCGATATTCTTGACAATCGTATCGAGAAGATATCAAACTGCTTCAGACAAGCTGCCGAGGAGTATGGCTACAACGCGCAGAACTTTATCATTTATCCTATCAAAGTCAACCAAATGCGACCGGTTGTCGAGGAGATTGTAAGCCACGGTAAGAAGTTCAACATAGGTCTTGAGGCAGGTTCAAAGCCCGAGTTGCATGCAGTGTTGGCTATCAACACCGACAAAAACTCGCTCATCATCTGCAACGGCTACAAAGACGAGGCTTATATCGAATTGGCACTGTTAGCCCAGAAGATGGGTCGTCGCATCTTCCTCGTTGTCGAGAAACTCAACGAGCTGAAGAATATTGCCGAAATAGCCAAACGATTTAAGGTACAACCCAACATCGGTATCCGCATCAAACTCGCAAGCGCCGGTAGCGGCAAGTGGGAAGAATCGGGTGGCGACGGTAGTAAGTTTGGTCTTAACTCGAGCGAATTGCTCGAGGCACTCGACTTCTTGCGTTCACGCAAGATGACCGATTGCTTGCGCTTTATACACTTCCACATCGGTAGCCAAATCACCAAGATACGTCGCATCAAAAATGCATTGCGCGAGGCATCGCAGTTCTACGTACAACTGCAACGCATGGGCTTCAACATCGAGTTTGTCGATATAGGTGGCGGTCTTGGTGTCGACTACGACGGCACACGCTCATCGTCGAGCGAGAGCAGCATGAACTACTCTATACAAGAGTATGTCAATGACTCGGTGTCGACACTTGTCGATGTTTGCAACAAAAACAATCTGCCACAGCCCAACATCATTACCGAGAGCGGTCGTTCACTCACCGCTCACCACTCGGTACTTATCTTCGAGGCTCTTGAGACGACATCGCTCCCCATCTGGGACGACAAGGAGGAGCTCGACGAGAATGCACATGAGTTGGCTCGTGAGCTATACAATATATGGGATAACATGAACTCTCCGCGCCTGCTTGAGAGCTGGCACGATGCCCTGCAAATTCGTGAGGAGGCACTCGACCTCTTCAGCCTCGGACTGCTCGATTTGAATACTCGCGCACAGATCGAGAAGTTGTTCTGGTCGATTGCACGCGAAGTAAATCAGATGGCATTGGATATGAAACATGCTCCCGAGGAGTTGCGCAAGATACAACGCATGTTGCCCGACAAATACTTCTGTAACTTCTCTCTGTTCCAATCGTTACCCGACTCTTGGGCGATAGACCAAGTATTCCCCATCATGCCCATAGGTCGCCTCGACGAGCGCCCCGATCGCACTGCAACACTGCAAGACATCACCTGCGACTCGGACGGCAAGATTGCCAATTTCATATCGAGCAATGGCGCCTCGGCATCGCTGCCGGTACACTGCGTAGGCAAAGAGCCCTACTATATAGGTGTATTTTTGGTGGGTGCTTATCAAGAGATTTTGGGCGATATGCACAACCTCTTTGGCGACACCAATGCAGTACACATCAGCGTTTACAAAGACCGCTACGAGATAGACCAAATCATTGATGGAGAAACCGTTGCCGAGGTACTCGACTACGTGCAATTCTCTCCCAAGAAACTTGTGCGCAGCGTAGAGACTTGGGCTACCGCCTCTATGAAAGCCGGTATCATTACAGCCGAGGAGGGACGCGAATTTCTCTCTAACTATCGCTCGGGACTTTACGGCTACACCTACCTCGAACGCGATTAAAAGAACAAAACATAGCAAGTTAGTCCCTCTGTCGATAAGTGACCGTAGGACTAACTTCTTTTATACACTCAACCCCAACAGACTACAATCGTGCGTTACTTTCTCTACTTTGCATACGACGGCACAAACTACCACGGGTGGCAGATACAACCCAATGCCATAACCGTGCAGCAATGTCTTGAAGAGGCGATGCAGACACTGTTGCGACAGCCCACACCGGTAACAGGAGCAGGGCGCACCGACACCGGGGTCAACGCCCGCGTGATGGTGGCTCACTTCGACACCGACACAGCCCTACCCGAGCCCGCAACTTTTGCCGACCGCCTCAACCGCTTGCTACCGCCCGATATAGCAGTATATCGCTGCGTACCGGTAACGAGTGAGGCTCACGCTCGGTTCGATGCAACATCGCGCACCTACAAGTATTATATCATCGACCACAAGTCGCCCTTTGCCGAGCGATATGCTTGGCGATACCGCGGAACACTCGATTTTGAGGCAATGAACACAGCTGCCGAAAAGTTATATAGCTACATCGACTTCACCTCGTTCAGCAAGCTGCACACCGACGTCAAGACCAACAACTGCCGCATCACACATGCCCGCTGGGAGAAAGAGGGAGAAGGCTACACCTTTACCATCACCGCCGACCGTTTCTTGCGCAACATGGTACGCGCCATTGTAGGCACACTCATCGAGGTAGGTCGCCACAAAATTACAGTCGATGACTTTTGTGCTATCATCGAAGGCAAAAACCGCGGGCTTGCCGGCACATCTATGCCCGGCAAAGCACTATTCTTGCACGACGTAAGTTACCCCGAGGATATATTCAACGTATAATTGAGAATATATAATAGAGTATGTGGCTATCATTGGCATTCCTATCGGCACTGCTGCTTGGAGCATACGACACCTGTAAGAAAGCAGCCCTCTCAAACAATGCCGTCATTCCGGTACTGCTGCTCAACACGCTCTTCTGCTCACTGCTCTTTTCGCCCCTTATTATCTTGTCGACGGTAGCGCCCGATGCCATGCGCGACACCATCTTCTACGTGCCACCCGCCGACCTACGCACACACTTGTATATATTCCTCAAGTCGTGCATCGTATTGTCATCGTGGCTGTTTGCCTATTTTGCCACCAAGCATCTACCCATCACGATAGCAGCTCCTATCAAGGCTTCACAACCCATACTCACCCTTGTGGGTGCCATGATAATCTTTGGCGAAGCACTCAATCTGTACCAATGGATAGGTGTGTGTATAGCTATCGTAGCATTCATACTACTCTCCATTTCGGGCAAGAAAGAGGGCATCAACTTCAGCCATAACATCTGGATTATTTTTATCGTACTTGCCACCATTACGGGTGCGATGAGCGGACTATACGACAAGTACTTGATGTCGCATGGGTTTCACCGCATGACGGTACTTGTATGGTACTCCTACTACCAACTGGCTCTCATGCTCATTATCGCCCTCCTGCTATGGTATCCCAAACGTCGCCACACGACACCCTTTGTATGGCGCAAGAGTATATTTTTCATTTCACTATTTCTCGTTTGCGCCGATTTTGTCTACTTCTACGCACTCAGCTACCCCGACTCTATGATTTCTATTGTGTCGATGGTACGCCGCAGCAGTGTGGTCGTGAGCTTCACTGCTGGAGCTATCATCTTCCGCGAGAAGAACATCAAGAGCAAAGCTGTCGACCTCGTGTTGGTACTACTCGGTATGTTGTTCCTATACTTGGGAACACGATAGTAAACAAATCGAATGTGAGGTGTGGCAATTTTGTTGTATATTTGCAATACCTAAATTTTATAATATGATACACTTAACACCTTATGGAGGATTGGCAAACAGAATGAGAGCTCTGAATGCAGCTATCGAATTTGCCCAAACCATCAATCGTCCACTCGTTGTTACATGGTTCAAAAACCCCGAACTCAATGCAGCTTACGACGACCTATTTACCCCCCCCCAATTAGCTAATTCACAAGGCATTACAATCAAAACAGGCAGCTTCACAGACCGATTTATATACCAATCGCCACGCAAGCACAATCTGTGGCTGCCCGGTATCACAAGACACCTCAAATTCGACACATACATTTATCCTTCGAGGTTTATCGAACTGCGCGGTAATGACACTCTGAAAGATTGCATCAGAAACAGCAAGCGAGTATTTATAGAGAGTTGCTACGAATTTGGAGATTACTACTCCTCTCTATCAAAAAATTTCATTCCTCAACCCGACATTCTCACTGCCGTAGATAATTTTGTAGCAAAAAATTTTTCGCCGACTACCATTGGCATACACATTCGCCGCACCGACAATGTTATGTCTATAGAGAAGTCGCCGCTACCACTCTTTATAGATGCTATGCATAAAGAGATTGAGAAATGTGCCGATACCAAGTTCTACATCGCATCGGACGATGAAAAGACCAAAGAAGAGCTCAAACAAATCTTCGGCAATAGGATATTAACCATCCATACCGATTGCAACAGAAACAGTCTTAACGGAATGAAAGAGGCAGTAAAGGAGATGTGGATACTCTCACGCACAACAAAAATATATGGCTGTTACTACAGCACATACCCCATCATAGCATCAAAATTGACCAATATCCCTTTAGAAATTTTGCAAATAGACAGACCGTATTAGTCTATATCCATTATTTTTCAAGGATGCTTCTACAAAAAGAGCAAAACTGTCGACCTCGTGTTGATGCTACTCGGCATGTTGTTCCTATACTTGGGCACTCGATAGAGAAAACAACGATATATATAACAAGGGCGGTATGTTCAACCAATGACATACCGCCCTACGTTTATCTGGTTATTGCTTATCGCAATACAATCTTCATTACATTATTGCCACATCGCACAATATAGATACCTTGCGCCTTTCCGGCAAGCGACACACTATCGACACCTTCCGATACCAACACACCGGCAAGGTTGTATACCTCGATTTTACCGGCTGCTATTACCTCTTTATTCTTAAACGAAATAGGGGTTTCGGCTTACTTTCATCCCAAGAGAAACTTTGACCATCGTAGGGGTGTGTAGCATCATAAGGATACAAAACAGCAACATTTAAAATCAATTGGATAAAAAACAACATTATCAAAATAGTTGCATGTTCTTGCAACAATCATTACTTTTGCTCATCAATAACAGACTATATAAAATGAAAAAATACATTTATATTATACTTTGTATATACGCGTGTTGGTTATGTACCACCACACAGGCACAAACTGCAGCCGACGTGTGGTGCGAGATGCCAAAGAGCATGCAGCCCACCATCGACAGCATCGCTCGGCTTGATATGATAGACCTATACCGCGCCGGCATGAAAGCCACAGCCCCCACCCTCTTGGGCGACACCGCACAACTCATTACGATGAACGACACCTATCTGCTACTGCGCACCTCCAAGGCAAGCACGATGCAAATAAAATGTATTAAACACAAGAAGAAAACCATCTATGCCATTGTAACAACCGTCGAAGGTCCTGCCCCCAACAGCCATATAGTGCTATACAATGAGGCATGGAAAACAATACCGCTGAAGAAATACCTCAAACTACCCAAGGTCGAAGACTTTGTGTCGGCAACAGATACATCGACCTACGACAAGCAAGACATCAG
This sequence comes from Bacteroidaceae bacterium, assembly GCA_017481745.1. Lineage (GTDB taxonomy): Bacteria > Bacteroidota > Bacteroidia > Bacteroidales > Barnesiellaceae_A > Barnesiella_A. The sequence continues at coordinate 122,263 of JAFUOV010000003.1, forward strand.
AAAAAGCATCATCATACCCACTATACAATATATAATAAACGACAGCACAAACGACATAACAGCCCTACCGTCGTTTATGCAGACACTCGACAAAGAGAGTCGAGAACGCATAACATCGTACATACGCCCCAACATAAAATTGCAGTGGAACGGCAAAAAATGGAAATAAATAGTCGCATATACCCAACAACGACACAAATCTTTACCACAAAAGCATCGCCACGTCAGTTTTTTTAGTACCTTTGCGCATCGAACATTTTTCAACTAATTTATATAAAAATGGTAAGTTACAAAGATTTAGGTTTAGTGAACACCCGCGAGATGTTCCGTAAAGCTATGGATGGCAAATATGCTATCGCTGCTTTCAACTTCAACAACATGGAGCAAATGCAAGCAATCATCCAAGCTGCAGTAGAGTGCCAATCGCCCGTTATCCTTCAAGTATCGAGTGGTGCACGTAAGTATGCCAACCAAACACTCCTCCGCTACATGGCACAAGGAGCTGTTGAATATGCCAAAGAGCTTGGTTGCGCAGTACCCATCGCATTGCACCTCGACCACGGTGATACATTCGAGCTTTGCAAATCATGCGTTGACATGGGCTTCTCGTCGGTAATGATCGACGGTTCGCACCACTCATACGACGACAACGTAGAACTCACTCGTCGCGTTGTTGAGTATGCACACAAATACGACGTAACCGTAGAAGGTGAGCTGGGCGTATTGGCAGGTGTTGAAGACGACGTTTGCGCCGAGCACCACACATACACTCGTCCCGAAGAGGTAGAAGACTTCCTCGCCAAAACAGGCGTTGACTCACTCGCTATCTCAATCGGTACTTCACACGGTGCCAACAAGTTCAAACCCGAGCAATGCACTCGCAACGAAGACGGCATCCTCGTTCCTCCCCCTCTACGCTTCGACATCCTCGAAGAGATTGAGAAACGCATCCCCGGCTTCCCCATCGTATTGCACGGCTCTTCAAGCGTACCCCAAGACAAGGTGGCTATCATCAACAAATATGGTGGCGCATTGAAAGACGCAATCGGTATTCCCGAGGAGCAACTCCGTCGCGCAGCAACATCGTCGGTATGTAAGATCAACATCGACTCAGACGGTCGCTTGGCTATGACTGCTGCTGTTCGCGAAGTATTTGCCAACAAGCCCGCCGAGTTCGACCCCCGCAAATACCTCGGTCCGGCTCGCGACTCGCTCAAAGAACTCTACAAGCACAAACTTGTCAACGTTCTCGGTAGCGCAGGTAAAGCTCTCTAATAGCAAAACCGCATAGCGAAGAGGATGGCTCTGGAACGAGTCATCCTCTCGTTTTTTTATGGCTACGGCAATTTTGCCACTTTTAACAACATTTCACACTTTGGCGTGAACTTTTGGCGCACAAAATTGTTTCTATAAAAAAATTAGCCCTAAATGTGCCCATAAAAATTTGAATAAAATGCGACTCAATCACATTGTTATATAGATTATTAAAGCACCACACAACCACCCACAGCACCATCATATAGTACAAAAACGAATTTTAATTTTCAGAATATCCAATAAATATCTTGGCAAAGGGTTGACAAATACCGATTATTTTTCTTACCTTTGCGCAGTTTTTTAATGATGTATCAGCCTTGGGAAAGTTTACAGAATATAAACTATCGCTCAAAACCATGCCTATAGGACACTCTGAGGCATTTGAGTATAGGCTCGACAACGAGTTCTTTACCAACATAGATGGACCCGAAGTACAACGCGGAAAGGTAGATGTTGCACTCGACGTGAAGCGTACTGCAACAGTTTTTGAACTGAAATTCCACCTTTCGGGCGTAATATACATCCCCTGCGACCGTTGTCTTGACGATATGGAGCACATCATCGACACCGATGAAGAACTTTTTATCAAGCTGGGACACGATTACATAGAGGAAAGCGACAACATGCTCACCATCCCCGAGAACGACGGAGAGTTGAACATCGCGTGGTTTCTTTATGAATTTATCGCACTCACCATCCCTATCAAGCATGTGCACCCCTATGGCAAATGCAACAAAGAGATGAGCGAGCGGTTGCAAAAGATGAGCGCAAAGCGCATTGACGACGATGAGGATATAGACGATATACCCGAATATGCCGACGATGCCACCTCGCAAGACGAGGAACAACCCACCGACCCACGTTGGGATGCGCTCAAAAAATTGAAAAGATAATAATTAAATATATAGTAAAATGGCACATCCTAAAAGAAAACAGTCAAAGACAAGAACAGCCAAGAGAAGAACTCACGACAAGGCTGTAGCCCCCACATTGGCCATTTGCCCCAATTGCGGTGCATGGCATGTTTACCACACAGTATGCGGCGAATGCGGTTACTACCGTGGTAAGTTGGCTATCGAAAAAGAAGCTGCTGTCTAATCTTAAGACTCAGCAAAGGCTAATGCCCTAAAACATTTTAGGGCATTTTTCTTATTAATACTAATAGTTGCAAAAATCAATTATTTTTTTCAACTAACAAAATAATTCATCATGCTCAGAGCAAAAATTACAGGTATCGCATCGTACGTGCCCGACGACATCCTCACCAACGAAGAGTTGGCACAGATGGTAGACACAAGCGATGAATGGATTACCACTCGTGTAGGTATTAAGGAAAGAAGAATACTTCGTGAAGAAGGAACAGGTTCGTCAGATTTAGGTGCTCGCGCGTTGAAATCGCTTATAGAAAAAACAGGCGTAGACCCCAAAGAAATCGAGGTCGTTATATGCGCAACATCCAACCCCGACTATCGCTTCCCCTCGACGGCTTCTATCATTGCCGAAAAAGCCGGTATCAAAACAACATACGGATACGACATACAAGCCGCATGTGCCGGTTTCTTGGTAGCATTGCAAGCCGGTGCCGCGTACATACAAGCAGGCTTGTATAAGAAAGTTGTGGTAATGGCAGCCGAGAAAATGTCGTCGATGGTCAACTACAAAGACCGCAACACATGCCCCCTCTTTGGCGATGCTGCTGCTTGCGTACTGCTTGAGCCCACCGAAGAAGAGGTTGGCGTAATGGACTCGGTATTCCACACCGACGGTATAGGTCTGCCTCACCTCGTCATGACAGGTGGCGGCTCGGTACGTCCTGCTTCGCACACCACTATCGACAAAGGCGAGCACTATGTATACCAAGACGGTCGCTTCGTGTTTAAGCATGCCGTTGCCGATATGATTTCGTCGTCGGACGATGTTATGCACCGCAACAACCTCACCATCGACGATATCAACTACGTTGTGCCCCACCAAGCCAACCTTCGCATCATCGAGGCCATTGCCGAGCGCTTCAACATCCCCGCCGAGAAGTTGTTGATAAACATCGAGCACTATGGCAATACAAGTGCCGCATCTATCCCGCTATGCCTTGCCGAGTTTGAGCACAAATTCAAGAAAGGCGACAAGTTTATACTCACCGCTTTTGGTGCAGGATTTTCTTGGGGAGCTGTCTACCTCACTTGGGCTTACGACGCAAAATAACAAATACAACACACCAACAATAGAAACGCACTCTCATAATAAGGAGTGCGTTTTTGTTGTTTTATACGATTTTAAATTGACTTTGTGCTCACTTTTTCCTATTTTTGCAACAAAATAGAGTACTATGCATAAATCCGGATTTGTAAATATCGTAGGAAACCCCAATGTAGGCAAATCGACCTTGATGAACTCGCTTGTGGGCGAGCGCATTTCTATCATTACATCAAAGGCGCAAACCACACGCCACCGCATCATGGGTATCGTCAACACCGACGACATGCAGATTGTATACTCCGACACCCCCGGAGTACTCAAGCCCAACTACAAGCTGCAAGAGTCGATGCTCGGGTTCTCGCAATCGGCACTTGTTGATGCCGATGTATTGCTATACGTTACCGATACCGTCGAGACCCCCGACAAGAATGCCGACTTTCTTGAGCGCGTGGCACAAGGCAATATTCCGGTTATCGTCATCATCAATAAGATAGACTTGCTCAAGGGGCAAGCCGAGCTGGAAGCCCTCGTCGACAAGTGGAAAGAGTTGCTACCACAAGCCGAGATAATACCCATCTCAGCCATGTTGCGATTTAACATTGACAACCTGCTCAAGCGCATACAAGAGCTCCTGCCCCCCTCACCACCCTTCTTTGACAAAGATGCCCTTACCGACAAGCCGGCACGCTTCTTTGTCAACGAAATCATCCGCGAGAAGATACTCCTCACCTACGACAAAGAGATACCTTATGCCTGCGAGGTGGCAGTCGAGCTGTTCAAAGAGAGCGACAAACGCATAGATATATCGGCAGTAATATACGTCGAGCGCGACTCGCAGAAAGGCATCATCATTGGCAAGGGTGGCACAGCCATCAAGCGTGTTGGCTCGTTGGCACGAAAAGACATCGAGGCTTTCTTCGACAAGCAAGTATATCTGCAACTCTATGTCAAGGTAGAGAAAGACTGGCGCAACCGCGAGAACAAGTTGCGCAACTTTGGATATGTAAACGATTAATAAACACCCAAATAATAGAAAAATATGGGAAACATAGTAGCCGTTGTAGGACGACCCAACGTGGGCAAATCGACACTCTTCAACCGACTCACCCAATCGCGTCAAGCCATTGTCAACGAAACAGCCGGTACCACCCGCGACCGCCAGTATGGCAAGGTTGAATGGGGAGGTCGTGAGTTCTCGATTATCGACACCGGTGGTTGGGTAGTCAACTCAGAAGACATCTTTGAAGAAGAGATAAACAAACAAGTTTCCATCGCCATCGACGAGGCAGACGTCATCTTGTTTGTAGTAGATGCCATAAATGGTGCGACCGACCTCGACGATCACGTGGCAAGCATCTTGCGCCGCGCCAAGAAACCCATCATACTCGTTGCCAACAAAGCCGACTCGAACCAATGGATATACAACTCGGCAGAGTTCTACGCATTCGGTCTGGGCGACCCCTTCTGCGTGTCGGCAATAAGCGGTAGCGGTACAGGCGAGTTGCTCGACGAGATTGTGAGCAAATTCTCGAAAGAGTATGAAGAGGAGATAGAAGTAGAGATACCCCGATTTGCCGTTGTAGGACGACCCAACGCCGGAAAATCGTCTATTATCAACGCCTTTATCGGTGAAGAGCGCAACATCGTAACCAATATAGCCGGAACAACCCGCGACTCGATATACACCCGATACAACAAGTTTGGCTTCGACTTCTACCTGGTCGACACTGCCGGCATACGCAAGAAAGGCAAGGTAACCGAAGACCTCGAGTACTACTCGGTCATACGCTCGATACGCGCCATCGAGAACTCCGATGTATGTATCTTGATGATTGATGCCACACGCGGTATCGAGGGACAAGACCTCAACATCTTCTCGCTCATACAGAAAAACCGCAAAGGCATCGTAGTGTGTGTAAACAAATGGGACCTTGTCGAGGACAAGTCAAATGCCGCCATCAAGACCTTCGAGAACGCCATACGCGAGCGCTTGGCACCCTTTACCGACTTCCCCATCATATACACCTCGGCACTCACCAAACAACGCATCTTCAAGGTGCTTGAGACAGCAGTAGAGGTATATAAAAACCGCAAGCGCCTCGTACCCACATCCAAACTCAACGAAGTGATGTTGGCAGCCATCGAGGCATATCCGCCACCTGCAACCAAGGGCAAGTATGTAAAGATAAAATACATCACCATGCTCAAGGAGGCACAGATACCCTCGTTTATCTTCTTCTGCAACCTGCCTCAATGGGTCAAAGAACCATACAAACGCTATCTCGAGAACAAGATACGCGAGAATTGGTGCTACACAGGAACACCTATTAACATTTTTATGAGAGAGAAATAAGCGCGAAAAATAGGAAAAACCACATAAACAGCCTATCTTTGCGCACAATTGGAATACAAACTAAATCAAATAATTACCTAATCTTAAAAAAAACACTTATGTCACAATCTCTTATTTTGATTGCCGTATTGGTGGTAGTAATACCTTTCTTGGTATTCTATGTACTGAAGGCTCGTAAAGAACACCCCAAAGGTCTTATCTCGGCAGCTCTTGCCAACATGGGTGAGCGTTTTGGTTACTACATCATGAACGCGGTTCTGTTGCTCTTCCTCTGCTCTAAATTTGGTATCAGCGACGATGCTGCCGGCTGGATTTACGCAGTATTTTATTTCTTGATTTACGTTTTGAGTCTCCCCGGCGGTATGATTGCCGATAAAACTCAAAAATACAAAGGCACAATCATCTCGGGCTTGTTGTGCATGGCAATAGGTTACATCCTCTTGTCAATCCCCGTTTTTGCCGAGAACACAGGCGGTATCTCTTGGGTACTCGTATTCACTTGCATCGCCTTGCTCATCATCGCATTTGGTAACGGTCTTTTCAAAGGCAACTTGCAAGCCATCGTCGGTCAGATGTACGACAACTTCGAGGCAGAAGCTGCCAAGAAGGGTCCCGAAGCATTGGCTTTGGCAAAATCGAAACGCGATAGCGGTTTCCAAATCTTCTACGTATTCATCAACATCGGTGGTGTTATCGCTCCCTTCGTAGCTCCTTTGTTGAGAGAGTTCTGGTTGAAGACCAAAGGCTTGCTCTACAACTCAGACCTACCTCGCTTGTGCCACATGTATAACGACAACGCCGGTAGCATGTCGGCTACAGATATGGAAAACCTCAACAGCCTCGCTGCCCAAGTAGGGCACACAGGTGCTGTCGATGCTACATTCTGTGCCAACTACCTCGAGACATTCAACACAGGCGTGCACCTCTCATTCATCGCTTCGGTAGCTGCAATGCTCATTTCACTCACCATCTTCATGCTCGTGATGAAATCGTTGCCCACTCCCGTTAAGAAAGAGAAAAAAGCCGTTGAAGTATCAGCCGAAGAGAAAGCAGCCGATGCAAAAGAAATCAAACAACGTCTCTACGCTCTCTTTGCAGTACTCGGTGTAGCCGTATTCTTCTGGTTCTCATTCCACCAAAACGGTCAATCACTCTCGGTATTTGCACGCGACTTCGTTGCCACCGACTCTATTGCACCCGAAATATGGCAATGCATCAACCCCTTCTTCGTAATCGTGTTGACACCCATTATCATGTGGATTTTCGGCTCACTTGCCAAACGCAACAAAGAGATTTCAACACCCCGTAAGATTGCCATCGGTATGTTCATCGCAGCATGCGCATACATCTTCCTCACCATCATCGCTATGGTACAAGGCTATCCCTCGGGCGAAGAGTTCAAGAGCTTAACCGATGCAGCCAAGGTTGCCATGAAGTCGAGCCCCGCAGTGCTCATCCTCACCTACTTCTTCCTCACCGTAGCCGAGCTGTTCATCTCACCCCTCGGATTGTCATTCGTGTCGAAGATTGCACCCAAGCACTTGCAAGGTATATGCCAAGGTCTGTGGTTGTCGGCTACCGCTATCGGCAACCTCTTCATCGCCCTCGGTGTTACAATGCTCAATACATTCCCCCAACAATGGATGTGCTGGGCTGTATTTGCCGGCTTCTGCCTCATCTCAATGGCTGTAATGCTCGGTATGCTCAAGTGGCTTGAGAGAATCACTCAATAAGAAACAATCTTAACAGATAACAAGAGGGTGCATCACAATTACTGATGCACCCTCTTTTGTGTTATAGGGGAGAAGAAAGCTGAGAGCTGAGAGTTGAGAGTTTATAGCGTAGGGATGCACCGGCGGTGCGTTGTAAAAATCGTGCCACCTCTCTAAGCACTAAACTCTAATCTCTAATCATTGAACAAGGAAACCTGTTTTCAAAAAATATTTATCACAATAATGGTTCTATTGCATATAATTGCTACTTTTGTGAAGTAGTGCACCGGTATGAAGAAAATCTGCTTACTATACATCTTGCTCACAGCCCTATGCGCATGCACATCTGTGTCGATCGACACAGAGCTGTCTACCATCGAGGCGGTTATGCCCCTCCGCCCCGACTCGGCTTTGACAATGCTGCAAGCCATCGACTCGCGCCGGCTGTCGCGTGCCGACAATGCTCGTTATGCCCTACTCCTCACACAAGCCAAGGACAAATGCTTTATTGACGAAACAAACGACTCGCTCATCAACATTGCAGTCAAATACTACAGGCACTCCAAGCACGCTCAATCGCAATTTCTCGCATACTACTATCAAGGTCGTGTGCTACAAAACGCTCACAAATACCATGAAGCTCTACAAGCTTTTACCCATGCCGAGCAACTTATAAACGATATTGACAACAACTACGCCAAGGGATTGCTATACACATACTTCGGACATTTATATCTCACCTCATACGATTTCACAAAAGCTCTCGATGCCTATGTCACGTCGCATCAATACTACTTGCATGGCAATGTAACCACACACATTCCACATGCATTGTTTAATATAGGAAATACCCACCTCGCCATGCAACAAAATGACACAGCTGCACAATATATCTTTGAGGCTATAAAAGGGTACGAAATGCTCGGGAATACCGACAAATGCAACGAAGCAATAACATTGCTGACCGACTTATATATTTACGAGAATAATTATGCAGCGCTCGACAGCCTGCTCAACTCGCACTACTGCAACAAATATCCACACAATACACACTATTACATCGCTCAAGCCAACCTGCATCGCTCCAAGAGCAATTTCAATAGTGCCAATCACTGCTTGCAACAAGCTTTTCACCTATCGTCAACCCTCAACGATACAATAGATACTCATTACAACAAGTATTTGACAGAGAAAGCGCAACAAAACTTTAAGCAAGCCTTCCTTGCATTAGAAAAGCTATATTTCATTCAAGACTCTATTGTGCGTGTCAAACTGCAACAGCCTCTCATTACAGCACAACGCGATTATTATAGCCAATTAGCCGAAACAAAATCGGCTCAATACAAGAACAGCCAACAACGCCAATTATTGCTGTTGCTGGCTACGATTATAGCCATACTTATAATAGTTATTGGCATTATCGCCTTCAGGCACTATAGTGCCGCCAAAGAAGCGGCATTGGCTCACTACATCAATGCCGTTCACGATCTCAAGCAAGCTATTACCAACAAAACCGACTATATCGACGAGATGTCGTCACAGATAAACATACTCTTCTCACAATTATACAAAGCACTCGACGAACAATGCGCTGCCTACTACGAGTGTCAAGATATGCCACAAGAAGAGAAGTACATATACAAGCAATTATATCAGAATATCAAACTATTAAATTCAGACGCCCATCTGCATGCCGAACTGGAAGGCATTATCAATAAATACCGCAATAATGCCATGACCTTGGCTCGCAAGCATATTACCCACTTCAAAGAGAAAGACTTTCAGCTACTGATGTATATCTATGCCGGATTCTCTGCCAAGTCGATAAGTGTCATAATGGGAACATCTATACAAAACATATATACGCGCAAGTCGCGCATCAAAAACTGCATTAACGAATTACCCACCGACATTAGCAATATACTATTGCAGCATATACCGTAGTCGCGTAATAACCGCATAATCAACACATTAATCAAGAAGGATTGTATATAGCTGATTATCAACCACTTGCACACACATCGCATTTTTGTAAGATTTTTTCAAAGATGTCTTTTGCAATTGACTGTTTATCAATCTATTACAAAATCATTTGTAAGATTATTTTCGACGATATTTTTGGACAAGCGTAGTTTTCATAATAATTTTGGCACATGAACTTTTAAATTTTAATTGTTATGAGAACTCCTATTTCAAAAATCTTTTTTGCATTGGTATTAGTAAGCTTTGTTCTCTCGGCAATGGTATGCACAGGAAGCAAAAGTGGTGATTTTATATTCTACCCCTTCCCTGCTACCGACTCTACCGACGTGGACGATAATTTACAACCCATCGTTGTTGTAAAAATACCCGGCAATGACGAGAGAAGCCTCACTCCTATTTCTGCCACCTATAATAATGGTACGATAGAGTTTGACTTCTACGGCAACATCGGCACATTATATACTGTAGTTACAAATGACAATACAGGTGAGCGTTGGAGCGAGTATATTGATACCGCAGACGGATACTACACAATGAATATAGCAACGTCCAATTATCAAGGTACATATTCACTCTATATGTATACCGATGATAATACAACCTACGGCGGCAGCTTCACAATCGAATAGTTATTCATAATATTATTATATAATGTATACCCATTGGTAAACGGATGTTTTAATAATCCGTTTACCAATGAATAATCGAATTTTTTAACCAACTAAAAATTTTATTTCCATGAAAAAGTCACCCAAATAAAAAGTGGCGGTTTTATGCATGTAAATAGATAATATTTGTATATTTGCATAAAAATCAAACTTTTTATCTAAAAACAATAGGTCCTATGAAAAGAATTATACTAACAATTATTCTGTTTTCGGCACTATCGGTGTTTGCCGAGCACGAATACATACCCTATGTACAAGAGGGTAATGCTTGGGTTTTTCTAAACTCGGTACAAATGGGCGCTTTTCAATACTCAATCGGCGAAAAGCAGGAAATAGACGGAAAGCAATATCATTTGCTATACGAAACGTTCTACAATGGCATGACCGGGCTGCACCAATCGCCCAAAGAGTATGGCTATATTTATGAGGAGGACGAAAAAGTGTATCTTGGCACAGGCGAAAACTCTCGCCTTGTGTACGACTTCTCTTTGCAAAAGGGCGACTCTGTATTGTGGGGCACATATCCCGATGTAGGAACTCCTACTGCAGAAAAATATATTTACGTCAAGGATGTAGACTATAAGCAAATAGCCGGTAAAGAACGCAAGGTGCTATATGTACAAACACATGGAAAACCCTTCGTTGAAGGAGCACCTGAATGTAAGCTTGACGAAATATGGATTGAAGGAATAGGTTCTACATTTGATGTTTTTACGGGAGAAGTATTCCGTTGGGATTCAGAACTTGCGGGACATTATAACATTTTTGCATACTATTATAACTATCCCACACAAACATCCTATCCCGACAATGCTACGCTATACGACTTTGGCACGACTATGACAAAAAAAACAAAAGTAGATTTTTCAACCCTCACCCTACATCGCAATGGCAATGTGTTGATGGCGGTATTTCCGGCAGCTGTCGAGGGCGATGCGATAACCTTGTACGACACAACGGGACGTGTGGCAGCTCACCAGTCGATACGCGAGGGTGCTACTACAACAAGTATCGACATCGCAGCCCTGCCAAGTGGCGTGTATATAGCCCGCCTTGCAAATGGCGCTACTGCCAAGGTGATGCTGTGATAGAATATTAGAAACATAGCCACGGTGCGCACATGTACTTTTTTTATGGTAAAAGTTGCAATAGTACAATGCGTGCCGTGGCTTTATGTTGTTGCGTAGATGCTACGATGTTTATCGCAGCTTGAGTACTGTGCCGGGTTCGACGGCTTCGGTAAATAATATTCTGTTTCGACGAGCAAGACGACGGTATTCGATACCATACATTTGCGAGATAGAGTGAAATGTCTCGCCATCGACAACGGTGTGCACATCGCACCCTTCTACTGCCTTGCGATGTTTCTTTTCGAGATATACTATCTCGCCGGCTTGTAACGGAGCATCGACACTCTTCTCGTTATACTTTGCCAACGCCTTGGCTGTGCAACCCATATCGACTGCTATGGTGTGGTATGTATCGCCCTCGCGAGCCTCGACATAGAGCAAGTCCCACGCATTATATACCGAGCGTTCGACGGCATTTTTCTTTTCGTCGTCGCAAGAGGTGCTATCGGCTGCTGCCACCTCATCGACTGTTGCCTCAACCTCGGGCACTGCTTCTTGCACATATTTATTGAGTTCATAACGCTCTATAAGCGAAATGAGCTTGTTGGCATATTGAGGGTCTTCGGCATAGCCCAGTCGCTTGAGCCCCTCTGCCCAGCCTTGATAGTCGGTAATATCGAGGCTATACAACTCTTGATAGCGTGAGCGCAACAGAAACGACGAGTGGTCTTGGTACGACTGTTGCTCGTTGTCATACTTGCGATAGCAGTCGCCTTTATACTCAATGCCCTCACCCTCCCAATCGTGGCACTTTATACCAAAATGATTTTTTGCCTCGACAGCCAATTGGCTCTCTCCGGCAGCCGACTCTAACAAGCCTTGCGCCAAGGTGATGCTGGCGGGTATGCGATGTTGCTGTTGTTGCTCTTGAGCCAAGGTGTAATAGCGGTCGATGTAGGCTTCGTAGCGGTCGGGGCTCTTCTGCGAGAAAGCATTACCAACGCCGCACAATGTCAAGAAAGCCGAAAAAATATATACTACTGTGCATTTCATTCTAAAAAATATTTATTCAGTACAAAAAATCATATCAGCGCTTGAGTTTCATCAAAAAATACCTACATTTGTACAAATAGAGTAATAGGAATTGTATGAAAAATATAGATATCGTTGCAAATATACTCGTTTGTAATTACAATGAGTTGACCGAAGCACAAAAAAATTTGATAGATTGTGCCAAAGAGGCTTGTATGAGCGCCTACGCCCCCTACTCACAATTCAATGTCGGAGCAGCAGCGCTACTCGACAATGGCGAGGTGGTGAGTGGCAGCAACCAGGAGAATGCAGCATATCCATCGGGCACTTGCGCCGAGCGCACCACGCTGTTCTATGCCGGAGCTCAATACCCCAACAATGCTGTTACCAAGCTTGCTATTGCAGCATACAAGGGTGGCGAATATACCACCACCCCCACAGCGCCCTGTGGCGCCTGCCGACAGGTAATACTCGAAACCGAGCATCGCTATAATACCCCCATAGAGATATTGCTCTACGGCAAAGAAAAAATATATATCATACAGTCGATAGAGTCGCTGCTCCCGCTATGCTTTGGGAAAACCGACCTCGAATAACCTACCACATCACACTACACAGATGGAAAACTACATAGTATCAGCACGCAAATACCGCCCTTCGACATTCCAATCGGTTGTCGGACAGAAGGCTCTGACACAAACCCTCAAGAATGCCATTGATGCCGGCAAGTTGGCTCACGCCTACTTGTTCTGTGGTCCGCGCGGTGTGGGTAAGACATCGTGTGCTCGCATCTTTGCCAAGACAATCAACTGTCTGCATCCAACGGCATCGGGCGAGGCTTGCAACGAATGTGAGTCGTGCCGAGCATTCAACGAACAACGCTCCTACAACATATCGGAGCTCGATGCCGCATCGAACAACAGTGTCGACGATATACGCCAACTTGTAGACCAGGTGCGCATACCGCCACAGATAGGCAAGTATAAAGTATACATCGTCGACGAGGTGCACATGCTATCGACAGCCGCCTTCAACGCCTTCTTGAAGACTCTCGAAGAGCCCCCTCACCACGCCATATTTATATTGGCTACCACCGAGAAGCACAAGATACTGCCCACGATACTCTCACGCTGTCAGGTATACGACTTCCAACGCATCACCATAGCCGATATAGCCGATCACCTGCAATATGTAGCCTCGCAAGAGGGCATACAAGCCGAGGCAGAGGCATTGAGCGTGATAGCCCAAAAAGCCGATGGTGGTATGCGCGATGCGCTCTCAATCTTCGACCAGATAGCCAGCTTCACAGCAGGCAATATCACATACAACGCCGTCATCGAGAACCTCAATGTGCTCGATTACGAGTATTACTTCCGCCTTACCGATGCATTCCTGCACGCCAATGTGCCGGCAACTCTGCTGCTATACAAAGAGATATGCGACAAGGGATTTGAGTCGCAACACTTCATCAGCGGGCTGAGCAACCACTTCCGCAACCTACTCGTCAGCAAGGATACAGCCACGCTGTCGCTATTGGAAATGGGCGAAGCTACCGCCAAGCGTTACGGCGAACAAGCCGCCAAGTGCGACACACGATTGCTATACAAAGCGATGGACTTGAGCAACAAATGCGACCTCGACTACCGCGTGAGCAACAACAAGCGTTTCTTGGTAGAACTGATGCTCATACAGATATGCCAACTGTCGATGCCCGCCGAACCCATCCAGCAGGCACAACCCACCCTGCAATCGGTGCGTCCTACGGCAGCAGCACAACCCGCACAACAGCAAGCTGCACCACAACCACAGCAGCCCGCCCAAGCACCGGCACAACAAGCACAGCCCAAGCCTGTCCCCTCGGCACAAGCATATACCCCACGACCTGCCACTCCGCGCCCTACGGCAGCACCTCGTAGCGGTATGCCCGCACCGTCGATACGCATCAATGCACAGAAAGCACAACCGACCGAGGTGCGCGAAAAACGTAAAAAACCCTTTACACAAGTAGCACTCGTAGAAGCATGGCTCAAGTACGCCGAAACCATAACCGACGAGGTAGCGCTATATAACACCATGCAGACACACAAGCCTACACTCAAAGGCGAGGTTATCTGCCATGTCGAGATAGAAAGCACCATACAACAATCGCTCATAACCGTTACCAAAGAGCCGCTGTTGGCATTTATCCACAATGAATTGGAGAACGACTACATCGACTTGAAAACCGAAATAAAAGTATCGACCGAGCGCCGCGTGTCGTACAATACAGGCGACATACTTGTGGCAATGAAAGAAGATAACCCCAATTTAGTGAAAGCCGTTGAAATATTAAATCTTGAAATAGAATAAAAGCAAATTTTAAAATCGAAAGCGCGTTTTCAGGTAATTTTATAGCAAATTGCTACAAAGACATCGCGGCAAGGCTAAAAATTTTGACAAAATATTAATAAAAAGCATTGTTTCTAACAATGCTTTTTGTATTTTTGTCGTATCAAAGATTCAAACGAAGAGCTATGACAACACCTACAACATCTGTTCTTATCATCTACACCGGTGGTACTATTGGTATGACCCAAAACCCCGTAACCGGTGCTTTGGAGCCTTTCGACTTCAATCATCTGCTCGACAACGTACCCGAATTGCGCCGATTGGGATTTTCTATCTCAACCATCCAATTCGACCCCATTATCGACTCGTCGGAAACCGAGCCTACACAATGGGCAAAATTGGTAAAAATGATTGACGAGAACTACGACAAATACGATGGCTTTGTAGTGTTGCATGGTACCGACACCATGGCATACACCGCCTCGGCTGTAAGCTTCATGCTCGAGAACTTAGGTAAACCGGTTATCTTCACCGGCTCGCAACTGCCCATCGGTATGTTGCGCACCGACGGTAAGGAAAACCTCATCACTGCCATTGAAATAGCTGCCGACAAAGACGAAATGGGACGTCCTCGCGTACCAGAGGTGTGCATATTCTTTGAGAACGCACTGATGCGTGGCAATCGCACCAGCAAGGTCAGCTCGCAATTTTTCAATGCCTTTACATCGCCCAACTATCCGTTGCTTGCCCACGTAGGTATCAACATCAACTACGACGACGTAGAGATACACTACCCCGAGAAAGATATGCGACTGAAGCCCCACTTCAACATGGACAACAACGTGGTAGTACTCAAGTTGTTCCCGGGCATCAGCCGTCAAGCCGTACACCAAGCCCTTAATATACCGGGATTGAAAGGTGTTGTTCTTGAAACATTCGGCTCGGGCAATGCACCCAAATACGATTGGTTCCTCGCAGAGCTACGCGATGCGGTAAATCGTGGCATCGTCATAGTGAACGTTACACAATGCAGTAGTGGTAGCGTACAAATGGGACTATACAGCACTGGCAACACCCTGCAAGGTATTGGCGTGATAAGCGGATACGACAGTACCACAGAGGCAGCCCTCGCCAAGCTGATGTTCCTCTTTGGTCATAACAAATCGTACGACGAAGTGGTAGAGGCAATGAGCAAATCTTTTGTTGGTGAGGTCTCTATCAAACCCGGCAAATAACAAGCTACACCTTATATATAACATACGCGCGAGGCTGTCCATCAGGACAGCCTCGCGTCTTATCGAGTATGTAGTAAGATTAGTCGATAATATCGAAACCTGTATAAGGCACAAGTGCCTTGGGTATGCGGATACCTTCGGGTGTTTGATTGTTCTCAAGCAACGCAGCCATGATACGAGGCAACGCCAAAGCACTACCATTGAGGGTGTGGCAAAGGTGAGTTTTCTTGTCGGCGCCACGATAACGGCATTTCAGACGATTGGCTTGGTAACTCTCAAAGTTCGATACCGAGCTCACCTCGAGCCAACGTTTTTGGGCTGCCGAATATACCTCAAAGTCGAATGTGATGGCAGAGGTAAAACTCATATCACCACCGCACAGACGGAGTATGTGCCAAGGCAATTCGAGTGCCTCGACAAGACCTTGCACGTGGTCTTTCATCTCCTCGAGCGCTGCATACGAGTGGTCGGGGTGTTGTATCTGCACAATCTCTACCTTGTCAAATTGGTGCAAACGGTTCAAACCACGCACATCCTTGCCATACGAGCCGGCTTCACGACGGAAACATGCCGAGTAGGCTGCATTCTTGACAGGTAACTCGTTCTCATTGAAGATTACATCGCGATAGAGGTTGGTAACAGGCACCTCGGCTGTGGGTATCAGATAGAGGTTGTCGGCAGTGCAACAGTACATTTGACCCTCTTTGTCGGGCAATTGTCCTGTGCCGTAACCCGATGCCTCGTTGACAACATAGGGAGGTTGTATCTCAAGATAGCCAGCTTCGCGTGCGCGATCGAGGAAGAACGAAATGAGGGCACGTTGCAAACGAGCACCTTTACCTTTATATACAGGGAAACCCGCTCCGGTAATCTTCACGCCCAACTCAAAGTCTATCAGGTCATATTTCTTTGCCAGCTCCCAGTGAGGCAAGGCATCGTCGCCCAACTCGGGGATAACACCACCCTCTTTCTCTACAATATTGTCCTCGGCACTCTTACCGGCAGGAACAGCAGCGCAAGGCAAGTTGGGGATAGTGAGCAATATATCTACAATCTCTTTCTCGGCATTTACCATAGCCTCCTCGAGAGCCACATTTCCGGCTTTCATCTCGGCAACGCGGGCTTTGGTAGCCTCAGCCTCATCTTTTTTACCCTCTTTCATGAGCTTACCTATCTCGGCAGCCAATTTTTTCAATTCCGACAAGCGGGCATCAAGCTCCATTTGCGAGGCACGACGTGTCTTGTCAACTTCGAGAATACGCTCAATTTTTTCACGACCATCGAAGTTTTTTACAGCCAATCGAGCTATCACTTCTTCGGTGCTGTTTTTGATAATATCTAACGTAAGCATTTTTACTTCTGTTTATAGGTTATAGACTTTTCAGCCACAATTATTTAGACAACAACTCTTTTACTTTGGTAGAGATGGCACGACCATCGGCACGACCGGCAAGGCGTTTCGAAGCCACACCCATTACTTTGCCCATCTCTTGCGGACCGGCAGCACCTACCTCGGCAATAATAGCCTGCAACTCGGCGGTGAGTTCCTCATCCGATAGTTGCTTGGGCATGTATGCCTCAATAACAGCAGCCTCGGCAAGCTCGCTCTCTGCCAATTCGGGGCGATTTTGCTCTTGATAGATAGCGGCACTCTCACGACGTTGTTTCACCATCTTGGCAAGGATTTTCAACGCAACATCGTCGGACAACTCACCATTACCACCCTTGGCAGTCTTCGCCTCTATAAACTCTTTCTTTATACCACGAAGAGCATCAAGTTTCACACGGTCTTTTGCCAGCATGGCACTCTTTATGTCATTGCTGACGGTATCAAACAAACTCATAAATTAATCGTTTAATCTCCAAAATTGATTGTCTTAGAATTATTTTCTACAGGGGTCGAAGCCTCTGTATTGCGCACTGTACCGGCAACCGACAAGCGTTGCTTGAAATCGGTAGTACGGTTGTATGTGGGCTCGCTATCGAACAGCTCGAGCAAGGCATCGTTATCCATCTGCTCACGAGTGAGGATAGCTATCTGCAAGCGCTTGCGCTCCATATCGCGTACGGCATCTTGTCCATACACTTGCTCAACAGCCGAACTGTCAACTTCGGCAGGCTTGGCAGGCTCGTTCTTGCTATCCGATTTTGTCGTATTGGGAACGGGGATAGTTATCGTATCGGTAGCCTCAAAGCCCGAAGCAAGAATGGTAATCTTCATCTTATCGCCAATCTCGTCGTCAAAGTAGATACCGGTGATAACGTCGGGCGCATTGACAAACTTCGATGTGAAAGCCGTAAGCTCATCACTCTCGGCAAGAGTCATTTGGTGCTCCTCATCGGGCGACAGATATACAACAATCAGCAAGTTCTTTGAGGTATAAATATCGGCGTTCTTCAAGAGCGGAGAGCGTATGGCATCTTCAATAGCCGATGTAACGCGGTTCTCACCCTCACCATAGCCGGTACTGATAATTGCAGTACCACCATCGAGCAGTGTAGTACGCACATCGCGGAAGTCGCAGTTTACATAACCATCGCGAATGATAATCTCGATAATACTACCGGCTGCGGTGGCAAGAATATCATCGGCTTTCGAGAAGGCATTCATGAAAGTGAGGTTGGGATATATCTCGCGCAGGCGCTCATTGTTGATTACCAACAAGGCATCGACGTGCTTGCGCATCTCCTCGATGTACGACAATGCTTTCTTAATCTTGGGCAGACCCTCAAAGAGGAAAGGCAATGTAACGATACCTACGGTGAGGATGCCCAACTCCTTGGCAATGCGAGCTACCACAGGCGCTGCACCTGTACCTGTACCACCACCCATACCGGCAGTAACAAACACCATGTTGGGCTTGGGCTCGGTGGTGAGCAATGCTGCTATTTCCTCTTCACTCTCCTCGGCTGCAGCACGAGCCACATCGGGCTTGTTGCCGGCACCGCCACCTTTTGTAACAGTGGGACCCAAAAGCAAGCGAGTGGGAATACCCGATTTCTCAAGAGCTTGCGAATCGGTGTTACACACCACATAGCGTATGCTATCTATATTGCGTCGGTTGTACATGTAACGTACGGCATTACCACCGCCGCCACCTACACCGATAATCATCATTTCGGTCGATGTATTTTCTTCTACATGAGCATCACCCAAGTCGGTAAAAGGGGTGAGGTTTTTTATATCTTCTGCCATAATTATATCATATTACACGTTTCTATTACTCTTCATCGTCGTTCTCACCCTCTTCAATCATCTGTCCGAACTTGTCGAACAAAGCCGTAAAGATATTTTTTCTTTTAGGTTTCTTCTCTTCGGCGGGTTCTTTATCAACGGTAATTACTATCTCTTCTTCTTCCTCTTCTTCGATAACCGGTTTTTCAGGTTCGACGGGTTTCTCTTGGAAAGGAGTCTTGGTGCAATCTTCCTTGGCGGCATAAAGCAGTCCGACAGCTTGCATATAGTCGTTTACTTGCGAACGCTCTTTCTCGACAGCCTGAATATCTTTGCGCAGAGCTCCTACACGCACTTTCATGCCACCCAAGCGCTCTTCGAGCAATTCGAGCCATCCGCGCAACTTGGCAGCGTTACCCACTACAACAACACCGGCAGTGAGTTCTTTACGCTCAAGACCCGAGCGTTTTATTTGCTCCTCAACATTGGCAATAATCTCTTCCGAGCGAGCCTCTACCACCGATGTAAGTTTGGCAAGGTCTATCTCTACCATGTTGTCGCCTTCAAATTTAAGGCGCACATTGTTCTCGCTCTTAAATCCTTTTGCCATACCCGATGCAATCTTCAAATGCTCCGCCTCGGTGCTGACAAGGTTGAGCGACATGATATCGCGTGTAATGTTGCGACCACCCATAGGCAAGGTTTCGAGCAACACGAGTGTATCGTTCTTGTATATCGAAACGGTTGTTGTTTCGGCACCGAAATCGACCAACATACAACCCAACATTCGCTCATCTTTCGACAATACGACATCGGCTGTTGCCAATGCACTTGTAATGTAGCCGGCAATGGGCAACTTCAGGCGCTCGATAACGCAACGGTCTATATTACGTTTCAACACCGGCTTGGCTGTGATAGCTTTATAGTGAGCCTCGATGGTAGTACCTGTAACACCAATAGCGTTGCGCTCGGCTCTGCCATCAATGATGTAGCCGGTAGGAACAATATCCAATGTGTCGATAGTAGAGGGCAACATGGCGCGGCACTCCTCTTTCAGCTTCTGCACATGAGCCTGCTTGATGATGCTGTCTTCGTGAAACGAGCGGTTTGTTACCTTCTCCTCTGCCGATACCGAGGCACCACCCACACCGATGTAGGTCTTTACAATCTTGGCAGGAGCCAATCGGTTTTCGAGTTTCATTTTTATTCTCTTGATACAAGAGAACACTTCATCGACATTCTGCACACAACCACGCTTGATGATATTGGTGGCATTTTCTTTCTCTATTGCCGAAACCACGAGCATTCCGTTCTCGTCTCGGTAACCGGCAATACCAACAATCTTGGAACTGCCCAATTCTATAGCTACAATATACTCACTCATATGATGATAAATTTTTCTTTGTCCATGTTTTGTGTCTGTATTTCTTATCCCTACGTGTGCACACTACCTGGTCTTTATACTTTACCGAAATAGTGTCGTAGGCATTCCATCCTACTTGAGGTATCACCTGCTCATACACTGCCAGGAGCGAGTGCAACTTGCTTTGATAGTTGTCAAGACTACCCAAAACAATCACATGATTGCCCACCCTCGGGTGCAACAACACTTCATATTGCGGCGACACCATTATCTGCGTTACTTGCGCATGCCAAAACTCATGTCCCGCTATATATTCAACAAGAGGTCTCAACATCTCGGCTGTCAACGTGTCATCAATGCAACCTGTTACCAAAGGCACATAATCGACATACATCGTGTCGACCGCAATATGCTTGCCATCGGATGCCACATAATAGGTCTTACCCTCGTCGGTATATACACGCATGATAGGTTTACGTTGCGATACATTGAGGTAGACATCGCCATTCTCCTCTTGGAAACACTCTACCATATCGAGCAGTTCAATCTCACGCACGCAACGTTCTATCGCTGCGGTATTGACATCGCGACCCGCCTTGCCTTGGGGCAACAGATGTGCCTTACCCACATAGTTATACAAGCTCGACGATGTTATAAGATTATTCTCCAAACTATCTAAAACGTTGATATAAAAATGCTGACATACTACCTCTTTGCCTTTGTTGCTCCATAGGATATAGGCAGCAACAAGGTAGGCAAGCAGCAGTACCAAAGCCAATATTTTCAATATCCGTTTTATCATTGTTTCACAATCTCGCAGATTTGGGGCAACAATCGGTCTATATCGCCGGCACCCACTGTCAATAAGACTTCAAAGTTATATTCTTTTATTCGTTCTACCAACATTTCACGCTCACAAAGTTCCTTTTTGGGCGACAAAATCTTATCGAAAATAATTTGTGATGTTACACCCTCAATCGGCAACTCGCGCGCCGGATAGATATTGAGCAGTATCACCTCGTCTGCCAAAGAGAGAGCCTCGGCAAATTGGGGCGCAAAGTCGCGAGTGCGCGTGTAAAGGTGTGGTTGGAAAATCACCGACAGCTTGCGGTGCGGATACAATGCCTTTACCGATGTGATGCTTGCTCGCAACTCGTCGGGATGGTGTGCATAATCGTCTATCATGACACGCTCGGGTGTACGCAACCAGAATTCAAACCGACGCTTGGCTCCTAAATAAGATGCTACCGCTGCACGCATGGCTTCGTGCGAAACACCACACAGCCACGCAACAGCCATCGCTGCCACTGCATTTTCTATATTTATCACAACAGGAACTCCCAACTCAATATTGTCGACACGACCATCGGGCGCAACAAAATCGAATGTAATAGAGCCATTGCCTATCTTGATGTTTTCGGCATGGAAATCGCCTTCGTCTTTCGAATAGCGATATACACGCACTCCCTCTTGCGGGCGCGCTTGCAGCTTGATACCCTTCTTCAATATCAATGCCCCACCGGGTTGCACCAATGATGTGAAGTGTGCAAAACTCTCGAGGTAGGCTTCCTCTGTGCCGTATATATCCAAATGGTCGGGGTCGGTCGATGTTACAACAGCAATGTAGGGCAACAAGTGATGAAATGAGCGATCAAACTCGTCGGCTTCAATAACAGCATATTCACTATCTTGCGACAAGATAAGATTGCTATCATAGTTGCGCAAGATACCTCCGAGGAAAGCATTAGCACCCACATCCGAGGTCTTGAATATATGAGCCGCCATGCTCGACGTGGTAGTCTTTCCATGTGTACCCGAGAAGCACAGCCCCTTGAGCGAATGAGTGATAAGCCCCAACAAGCGAGCACGCTTCATCACCTCAAAACCGTTGTTGATGAAGTAGTTCAATCCACTATGCTCCTGTGGAATGGCTGGGGTATATACCACCAATGTATCGTCGGCATTGCGACAATAATCGGGTATCAGTGCAGCATCTTCATCAAAGAACAACTCGGCACCTTCTTGTTGCAACTGCGCGGTCAAAGGTGTTGCTGTGCGGTCATAGCCCGCCACACGCAGTCCTTTTGACAGGCAATAGCGCACCAATGCACTCATGCCTATACCGCCGGCACCTACAAAGTATACCGATTTATATAGTTCCAATTTTTTCATTTTCTTTTCTCCTCTACAATACGACAAACAATCTCTACAATGCGAGCTGCCGAGTTGCGTTGTGCCAACTTTTCAATAGCTTGCGACATCGCCTCGAGCCTCTCTTTGTCGCCTACAAGTGCAACCGCTTCGGGTACTAACTTTTGTGCAGCATCGACATCCTTGATAAGGATAGCAGCACCACGTGTCGACAACGCTTCGGCGTTCTTCGTCTGGTGATCTTCGGCAACGTTGGGCGAGGGTACCAATATCACAGGTTTCTCCAACAGGCACAACTCCGATATAGAACTTGCACCGGCACGCGACACTACAAGGTCGGCAGCCTTATAAGCCATATCCATGCGCGAGATGAACGGCATCTGCTTGATATTGTCGCAAGGATGTGCTGCAAGTAAATCTTTTGCCTCTTGGTCATATAGCTTGCCGGTTTGCCATATCAACTGCACATCTTTTTCTTTGAACAGCTCGATAGAACCAGCAATACTGCGATTGACCGTACGTGCGCCCAAGCTGCCACCCACTACAAGTATCACTCTCTTATTGGGGTCTAAACCAAAGAAACGCACCGCCTCGTCGCGGGTTATGCTTTCATTGAAAAGGTCTTGACGAACAGGATTTCCCGTCATCACAACTTTATCGGCAGGAAAGAAGCGCTCCATCCCCTCGTATGCCACACAGATAGCATCGGCACGCGAAGCCAACATCTTGTTGGTAACACCGGCAAAACCGTTTTGCTCTTGCAAGAGCGTAGGCACACCCATATGCGATGCTGCCCATAGCGTAGGACCACTTGCATAACCACCTACACCTACTGCGATATCGGGCTTAAACTCTTTGACAATCTTGCGCGCCATTTTGATGCTTTTTCCCAAGTTCCATAACACCTTGACATTGCGCAACAGATTGCGACGGTCGAAACCATATACCGGCAGACCTATGATTTTATATCCCGCAGCCGGTACTTTCTCCATCTCCATGCGGCTCTCGGCACCTACAAAGAGGATTTCGGTATCGGGATATTGCAATTTTATCTCATTGGCAATAGATACAGCAGGAAAGATGTGTCCTCCCGTACCTCCGCCACTTATCAGCACTCTCATGTTTTTTTTCTCTTCCATAACACGTATTTTTTAAAAACCCGCAGCGGGATTTTCGGCTTTCAAATCTTCGGGCAACTCTTCGTCATCGTCAATGGTTCGCAACTCCGAGTCAGTACGTTCTACCGCATATCGGCTCACGCTCAACATCATACCCATTGCCATACTCATAATGGCAATAGAAGTACCACCCTTGCTAATGAATGGTAAGGGCTGACCCGAAACCGGCAAGACACCTACCGATATGCACATGTGGTAGAATGCTTGATAGACAATAACCAATGCCATACCCATAATGAGTAGCGAGGCGTAGGCACTCTTGCACTTCTTGCTTATCATGCACGCCCGTATTATGATGCCCAGGTAGCACAGCAATACGATAGTTCCGCCCAACAAGCCCATCTCCTCAAGAATAATAGCATAGATATAATCGGAGAAAGCCAACTGAAGGCGCGAACATTCACGACTATTACCCGGCATAACACCGATACCCTTGCCATGAGCTATCGCCATGTAGGCATGATGTTCCTGCGAATTGTTATTCTTGCCATAAGTAGTAGGCTTGGCATATTCGGGCACCGAATCGGGCAACCAATTCTGTATACGGGTCATCCAAGTGCCGGTGCGACCAAAAGATTTTTTCTCCTCACCGCCATTATTTTGTGCTACGACCTCGGTCGATGCAACCGACTTATCATTATCGTTGAGCGATGTTACCACAAAAGCAACAGCTCCACCCACGACGACAACAAATACTGCCAAAGCACTCAATATCAACTTGCGAGGCAATACCGACAAAATCATCATTGTACCGCCTACCAGCAATACCAACAAGGCATTGGAGCCGCCTTGCTTAACCAGCAGAAGCACAAAGAGCAATACTATGCCCAACCCTATCCATATACCCTTGGTCGACAATCCTGTGCCATCGGGTTTCTGAAATCTCGACAAGAAGTAAGCCAACATCATGGCACAACCCAACTTACACGGCTCGGCAGCTTGCACCGAGATACCCATAATGTCGATGCTGCGAATGGCGCCATTGATCGACGTTCCTATGAAAGGAGTAAGAATAGCCAAGATAATAGCACCGCCGGCTACAAGAGGCATGATGGCTTTGGTATATTTGTAATGCAAATGCTCCAAACCAAATATGAAAACAAAGCCTATTGCCAACCATTGAATGTGTGAAGTAATGGGCAGATATACACTACCGTTCTTCAACTCAAGGCTACTTGCACTGAATACTTCAATAACCGACACAGCACACAACACAATGTAGCAAGCCCACAAAGTCCAGTCGGACGTGTACTTAATCTTGCGCTTGGGAGTATGTGATGATACTATATGCTCCATATCAGCAATTTTTATAATTGGCGTACACAGGCTTTAAATTGTGCGCCTCGGTCTTCGTAACTTGTAAACAGGTCGAAACTTGCACAGCAGGGCGATAACAATACGGTATCGCCGGGCACAGCTGCTTGATATGACAAGGCTACCGCCTCTTGCATCGAACCGGCATCGGCAATGTAGGGCACTTTACCATCGAAGAAAGCATGCAACTTGCTGTTGTCTACACCCATACAGATGATAGCCTTCACCTTGTCAAGCACCAACTGCTCTATCTCACTATAATCATTACCCTTGTCCTTACCACCAAGTATGAGCACTACGGGAGTATCCATGCTTTCGAGGGCATACCAACAAGAGTTGACATTGGTAGCTTTCGAGTCGTTGATAAAGCGCACACCCTTGACGGTTGCTACCGGCTCAAGGCGATGCTCTACCGCCTGAAAGTCGCTCAATGCTCGGCGAATATCCTCTTTCTCAATATGCAACAGATTGGCAGAAATACCGGCAGCCAACGAGTTGTAGAGATTGTGGCGACCATGCAACGCCAACTCACTCTCGTCCATGGTAAAGGTATCGTCGTCTGTTTTGATAATCAAACGGTGGTCTTGTGTATAGGCTCTTGCTTGTGCATCGGGGGTTTCGCCAAAGGGATATACGCGCGATTGCAACTGCAAGGTACGCAATTTCTCGTTGATAACAGGGTCGTCGTTCCAATAGATAAAAGCATCGTTGTTGGTCTGGTTGCGAGTGATGCGGAACTTGGCATCAATGTAGTTTTCCATCTTATGGTCGTAGCGGTCGAGGTGGTCGGGTGTGATATTCAACAAAACGGCAATATCGGCACGGAAGTCGTACATATTGTCGAGTTGGAAACTACTCAACTCTACCACATAGTAGTCATAGTCGCAAGTAGCAACTTGCAGCGCAAGGCTCTGTCCCACGTTTCCTGCCAAGCCTACTTTCAATCCGGCGCTTTTGAGGATATGGTATGTGAGCAGTGTGGTAGTGGTCTTACCATTACTACCGGTGATACATATCATACGAGCATCGGTGTAACGACCGGCAAACTCTATCTCCGAGATAATGGGTGTACCCTTCTCTGTGAGTGCTACGATAAGCGGAGCTGTATCGGGGATACCGGGGCTTTTTATCACCTCATCGGCATCTATAATACGGTCGTATGTATGTGTTTGCTCTTCCCATTCAATTTCATATTTGTTGAGCAACTCTTTATATTTCTCTTTAATGGTCGACATATCCGACACAAAGACTTCAAAGCCTTTGACCTTTGCCAACACAGCTGCACCGGCTCCACTCTCGCCGGCACCCAACACTACAATTTTTTTCTTATCCATAAGTCTTCTCTCCTACCTTTGAGATTAACGTATCTTGAGTGTAACCAATGTTATCACCGCCAATATGATACCGATAATCCAGAAACGAGTAACAAGTTTGGTCTCGGGTATGACATTCAGCGGTTTCTGTATCAAAGCATCTATACCGGCATTACCGGGCTTCTGGAAGTGGTGATGCAACGGCGACATCTTAAAGACTCGCTTGCCCACACCTGTACGACGCTTGGTTATCTTGAAATAGGTTGTTTGTATAATTACCGAAAGAGCCTCAACAAAGAAAACACCACACAAAATGGGTATGAGCAACTCTTTGTGTATGAGGATGGCAAAAACAGCAATGATACCACCCAAGGTGAGGCTGCCGGTATCGCCCATAAAGACTTGGGCAGGTGCCGAGTTGTACCACAAGAAACCAATGGTAGCACCAATAAAGGCTGCCATAAATACCACCAACTCACCACTGCCGGGGATATACATGATATTGAAGTATGAGGCATACTTGATGTGTCCCGAGAAGTATGCCAATATGCCGAGAGCAACGCCTATAATTGCTGATGTTCCGGTAGCAAGACCGTCCAAGCCATCGGTGAGATTGGCACTATTCGATACGGCTGTAACAACAAGAATTATCACCAAGATAAAAATTACCCAACCGGCAGTCTCTTGATGCTCGCCCATAAACGGCACAAGGTCGGCATAATCGAAGTTATGATTTTTCACAAAAGGAATAGTAGTCTGTGTCGACTTGATATTCTCTTGACGATACTCTATCTCTGCACCATTTGTTCCGGGTACTTCGACATTCTCACGAATAACAAAGTCGGGGCTGCAATAGAGTGCAATACCCACTATCAAGCCCAAGCCTACTTGACCGATAATCTTGAATTTTCCGTGCATACCCTCCTTGTCTTTCTTGACAACTTTGATATAATCGTCGGCAAATCCCAATATACCGAGCCATACGGTGGTAACAAGCATCAATATCATATAGAGGCTATCGAAACGTCCTACCAACAAGCAAGGTACCAAGATAGAGATAATGATAATGATACCGCCCATTGTAGGTGTGCCTTTCTTGGAGTTTTCGCCCTCCAGCCCGAGGCTGCGCACCAACTCGCCCATCTGGTTGATTTTGAGTCTTTCGATAATGCGTTTGCCTATAATCGTTGCTATGAAAAGCGACAATATGAGAGCCAATCCGGCACGAAACGAGATGTAACTCCACAAACCCGTACCGGGCATTTCAATGTTTAAATCGGTAAAAAAGTGATATAGCATGATATTGTTTCTTTGTGTGTTAGAATGTTTTTATTCTGCAAAGATTTTCCTTACCTCTTCGCAATCGTCGAAGTGGTGTTTCACTCCTTGTATCTCTTGATAATCCTCATGACCTTTACCGGCGATGAGAATAACGTCGCCCGGTTGAGCCAAGCGCACCGCAGTCCTGATGGCTTGACGACGGTCGGTTATAGCCAACGTATGCTTCATAGCCTCGGCATCCAGCCCCGCCAACATGTCGGCAAGGATATCATCGGGGTTTTCAAAACGTGGATTATCGGAAGTCAATACCAACTCATCACTGCCTCGTGCTGCCTCTTGTGCCATGATAGGGCGTTTGCCTTTATCACGATTTCCACCGGCTCCTACAACGGTAATGATACGACCATTACCTATTACATCGCGAAGGGTTGACAACACATTGGTCAACGCATCGGGCGTGTGAGCATAATCGACAACTGCCACATAACCTTTGGGCGAATAAACTGTCTGGAAACGACCGGCGACAGGTATGAGCATACTCATATTGACGAGCACCTGCTCATTATCACGACCCAACAGACAGGTTGCTGCATAAACCGCCAACATATTGTAGACATTGAAGCGACCTACAAAGTGAGTCTCAACTTCACGTCCATTGAAAGCGACCAATGTACCATCAAGGCGGCTCTCAAGGATACGCGCCTTGAAGTCGGCCATTGCACGTAACGAATAGGTATATTTCTTGGCACGAGTATTCTGCAACATCACCTCTCCCACCTTGTCGTCAATGTTGGTTAGCGCAAAGGCTTCGGCAGGCAGTGCATCGAAAAACATTTTCTTGGCATTGAGATAGGCATCGACCGTTTTGTGATAATCCATGTGGTCGCGAGTGAGGTTGCTGAATATACCTCCCGCGAACTTCAATCCGGCAATACGATGCTGATGCGCCGAGTGCGAGCTCACCTCCATAAAGGCATACGTACAACCGGCATCGACCATTCGGCGCAACAAGGCATTGAGCGATAGCGGATCGGGGGTTGTATGGGTGGAGGGGACAACTTCTTGGTCGATATAGTTGCATACGGTAGAAAGCAATCCCACCTTCTCGCCAAAGAGTCGGAACATTTCGTATAGCAATGTAGCGGTTGTGGTCTTGCCATTTGTTCCGGTTACACCCACAAGCGTGAGTTCCTGCGATGGATCGCCATGCCAGCGCGATGCCAACAAGCCAAGTGCCTCGGCACTGTTTTTCACCTGCACAAACAACACACGTTCGGGAGCTTCGGCAGGTATCTCCTCGCATACTACCACCACAGCACCTTGCTCTATGGCTTTGGGTATATATTGATGACCATCGGTCTGTGAGCCGCGTACTGCTACAAACAGATAACCGGCTGCTATATTGCGCGAATCGGCATCTATTCCGTTCACTACTTCGGGGTACACGCCCTGCGTTTGAACGATTTTTATCGCCGATAAAAGTCTTTTTACATCCATTTTGTCAATTTATTTCAATATCAGTTTTATTTTCATTCCTTTCTGCAAGGGTATGCCGGCTTGCAACGATTGTCGCTCTACACGCCCCATTCCTTGCAACTCGACCTCCATGCCCAACTTCTCCAACTCATATAGTGCCTCTTGTGCACTCCAACCCACTACCGATGGCACTACCGGCATATTGGCAGCCTCTACAACAGCGGTATCGGTTTTTGCCTTTTTCACCCTTGTGGTGTCGGGAGCGGGATATTGGTGTAGATAGTCGTATATATTCTTGTCGAGATTATGGCTTGCGCTGTTGCGAGGAGGCTGCGGCAACGAGTCGACCGGGGTATACTCGACGTTACACTCCAACAGGTTTCGGTTATACATCTCCTCGACAATGGCTCGGAACACACCACCGGGCACACCTCCTGCCCATGCTGTATTGACACGAGGCTTGTCTACAACAACAATACAAGAGTATTGCGGATTTTCGTATGGGAAAAATCCTGCAAAAGCCAATCGCCACAAGCCATCGGCATATTTCTCTCCATATTGTTTCTTGCCATCGGCATCATAGCTCAACGTTTCGATTGTTGCATTGGCAGTACCTGTTTTTCCGGCTATTACCACACGACCGCCTTGTATACCGCGAGCTGTTCCTATGGGCGAATTCACCACACCATGTAACATTTCGCGCAGTTGTGCCGCGTGCTCGGGGGTACAGAAGTGTTCATTCAGACACACCGGCTCAAATATCGAGTCGACCTTGCCATCACGCATCAACGATTTCAGCAACTTGGGCTGCATGAGTTTTCCATCATTAGCGATGGCGTTATAGACCGACAATGTTGTGATGGGCGAAAAACGGTTGTGATAACCAAATATCATCTGCGCAAAGGCATAATATTGCCACTGCTTCTCAAACGCCATCGGCTGCACATGAGGTGCTTGCGCATCGGGCAAGGGCAACTCCATTGTCCTCATGATACCCGAGTTGCGTATGTCATGAACGAAGTCGTTGTAACGACCTCTATACACATCGCCCACAATTTTACAAATACCTCGGTTGTCCGATCGGATGATGACCTCTTGCACAGTGAGCGGATTTTTATATTTGCTTATAGCCTTGTAGCCGCCAATCTCGGGTATTGCGCCTTCAGAGTTAAACTCGCGATAAGGGTCAACCTTGCCATTCTCCATAGCCATAAGCATCGAGAGGGTCTTAACCACCGAGCCCGGCTCGATAGCGGTAATGGCATAGTTGCGACGTGTCTTGAAGGTGTACTTTCCCTCTTTGTTTTTCTCAACGTTGGCTATGGCACGTATCTCGCCGGTAGCTACTTCCATAATCACCGCCGTACCATACTCGGCACGTTGCGAACGCACCATGTGCATCAGGTTTCGCTCGGCAATCTCTTGAATAGTCATATCGAGGGTAGTAACCACATCATAGCCCTCGACAGGAGGCTCCAACACGCGCACACCAAAACCCCAGTGTTCTTGTTGCTTTTGCGCTGTTCCATAACTGCCAAAGAGCAACGTGTCGAGCCCACGCTCCAAGCCCGATGTGCCATGCCACTCGTTACGTTTGTAGCTCTTATTGTTGGCAAGCATCTCGGCAGTTGCCTGCGAGGCTCTACCCAAGATGACCGATGTTAACTCGTCATAGGGATAAAATCGCTTGTAACTTCTCTGTTTGGTAAGACCTGTATGTCTGCCCTTGCGTTTGTTCTTGAAAGAGGATATATTCTTCAACGACTCATACTGCTCCAAGCTTATATTTTCTGCCAAGACACAGCTATTGGAGTGTTGACGACGTTTTTTGTTGATATATTGTCGATACTCATCTTTGGTCTTGACAGGAAACTCTTGGGCCAAATAGCTGCACAACACATCCAAGTTGAGCGTATCGGGGATACCGCTACCTTTGGGGTGCTTAATATCGACATACAACAGCGTATCAATAACCGGGTCTTTAAAGTCGACATAAGCAGTATAAAGCGCCACTGTCTGTGCCAACGGAGTACCATCATGTGCAAGTATATTACCGCGTTGCGGTGCTGCCAAACGTATAGAGTCGAGTTGCAACATTGTCTCGGCCTTGCGATTCCAATGCGGTGCATCTATGACACTTGTCTTTACCGCCGCATACAATATGGCACAAGCAGCAATGAGTGCTACCAGATGCACAAACCAATACGGGCTGTTATTTCTTCTTTTCTTCTTGGGTTGCTTATTTTTCATCGTCAACAGCAGCGACATTAACAGATTTGACAACAATCTCCTTCTTGGGCTCGGGCGAGTTTATTAGTGGGAGTTTATGGCGCTCGACAGCCTCGGCAATCTCGTGCAACAGCAAGTTCTCATCGCGTTGATACTCCAGCAACACCCTATCGGTTGTGCAATCGACCAATTGAGTTTCCAACTTCTTTATCTTGTTGAGTTGCACCATATACATGTTGCGATGCGCAATAGAAGCCAAGAAGAGGGCTACGACGGTGAGCAGTATGCCCCAATAGGTAGCAAAGAAGTTGCGCGGGAAGAACTTACCATTGAGTATAAGTCCGATAGTCCTTTTCCAACCACTGTGCTTGCTTGGAGTCTTCTCTTTCTCGGTTGTTGTATTCTCTTTTTTCATTCTTCAGCTCCTTTCTCGGCTATACGCAATTTGGCACTACGCGAGCGTGGGTTGCGCTCTACCTCCTCATCAGAGGGAACAATAACCTTGTTGTTTACCGCGCAGAGGGGCGTTTTCACCCTGCCAAAAAAATCTTTCTCAACAACGCCTTCTACATTGCCGGTCTTGATAAAGTTTTTCACGATGCGATCTTCAAGCGAATGATAGGTGATAACAACCAATCTGCCACCGGGCTTGAGCATCTCGACAGCTTGTCGCAACATGGCACGCAAGCTATCCATCTCGTTGTTCACCTCAATACGCAGAGCCTGAAATAGCTGAGCCAGCTCCTTCTTCTCTTGCTTGCGATTGATAAACGGTGAAACCAACTCCAACAATTCGCCCGTAGTCTTCACACCACCTTTTGAGCGAGCAGCAACAATAGCAGCCGCTATACGACGGGCGCTGCGCAACTCGCCATACAGAGAGAACAGCTGTGCAAGGCGCTCTTCGCTATACGTTGCCAATATCTCGGCAGCTGTAAGGCGTGCCTGCTTGTTCATGCGCATATCGAGCGGCGCATCGAAGCGAAACGAGAAACCCCGTTCCTCGTCATCAAAATGATGAAACGACACGCCCAAATCTGCCAAAACGCCATCGACCGCCTCTACCTCGTGGTAGTGCATAAAATTTTTCAAATAACGGAAGTTGCTATACACAAAAGTAAATCGCTCATCATCTATGATGTTGCGCTGTGCATCCTCATCTTGGTCAAACGAATACAGATGTCCATTGCTACCCAAACGGCGCAAAATTTCGCGAGAGTGTCCACCACCCCCAAATGTAACATCAATATACTTTCCATCGGGCTTGATATCGAGCCCTTCCATACACTCTTCCAATAGTGCAGGGATGTGATACACAGGCGTTTGTTCCAAGCTTTCTTGCATATAAACCACTTCTTGTTATTTTCGCGTAAAGTTAGCAAAAAACATTCTATCGCAGTCCATGTAAAAGCCACTTTTTTCACCCTAAAACGCATTTTTTCAAACAAGTTTTTCTAACTTTGTGCAATAAGTAATCAAGCTCTATGAACAGACGTTTTATACTCCCTATAATCGGCATATTTATCTTGCTGATATGCGCATGTGGCAGCAAGGATAATGCCTCCCGCCCGCAATGGGGTTACCTATTGGCATTCACCGACGATAGCTGTTATTGCATCGGCTATAACGACCAACCTTTATTTGCCCAACCGTTCACCAATACATCGCTCTATTACAACGACATAGCATCCGTTCAGAGCCGCGACGGGAAGTGGGGTTTCATCAACCGAAAAGGCGAGTTTCGCCTGCCGGCTGTATACGAAAAAGCAACCGTTTTCAGCGAGGGCATGGCTTGGGTTATTAAAAAAGGGAATATGCCAAGCGCCATCAACGAAAAGGGCGACGTAAAGATTTCTCTGCGCGAAACGATATGTGTAAGAGTATTTCACGAAGGGCATGCCGCCTATTGCGCCAACAAAAAGAACATTCGCCTATGGGGTTTCCTCGATAAAAACGGTAACGAAACCATCAAAGCCCAATACCGCGATGTCAAAGATTTTCATATGGGGCTGGCGGCAGTACAAGAAAACGCAGGCGGATTATGGGGCTATATCAACCTGAAAGGCGAGTTGGTAATACCTCATCAATACCCCGAAGCAAGCTCCTTCAATGACGAAGGCACAGCGCTTGTAAAAAGCGACGAGCAGCACCTTGTAATCAACCGCGAAGGAACTGTGTTACAGAAACTTCCTTACAAGAAAGCCACCCCAGACGGCATGTGGAATTGTGTCAAAAACGAGCAAGGTTGGGGCTGGTGCAACGACAAGGGCGAGGTGGCTGTAACACCACAGTTTGAGGAAGTGCGCCCCTTCGGGAAAGCCGACTTGGCACCTGTAAAGATAAGAGGTAAATGGGGCTATGTCGACCGCAAAGGCAAGGTAACAATCAAGCGACAATTTACCGAAGCATACCCCTTCATAGAGGGTCGTGCTGCTGTAAAAGTAGGTATCGTATGGGGATTTATCGACGAAAAGGGAGTCTTTATAGTCAATCCGCAATATGAGTACATCCCACAAGACTACCTATACCAAGCCTTGGGCATTGGCACTGCACTCTCGACACTGCACATCGAGTAAAAATCACTCTACACAACTTGTATTCCCCAATATTTCGGTCTCCACTCGATAAAGGATATCGAGCAGCTCGGACATTGTTGAAGCCTGCAACATGGCTATGCGAGTGTCGCGGAAGTTGGGTATACCCTTAAAGAGTGGCGTTGCAGCAAGATGACGACGTATATGGGTAATACCTCGACGTTCATCGAGGCGCGCCACACTCTCTTGCAGTTGACGACGGATGACATTCATACGCTCTGCTACGGTAAGGGGTGGCAACTCCTCACCGGTGCGCAAGTAATGCTTTATCTCTTTGAAAATCCAAGGCGCACCTATCGAGCCACGTCCCACCATGATAGCATCTACACCATAACGGTCGAAACACTCTTTGGCTCGTTGGGGTGTGGTAACATCGCCATTACCAATAATAGGTATGTGCATACGCTGATTGTTCTTCACCTCGCCAATCAAGGTCCAATCGGCCTCGCCGGTATACATCTGGCTGCGTGTACGACCATGTATGGCAAGTGCAGCGATGCCACAATCTTGCAACTGCTCGGCAAGCGAAACAATGATTTTCGACTCGCAATCCCAGCCCAATCGGGTCTTTACCGTAACCGGAGTTTTCACAGCATCGACCACCGAGCGGGTTATCTCGAGCATCTTAGGCACATCGCGCAGCATACCTGCTCCGGCACCTTTTCCGGCAACTTTCTTCACCGGACAGCCAAAGTTTATATCAATAATATCGGGGTGAGCCTCCTCGCACAACCGAGCAGCCTCGACCATCGAGTCTATATAGCGACCGTAGATTTGTATCACCACAGGGCGCTCTTCGTCGCAAATGTGCAACTTTCGGCGGGTTGCCTCAATGCTGCGCACCAAGGCATCGGCACTGACAAACTCGGTATATACCATATCGGCGCCAAACTCTTTGCACAAGAGGCGAAAAGAGGTGTCGGTAACATCTTCCATCGGTGCCAGCAACACCGGCTGCATGCCCAAATCTACGTTTCCTATCTTCATAATATTACTTTTCAGGGTTGAAAAACCAATAGCGACCACTTATCGGCATCGAGCATCTCTTGCGCCACTTGTTGCATCATATCGAGCGATATAGCCTCTATACGACGTGTTTGCTCCTCGGGCGAGAGTATCGAGCCATGTCGCAAATAGCCCTTGCCTATGGCAAGTGCCAAGCCTTCGTTGTTATCCTCGGCAACCATAAGTTGCCCCAAATATTGTTTCTTGGCAGCCGCCAGTCGTGCGGGGGTAAGGTAGCCGTTGCGCAAACGGTCTAACACCTTGCGCACTCGTTGCATACACTTGTCGACATAACGTACATCGGTACCAAAATAGAGCGAAAAGACTCCCGTATCGGTATAGTTGGTAATTGACGACTCGACGGTATAGACATACCCACGCTGCTCTCGCAATGCTACATTGAGTTGACTGTTGAGGCATGGTCCTCCCAAGATATTGTTGAGCAGTAGCATAGGCAACCGGCACTTATCATATAGGTCGTAAGTGCGACGTCCCCACACTACATGAGCTTGATGAGTATCGCAAGATATTCGCTCCTCAAACGTAGGCAACTCGGCTGGTAATACCCGAGCAACAGTCTCGGGGCGATCGACAAGCGCCGAGAAGTAACGCTCGGCAAGCTGCATAACACGCTCGGCAGGCATACTACTCAACGAGAAAAACACCATCTGTCGAGGGGTGTAATGGCGCGACAAGAAGTTACGAGCCTTTTCGGGTGTTATGGCTTCGAGTTCGGCAGGAGTACCCAATATATTATGCCCCAACGCATGGTTGGCAAACAGGCGGTTTTCAAACTCGTCATAGATAAGCTCCGACGGTGTGTCGCGGTACATCTCTATCTCCTCAACAACCACTTCACGCTCCTTTTCAAACTCATTGTCGGGAAACGAAGCATTTGCCACCAAGTCGCCCAATAGCTCCATGGCGCGCTCTTGATGTACCGAGGGGAAAATGCTGTAAATCACCGTCTCTTCCTTCGACGTATAGGCATTAAGCTCGCCTCCGACCACCTCCATGCGATTGCGTATATGGTAGGCTTTGCGATGCGATGTCCCCTTGAAAATGGTATGCTCGACGAGGTGTGCCAAGCCATATTCGTCGGCAAGCTCATCACGAGTACCGGCATTGACAATAAACCCGCAATACGACACACTGCCCACGCGAGGCAAGTGTATCACGCGCAATCCATTGGATAGTGTATGTGTTTGATAATTGTTCATGCTCATTGAGTAACGGCGTGCAAAATTACAAAATATTGCACACCACACCAAGAGGCAATGTGATTTTGATTAACCGGAAACAACAAATAGGAGTATCACAATACAGGGCTTACCAGTCGCACTATCGACTCGCATACTTTCTGCAAGAAAGGACGACGTCGCCACTCGTCGAGGTTGTCTATCAATACACAATGTTGTGCATCGTTCATAAAGTCCTCTTTCACTTGCAATGCCATGTCGGCACCATAGATAATAGCATTGGTCTCAAAATTATGCTCAAAGCTACGGAAGTCGAAATTGGCAGAGCCTACCGATACCATCTCGTCGTCGGCAACAATCGTCTTGGCATGAAGCATGCCGGGCTGATAGAGGTAGATTTTGATGCCGGCACTCAGCATTTGCGAGATATAGGAGAATGAACCCCAGCGCATCACCACCCAATCGGTGCGGTTGGGTATCATGATGCGCACATCGACCCCCGACAACGAGGCTACTTGCAGGGCATAGACCAGCGAGTCGGTGGGCAGGAAATAGGGTGTCTGTATATACACATAATCGTGTGCCATAGATACTACTTTTTCGCACATCATGGCTACACTATCCCATTCGCCCATCGGTCCTGACAACACTATCTGCACGCCTTTATCGCCTACACCCTGTTCCTCGGGGTAGTATTGTTTGTCGGACAGTAATTCGTTTCCTTCATAGCTCCAGTCTATGGCAAAGGATGTTTGCAGACCTCTTACTGCCGGACCTACAATGCGCACATGGGTATCGCGCCAACTCAAGTCTTTATCGCCATCGACATAGCGATTGGCTATATTCATACCGCCTATGTAGCCCACCTCTCCATCAATAATCACTATCTTACGGTGATTGCGATAGTTGAGCCTCCATGAGGGACGAAACTTGAATATGGGCATAAACGAACACACCTCAACGCCTCGCTTTTTCATATTTTCAAAGAAGCGACGATTGACCGTAAAACACCCCATATCGTCATACAACAATCGGACAGCCACGCCTCGCTCGACGGCGGCTACAAGTTCATCGCGGATGCGACGTCCCAACGTATCATCTCGAAAGATAAAATATTGTATATGTATAAACTTCTGCGCACTACGCAAGTCGGCTATCAGGTCGTCAAACTTTTTGTGCCCCTCGGTATACATCTGCACCTCATTGCCCGAATAGAAATGGGCTGTACCCAATTTGTTACACAGACTTATCAACTGCCTGTTATTCTCGCTCAAAGTTTCAACATCGGCTTCGACAAGACCATCTTCGGCATGTGTCAACAACTTCTCACGATTTTGCTGCGACAACATACGCTTGTCGCGCAAACTTTGCCCAAACAACAAATACAATATCAAGCCCAAAACAGGCAGGAAAATCAGTGCTAATATCCATGCATTACTCTTGGCAGCATTGCGATTTTCAGACACAACGACAAATATACTACTAACCACAAGCAACACATATATTACATACAATGTGCTGAGCAGCCATGCAGATATTTGAACTTGTAGAAACATTTGTTTTCGAGTGCTTTACATTTGTCGGGGCTAAATTATAAATAAATTCGACACGTTGGCAAATGAATTTAAATAAATCTTTTTATTTCACCCTTTTTTATTACTTTTGTTGCTTGTTAATACTCCGAAACTTATTGTTTACAAAAGACCCAAAATGAACAAAAATTACTTGTCGCAAGTTGTCTGGCTCGTTATACTCACCATAGGTATATTGCTATTCCTATCGACTTTAGCGCCCATCGACATCAACTTCACAATCAAGCAGATAGACATATTGAGCGACTTGCGAAACAACAATATAGAACAACCTACCGAACCGGCGTTTGCCTCTGCCGAAAACTTTGCTGAAACGGTTTCTCTACCCGATAGCACTGCTACCGCTCCCGACACAACAATCAGCACTGTAATGCTATCGGCACAACAAATAGCAGAAGTAAAGCACAAAGAGGGCGATATAACTCTCATCGAAGACTATTCGGTAGCTCGCAACGGCTTGGAATACTTTGCACAAGCAGTAGAAAATCGTAATAATATAGATCGTCCTGTGCGCATAGCTTTCTTGGGCGACTCTTTTATCGAAGCCGATATTTTCACTCAGAATGTTCGTCAGGCGCTTCAAGACTTGTATGGCGGTTGCGGCGTGGGTTATGTGGCAATGCATAGCGATTTCCCGGGCTTCAGACGCTCTATTACGCAAAGCGATAAGGGTTGGACTACGCACAACGTGGTGAAAGATAGCCGCTACGATTTGACTTCGCTACCATTGCAACTACATGTTGCCTCGGAGAAAGGTGCAACAACACGTTATAAAGGTGTAAGCAAGTTGCGACATATTGACCATTGGGATATATCGAAGGTGTGCTTTGTAGCACAAGACAGCACCATGCTCACGCTCAAGACCGACTCGACCGTACATACCTACGACATAGCAGCATCGGGGAAGGCGCAATGTATAACTCTCGACGAAACGACTTCGTCGCTCGAGGTGAGTTGCAATAGCAGCACAATAGCGATGTGGGGTACATGGCTCGATGCTCAAGAGGGCATTGCCATCGACAACATCTCGATGCGAGGTTATAGCGGAACTACGTTTGTCGAAATCCCTTTAGAAAGGCTCTGTCAGCTCAACAGGTTGATTCCTTATGATATGATTGTTTTGCAATATGGACTCAACCGCATGACTACAACCATAACCAATTATGAGGCCTACACTACCCAACTAAAAGTCGCCATACAACACCTGCGCAAGGCATTCCCCAATACCGCAATACTCATTATGGGTATAGGCGACCGATGCCAGAACGAGAATGGCGAAATGACAACGTTGCCGGCGGTATACGGCATGCGCAAGGCTCAACGAAACGCTGCAATAGAGAGCGGATGCCTATTTTGGGACACTTGCGAGGCAATGAAAACGTTGGGTGGTATGCCTGCTTTTGTCGAAAATAAGTGGGGTAATAAAGACTATACCCACATCAATCACGCCGGAGGAAGACCTCTTGCTGAGGAGTTTGTAAAAGCACTGAAACATGCTTTGGGAAACAACACTCTATCGCAACAACCCGACACCATCAGCTATGAATAGAATTACACATTATATAATAATAGTTGTATCGCTACTCGCGCCGATGCTCGCTTGGGGTGAGGAGCAAACATCTATTTCGTGTATAGATATAAATGCCGATACTATCATATTCAATGGTGCCGATTGGTCGCCACTTTTCGACCGACTCCAGACACTGAGCGATAGTACGCTGACACAACGCGAGGTCGTTTCGATAGTACATCTGGGCGACTCTCACGTACAAGCAGGCTTCTTCTCGGAGGCTCTTCGATTGCCCATACAACAACAATGGGGCAATGCAGGGCGCGGACTTATTTCGCCACTGAAACTAACACGCACCAACGAGCCCGCCGACTATCAAATCACTTCGCCCGTCAAATGGAGCTATAATCGTTGCATCGCAGGGAAACATTTTGATAGCGAGGTGGGGGTTAGTGGCATATCGGTTCAACCAACATCGGCGCATATCGACTTGACATTTCAGACCATGAGCCGTCAAGGCGAGAATGAAAAGTTCTGTTCGATGCGACTTTTTCACAGCGAAAGCGACAAATTTCCGCAACTGCTACCCATCAACTCGTTAGACAGCATAGAGATAGACTATAAATGCGGTGAAACACACTACCGATGGGCACCCAACGCAGCCACAAACAATCTGCAACTGCAAGGGGCTAACAGCTACACGCGAAAGGATGCTGCCATATATGGCGCATTACTCGAGAATGACAGCAGTGGCATCCTCGTGCATGCCATAGGCAACAACAGTGCTACATACGAGTGTTACAACCGGGTAACACAATACGCAACAAAACTTTCTTCTCTACAGCCTCATTTGGTAATTATCTCGATGGGAACAAACGAGTCGATATCGTCTGCTACAACCCACGCAACCTTATATAGCCAAATTGACCGCTTGGTGACATCTATAAAAAAAGAGAGTCCCGAAGCGCTGATACTGCTTACAACACCTGCCGACAACAAGCTGCGCAAACGCAAACGCCGCAATAATCGCCGCTCGGTATATTACGTACAAAATCCGCGCATCGAAACCGTTGCTCACACCATTCGCCAATATGGTGCCGACCACAACATCGCCGTATGGGACTGGTACACAATAAGCGGTGGCAAGGACTCGTGCGAGACATGGATAAAAGAGAAGGGCATGAGAAAAGACCACATACACTATACCGAAGAGGGATATTCGATACAAGGAAACCTCTTATTCCGTAGCATACAAAACGCCTATGAACAACATATTCAATAACATAGACCTATCGAAGATAGGTACACTTCTTACATACAATCCGGGACATCCACTCATGTTCAACAGCGGGCTGTTCCTGTTCCTATTCCTCGGATTTCTCATTATCTATCGCGCGGTTTACAACAACACACGCGCCCGCATGATTTTTGTTATACTTTTTTCTTTATACTTCTACTACAAATCGAGCGGAATATACGTATTGTGCCTGCTTTTAGTGGCTCTATCCGACTTCCTGTTAGGACAATTACTCTCCCGCACACAAGGCACTATCGGGCGCAAGCTATGCGTAACAGCAAGTATACTCGTCAACATAGGGATGCTATGCTACTTCAAGTACACAAGTTTCATCATTGATACAGTCAACAAGTTTCTGCATCAACCCATCGAACTATGGGATATTGCACTCCCCATTGGCATCTCATTCTTTACGTTTCGCTCACTCAGCTACATAATAGACATATATAGAGGCAAAATCACCGCCGAAACACAATTTATCAACTATCTATTCTTCCTATCATTCTTCCCACCATTGGTGGCAGGACCTGTGGTAAGAGCATCGGAACTACTGCCTCAAATACACAACAAGCCCATTGTAACACGCGAAATGTTTGCCGAGGGATTATTCCTCATAATGACGGGCGCATTCAAGAAAATAGTAATATCCGATTACATCAGCAGCAACTTTGTCGACCGCATATTTGATGCGCCTGCACTCTACACCGGACTCGAAAACCTCCTGGGTATATATGGCTACACGTTACAGATCTACTGCGACTTTTCGGGCTACTCCGACATGGCAATAGGTATAGCACTCCTCTTGGGATACCGTTTCCCTATCAACTTCGATTCTCCCTACAAATCGGGCTCAATAACCGAGTTTTGGAGGCGCTGGCACATCACTCTATCATCGTGGTTACGCGACTA
The DNA here is from genome assembly GCA_017481745.1 of Bacteroidaceae bacterium. GTDB lineage: Bacteria > Bacteroidota > Bacteroidia > Bacteroidales > Barnesiellaceae_A > Barnesiella_A. The sequence continues at coordinate 163,743 of JAFUOV010000003.1, forward strand.
CCTATATATTTCGTTAGGAGGCAACAGAGTACCCATTTGGCGCAATTACTTCAACCTCTTTATCACCATGGTTATAGGCGGTCTATGGCATGGAGCTTCATGGCTATTTATACTATGGGGAGCTTGGCATGGACTGATGCTTGTTATACACAAAGCCTACCGCAAACTCATTCCTGCAAAGGAACATAGTGGCATAAAAGCACAACTCATTCACATAGGCAACGTACTACTCACATTCCACGTTGTAGCTATTGGTTGGGTATTTTTCAGAGCCGAGTCGCTCACTACCGTAGGCGAAATGGCAATGCAAATATTCACACAATTCCATCCCAACGTGCTGATGCAATTTATCAACGGCTATCCGTTTGTAACACTTGCAATCTTTGTAGGATATATGTTGCACTACGCCCCTCACGACCTTTCACTATCTCTCCAGAAAACTCTTGAGCGCACACCATTGGTCGCCAAAGCAGCAGTTTTTGCACTATTTATCTACTTCATCCTGCAAGTACGCTCCGGCGAAGTAGTACCCTTTATTTACCTGCAATTTTAATGGGGAATAATTGGGAATAGGCTGTTTAAACCAACGCTCAACACTAAACACTAAACTCTCAAAACTCATCTCTTGCCGCCCTTTGAGGCTTTTCGGTATAACTTCTTTAAACTATAATCTATAATCTATAATCTTTAAACCCTAAACTATAAACTCTAATCTCTAATCTCTCAACTCTAAACTTTACAAAAAAACAGAACCTCGGCAACTTTTGTTGTCGAGGTTCTTCTTTAAGTGGCGGCTGCCTACTCTCCCACTTGCGCAGTACCATTGGCGTGACCGGGCTTAACTTCTCTGTTCG
>JAFUOV010000004.1 GCA_017481745.1 Bacteroidaceae bacterium
AACAAGCGCACACAAGGGAACTCCTTACCAGATAGATTAAAGAGTTATAAAAGATAATAACCTTATTACTATCTGGAAATCGGACTGCCTTACTCCGTTCCCAATCACCCATACCGTATGGCTCAGCAGTGCGAGTAAATAATGATTAAAAGAATTGCTCCCTAATGCCCACGTGGGGAATGGCGGTATTGTACAAGTATCGCTCTTGTCCTAACATTGGAGATTCTTTGGGTTGCTTTTCCAAACCGAAAGTATGTTGATTTGGTCGGTACTTGGTGCTTAATATTTTGCTGTGGTGTACCGTGCAGACCTCACTATCTACACTTATAAATAGCAACACCGTTATTAAAAAGTTTTCGCCACTCCCAGAATTATACCAGGAGTGGCGATTTTTTAATTATAGATTGTTGTACATTGATTTGATTCTTTCGTGATTTACGCTATTATTTCCGTTGTAATAATGCTCTTGTATCATTTCAATGCTCGTTCCGGCTGTTGAGGCTACATAAGAAGTAGATAAACCTTTGTCTAATGCCGTTGTTATTGCAGTATGGCGAAATACGTAGGCGTATAAGTCAAACTCCGTTTTGAGCATTCTCCCAACTGCTTTTAGCCAGATATTAAGTTTTTCTCTAAATTTCTTAAATAGATAGTCTTGTGTGATATATTCTTTTGCTTTGTTATCGTTCATTATAGGGAATATATAGCCGTCTGTGGAGTGTCCTTTATACTTGCTTATAATCTGCTCCATTTTATCGCTAATAGGTACGCTTACGGCTTGATGTGTCTTTTTTCTTTTAACTTTGATTTCTCCTTTCTTGATGTCGGAATGTTTAAGTTTTATCACATCGCAAGGAGCAAAGAATGAATGTAGCATAAAGACACAAAAATCGTAGTAGAGTTCAACGGTTTTTCTATCCTTGTATGTAGGGGTTAATTTCTCAATATCCAGCGATAGAAAGCGTTTTAATTGTCTTGGGTTTAACACATCTGGTGATTTCGTTTCTACTTGGTCGCGCTTTGGGTTGTAGTGAGCAAACTTGAAATCTCCTATTTGGGTTAAGGAGAATGTAACGTTATTATCGTTGCTTGCTTTGCCCAAAAGATTACGGAATGATTTAGATGTCCCTTTGTAACCATTGTATTTTGCAAATATCTTGGCTATTTGAATACACTTATCGCAATTCAATGATGAGAATGTAAGTGTTGAAAATTCGGGCATAATCTTACGACACTTGGATAATAACTTTGCGTATGTTTCAAAGTTACACCCAGATTTCGCCTTTTCTCGTTCTATAACGATTTGCAAATACTCTTCTACTAAATCACATTGATTTGCATTTAGATTGTCCCCAGATATGCCATTTCTTTTGTTCTCGTAATAGTCGCTTATTTGCTTGGCTGAATACTCTGGGTGCTCTCTTGCGACTTTTGCGAATTGTTCTTTGAATGCCTCTAACCTTTTATTGTTTTCGGCACAATTCACCGCATTGTTGGTAAAGCGTTGTTTACTCTCGTCCCAATGCTTTGCAATGTTCGGATTTCCTAATAGTAGGGATTTTACACTTTTGTAGTAGCGTTCTTTCTTTTCGCTAATTCTTAAAGATAAATTGCCATTCTTAAAGGCATAATTTAGTTTAACCATAATTTTGGCTTCTTAATTGTTGAACAAAAGTTTGAATCCGAATTGCTCCAGAAGAGAAATGCACACTTTATGCACACTCTTTTATTGTTTCTTTAAGATTCGAGCTATTGAGCAATTTTCAATCTACCTGATTCCGTGTTCTGAAATGTGTCTTCAAAACTCAATTAAGCAGCTCATTAATAATGGTTTACCTCATAAGACAATTTGTTTTTAGGTTTAACGAAAAAAGACAACCAAAAAATTGATTGTCTTTTCAAGTGGTGCCACCAGGAATCGAACCGGGGACACAAGGATTTTCAGTCCTTTGCTATACCAACTGAGCTATGGCACCAGGGCTTTTGCGGTGCAAAGGTAGGAATTTTTTTTATATATACAAAACATCGGGGCTAAAATTATTGATTTTGATGTATTTTGAGGTTCTCTAAGCCTGTAAAACGTGGGGAATGGTTAATTTTTGAAAAAATATTGGGTTTAATGGAACTTTTACCCGAGTTTGTGTGTTTATTATATAAAGAGTGATTGAAAAATCGCTTTGTTATTTTTAGACAAACTATATTGTTTTACGAGACGGGAATTGAAGTATGAAAAATGAAAATGAATTGACTTTTGGACTTGACGAGTTTGAGCGTCTATTGTCGCATGAAGATTGTGATGCTCGCGAAATTATTGCTAATTATGTGCATGGTTATACGGTCGAGGAGATTGCTTGCCTGATGAAAACTACACCTGACGTTGTGAAGGATAGGCTTGCCGAAACCATTCGACACTTGAGATGTGCCAAGCAGGTTGTTTAGCGCAATAGTATGCAGCGAACAAGGTGTCATTGCATCGGGTTATACTACACACAATAAAGCAGCCGACTGATATATAATAGAACTAAAAGCCCACAGCTACGAGATTGGTAGCTATAGGCTTTGTGCGTAGGTGTGCTAAGGCACGCCTATTGTGCTATGAAGGGGTTATCCTTTTACTTGCATCTCTTCGACCAGCTCGTTCATGCGCAGGCGCAAGCGGCGTGTGATGGGCACAAGGATGATTGACAAGGCTACTAATGCCGAGGTAGAGACTCCGGTGGCAAATCCTTGCATAAACTCGGCAAAGAGACCGTTGGCAAATTGTTCTACTACTGCTGCCGCTACTATTATGATGGCAAACAGCACGAGTAGTATGTTTGTCAGTTTGGTAGCAACGCCATACGCCTTGTTTACCATTGCCAATTGTACATAGGTGTTGTCGCCGGTGTTGAAGTCGCCACTCGCTGCTTTCTTGCGCAGATAGCGCCACATCTTGAATGTGTGCACTACCTCGATGCCGCACTCTTCCATAAATCGGTAGTATGCCTCTACCTCGCCTTCGGTCATTTGCTCGCCGGGTAGGTCTATCTTGTAGTTCCACTCGCCGGGAGTGCCTTTCTCAAAGGTATATATCAGTCCGTTGGTGCATACGAAGTTCCATCCGCCACGACTCATGTCGTTAATCCACTTTTGTTCCTTTTCGTAATCGGCTATTGTGAAATAGCGCAAACAATGTTTCTTCTCCATAATCTTCTATTTTTATGTTTATTACTTTCCGTTGAGTATGGCATTGCCGTTGACAACCAATTCGCACAGTCTGTTCCACTCGGCACGAAGCACCGCCTTGCCCTCTTCGGTAATGAGGTACTCTTTGCGGCGGCTCTCCTCGGCAGAGAAGAGTTGTTTTATCCAACCTCTATCGAGCAGCGTGTTGATAGCTCCATATAGCGTTCCTGCCGATATAACCAATCGACCACGACTCAACTCACTTGTTTTCTGCATGATACCATAGCCATGTAATGGCTTGGTAAGCGACAGCAGTATATAATATACTGCCTCGGTAAGAACTATATTTGTATTATCTCCCATAGTAGTTTTTGTTACATCGACCACCGTTGTATCGCACGTCGTTATATCGGCAGCCGATACAAAAGTATGGCATTTATTTTTAATGACCAAATTTTTTCGGGAAAAATTTCACTTTCGCAACAAAAAACGAGGTGTGGCACACCCAGAGGCATACCACACCTTATACATTATGACAATATATCGCCGGCGCGAGGTTACTTTTTCCTACGCGGTATAGCCAACAGCTCGGCATAGCGTTGGGGCGACTGCAACACCTCGATGGCAGCAAGAGTAACGGGCTCGTCGCGCAACCCAACGATGATACCGCCTCGCTGGAAGTAGTAGCGCTTGGCTATCTCCTGCATGAGCGACATCTCTATCTCCTTGCGGAAGGTGTCGAGGTCTTTGCTCACATTGTGCTGCAAGGTGCGCTCGAGAGAGTCCAACAACTGCGTTGTAGCCTCATCTACATAGCCTTCGAAAGTCATCATTTCGCGCAGATTTTTGAGTTGACTACTGCTCATCTTGTCGTACTTGAAGTTGCGTTGCTCGACAAAGCTCTTAAACGCCTCATAGTCGGCATCGGTCAGGCAGAAGTCGTGCGGCTGGGCTATCGTATCATGCTTAAGCGCATATTCGGTGGCAAAGTCGAAGAGATGATGTCCGGCAAAAAGATAGTAATGCAGGTGGCTCATGGTGTCCGACTTCACGACAATATCGGGCGTAATACCACCACCATCGCGCACAATGCGACCGCGAGGTGTGCGATACTCATTTGTCAGCGAGTCGGGCACACGTACTGCACGCCCTGCATCATCGCGACGGCTATAATCTATCGCCTGTATAGAACGCCCCGTAGGGGTATAATAGTATGACACTGTAACCTTCAGTTGGCGATTGTAGGGCAACGGAAACACCTGCTGGATGAGCCCCTTACCAAACGAGCGCTCGCCCAACACGACGGCGCGGTCGAGGTCTTGCAAAGCACCCGACACCACCTCCGATGCCGAAGCCGAATAGCCATTGATAAGCACCGCCAGAGGCATTTCGGTATCTATCGGCTCGGCATTGGTTTTATATACATGGTTGCTCGACGATATGCGCCCCTTCGACTCGAGCACGCGGCTACCGCGAGGCACAAACATACCTATAATATCTACCGCCTCCGATACCAAGCCACCACCATTGTCGCGAAGATCCAATACAAGCGACGTGATATGGCTGTTCTCCTTCAGGTCAACAAAAGCCCGGCGCACCTCATCGGCAGCATTCTTTGAGAAAGTTTCCAACAAAATATACCCAACACTATCTGCCACCACACCATAGTACAACACAGGGTTACGCTGTATGATGCGACGTGTAAGACTTACCTCAAACGGAGCTTCCACCCCCGGGCGCTGCAACGTCATCCTCAACGAAGTATTGGGCAATCCGCGCATGCGACTGCTCACTGCATCGCTTTTCCAGCCCAGCACCGTATCGTTGTCTATCATTACAATCTTATCGCCCGCGCGCAATCCCACCTCATGAGCCGGAGTGCCCTCAAAAGGCTCCGATATATACACCGCACTATCGCGTTGCACAATCGTACAACCCACGCCGGCATACTCGCCCATGCTCTGCTCTTCAAACTGCTTTGCCTCCTCTTCAGTGAAATATACCGTATAGGGGTCGAGCTGCGACAGCATGGCAGAAATACCCTTTTGGGTAGTCTTATCAACGTCTAACGTATCGACATAATAAGTATTCAGATTTTTCAGCACACTTGCAAACACATCAAGGTTCTGCGAATAAGCAAACATCTCATCGCTACCCTTGCCGGCAGCCCAAGCCACCACCGACACACACATAAACAACAATACTATACGCTTCATACAAAAAAGTTTCAATCCACGAAGATACACATTTATTGTATCAACAACCCAAGCTTTTAACCATATTTAGTTACCTATACAAAAAAGAAAGCGGAGAGAGTTTTACAACTTTCTCCGCTTCAGTACCCAGAGCCGGGATCGAACCGGCATGGAAGTGAATCCACTGGTGTTTGAGACCAGCGCGTCTACCAATTCCGCCATCTGGGCTTTTGCGTGGCAAAGGTAAAACAATTTTGCGAATTGTGCAATAGCTTGCGACATTTTTTTTGTCGAAGGTTGTTTTTTAGAATATTCGGGACGCCGTTGCCGAGTTTTCAAAGATGACGATTTGACACTTTTTGATACAAAAAACTTAATTTTTCTTTGTATTTATCGATTAATATTTCATACCTTTGCAAAATTCAACTTATTAATAACATTCAGCTATGATTATTGGTATTCCAAAAGAGATTAAAAACAACGAAAGTCGTGTCTCTTTAACTCCTGCCGGAGCGAGCGAATTGACTGCTCACGGACACAAAGTTTATGTGCAACACAATGCCGGATACAACAGTGGTTTCACCGATGAAGCGTATGCTGCCGCGGGAGCGACCATCTTGCCTACCATCGAGGAGGTATATGCTATTGCCGAGATGATTATCAAGGTTAAAGAGCCTATCAAATCGGAGTACGCTCTGGTAAAAAAAGGACAACTCATCTTTACATATTTCCACTTTGCTTGCAACCGCGAGCTTACCGAAGCGATGCTCAAGAGCGGTGCTACATGTCTTGCCTACGAAACGGTTGTCGACCGCAATGGTGGCTTGCCACTGCTCGTTCCTATGAGCGAGGTGGCAGGACGTATGTCGGCACAAGAGGGTGCTCGATTCTTGGAGAAACCACAAGGCGGATGCGGCAAATTGATGGGTGGTGTTCCCGGTGTGAAACCTGCCAAAGTGCTGGTGTTGGGTGGTGGTATCGTGGGTACTAACAGTGCGCTTATCTCTGCCGGACTGGGTGCCGACGTTACGATATGCGATATTTCGTTGCCTCGCCTGCGCCACTTGAGCGAAGTGATGCCCAAGAATGTCAAGACGATGTACTCTTCGAGATACAACATCGAGCAGGAGTTGCCTACGACCGACTTGGTGATAGGTGCGGTACTTATACCCGGTGCAAAGGCTCCTCACCTTATCACACGCGATATGCTGAAACTGATGCGCCCCGGCTCGGTACTTGTAGACGTTGCCATCGACCAAGGTGGTTGCTTCGAAACCTCGCATCCCACAACTCATGCCGAGCCTATCTATGAAGTGGATGGCATTGTGCACTATTGTGTTGCCAATATACCAGGCGCTGTGCCTTGCACATCGACACTTGCCCTCACCAATGCTACCCTGCCCTATGCATTGAAGCTTGCCGATATGGGTTGGGAGGCTGCTTGCCGAGCCGATGCCGGACTTGCCAAGGGCTTGAATATCGTTGACGGCAAAGTAACCTTCCCGGGCGTTGCCGAGGCGTTTGGCATGGAGTGCCACGCTGCTCTCTAACACACCTATATATAAAGTACGAGGATGCTGCACCATCTACGCAGCATCCTCGTTTTGCAATATATCTCTTGGCGTAGGTACTACAACCCCTCCAATAGCAAACCCTCGGCACAAAGCATGGTGTGATATACGTCGGCTTTCTTTTCGAGGGGTAATGGATAGGCTCGCGATGTCGACGGCATGCGCCACATGCGCACTTGTCGACCATTCACCATACACAACGAAACACCACCTACCACCGGCTCTTCACAACCCAACTGCAACACAGCTATATCGGTGGCTTTCTGCCCGGTTGTAACCACCGCCCGGCAATCGGGCAACTTACCCAACAGCGCAACGATATCGGTAGGCGTTACCACCTCCAAGAACTTGTCGGAGGCATTGTCGCGCAGGCGGCGCACCTCACTTGCCGTATCGTATAGCGCTATACCCTGCGCGGTACAGAACTGCACAATACGGTCTTTGTCGAAGCGCTTTTCGTTTGGCACAACAAAATAGTCTTTATCGCCATAGAACAGATGCCCCATGATGCGCCACATATCGTTCTGCTTGTTGGGATAGAACCACTCCATCGACCAACGCTCGCGCTTGGGCGGAAAACTGCCCAGCATCAATATCTTTGCACCCTCGGGAAGGAATGGCTCTAAGGGATGTTTCTCTACCGGAATAGCTGTCGACATGGTTATTTATCGCCCTTCGATGCAGTAACTTTTACGCCCACGTTGGCAACACCCTTGAGGTTATACTCGCGCATGGCCTGCGTTATCTTGATGACATGCACCCCGCTATCGAGCGGTAAAGCACGATTTATGGGATGTTCTATCTGTCTGAACGCGCCCCAGCCACCGCCACTCCACCTGCCATAGCGGTCGGCAAGAACAATATTTACGGTATCGGTAGTGAGCACACTATCGGGCGAGAGATGGTCTACAAACAGCCACAAGTTGCGATATTTATACCCGCTATTATGGCGCACAAACATATCTACATCGTAGCAGCCCTGCGCCGGAACATCTATTGTAAAAGTCTTGCTATCTTGTATTTCCCATCCGCCGGCAGGTATATCGACATAATCGTTATACAACTCGCGGCGCGTACAAGCTGTGCATAATACGATGCTGAGAAGCAGCACGACACTACTTCTCAGGCATTTGTATGTATTAGTTCTGACTTCCTTCATTGTTCGATTTGTTTTCGTTGGAAGGTGTAAACCTTCTCTTGCGACGTTGTTGGTTGTGGTTACCGTTGTTACCGGCATTGTGATTGTTGTTGTGCCTGTCGTTACGGTTGTTATTGTTGTTACCACCGCCTTTTTTCTTCTTTTTCTTATTATCAAATCGAGTAAGGCTGTCCTGACCCACCACATCTTGATACTCCTTGCGCACCGGCTCACGCTCCTGACCGTCGCGCTCCAGTCGCTCGGGCTTGATGCCTCGACGGTTGAGTGCAATGATTTCAAAGGCACGTCCGGCATCTATCGTAACCAAGTTGGCAGGAATACTCTTGTCGGTCGAATAGGTAATCTGACGGCTGAAGATATCGGCCTTGAAGAAGAAATAGGTATTGTCTTTTGTTTCCAACTCTATCTCGCGCGAGGGTATCTTCTTACGGGCTTCAACATAGGCATCCACCTCAAAGTTGAGGCAGCACTTGAGTTTGGCGCATTGTCCGGCAAGTTTCTGCGGATTGAGCGAAATATCTTGATATCGGGCAGCGCTGGTAGCAACCGACACAAAGTTGGTCATCCAGCCGGAACAGCACAATTCACGACCACAAGGACCTATACCGCCAATGCGACCTGCCTCTTGACGCACACCTATCTGCTTCATTTCGATGCGCACCTTGAAGGCATCGGCAAGCACCTTGATGAGCTGACGGAAGTCGACACGATCGTCGGCAATATAATAGAAAATAGCTTTGTTTCCATCGCCTTGATACTCCACATCGCCAATTTTCATATTCAAGCCCAGGTCTTCGGCAATCTTACGTGCGCGTATCATAGTGCTATGCTCACGCGCCTTTGCCTCCTCATATTTTTCTATATCGTTGGGCTTGGCTTTTCGATACACGCGCTTCAGTTCCACATCGTGCTTCGATGCGTGTTTACGCATCTGCAACGGAACGAGATGTCCCATGAGTGTTACCTCACCAATGTCATGACCGGGCGATGCCTCTACGGCAACAATATCGCCCACCTCAAGTTTGAGATGAGCAGTATTGCGGTAGTAGCCCTTGCGCGTATTCTTGAAACGTACCTCGACGAGGTCGTTTTCCTGCTGCGTTTCGGGCAGGTCTTTCAGCCAATCATATACATCGAGCTTGGTCTCTTTACGACGAAAATCCCGTGCATCAAATTCGCTTTTCTCTATATTTTCGTTAATGGAATTGTCCATAATATTCTGTTACAGATTATATCGAGCCAATGCGCCTGCTTACTTGGCAAAGCTCACAGCACGAGTTTCGCGGATAACAGTAATTTTCACCTGTCCGGGATATATCATTTCGTCTTGGATGCGCTTAGCAATCTCGCCCGACAAACGCTCTGTCTCAAGGTCGTCAATCTTGTCGGCGCCAACAATTACGCGCAACTCACGACCTGCCTGTATAGCATATGTCTTGGTAACACCGGGATATGAGAGAGCCAACTGCTCAAGGTCGTTGAGGCGTTTGATATAAGCCTCGACAATCTCACGACGAGCACCGGGACGGGCACCCGAGATAGCATCGCACACTTGTACGATGGGAGCCAAGAGGCTGTTCATCTCTGTTTCGTCGTGGTGAGCACCTATGGCGTTGCAAATATCGGGTTTCTCTTTGTATTTCTCAGCCATCTTCATACCGAGCAATGCGTGTGGCAACTCGGGCTCTTCGTCGGGCACTTTGCCTATATCGTGCAACAGACCGGCGCGACGAGCCTTCTTGGGATTTAAGCCCAGCTCCGAAGCCATTACAGCACAGAGGTTAGCAGTCTCGCGCGAGTGTTGCAAGAGGTTCTGACCATACGACGAGCGATATTTCATCTTACCCACCAAACGTATCAACTCGGGGTGCAAGCCATGAATACCGAGGTCGATAGCCGTACGTTTACCGGTTTCGATAATCTCCTCTTCAATCTGTTTTCTCACCTTGGCAACAACCTCCTCAATACGGGCAGGGTGTATACGACCGTCGGTAACAAGTTGGTGCAGAGCCAAGCGAGCAATCTCACGACGCACAGGGTCGAAAGCCGACAATACGATAGCCTCGGGTGTATCGTCTACGATAATCTCGACACCGGTTGCAGCCTCCAAAGCACGTATGTTGCGACCTTCACGACCGATGATACGACCTTTCATTTCGTCCGACTCAATGTGGAACACTGTTACCGAGTTTTCTATGGCAGTCTCGGTAGCTACGCGTTGTATGCTTTGTATAATGATGCGTTTAGCCTCTTTGTTGGCAGTGAGTTTTGCATCGTCCATAATGTCATTGATATACGATGCAGCCGAAGTCTTTGCCTCGTCGACAAGCGATTGAACGAGGCGCTCTTTTGCCTCCTCTGCCGAAAGACCCGATATGCGCTCGAGGCTCTCAATCTCGGCGCGGTGCAACTTGTCGAGCTCTTGCTCTTTGCGCTCTACCACTTCGAGTTGTTTTTCGTAATTGGCTTTTGCGGCATCAGCCTCATTCTTACGACGTTGCAAGTCGCCTTGTTGTTGGTTGAGTTGCAACTCGCGTTGTTTTATCTTTGCCTCTGCCGATTGCAATTTGGAGTTGCGAGCGTTCACTTGTTTCTCCAGCTCCGCCTTGCGTTGCAAGAACTCTTCTTTGACTTCCAGCAGCTTGTTTTTGGTGAGTACCTCAGCTTCCTTTTGAGCCTCATCAATAATAGCTTTGGCTCGGCTTGCCAAGAGCGTTTTGTTGATTATGTATGTAGCCACCGCGCCGACAACCAACGCTGCAACTACCAAACCGATTGTTAGTATTATGTCCATTTTTTCTTAAGTAATTAGTTATATAAAAAACACCATAGACATAGCCATTGCGGGCAATGTCGATGGTGCGGTTAAATTGTTCAATAAGTTATATATAAGACCCCGAGGGTCGTCTATGTTACTTTTTCTCGTCGAGATAAGCTACAATCTCTTTTTCCAATCGTGCAAGAGCGGCCTCAAGCTCGTTCTTGGAGTCGGAAGTTTCTATGTATAGGCGAGCCATAAGGAACGCCACCATGCCATAGTATGCCGTAGAGTCAAGCCCCGAAATGCGGCTTTTATACTCGTTGTAGTATGAGTTTATCATCTTGGCTGCATCACGAAATATCCTCTCCTCATTGCTGTTACGCTTAACAGTGAGGCTGAAGGGTTGCTCAATATCATTGAGTTTTACCTTGATTTTAAAGTGCTCGGCAGCATCCATGATAATTATTCGTTAAGTAAAGAGATACACTTATCTATTTCCCGCACCAATTTGGCAAATCTTTCTCGGCTCTCTTGCATTTGAGGTGTATCCACCTCGGCTTTTTGCGAGATTTGAAGATTTTTATAGCGTACTTCGCTCTGTGCTAATTCTTCGGTAAGCTCTTCTATTCTCTCATTGCGCATGGCAACATCGGCTTGCAAACGTTCTATTTCTTCTTGCAAAGCGCCACATTTCTCTTGTAATTGAGAATTTTGCATCATCAATTGCTCAAAATGCGCCTTGAGAGCTGCGAATATTTCCTTTGAATTGTCCGCCATATTATGCCAAATTTTGCTACAAAGATAATAATATTACTTGAATAATGACAAAGCCCGAGAAAAATCTTCATTTTCCTCGGGCTAATTATGATTTTTTAATGTAATTTTTTCAATCTACCGCACTTGGCAGATAGTGTCCTTATCGAGCCAAGATAAGTGCAGCGCTGGCAGCAATAGTTGCTTTATTGCCCTCGATAGTCTTCTCACCGGCAAGGTCGATGGCGGCATCGTTGGCGATTACCATCCATTTGCCTTCGGGTATTTCTATCTCAACAGCCTCACTGCTACCGTTGAATGCTACCAAAATTTGGTTCCACTCGTCGCCACCGGCATTGTCGTTGAGGGTGTAAGCCACAACATGCTCGGGAGTACCCTCGACAAATTGCAAGTGCTTGTTTACCAACTCGGCAGTAGCCAAGCGGAAAGCGGGGTGCGACTTGCGCAATTGAATGAGGTTGCGATAGTAGTCAAATTGCTCGCGGTTGGCTTTCTTCAAGCTCCAGTCTATGGCATTCACCTCGTCGGGCGAGCAATAGGTGTTGTGCACACCATTCTTGTCGCGGAAGATCTCCTCACCTGTAAACATAAAGGGGACACCTTGCGATGTAAATACGATGGTTTGAGCCAAGCGGGCATAGCGTTGCAAGGTCTTTTCGTCGGCATCGGGCATCGAAGTACGAAGTTTGTCGGTCAAGCACATATCGTCGTGGCACGATACGTAGTTGATTACTTGTGTAGGATGGTTGGTATAAGGAGCTTTCGAGTAGTTGACGAGTTCATAGTTGATTTGGGGGTGTTGTATAGCACCTACGATACCAAATTTCACACTCTCTTCACAGCCTTTCTCGCCGGTAGCAAAACCACGACCTGTAGCTTGGCTGAAGTGTCCCTTCACACCGTCGCGCAAGTCGTCGCTGAATACAGCTACACCGGGCATTTTGTTGGCATTGGCTTTCATAGCACACAACTCGTTGGGGATAACAGGAGCTCCTGCTGCCCAACCCTCACCGTAAACAAAGATTGTGGGGTCTATTTTGTCCAATTCGGCACGAACAGCTTTCATTGTTTCGATATCGTGAATACCCATCAAGTCGAAACGGAAGCCGTCGAAGTGATATTCTGTAGCCCAATATTTTACCGAATTAACGATGTAGTCGCGCATCATCTCACGATCGCTGGCAGTTTCGTTGCCACAACCCGAAGCATCGGCATAACCGCCATCGGCATTATGACGATAATAGTAACCGGGAGTAGTGAGGCTGAAATTTGAGCCATCGCCGATGTAGGTGTGGTTGTAAACTACGTCGAGGATAACACGAATACCGTTTTTGTGCAAGGCTTGTACCATTTGTTTCATCTCGCGAATACGAGTGGCAGGATCAAATGCATTGGTCGAGTACGAGCCCTCAGGGGTATTGTAGTTGACAGGGTCATAACCCCAATTGTATTGTGCGCTATCGGGGCGGCTTTCATCTACCGAGCCGTAGTCGTACGAAGGAAGAATGTGCACGTGAGTGATGCCCAACTCTTTGAGGTGGTCGATACCGGTCTTTTCACCCTCGGGCGATTGAGTACCCTCTTGTGTGAGAGCAAGGAATTTACCACCATATTGATTGCCGGCAGAAGCATGAACAGAGAAGTCGCGGTGGTGCATCTCATAAATGATAATGTCGGTAAATTGGTTCAAGGCAGGGCGCACATCGTTTTCCCAACCCTCGGGGTTGGTAGCAGCCATGTCGATGACGGCAGCACGACGACCATTCACACCTACGGCACGAGCATATGCACCGGGAGTCTCATTGAGCCATGCACCATTGTGGTGAATACTGAATGTATAAAACTTGCCATACAAAGCCTCGTCGAAGGCAACACGCCAAGGCTCTTGTTGGTTCTTACGAGTCATATAGCGAGTTTCGATAGGCTCACCACCCAGACCCTCATTATAGATGCGTACTACAGCACTATCGGCGGTAGGCGACCACAATGTAAATTTAGTACCATTCTCGCCCACGGTCATCTCAAGGTCATCGCCTTTGTAGGCAGGATAATTGTCATAATCGCCATCGGCGACGGGGGTTGTTTGGCAACTTGTCATCATAGTAATTGCAGCCACTGCAAGCAGGGCTATACTTTTGAAGTGTTTCATTGTTGTTTATAGGGTTATGTTTGTTAAAAGTCCAATCTCTTGCAAAGGTAAAGAATAATCTTGAAAAACTGAAATGATTGTAGAAATGATAGGTATCGACAAGTTGGTACCCACAGGCACAGCTATACAAAAGGCTCGCAATACCGAGCTTACCTATGGAGGGCTTTATGACAACCTCTCTCGTGATAATTGGCATGTTAACAGCGGTACAGGTCGATACATTGCGGCTTGTACTTGGTATGAAGCGTTGTTTGCGCCATACTTTGGTGTGTCGGTCATCAACTCCACACTTGATATTCTAGAAACAGAAAAGCCCAACGACAAGGTATTTGCCGATAGTTTTGTTGCGGTGAATGACAATAATAGAGTGTTGTGTATCAAATGCGCCATATACGCCATTCAAGAGCCATACAGCGATAGTGTAGATTGCTTTATAGCAGATAGGTATTGTATCTGCCGACGTGATAGCACCAACAACACAACAACTACGGCAGAGTTTTGCGCTTATTTCTTCAGTTTCCCATCCAATATCTTCAAGCAACGTTGATACTCCTCGGTAGCCCTTTGCATCAGTGCTGCTGTTCGAGCCAAAGTTGTTTTGAGTTCTAAAATCTCGTCGCTCGATAATTCACATTTTTTATACTTTACACACTCCTCTTCCAGTATAGACACCTCTTCGGCAAGACTATTTAAATAGTCTGCGCCATTCTCTTTCTCAACAGCGAAAAAGTCGGTCATGGGCATACCATATTCATTGCAAATACGCAACAGAATATCGACATTCATATTTCCGCCACGCACAGCTTTACCTACGGTATTTTTATCTATGCCCAACCTTGCAGCAGCATCTTTATACGATATACCTCTGCGTTGAAACAGCGCTTTTAACTTTTTGCCGGTATAAACCCATTTGTCAGTAGCCATAACCAAACCGAGAAATTTTTAATTGTATAACCTTGCGGGATGATACTAATACAATAGTACATCCAAACCAAATTAATAAAATTTCTTGATTTTTCAAAAACAGACATCGCTGCCCACTGATTATTGGGGCATATCGAATATCACAGATGATGCACAGGAAAAGAATACTACCGCTGCTTGAAATAGTAGGTTATTGTACCTACCTGCGTGTTGTGCTTGGAAGATTTGTCAAAGAGGGCTTTCCGGGCGGCAGCTAATGCAGCCTTGCGTAGACCTTCGTGCGTACTACTACCCGCTTTGATGGTTGCCGCCGATACGCGACCCTCGCGGTCGACCGTAATCTCTACAACTATTGTTCCCTCTACGTTGCTATTGTATGTGGGCTTGGGAAGACTCAAACATTTGCGCCCGGCAAGGCTGAAACCACCCCAGCCGCCAATACCTTGCGATGCCCCGGTGGGAGCATTGCCCGTAGGCGAACCTTGCACACCCTCGCCCGCGCCGTCTCCGCGGCTGGTCGATTGTGTACTGCCCGAGCCAAAAGCATTCTGCATAGCATTGTTTACACGCGATGTCTTGTCGCGTTGCTCGGCAAGCAGGCGTTCCTGTTCGCGGCGTTCAGCCTCTATGCGACGACGTTCTTCTTCTCGACGGCGCTTTTCTGCCTCTTGCTCCTTTTTTTCTTCGAGCGATATGCTCTCTTCCGTCTCTTGAGTGATAAGTTCTTCTACATCGGGCTCGGCAGGTATCTCTATACGCTCTGTCGGGGGCAGTGCCTCTTCGGGCATATATGGCTCGAACATTCCACTCGCCTCGTCTATATTACCTATCTGCACAAACACGCCACTGCCCATATCTTGGGGTACCGGCTCACTCTTGAGCACTATACAAAACAGAATATACAACACCACAACATGCACCAGCAGTGTGCCTGTTGCAGCTATAATCCTATTTCGTCGATTGTTGGTCATATACTGCTATTCTCTCTCGGGAGCTGTTGCCAGAACCATTTTCAGGTTGTGTTTGTTGGCAAGGTCAAGAATTTTCACCACTTCGCCATAAGGCACCGATTGGTCGGCATAGATAGCGACAAACATCTCGGGCTCACGCTCGCGGGTTTTCAAGAGAAAGTCGACAAGACTATCTATATCGGTCGGCTGCTCTCGCTCGTTGCCAAATGCCACGTAATAGTTGAGGTCGGCATCAATGGTAACACGCGACAAAGGCTTGGCGGCAGCTTGCTGGCTGCTCTGCGGCAAGTTCACCTTGATGGCATTGGGAAATACGACTGTCGATGTTACCATAAAAAATATGAGCAACAAGAATATCACGTCGGTCATCGACGCCATACTGAAGTTGGGATTTATACGATGTCTTCTTTTGATAGCCATAGCACTCAGATTTACTCAACCGGCTCGTTCAGCAAGTCCATAAATTCCATTGTTTTGGTCTCCAGCTGGTTCATTACACCATCGACAAGAGCTACAAGATAGTTGTAGGCAAAAAGCGCAATCACACCTACTACAAGACCTGCTACGGTGGTAACAAGAGCCTCGTATATACCACCCGACAGCGTGGTAATATCGGCATTATTGCCTGCCGAAGCCATACTATAAAAGGCATTGATCATACCGGTTACAGTACCCAAAAATCCAATCATAGGCGCACCGGCGGCAGTTGTTGCCAACCAAGGGAAGCCCTTTTCCAATCGAGCTATCTCGATGTTTCCGGTATTCTCAATAGCAACCAGCACATCGTTCATGGGACGACCCAAACGCGATATACCCTTGGCTATAAGGCGTGCAGCAGGCGTATCGGTCTTTTGACACAAGCGCAAGGCGGTATCTATCTCGCCATCGTGTATATAGTCTTTGATACGCTCCATAAAGGTCTTGTCCTCACGAGCAGCCTTGCGGATAACGAGCAATCGTTCGATAAATACATATACTGATAATACCGAAAGCAACAACAAAGGTATCATGAAGAAACCACCTTTGAGCATCAACGCCCACAAGTTGAGTGGCTCGGCAACCTCGGCAACGGTTGCAGCCACAGTGGTTGTATCGGCAGCCGCTGCTACTATAGTGTCGATCGTATCGACCGGAACAGGCACTTGCAATAAAAATGAAAGGATTGTATTTGTCATATTGTTATTATTTTAAGCACTCTTTATAACGAGCAATAGTTGTTTCAAGACCCAAATAAAGGGCATCGGATATGAGCGCATGACCGATAGACACTTCGTTGAGATAGGGAATATGCTCGTGGAAGTATTTCAGATTTTCAAGGCTCAAATCATGACCGGCGTTAATACCCAAACCCAAGCTGTGCGCATGCTTGGCAGCCTCTACAAAGGGAGCAACAGCAGCCTCGGGGTCGGTAGGATAGAGCGATGCATAGGGCTCGGTATACAGCTCGATGCGGTCGGTGCCTATCTTGGCTGCCAATGTTATGAGCTCAAGGTCGGTACCCATAAAGATAGATGTGCGTATACCTGCCGACTTGAACTCGTCGATAATACCCGAAAGAAAATCGAAATGCGTGCGGGTATCCCAACCGGCATCCGAGGTGAGAGCATCGGGAGCATCGGGCACAAGCGTTACTTGAGCCGGGCGTACCTTCAGCACCAAATCGACAAACTGCGGGATAGGATTTCCCTCGATATTAAACTCGGTACGCAATTCGGGGCGCAAGTCATATACATCGGCATAACGGATGTGGCGCTCATCGGGACGAGGATGTACGGTAATACCATCGGCACCAAATCGCTCACAATCGAGAGCAACCTGTAAAACATTGGGCACATTACCCCCACGTGCATTGCGTAGGGTGGCTACTTTATTGACATTAACACTCAGTTGGGTCATAATATTCGATTTTATCAACACACTCTTTTTCTCTTTTATATAGTATTTGCAAAAATACAACGACTTTTGCAAAAATGCTGTTTATTCACCCAAAAAAATATCCACTATTTTGTTGTTTAATGAAAAACCTCTACTTTTGCGATTGTAGGTATAGGTGCATGTGTAACCTGTAAAACAAAGATAATGAGAGCCGGAGATATAATTTCTTCCCACAACCGGGTCGTTGAGGCAGACTGCACTGCAAGAGAGTGCCTCAAGATGATGACCGAGAGAGGTGTTGACGACATGGTTGTTGTCAACGATGGCTCGTATTGCGGCATTATAACACAGCAACATTGCACCTCAAACAACGATGATGTAAAGGTGGGCGAGATAGCCTCTCCACTCCCGGCAGTACAGGCACAAGCACATCTGTTGGAGGCAGTAGAACTATTTGTAGAGCAGGTCCATTCGCAACTTGCAGTTGTAGACCCTGCCAACCGCTACGTAGGAAGTATTACCTCAGCCGACATTATCAGAGCTATTTCGACTATCTGCAACACATCGCATCCCGGCGCTGTGATTGAGGTAGAAATGCTACCCGAGGATTATTCTGTGGCAGAGATAGCCCGATTGATAGAGGACAATCATTGCAAGCTCATCACATTGTTTTCCTACCCCGACAATGACACAGGGATGCTGCGCGTGCAGATAAGAACCAACTGCGAGGATGCAACAGCCATACTGCAATCGTTAGAGCGATATGGCTATCGCGTAGCTGCAACCTACTACCCACAAGGGCGCATAGACCGCCGAGCCGAGCAACGTCTGCGCGAATTGATGTACTATTTGGAAATGTAACAGCGATATAATTATGAAGATAGCTATCTTTGGTAAGAAATACAACACAACCGAACGAGTAATCATACAACAACTACTCAATAGGCTTGTCATGCTCAACTGCGACATCAGTATCGAACAACTCCTGTATGAACAGATGAAACAAGATACTGCGCTGCAAATGCCCCAAGTAGGGGTTGTTGCACAAAACGACTTCTGCGCCGACATGGCATTGAGCATCGGTGGCGACGGAACATTCCTGCACACTGCCGCTCGTGTGGGCGACAAAGGTATTCCTGTTTTGGGCATCAACACCGGTCATTTGGGTTTTCTTGCCGACCTATCGGGCAATGATATAGAAAACGATATACAAGCGATAATAGAGGGTAAATATAAGGTAGAAGAGCGCACGCTGTTGCATGTAGAAGCCGATGGGTTGGATGGCATGTGGAACTATGCCCTCAACGAGGTTGCCATACTCAAGCAAGATAGCGCCTCGATGATATCGGCGCGCACAACTATCAACGACGAGTACTTCAACACATACCAAGCCGACGGACTCATTATTGCCACCCCCACAGGGTCAACGGCATATGCCCTCAGCGCCGGTGGTCCCGTATTGGTACCCCAAGCCGCCAATTGGGTGCTGGCACCTGTTGCTCCGCACAGCTTCACAGTGCGCCCATTGGTTGTAAATGACGATGTAACCATCTCGTTGCAAGTGAGTTGCCGAACCGGCAAGTTCTTGCTCAGTTGCGACGGCAGGTCGGTACAGATGCCCGCCGAACAAATCGTTACACTGCGCAAAGCCCCCTTTACAATCAAAGTTGTTAAAGGCAACAACCACTCGTTCTCGCAAACACTGCGCAACAAGCTGATGTGGGGTGTCGATAAGAGAGATTGAAAAAAGGAAAGAGTTATTCCAATAAGGTACGCAACTGTTCGGTAGCCAAGGCGAGAACAGTTGCTTTTTCGTACTCGTCGGAGGGGAAAGTATAACGAGCCTGACGATAATAGGGCAAACGCTCTTCAAGCATAGCAGTTACACGAGCAGGTAACTCCTCGGGCAGGCAACCCTCTACCAAGGGTCGCTTGACTTTTGCCACCAACAATCGGTGGCATATTGTCTCGACCGAGCAGGATAGAAATACCGCTATGCCACGCTCGTTCATATACGCCATATTATCGAAGAAACATGGTGTACCGCCACCGGTAGCTATCAACACATTATCAAACTCGCCTACTTCGCGCAACATGTTGCGCTCTATCTCGCGAAATCCCGCCTCGCCTCGCGATGCAAAAAGCTGACTGATGCTCTGTCTGAAACGCGACTCGATATAGCGATCGAGGTCGATAAACTCTCGCCCCAAACGCTTCGCTGCAAATCGTCCCAAAGAGGTCTTTCCGGCAGCCATATACCCTACAAGAAATATCGGTTTTTGCATCGTGTAGTATTTTCTTTATATCGAATACGACACAAATGTACGCAGATTTCCGAGAAAAAACGTACTTTTGCCGAACAGAGTTTTTTGCAAGAGATAAAACAGATGAAAAAAAACAAATATTATGTTGTGTGGGAAGGACTTGCCCCGGGTGTTTACAGCTCGTGGGAAGAGTGTCGTCTGCAAGTAGAGGGCTATCGTGGAGCCAAATACAAAGCCTTCGACTCGCAAGTAGAGGCGATTGAGGCTTTTCGAGGCGCACCATCCGAGCACATCGGTATATTGCAACAGATGAGCACACATCACAACACACAACCCTCTGCCTCTCGCAATAAAAAAACACCCACAGCACTACCCGAAACAATCATTCGCAATAGCTTGGCAGTCGATGCTGCTTGCAGCGGAAACCCCGGTAAAATGGAGTATAGAGGCGTATACGTTGCCACTGGCGTCGAGGTCTTTCGCATAGGACCCATGGAGCAAGGCACCAATAATATTGGCGAATTTCTGGCTCTTGTGCACGGATTGGCTCTGCTCAAAAAGATGGGCAACAACATGCCCATATATAGCGACAGCCGTAATGCCATTTTGTGGGTAAAGCAGAAACAATGCAAAACAAAACTCGAGCGCAACGAGGTAAATGCTCCTATTTTCGACCTCATAGCTCGTGCCGAAGCGTGGCTCAAGAACAACACATATACCACCACCATAATCAAGTGGGAGACCGACCAATGGGGCGAAATACCCGCCGACTTCGGTCGTAAATAACACGCATACAAAGGCATTGAAAGTGCCAAATGGTAACTATCGTAACTTTATCGGATAAAATATTACACTCAACAACCATCTGAATACCATACCTTTGCGTTGTAAAATACCACAATGTAAACACATATCTCTTTATGAAAAGATTTTTACTTTCTATCGCAACACTATTGATTGCATTACTACCCATAAAAGCGCAACTATCGGAATACGATATCAACGCACCCTTTGGCTGGGCAACATGCAGTTCTATGACCTCGGGCGACGACTACGAGCTCACCGGTGGTGGCGATGGCTCGACTATCACCCTTGTAAGTGCCGGCACAAAAGATATGCGCTCCGACATTATCAATGCCATAAACAAATACGACGTTATCGTGTTTGATGGCAGCAAGGGCGACTTTATCGTTTCGTCGACAATGTCCCTTAAAGAGATATCGGACAAAACCATTGTGGGTATAAACAATGCACGTATCTGCACACAATTTTACGTAACCGAAGAGATAACCGCTGCACTCGACAAGGTGGGTGTGCGCGATATGAGCTCGTCGGGTGGCGGTGGCAAATTGAGCAACGGCACAAGCGTAGCAGAAGAACGCGAATACTACACCCGACAAACCCTCATAGACCTGCTCAACGACGAAGACGAAAACTATCGACGTGCCGGATTGTTCTCATTGTCGGGCTGCGAAAATATTATTTTCCGCAACCTCAGCCTGGTAGGTCCCGGTCCTATTGATGTGGGTGGCGACGACTTGGTTTCTATCATAAACAGCACCACACATATATGGATAGACCATTGCAACTTTACCGACGGTATAGATGGCAACCTCGATATCACGATAAAGAGCGACTTTGTTACTATCTCTTGGTCGACTTTTGCCTACACCGACCGAGCCTACGACCACATGAACAGCAACTTGATAGGCAGTAACGATACCGCATCGTCGCAAGGCGAGAACAATCTGAACGTTACTTGGGCAAACAACATCTGGGGCAACGGCTGCAAACAACGCATGCCGATGGCTCGATTTGGTACTATACACCTTATCAACAACTACTACAACTGCCCGGACAACTCAGCCGGCATCAATGCCCGTAAAAACAGCGAATTTCTCATCGAAAACAACTACTTTGCCAAAGGTGTAAAGAAAATCTTCTCGGAGGCAGAGTCGAAGGCATACAACTTCAGCGGAAATATATTTACCGAAAGCTTCTCGGCAAGCAACAAGGGTAGCGTAAGCGTTCCCTACCTATACACTCCCTACGCAGCCCTCGATGTACCATCGACACTCACCGATGCCAATACCGGTGCCGGTGCTACGCTGGACAATCCTCTCGTCATTGCAGAAAACAACACCAACACATCGAGCAGCGACACATCACTCGCATCGTTGACAGTAAATGGCGACAAAGCCACTCCGATAGCTAGCGACCTCTACTTCTATCATCTGCCGGCAAGTGCTACCCAAATAGCAATTACCGCTACTGCCAAGTCGTCGACCGCACAAGTGAGCAACATGCTCATACCCAACATCAAGGAGCTCCCTGCCGATGCAACCTTTACCGTTACAGCCGAAGATGGTACAATAGCCTACTACACATTGGAGCTATCGCAATCGAGCAAGCAATACCCCGACGGCAAGGTATGGGACTTTACAACATGGAGCGATAATGCTTGTCGAACACTTGTATACCGCAGCGACGTGTGGAGCGATATGGGCGATGGTCGTTACGAAAACACCTTCTCCAATGCAACCGAACTTGCATTTGTAGAGACCGAGTCTATTACATTCAGCAACGACGTACGCATCAATCCCTCGACCTCGGGTGCAGGCTATATACAAGGTGCATTGAGTATGAATATCCCCGTTATCGAGGGTCAAACACTCACATTCCATTACTCACACACCAGCAACACCAAAGGCTCGCGCGACCTGCTTGTCAATGGTACAGTTATTGGCAGCACAAGTTCTATTGAAGCCCAAACCGCCACATACACCGTACCCGGCAACACTTCTGTTATTACCGTTAAAGGCAGCGGAGGTCTGCGCTACTACAAAATAGAAATGAGCGAAGCAACCGGCACCCCCGACGACCCCACGCCCGACAATCCCTCTATCAGCACACAATCGTGGGTGTTTGACGATTGGGCAGATGAAGGCGCTATTCCTTCTACGTTCAATGCCACATTTACCCATGCTGGGCTCACTGTGATATATGGCACAAAAGCCAAGTTTGGCTCAAGTAGCAAGAGTTTCGACAACGGAAGAAGTTACAGCAACTACTACGACACAGGTGGCGGTGGCAGCACAGAAAGCCAAGCGTTGAGCTTCGAGGCACAAGCCAACGACGAGTTAACCATATATAGCAATGCCGGCGAGCGTAGTCGCGAAGTAGTTATATACAACGGTAGCGACGAATTGTTACGCCAATCGGACGACATTATAAAATATACCTTACCCGCAAACGGTACATATTATATATACTCGGGCAACAGCGCCATCCGCTTCTACGCACTGCACATTGGCAGGACAAGCCACGTGATGCAAGCCGTCGATAGCAAGCGACACATTGTCTATGCGCACAACGCCATCACAACCGATAGCGATCTATGCATAGAGATATATAATATACAAGGTGTATGCGTAGCACAAGGCTACCACAGTGTCGACGTTGCACACTTGCAACAAGGCATCTACATCGCACGATGCGGTAGCGAGACACTGCGTTTTGTACGCGGCAGATAATAAAAAATAAGATAAAACAACCTGCAAACGCCCCCTTTCAGCCCAAGAAAAGGGGCGTTTGTGTTAAAAAGATGTTAAATAACATGCTTTTTTAGCACCAAACTATTGACAAATCAAAAAAAGGTGTTACCTTTGCAATGTGTTTTTCATGGTATTAGAATTAAGGTTAACGAAGATTGGTTGTCGGGAGACAATCAATTTTTTTTGTACCTACTCGTAACCCTTCCGCTTATTAATTTCGACTTATTCCATAAAATCGTCGAAACGATCATCTCGGCAAACCATCTCCACATATTTATATATTAGCATTTTACGGCGGCGATATGCACAAAACATTTCGATAAGTGCAATAATCGGTGCAGTTTGGGGATTTTGTGTTTACAATTAACCATTTTTTAGTTACTCTTTGCCTACCTTTGTCGCAAACTAATAAAGATAGTATGATAAATCTAATGACTTCGATGCCTGGCAAACAGGCTCAAAAGTATGGAGAGAGAGAGGCTATTCGCCACAAAGATTATGTAACAAACGAATGGATTTCTGTTTCTTGGAACGAATTTTCTAAATTGGTTAATACCGCCGCTCTTGCTTTCGCACAGTTGGGTATTAAAGAGAAAGAAAACATAACAACCTTTACACAAAATGCGCTCAATGGCTTGGTAGTAGACTTTGGAGCTTTCCAAAATCGCATAGTGATAGCCCCCCTCTACGCTACAAGTTCGCCCGAGCAAATCACCTATATCATCAACGAAACCGAGGCTCGAATACTCTTTGTAGGTGAGCAGACACAATATGATGTATGGCGCGAGGCTTGTGCCAACTGTCCGTTGGTAGAGCATGTTGTTATCTTCGACCGCCAAGTGGTACGTGCCGAGGACGACACAACCTCGATGTACTTCGATGAGTTTATGGCTCTCGGTGAGAACGCTTCGGACGAAATAAAAGAAGAGGTAGCACGTCGCACACGCACAGCACGTCCCGAGGACTTGGCTACACTCATTTACACATCGGGTACAACCGGTGAGCCCAAGGGTGTAATGCTCTCGCACTCCAACTACGACATCATCATGCGCATACACGAGCAACGCCTCACCATGATCAGCGACGAAGATGTATCGCTCAGCTTCTTGCCCATGACACACATCTTTGAACGCGCATGGAGCTACTTCTGCCTCACAATGGGTATACGTGTGGTTATCAACCGCGACCCCAAGGCTATTGCAGCTACCGTCAAAGAGATACGCCCCACATTGTTGTGCAACGTACCCCGCTTCTGGGAGAAAGTATATGCCGGTGTGCAAGACTTCATTTCGAAACAAAAAGGTGCAAAAGCCATAATGATAAAACAAGCCATAAAAACCGGTCGCAAGTACTTCCTCGAGTACAAGAGCAAAGGTCGCAACATACCCGCATGGCTCAAGTGGCAATACAACCTTTTCGACAAGTTGGTATTGTCGAAGATACGTCAAACAGTAGGCGTAGACCGTGGCGTACTCTTCCCCGTAGCAGGAGCACCGCTTGGCGATAGCATCAACGAGTTCTTGTTGTCGTGTGGTATGCCTATTACTTACGGCTACGGATTGTCAGAAACCACAGCTACCGTATCATGCTTCTTGCCCAACGACTATAAGATAGGTACAGTAGGTACTGTGATGCCCGAGATTGAAGTTCGCATCGACACCGAAAACAACAACGAAATACTTGTCAAGAGTGGCACTGTAATGCAAGGCTACTACAAGAAACCCGAAGAGACCGCCAAGGTATTTACCGAAGATGGTTGGTTCCGCACCGGCGATGCCGGTAGCTATGTCGATGGCAAGCTCGCCATTACCGAGCGTATCAAAGACCTCTTCAAGACCTCAAATGGCAAGTACATTGCACCACAAGCCATCGAGAGCTGCCTTGGTGGCGACAAGTTTATCGAGCAAGTGGCTGTCATTGGCGACCAACGCAAATACGTAACCGCCATTATCGTACCCGCATACGAGCAACTTGTAGACTATGCCCGCAAGATGCAAATCCAATTCCACACATTTGAAGACTTGGTGTGCAACAAAGAGATATATAAAATGATAGAAGACCGCATTGCCGAGTTGCAAAAAGGGTTTGCTGCATTTGAGCAAATCAAGAAGTTTACACTCCTGCCCCACGCCTTTACCATGGAGCGTGGCGAGTTGACCAACACCCTCAAATTGCGCCGTTCTATCATCAATAAAATCTACAAAAAAGAGATTGACTTGATGTACGTATAAATTTTTCGACACAATATTTGGCAAATAACGCAAGGACGTACTACCTTTGTACGCCCTTGCGCGTTTAGATACACACAAGTGCCGTAAACATAAAACCCCATACCCAATGATAACAGCCGAACAACTCAAAGAATGTGAAGAAAGACGCAGCGCCCTATACCGCTACTTGGACATCGACAGCAAGAAAATACAAGTAGAGGAAGAAGAGTTGCGCACCCACGTGCCCGACTTCTGGAACGACCAAAAGAAAGCCGAAGCACAGATGCGTAAGATAAAAGAGATACGCTTCTGGATAGAGGGTTACAACGAAGTTGAAAAAGCCGTTGAGGAACTTCAACTCGCCTTTGAGTTTGTAAAAGAGGGCGTTATCGAGGAAGACGATGTAGACAAAGCCTTCCAACGCGCCATGAAACTCATCGAAGACCTCGAGTTGCGCAACATGCTACGCCGCGAAGAGGACAAGATGGGAGTAATGCTCAAAATCAACTCGGGAGCCGGTGGTACAGAGAGTCAAGACTGGGCCTCGATGCTCATGCGACTATACATCCGTTGGGGCGAGCGCAACAACTACAAAGTAGCCATCGCACACCTCATCGAAGGCGACGAAGCCGGCATCAAATCGGTTTCGATGCAAATCGAAGGCGACTTTGCCTACGGCTACCTCAAGAGCGAGAACGGTGTGCACCGTCTTGTGCGCGTATCGCCCTACAATGCCCAAGGCAAGCGCATGACATCATTCGCCTCGGTGTTCGTTACACCCCTCGTCGACGACACCATCGAGGTAAACATCAGCCCGGCACTCATCTCGTGGGATACCTTCCGCTCGGGTGGAGCCGGTGGTCAGAACGTCAACAAAGTAGAGTCGGGTGTGCGCCTGCGCTACCAATACAAAGACCCCTACACCGGTGAAGAGGAAGAAATCCTCATCGAAAACACCGAGACACGCGACCAACCCAAGAACAAAGAAAACGCCTTGCGACAACTGCGCTCGATACTCTACGACAAAGAGTTGAAACACCGCCTGGAAGAGCAAGCCAAGATAGAAGCCGGCAAGAAAAAGATAGAATGGGGCTCGCAGATACGCAGTTACGTATTTGACGACCGTCGTGTGAAAGACCACCGCACCAACTATCAGACATCCGACGTCAACCGCGTGATGGACGGTGAGATAGACGACTTCATAAAAGCCTACCTCATGGAGTTTGGTGGCGAATAAAGCCCCGCATCGGTTGCCAAGACCGATAAAGGGACACCCCTACGATGCGCCTCTGTAGTTCAACGGATAGAATAGCGGTTTCCTAAACCGTAGATTTGGGTTCGATTCCCAGCGGAGGTACGAAGAATAGATTGGAGCGCATTTTAGAGGCTCCAATTTTTTTGTATATAGCCATAGAGGTACTTGCAGGGGATACGAAGTGCGTTTCCCTATAAAATACCACCCCAAAAGGTGCGTTTTCCGAAAAAAACCTCATCAATGAGGTATTTCATGCACATAGAACTCAGCAATAAAAAAGCGAGATTGTACCAAGATGGCACAATCTCGCATAATTATATAAGGTGTACTCCTTATTATTTGTATTGCGACAAGTCGGTTTTTGTCATGTCGCCCGAATTGAGGAACTCGGTGTGGAATGCAAACGCTGCCTTGAGGCTGTGGGGTGTATGACCACCGTTTGCCATCTTGTAGTAGTCCCAGAGCAATTCGCGATACATGGGGTGTGCACAGTTTTCGATGATAGCCTCGGCGCGTTGGCGAGGAGACTTGGCACGAAGGTCGGCAACACCATGCTCGGTGGCGAGTACCATTACCGAGTGCTCGCTGTGGTCGACGTGCGATACCATAGGAACGATAGAACTGATCTTTCCACCCTTGGCTACCGAGGGACAAGCAAAGATTGAGAGGTAGGCATTGCGAGTAAAGTCGGCAGAACCACCAATACCATTCATCATCTTGGTACCTGTTACGTGTGTACTGTTTACGTTACCAAATATGTCGGCTTCGAGAGCGGTGTTCATGGTGATAAGACCCAAACGACGCACAATCTCGGGGTGGTTGGTTATTTCGCCGGGACGCAATATTACGCGCTCCTTGAAGTAGTAGATGTTGTCCATGATGCGGTTGAACATATCGTCGCTGACGGTAAGTGCGCATGTGCTGGCAAATGTACATTTGCCTTGGAACATCAACTCCATAGCCGAGTCTTGTACTACCTCGGTATACATTTGGAATTGGGGGATATCGGGGTTAACACCCATTTGTGCCAATACGGCATTGGCGATGTTACCTACACCCGATTGTACGGGAAGGAATTCTTTGGGAAGAAGACCGTTCTTCAATTGGGCAGCGAGGAAGTTACATACGTTCTCACCGATTTTCGATGTAACAGCATCAACGGGAGCAAAGGGTTTAACACCGTCCAAGAGGTCGGTCTCGACGATACCGATGATTTTCTTGGGGTCGACCTTGATAACGGGCGAACCAATGCGGTCGCTGGGCTTGTAGATAGGTATCTCACGACGATAAGGGGGATCGAGCGGAGTGTAAATATCGTGCATACCGCGCATCTTGTCGGTCTCGTGATGATTTACTTCGATGATAAGTTTCTCGGCAAGCTCGCATACGGTAGGTGCCATACCTACACCTGCGCCCAAGAGGATTTCGCCATTTTCGCTCACCTCGGCAGCCTCGATGATACCCACTTGCATCTTACCCAAATAGCCATAACGCAATTGTTGCGAGAGGTGCGAGAGGTGCATATCGAAATAATGCATTTCACCGCTGTTGAGCAGGTTGCGAGCATCGGGATGCGATTGGTAGGGAGTACGCGACTTGATAGCGTTCACGCGGCTCAATTCACCGTCGATGTAGTCGTTGGTTGATGCACCGGTATAAACACCAATTTTGAAGGGTCTTCCGGCGTCGTGTTCTTCTTTGGCTCTTTTTGCCAATGCAACGGTAGTTGCCTTAGGTGTACCGGCGGCTGTAAAACCACCAAAACCTACGTTGTCATCATGGTTGATGTACGAGGCAGCTTCTTCTGGAGTAAGAATTCTGTATGCCATAGTGTTTTTAATAGATTGAGGTTTTTATAACGTCCTTTTATTTGTTAGTATTTTCTGTTTAAAATCTCACTTGCTACAACTGCTTGTCGCCAGTCGATATTCTCGCTATCAAAGGCTATCGCATCGGGCTCGTCGGCATAGATGCCGCTGTCCGAGATTTCGTCTTGCATAATTGAGGTTGTCGTGGCTTTTATCCCCTCTTCGGGTAGCTTTGTGCTTTCTCTTTTTAGCGATTCATGGGGCAAGACATCGGGCAACTTTTTCTCTATCACTGTGGGCTGTTCCACTTGTGCTTGCACAAGCGGGCGACCCTCGCGCAAAGCGCGGAAGATGTCATCGAGCGATGTCATTACTTGTGGTTGCTCCTCGGGCAACTCGTCATAGTACTCCTCATCGGCATTATCGGCATATACATCTTGTGGCGAAGGCATATACTCCTCGTCGGCAGGATGCGACTGTGGCTTACGTTGTGTTTTTTCGAGGGCTTTTTTCTTGGCTCTGCTCTGAAAAATCGGTGCAAAAATTCCCAACGCAAGACAAATAATGTAGATTATATCCGATAAATCCATCTTTATTCGTAATTTTGCACACAAATATAAGTGTTTCTTAAATGAAAAACAAGTATTACAAGGTTTATAATAAAAGAAAGGGCAGTTTCTCAACCACCCTTCTCTAAATTAACCTAAACCTTAACTATGAAAAAATTTATATATTGCCGGCGCAAAATAAAACAAAATTATTTTCATTCGCAATAAATTATAAGAATTTTTTACATAAAACCAATAATTTGTTTTTCACAAAGAACTATTTTAACGACAAAAATTGTAAAATAAATATGGCAACAAAACAAAACAAATCATTGGACATGCCTACCGGCGAAAAAAAACTTTTCATTGAGACCTATGGCTGTCAAATGAATGTAGCTGATAGCGAGGTTGTGGCTTCAATCATGGAGATGCAAGGCTACCACCTTTGCGACAATATCGAAGATGCCGATGCTATCTTTGTAAATACATGCTCTATACGCGACAACGCCGAGCAGAAAATCATATCGCGACTGGCATATCTGCGCTCACTCAAGCGCAAGAAGTCGCACCTTATCGTGGGTATATTGGGTTGTATGGCAGAGCGCGTACGCGAAGAACTTGTAACAGAGCATGGTGTAGACCTTGTTGCCGGTCCCGATGCTTACCTCGACCTGCCGGCTCTTATATCGGCTGTCGAACAGGGCGAACAGGCGGTAAACGTAAACCTTTCTACCACCGAGACCTACCGCGATATTGTACCGGCTCGTATGGGCAACAGCCGCGTCTCGGGCTACATATCAATCATGCGCGGTTGCAACAACTTCTGCTCCTATTGCATTGTACCCTACACTCGTGGTCGTGAACGCAGCCGCGAGCCGGAGAGCATCTTACGCGAACTTGCCGACCTGAAAGAACGCGGATTTAAAGAGGCTATCCTGCTGGGACAGAATGTCAATTCGTACCACTATGTAGCAGCCGATGGTAGTGTGATAGACTTTCCCGCGCTACTGCACATGGTTGCCACAGCAGCCGGCGAGGGTATGCGCATACGATTTACCACGTCGCACCCCAAAGATATGAGCGACGAGATACTCGAAGCCATTGCTGCACACAAGGCTTTGTGTCATCATATACACCTGCCTGTACAATCGGGCAGCAACCGCATATTGCAGTTGATGAACCGCAAATATACCCGCGAGTGGTATCTCGACCGCGTGGCTGCCATTCGTCGCATCATACCCGATTGCGGTATTACGAGCGACTTGTTCTGCGGTTTCCACTCGGAAAGCGAGGAAGATTTTGAGCAAACCTTGTCGCTCATGCGCGAGGTAGGATACGACTCGTCATTCCTATTTAAATACTCTGAACGTCCAGGCACTTTTGCATCGAAACATCTGCCCGACGACATAAGCGAGGAGGTGAAGATAGCACGCTTGCAACGCATGATAGAGCTACAAAACGAGTTGTCGCTTGAGAGTAACCGCCGCGATATAGGAAAGAGCTTCGAGGTACTTGTAGAGGGCTACTCGAAGCGCTCTCGCGAACAACTCTTTGGTCGCACACAACAGAACAAAGTGGTTGTTTTCCCACGTGGCAACCACCACATCGGCGACTTCGTAACCGTAAAAGTGTATGAAGCATCGTCGGCAACCCTCTTGGGAGAGGAGGTGTTGTAGAGATGAACAGCAACGAGGTCAATAGAGAACGTCCACGCCTGTGGACTCCGAGTTTCTGTGCTGTAGCAGCCGGTAACTTCCTTTTGTTTTTCTCTTTCTACCTACTGCTACCCATATTGCCCATGTACGTGGGCGAGACGTTCCATGCCGACAAAGCACTCACCGGCATGGTATTGGCATCCTACACGATTATGGCACTACTGGTGCGCCCGGTCAGTGGTTTTATGGTCGACAGCTTTCCGCGTAAGAAGTTGTTGATAATATGCTATACCATATTCATGCTCTTCTTCTGCGGATACTTGCTTGCAGGCACGCTGTTGCTGTTTACGCTCATTCGCGCTACACATGGAGCCGCCTTCGGATTGGTTACTGTGTCCAATAGCACAATGGCAATAGACATCATGCCCGCCGAGCGCCGAGGCGAAGGCATTGGTTACTATGGTGTTAGCAACAACCTTGCAATGGCTTTCGGACCCTCTATATCGCTATATTTCTACGAGACATTGCACGAATTTACCCCCATTTTTATGATTTCGGTGGTAACGTCGCTACTCGGATTGTGCTGCGTTTCGCTGATAAAATCGCCCGACAAGACACCACAAACAACCAACAAAGCCTTGTCGCTCGACCGTTTTGTATTGGTAAAAGGCATACCGGAGATGCTGCCGGTGATATTCTTCTCGTTCAGCTACGGCATACTATCGACCTACCTTGCCGTCTACGGGCGCACCGAAATAGGTATAACCGACGGAACAGGGCTTTTCTTTGTCATAATGGCATGCGGACTTGTTCTCTCTCGACTGCGCGTAGGGCAGCTGCTCAATCGTGGTAAAGTATGGCAAAGCATCTTGCTGGGCATGATATTGTGCTTGATAGGTTTTGGCATATTTGTACTCTTCCGTCAGCCTTCGGGTTTCTACTCTGCCGCCTTTGTTCTGGGTCTTGGCTATGGCACTATGTGCTCGTCGTTGCAAGCGATGTTTATCAACCTTGCACCGCATAACCGTCGTGGCACAGCCAACTCTACCTACTTCACCGCATGGGATTTGGGTATAGGCATCGGCGTGTTTGTGGGCGGACATATTGCCGAGGTAACCAATTACGCCACAGCCTATCGCACCGGATTGTGCGTATCGGCAGTAGGATGCTTGATATTCTACTTTATCATCCGTCAACATTTTGAACGAAACAAATTGCGATAAAATGATAACATCGACACTGCAAGAGTACATCGAACAATATATCATACCCCGCTACACAACATTCGACAAGGCACACAACCTATCGCACGTACAAGCCGTAATAGAACGCAGCCTATCGTTGGCTCGGCAATACAATGCCAACACCGACATGGCGTACACCATAGCAGCATATCACGACTTGGGTCTGTGCAAAGGCAGAGAGTTGCACCACATCGTATCGGGCGAAATATTGACAGCCGACAAGGCACTGCAACAATGGTTCTCGACCGAACAAATACTCACCATGCGCGAGGCTGTCGAAGACCACCGCGCATCGAGCCAACATGCCCCTCGCTCTATCTATGGCTGTATTGTTGCCGAGGCAGACCGTCAGATAGACCCCGACACAACCCTCCGTCGCACCGTACAATATGGGCTGAAACACCTCGAAACCAACGACCGCGAAACGCACTATCAACGATTTTGCGACCATCTGCAAGAGAAATATGCCGAAGGCGGTTATCTGCAAATATGGCTGCCCGAGAGCGATAACGCACAACGCTTGCAGCAGCTACGCAACGTTATAGCCAACAAAACAATGTTACGACAATCATTTGACAAGATATTCGATGAAGAGATAACAAACTCATAACAAGAAACAGCAACTGCCAAACACACCTGCTTCAATACACAATTGAGCAAGCCCTAAACAAGATATTATACTTTACAGCGGTTTTTTCAGAATAAAAGTGTAATTTTGCATCACACATGGAAACCCATATATTTACAGATATGCATACCTTCGACATCGTCATGTTGGTCCTTTTGGTGATAATGATTATCATCGGGCTTGTGCGTGGGCTTGTACGCCAGATAGGCGACCTTGTAGCCCTCGTTGCCGGCGTGATTGGTGCCAACCTGTGGGGCAACACATTCTCACTATGGATACAAGCCCATACCGAATGGTCGCTCATCATCTGCAAGGCATTGGCATACATCGGTGTGTTTCTGCTCATATACCTCACCATCCGATTGGTGGCTCATTTTATAAAAGCCCTCACCCAATTGGTGCGATTGGGATGGATTGACTCTATAGCCGGTGGCATTTTTGCAGCCTTCAAGACCGTCCTATTCGCCAGCTTATTGCTGAATTTGGCAATCGCTATTACCCCCAATATAGAGTTGTGGCAATCGCCTCAACTCACACAATCGGTGTGTTATGAAAAGATAAAGAGCTTTGCTCCGCAAATGTTCGATATACTTGCATCGTATAGCACACAACCAACCACATAACCTATTTGTTGAAAAAAGAAGAAGCTATATACAATGTACGATAAAGAGATAGAAAAAGATAAAACAACCCCCATACAAGAGTCGGCTACCGACGCCACTCGTAAAGACACAGTGTTGGACGAAGTTACCAACAGCGAGTACAAGTATGGCTTTGTTACCGATATAGAGACCGACGTTATAGAACGTGGTCTTAACGAAGATGTGGTGCGCCATATCTCCGAGCGTAAGGGTGAGCCCGAGTGGCTTTTGGAGTTCCGCCTGCAAGCCTACCGTTATTGGACAACCCTCAAGATGCCCACTTGGGCACATCTTGACATACCCGAGATAGACTATCAAGCCATCAGCTACTACGCCGAGCCCAAGACCAAGAAAGGTCCCGATTCGCTCGACGAGGTAGACCCCGAGTTGCTCAAGACATTCGATAAGTTGGGTATATCGCTCGAAGAGCAGATGCGCCTATCGGGCATTGCCGTAGATGCCGTAATGGATAGCGTATCGGTCAAGACCACTTTCCGCGAGAAACTTGCCGAGCTGGGCGTGATATTCTGCTCGATAAGCGAGGCAGTAAAAGACTACCCCGACTTGGTGCGCAAATACCTCGGTTCGGTAGTATCATACCGCGACAACTACTTTGCAGCCCTCAACTCGGCAGTCTTCAGCGATGGCTCATTTGTCTATATCCCCAAGGGCGTACGTTGCCCCATGGAGTTATCGACCTACTTCCGCATCAATGCAGCCAACACCGGACAGTTTGAGCGCACACTCATCGTAGCCGACGACGACAGCTATGTGAGCTACCTCGAAGGCTGCACAGCCCCCATGCGCGACGAAAACCAGCTACATGCCGCTATCGTAGAGATACGCGTACATGAACGCGCCGAGGTAAAATACTCGACCGTACAAAACTGGTATCCCGGCGACAAAGAGGGTCGTGGTGGTATATACAACTTTGTAACCAAACGCGGATTGTGCAAAGGCGACAACTCGAAACTATCGTGGACACAAGTAGAAACCGGCTCGGCTATCACATGGAAATACCCCAGCTGTGTTCTTGCCGGCGACAACTCGGTGGGCGAGTTTTACTCGGTTGCCGTTACCAATAATCACCAACAAGCCGACACCGGCACCAAGATGATACACATAGGCAAGAATACCCGCAGTACTATCGTTTCGAAAGGTATTTCGGCGGGCAGCAGCCAAAACAGCTATCGCGGATTGGTGCGCGTAACACCCACAGCCGACAATGCCCGCAACTTCACCCAATGCGACAGCCTCTTGCTCAGCGACCATTGTGGAGCGCACACTTTCCCCTACATTGATATCAAGAACAACACTGCCGTCATGGAGCATGAGGCAACCACCTCAAAAATCAATGAAGACCAGATTTTCTACTGCAACCAACGTGGTATCCCCACCGAAGATGCCGTAGGACTTATCGTCAACGGATATGCCAAAGAGGTGATGAACAAGTTGCCAATGGAATTTGCCGTAGAAGCACAAAAATTGCTACAAATAACACTCGAAGGCTCGGTAGGATAATGAATTGGATTACACTTATCATTGCAGGCTGTTTTGAGGTAGCATTTACCTTCTGCTTGGGAAAGACAAGAGGAGCAACCGGCTTGGAGTTCTACCTATGGGGTGCAGGATTTCTTGTTGCCACCTTCTTGAGTATGTATCTTCTGGCACGAGCATCGCAAACCCTGCCACTCGGAACAGCATACGCTGTATGGACCGGTATTGGTGCCGTAGGAACAGTGTTGTTGGGGATTTTTGTCTTTAAAGAGCCTGTTTCGGTAGGTCGTATTTTCTTCCTTTTTACCCTTATAGCATCTATTATAGGGCTCAAAATCGTATCATAAAGCTTCACAAAGAGCTCTTGCTGTACGATTGAGGATGGGGTGTACCCAATCGGGGGCTATCTCGCACAACGATTCCAACACAAAACGCCGCACATGCATACGCGGATGTGGCAACGTGAGTGTCGGTGTATCGCACACAACATCGTCGCAAGCCACTATATCAATATCGAGTGTGCGGTCGCAATAGGAGCCATCGGGGTTGCGGTGCGTATGGCAACCCATGTCGAGTTCTATCCGATGCGTAACCTCCAACATAGCGAGTGGCGACAGGTCGCTCTCGACAGCCACAACAACATTTATAAAAAGATTGTCCGACTCAAATCCCTCGGCAACCGTTTTGTACATCGACGAGCAAGCTACGACCTTGCCGGCACGTTGCCCCAACAAATCAATTGCCCGGTTTATGTAAAATTCTTTTTCGCCAATATTAGAGCCTAATCCAAGATAAAAAAGTTTCATAAAAACCTATTTACAAAGTGTTGTAGCAATATCTTTCAAGCACAAAGTTATCTAAAAAATTTATTTTGACAACAAATTGGTTATATTTTTTCGGAAAAATATATACCAATACATGCCACAGATTTGACAGAAAAGCTATACCTTTACACTCGAATTTGAAAGACTCACAATCGTACTTTTCAACACCGTTTTTTTAACCTTAAAAGGAGAGCAATGGAGACTAAAACCATTACCATTATCAAGCGCGATGGCGCAAGCGAAGCATTCTCAATAGAGAAGATAAGACGTGCTATCGAGAAAGCCTATCGTGCCGGCAACATCAACGACGATACAACCATCAATCAAGTGGCAGAACGCGTGATGCAAAACATCACCACCGAGCAAGTAAGTGTCGAGCAGATACAAGACCTTGTAGAAAAAGAGTTGATGCGCGTCAACCCCGACATCGCCAAGCGATACATTATATATCGTGAATGGCGTACCATCGAGCGCGACAAACGCACCTCGATGAAGCACGTGATGGATGGTATCGTTTCGGTAGAGAAAAACGATGTAAACTTGAGCAACGCCAATATGTCGTCGCACACCCCCGCCGGACAGATGATGACATTTGCCTCGGAGGTTACAAAAGACTATGCCTACAAATACTTGGTAGGTGTACGATATGCCCGAGCTCATAAAAACGGTGATATTCACATTCACGACCTCGACTACTATCCCACCAAGACAACAACTTGTACGCAATACGATTTGGACGATATTTTCAGTCGCGGTTTCCACACCAAGAACGGAACAGTACGCCCGCCTCAGTCTATACTGAGCTACGCCACATTGGCTACTATCATATTCCAAACCAACCAAAATGAGCAACATGGCGGACAATCTATCCCCGCATTCGACCACTTCATGGCACCGGGTGTGATAAAGAGTTTCCGCAAACACTTCATCGACAACATTTCATTCCTTGCCGAGCTGAAAGGAGGTAAGAAAGAGGTTGATTTGAAAGAGGCTTTCAACCAAGCCATCACCACAATAGCCGAGAATGACGAGCAGAGCCAACGCGTTCTTACCGTACTTGCCAACGAGGGGCTGGAGATTACAGCCGACGAGTTGCACAAACTATGGCAACACAGCCACGAGACAACTCGCAAAGACACCCACCAAGCTATGGAGGGACTCATACACAACCTCAACACCATGCACTCGCGCGGTGGCAATCAAGTAGTGTTCAGTTCTATCAACTACGGTACAGACACATCTGCCGAGGGTCGTATGGTCATTCGCGAGTTGTTGGCATCGACAGTCAAGGGCTTGGGTACAGGCGAAGTGCCGGTATTCCCCATACAGATTTTCAAGATAAAAGAGGGTATATCCTATTCTGAAGCCGACTATAACAAGGCACTCGAGAACATCGAAGATGCCATGGCAGGAAAGATAGCTTTTGAAGCGCCCAACTTCGACCTGTTATTGCAAGCCTGTCGCACCACATCGACATCGTTGTTCCCCAACTTCCTCTTCCTCGACACAGCCTACAATCAGCACGAAGATTGGCGTGCCGACGACCCCAATCGTTTCCGCTACGAAGTTGCTACAATGGGATGCCGCACACGTGTGTTTGAAAACCTCAACGGCATAAAGAGCTCGTGGGGACGAGGCAACCTTTCGTTCACCTCGATGAATATGCCACGCCTTGCCATAGAAGCTCGTCGCGAAGCCGAGGAGCTGCATCCCTACGACGACAAGCATGTGGTACGCAAAGAGGCTCGCATCATCTTCCTCGAGAAAGTGCGTGTCATGGCAGCCATGATAGCCGAGCAATTATACGAACGCTACCAATACCAACGCACAGCCCTCGCTCGACAGTTCCCCTTCATGATGGGCAACGATGTGTGGAAAGGCGGCATGCAACTCGCACCCAACGACGAGGTGGGCGATGTGTTGCTGTCGGGCACATTGGGTATAGGCTTTATTGGCGGACACAACGCCATGGTGGCTATCTACGACGAGGGTCATGCCCATAGCCAAGAGGCATGGAACACTCTATACGATGCCATACAAGTAATGAACACTGTTGTTGAGGAGTATAAATTGCGCTACGGACTCAACTACTCGGTATTGGCAACACCCGCCGAGGGTCTGTCGGGTCGCTTTACCAAGATGGACAAGCAACGCTATGGCGAGATACCAGGCGTAACCGACCGCGACTACTACGTAAACTCGTTCCACATCGACGTGAAAGAGCCCATCAGCATCGTCGACAAGATAAAGAAAGAAGCCCCCTTCCACGCCATCACTCGTGGCGGACACATTACTTATGTCGAGCTCGACGGCGAGGCAAAGAAGAACGTCGTTGTCATACTCAAGATTGTCAAGGTAATGCAAGACGAGGGCGTAGGCTACGGTTCTATCAACCACCCCATCGACACTTGTCGCCACTGCGGATATAAGGGCGTAATATACAGCAACTGCCCTGTTTGTCAAGGAGAGGACATCATGCGCATGCGCCGCATCACAGGCTACCTCACCGGCAGCCTCGAAACATGGAACTCTGCCAAACAAGCCGAAGAACGAGACCGCGTAAAACACAGCCAATGCAAAGGCTCAGAGTTATAAATGTATATCCCGAAACAATAGCCGACGGATATGGCTTGCGCTATGCCATCTACTTGGCAGGGTGCAGACACGCCTGCCCCGGCTGTCACAACCCCGAGAGTTGGTCGCCCACTGCCGGCGAACCACTCACCGAGGAACTCTTTGCACGCATAACAGAAACCATAAATAACGACCCGCTACTCGACGGCATCACGCTGTCGGGTGGCGATCCTTTTTACAACCCCGAGGCTCTACTCGAGCTGTTGGTGCGCCTCAAGAACGAAACACGACAGAACATTTGGTGTTACACAGGGTTCACCTACGAGGCACTACTGAAAGAACAAATCACTCGCGACTGCCTGCGACACATCGACACACTTGTCGACGGACCCTTCGTGCAACACCTTCACGACCCGGCGCTACACTTCCGCGGCAGCTCCAATCAACGCATACTGCACCTTCACCCGGGTGCCACCACCATAGCCAACGAGGGCGGATACCGACCTTGACAATTATAACAAGTATTTATACCGACAATTTACGCCAAGCAGCAAGGACTTCTATCGCATCGGCGACATCATCGACCAGCGATAGTATGAGGTTGCGATATCTGCCTTGAGAGAGCAGCTCCTGCAAGAAGGGATAGACGGGTGTCTGTGCAGTCCAATATTGTGTGTCGAGGAAAATCATGGGGCTGGCATAGCCAAACGTTTCGTAATGGTTTTGTGCCGCATCTTGAAATATCTCTTGCATTGTTCCGGCACTGCCGGGAGCAAAAATCACACCGCCCTTGGCAATGGTGAGCAAGCCGTCTTCGCGAATACTATTGTCAAAATACTTGGCTATATGGGCTGCAAACGGAGTTGCCGGCTCATGACCATAGAACCATGTGGGCACACCTATATCGTGGGTTTCTTGCTGTCGTGGGAAGGTTTTTATCACATCAAAAGCGGTTGATAACCAGCCGGCGTCTTTGTACGAAGGTGCTTGGGCAAGGATTTGCAAGGCGTGGAGTAAATCGCTATCGGGACGATGCGCCATATATGCGCCCAAATGCGTTGCCTCCATTGCACCGGGACCGCCACCACTCACCACGAGCTTGCCTTGTTCGGTCAGTCGGCGAGCTATTTGAGCCACCCTTCTGTAACACTCGTCGGTGCGCAACAACGAGTGCCCTCCCATCACCGCTACGACGTCGCGCTCGTCATAATGCGCCAGCACGTCGTGCAAGGCATCGCTTATCGAGTGGTCGTGTAGGGTGCGGGTAAGCGTCTCCTTTATATCTTTTGCTGTCTTTCCTTTCGCCAGGTAGTGCTTATACACAAGCGCATCATAACAATGCTCATAAGATTGCATATCGTGAGGCTCATACCCCTCGTACAAGGTATCGGCGGTATATAGTGCTGCCGGAAACACCTTATAAGGAGCATCTATACAAGGAAAAACAATGCAATTGCAACGCAAACGGTGCTGCATATCGTCGGGTATATTACACCCCAAGAAAATACAATCGTCGAATGTTGTCGTAGGAGCAAGTGGCGATATGCCGAAGTCGATACACTGAAAAGCATAATGTTGCAACACACCGTCGTGGGCTGCGAGTGTGGTAAGGTTGTCAAGACTCTCTATTTCGATATAGCGACTGCTCATCGGGCATCCGATTAATTATATTTACCGTCAAACTTCACCATTGCATCGTTGAAGAATTGACGTATACGCTTCTCGTTGTCGCGTGGGCATATCAACAACACATCGCCCGACTCTGCCACCAGAAAATCGTCAAGACCATCTACAACCACCAATTTGTTGCTTTCGACAGCTATGATATTGTTTTTGCTGTCGTACATGAGAGTTTTGCACTTCTGGGTAACGTTGCCTTGTTCGGTCTTGGGCGATATATCGTATAGTCCATTCCACGTACCTATATCACTCCACCCCAAGTTGGCACAGATAACACAAGCATTATCGGCCTTTTCCATCACTGCAAAGTCGATAGAAATAGCCACGCACTGCTCATAAACATTATCTATCGTAGCTTTTTCGCGAGGAGTAAGAATGTCGTGCTCTGCCTGCTCGAACAACGCTGTAATCTCGGGCAGATGCAATCGCAAAGCCTCTACAATAGTGGAAGCGTTCCACAAGAACATACCCGAATTCCAGAAAAACTCACCGCTGTCAACAAGCACTTTTGCCATTTCATAGTCGGGTTTTTCAACAAAAGTCTTTACATGACTTATGCCCTCACCCCAAGAATCGCCCACCTGTATATATCCATAACCCGTCTCGGGGCGGTTAGGTGTAATACCGATGGTGAGCAAGCGGTTGTTGGCAGCAACAAAATCGAAACCTCGTTCTATGACACGCTCAAACTCCTCCTCACGAAAGATGATATGGTCGCAAGGAGTAACCAACATCACCGCATCGGGGTTGAGCTTGCGTATATGATAGGTAGCCCACGCTATACAAGGGGCAGTATTGCGACGAAGCCCCTCAAGCAAAATATTGTTGCGCGGCACTTCGGGAAGTTGTTGATATGTTAGCGAGGCATACTCCTCGTTGGTAACTATAAAAATATTCTCGGCAGGAATGATGCGCGATATACGATCGTATGTCATCTGCAATAATGTGCGCCCTCTGCCAAAGAAGTCGAGAAACTGCTTAGGGCACGATGTGCGGCTCAAGGGCCAGAAACGGCTGCCCACACCACCACTCATTATTATACAATATCGGTTTTTCATGATACTAAAATTTGTTCCTATGGTAGGGAGTGCTAATTTACGATATTTTTTACAACTATCACGCGGGTAATCTCTTTTTTACTCAATGTTTAACAACATAAATCATTATATAGTGTAAATTATACTATAAGCTCCTATTTGTTAAACATTGCAAATTACACGAATATACGGAAACGTTTGCACAATTTTAAGGCATTTTAGAATATACAAAAATTTCTGCAAACCAGATATTTATAGTTTATTTGCGCCACAAAAAGGTAAAAAAGAGACATTTAATAAACCGCAATTCATAAACTTATCTAAATCAAACATGAAAAATTTCTCTAAAATTTTCATTTGTGGGCTGTTGGCATTAATCACGCTACAAGCCACAGCAGCAGCCTCTTTTGTAGGCGACCGCAATGATTTTCGCGATGAAACGATTTACTTTGTTATGACCACTCGCTTCTACGATGGCGACCCCGACAACAATACTCAATGTTGGGACAACCAAGATCGTAATGCCGGCGACCCCGCTTGGCGTGGCGACTTCAAAGGTCTTATCGAGAAACTTGATTACATCAAGGCTCTTGGTTTTACAGCCGTATGGATTACTCCCGTTGTTGAGAATGCATCGGGCTACGACTATCACGGTTATCACGCATCAAACTTCAGCAAGGTTGACCACCGCTACGAGAGCGAAGATGTCGACTTCCAAGACCTCATCGACGCAGCTCACGCTCGCGGCATGAAGATTATCCTCGACATCGTGCTCAACCACACCGGTAACTTTGGTGAGGAGAACCTCTGCAAACTTTTCACTCGCGACTGGACAGCCAACCAAGCTACTCTCGACGACTGCATGGTTCCCTACACTGTAAAAGACGGTGGTAAACTTCCCGATAACTATCTCGACCTCGTTGGCTCGGAGCAATACGCCAAACGTCTTGCTCAAATGAAAAATACCGACGGTCAAAACCACGACGTAAACAACTACTGGCACCACGTAGCCAACGAATGGAACTGGGACGACTACTCTCGCTGGTATGGTCAGATTGCAGGCGACTGCGTAGACCTCAACACCGAGAACCCCTACGTTACCAACTATCTCGTAAAATGCTACGGCGAGTTTATCAAGATGGGTGTTGACGGTTTCCGTATCGACACATCGGGTCACATTTCGCGCTTGACTTTCAACAAAGCATTTATCCCTCAATTCCAAGCTCTTGCCGAGCAATACAAAGCCAAACGTAACAACGGTCCGTTCTTTATGTATGGCGAGGTATGTGCCCGCGAGCGCAACGTTACTTATCGTAACCACGAGAACTGCTCTCCCTACTTCTACACTTGGAAAGAGTCAAAAGACTATGCTTGGGATACAAGCGAAACTTCTTGGAACGGTATCGTTGTGAAAGAAGGTTCAAAAGGTAGCCACACCAACATCACATCGGTAGATGCTCAAGGTGTCGACTATCAAGATGACAACGGCATGCCCGAGTCGTCAAATGCATTCCTCAATGGCAACACTTACCACACTCCCGACCACTCTAAATACTCGGGCTTGAGTGTTATCGACTTCCCCATGCACTGGAACTTCCGTACAGCATCTGAAGCCTTCGGTGTAAAATATGGCGATAAATACTACAACGATGCTACTTACAACGTGGTATATGTAGACTCGCACGACTACGCTCCCGACGGTGCTCCCGAAAGCACTCGTTTCGACCAAGGTGAAGATGTATGGGCAGAAAACCTCTCATTGATGTTCTCTTTCCGCGGTATTCCCTGTATCTACTATGGTTCTGAAATCCA
The DNA here is from genome assembly GCA_017481745.1 of Bacteroidaceae bacterium. Lineage (GTDB taxonomy): Bacteria > Bacteroidota > Bacteroidia > Bacteroidales > Barnesiellaceae_A > Barnesiella_A. Next base: position 42,776 of record JAFUOV010000004.1, read on the forward strand.
ATTCCGCAAAGGTTATGTAATCGACAAAGGTCCCAATATCGCATTGAGCGAGACTGGTCGTGCATATTTTGGTGGTTATATCAAGGGTGATATCAATGTAAGCGACTTTGCACAATACAGTGGTGCATCGGGCAACATTGCTGCAACACTCTCTCACCCTCTTGCCATGCACATCCAACGCCTCAACCGCATTCGTGCTGCCGTTCCCGCATTGCGTAAGGGTCAATACAGCACCGAGGGTTGCTCAGGTAGCTTTGCATTCAAACGTCGTTACACCGACAGCAACACCGACTCGTATGCACTCGTAACCATCAGCGGCGGTGCTACATTTACAGGTATTGAGAACGGTACTTATGTAGATGCTATCACTGGTGACACCAAGACTGTAACCAACGGCACACTCACAGCAAGCTGCTCGGGTAAAGGTAACATGCGTGTATATGTGCTCAGCACAAGCAAAACACCCGCTCCCGGCAAGGTTGGCGTAGACGGTAAATACCTCTACAACACATCTTCTAGCACTGCTACTCAAAAGTCGTACGACGGTACTCAAGAGGAGAAATCATCGGTTAACGGCGGTAGCGAACCCGGAAGCGGTGACGTAGAAGAGCCCGAAGTTGTTACTCCTCCCTCGATGAGCGAAGGCGAACAAGCTGTATTCTTTGAGAACTCTGCCAACTGGGACGGTAAGATACGTGCTTGGATATGGAGCGATAGCAAGAACTATACAGGTGGCTCATGGCCCGGACAAACTTGTACTTACCTCGGCAACAACATCTGGAAATGGAGCTACACCGGTACCGACAAAATTCCTACCGGCGCAGGCGTAATCTTCAACAACGGTAGCACACAAACCGGCGACATGGATTGGGTGAACGGTGGCTACTACAACGCCAACGGCTATGTGAAGACTATTGAAGGCGCAGGCGAGATACCCGATACCCCCGATACTCCAGACACTCCCGATACTCCCGTTGTACCCGGCGAGTCTACTACTTGGACTTTCTACTACAAAGATACCAACTGGAGCTCGGTGAAAGCCTATGTATGGGATAACGGCAACAGCAACAAAGAGTACCTCGGTACTTGGTCGGGTAAATCTATGACCAAGAACAGCGATGGTATGTGGGAAGTTTCGTTCACAACAACCGATGCCCTTGTAGAACCTATGGTAGTATTCAACAATGGTAATGGCGAACAAACCAGCGACTTTGCTCTCGTAAACAACGGTATATATACTTACAACGGTTACACCGGCGAGAACGGAGAAGGTGGTGAAGACACTCCTGACACACCCGACACACCTGTAACCGAAAGCTGGCGTTTCTACTACAACGATACCAATTGGGGTACATCGACAGTATATGCTTACGTTTGGGATGCAGGAAACGGCAATGCCGAGCAACTCGGCACATGGCCCGGTACTCCCATGACATGGAACAGCGACGGCATGTGGGAAATATCTTTCACTCCCTCATCAGCTCTTAAATCGCCCATGGTTATCTTCAACAATGGTCAAAGTAACGGCTCTAACCAAACAAGCGACCTCACATTGGTTAACGACGGTGTATACGGCTTCGACGGCTTCAAATATACCGGCTTGAACAGCGTTGAGAGCATCAATATGAAGGTATATGCAGCAGGTGGTTTCCTTTACGTAATCACTCCTGTTACAACCGACATCCGCATTGTTCGCGCCGACGGTATCGTAATCGTTAAGACCGTTTACGAAGGTATGAACGTAATCGACGACCTCGCTCGTGGCTTCTACATCGTAAACCGCAAGAAAGTGATTTTGTAATCCACTTACATTCTCCTATACACAGCCCCAAGAAACAATCTTGGGGCTGTTTTTTGTATATAACCATATAATTACTACCTTTGTAATAAACTGATTTATTATCGTATATATGGCTAAACAAGAATACATCAAAGCCAACAAAGAGTGGCTCGAAGCAAAAGCAAAAGAAGAGGGCGTAAAAGCCCTTCCCAAAGGAATATACTACAAGGTTTTGAAGCAAGGTGATATGTCGTCGGCAACCCCTGTCAAGCGTAGCATTATCACTGCTCACTACACCGGACGTACCATCAATGGCAAGAAGTTTGACAGCAGCTTGGGCGGAGTACCTTTGGCGTGCCGATTGTGCGACCTGATAGAGGGCTGGATTATAGCCCTGCAACAGATGCACGTAGGCGATAAATGGGAACTCTACATCCCTGCCGAAATGGGATATGGCAAATTCTCGCAACCCGGCATTCCGGACGGCTCTACCTTGATTTTTGAGATAGAGCTACTGGGCATAGCTTAAGATGCCAATATTTTTTGTATGTTTGCAACAAACAATAAAACGATGAACCGAAGTATCATACTATCACTTCTTGCATTGCTACTACTGACAGTGGCTTGTGGCGATGAAAAAGATGTTTTCATCATCAAAGGAAAGCTCAACAACTTGGGCGGTCAGCCACTTTACGCGCTATACGAAACACACGACGGTATAGCCATAGACACCCTCATGCCACAAGATGGCAAGATAGAGATGCGTGGAGAAGCAGCAGAACTCACCCCTATACAACTTTACGACCATACTTGGCAACCCTACATGCGCCTATACATGAGCAATGGCGAGCGTGTAGAGATTGAGGGCGATGCACAACACAAATATGAGATAAAGATGAAAGGGTCGCACCTCAACCGCGACTTGTGGAAGTTGATATGCAAGAACAATGAGATATTTACTGCGGCATATACATCGGGCAGCAATCGTGATAGAGGATTTGAAAGCGTTGAAAAATACGACCAAAATACAACTCGACTCGACTCGGTATTAATCGACTATATCAAGCATCATCAAGGCAACAAGTTGAGCAGTGTACTCATTGGCGACTATCTGCTCCGCTATAACAACTTTGCCTTTTGCGACTCGTTGTGGAATAGGCTCGACGAGGATGCACAAATACCATACATCGCCTCAACCATGGAGCGACTACGCAAAGAGTTGAGCTTCGTCAGCGACAACAAGAAACTACCCTACCTGCGCTACCTCAGCGACGGCGACTCACTATTGTTTGTCAATCCTCGCAGTAGCAAGGCTACACTGCTATGTATATGGAGCGCCGATAGCCGACAAGCCAACTCGTGGCGCAAGGAGTTGATAAAATATGCCAACCAATACGACAAGAAAAAGCTACAAGTCGTAGCCTTGTCATTCGACCGCGACACAGCCCTGTGGCATAAGATTATAAAAAACGACTCAACTCATATTGTAGACCTTTGGGGCGATGCTATATACACAAGCAAGACACTGAAAAATCACCAAGTTACACGCATGCCGGTATATATGCTCGCCGACTCGTTAGGCAATATCTTGGTGAGAACATCACAACTGCCCGATAGCGACATAGACATACAGATAGACTCGCTATTCACTCGTCACCAATACAAGATAGAGCAACCTATATTCAAACCATAAAACCCTCTACGCCGATGCTTGTAAAAGTATATGGAGCTGCCATGCAAGGCATTGATGCCTTGATTGTTACAATCGAAGTCAACTGCTCAAAAGGTATTCGTTTTCTCATGGTAGGACTGCCCGATGCGGCAGTCAAGGAGAGCCACGAGCGCATACAATCGGCTCTGACACACAACAACTACAAGTTTCCGCGTCGGCAAGTCATCGTCAATATGTCGCCTGCCGACATTCGCAAGGAGGGTGCTGCCTACGACCTCCCCTTGGCAATAGGGCTGCTGGCAGCCGATGAACAGATTTCAGCAGAGAAATTGCCACACTATATGCTCATGGGCGAATTGTCGCTCGACGGCAGCATACTCCCCATCAAAGGCGCATTGCCCATGGCCATCAAGGCGCGAGAAATGGGGTTTAAAGGCATTATCGTTCCTCACGAAAACGTAAGAGAGGCTGCCGTAGTAAACAAACTCGATGTGTATGGAGTGAAACACCTGAGTGAGGTTGTCGACTTTTTCGACGGTAAGGCAGAACTGACACCAACCGTATTTGACACCCGCGCCGAGTTTTACGAGAGCTACAACAAGACAGGGCTCGACTTTAGCGACGTAAAAGGACAGGAAAACGTAAAAAGAGCCTTTGAAGTAGCAGCCGCCGGTGGACACAACATCATTCTGATAGGTCCTCCCGGAGCAGGCAAGTCAATGATGGCAAAACGCCTGCCCTCGATACTACCCCCTTTGACACTGCAAGAAGCCCTCGAAACCACCAAGATACACAGCGTAGCAGGCAAGATGCGCGGTGGCGAATCGTTGCTATCACAGCGACCTTTCCGCGCCCCACACCACACCATTTCGAGCGTTGCCCTTGTGGGCGGTGGTGCCTATCCGCAACCCGGCGAAATATCATTGGCTCACAACGGAGTATTGTTTCTCGATGAGCTGCCCGAGTTCAACCGCCAAGTACTCGAAGTAATGCGCCAACCCCTCGAAGACCGCAAGATAACCGTTTCACGTGCCAAATACACCATCGAATACCCGGCAGGCGTAATGCTGGTTGCCTCGATGAACCCCTGCCCTTGTGGCTACTACAACCATCCCACACGCGATTGTATATGCGCCCCGGGGGCAGTACAACGATACCTTAACAAAATATCGGGACCCCTGCTCGACCGCATCGACATTCAAGTAGAGATAGTTCCTGTGCCATTTGAGAAGATATCATCGACACAAGCATCGGAACCCAGCAGTAGCATACGTGAGCGCGTGATACATGCCCGCGAGCTACAAGCCATTCGCTTTATCAACGAGCCCGGTGTCTACTGCAATGCACAGATGAACACCCGCATGCTCAACCGATATGCCGTACCCGACAAAGAGGGCTTACAACGCCTCAAAGTAGCAATGGAGCGATTTAACCTCTCGGCTCGTGCCTACGATCGCATTCTCAAGGTAGCACGCACCATTGCCGACCTCGCTTGCAGCGACAACATTACCGTCGAACACATAAGCGAGGCTATCAACTACCGCAACCTCGACCGCGCCGGCTGGGCAGGATAAAGACCTTTATATGGCACACACAGCCTCGCAATCGGGCACAAGATAGCTCATACTCGGTAAAAATAAGTTAACTTATTTTGTTCACTACGCGCTTATCGCTATCTTTGCAAATTACTAACTATAAACTATAATTATACCCTATGCCACAATCGGTTGTGGCAGGTGGGTAGGTTTTGAAACTATAACAAAAAGATATGAAACAGTACAATCTACTGAACACTGTGATGGGTTGGGTGGTTTTTGCCATTGCTGCAATTACCTATATCCTCACATTGGAGCCTACAGCAAGCTTTTGGGACTGTGGCGAGTTTATTGCTTCGGCATACAAACTTGAGGTGGGACACCCTCCCGGCAACCCTATCTTTATGCTCACCGGTAGGTTCTTTGCCAACTTTGCATCCGACCCCTCACAAGTTGCATATCTCATCAACTTGATGTCGGCATTGCTCAGTGCCGGAACTATCTTATTCCTGTTCTGGACAATCACCTACCTTGCCAAGAAGTTGATACACCCCGACGGCGAGCAGATGACCGTAGCTCGCATGATTACCATCCTCGGTTGTGGTCTTGTGGGTGCTTTGGCATACACATGGAGCGATACTTTCTGGTATTCGGCAGTAGAGGGTGAGGTATATGCCTACTCGTCGTTCTGCACAGCAGTTGTTTTCTGGCTCATCCTCAAGTGGGATAGTGTAGCCGACGAACCGTATGCCAATCGTTATCTCATTCTTATTGCCTATCTGATAGGTGTATCTATTGCAGTACACTTGCTCAACTTGCTGTGTATTCCTGCCATTGTGTTGGTATACTACTACCGCAAGTTTAAGAATGTCAACGCCAAGGGTTCGTTGCTGGCTTTGCTCGTATCGTTTGGTATCATCGTATTGTTACTGTATGGCATCGTACCGGGCTTTGTTAAGGTAGCCGGATGGTTCGAATTGTTGTGTGTCAATACATTGGGCTTGCCGTTCAATAGTGGAGTTATTATATACTTCTTGCTTACAATGGGTACTATTGCATGGGCAATATACGAAACCTTTGCCAACAAAAACGAGTTGCGTACACGTATTCTGTTCTTGTGCAGTATCATCCTATCGGGCATGCCGTTTATTACCGACAACCTCTTTATCGGTCTGGCAGTATGTGTAGCTATCATATTGGCAACGTTGTACTTCAAATACTTCTCGGTGAAGGTAATGAATACCGTTCTCGCCGCCCTGTTGGTGATATTGATAGGCTACTCGTCGTATGCCTTGATACTTATACGCTCGGCAGCCAATACGCCGATGGACCAAAACTCTCCCGAGGATATCTTCACCCTTGGCAGCTACCTCAACCGCGAACAATATGGCGACACTCCGTTGCTGTATGGACAGACTTTCGTATCGAAAGTAAAACGTGTAAATGGTGAGGCGCAAGTAAAAGAGGGTAAAAACATATACCAAAAAGCTGTAAAGAAGAACGCCGACGAGCCCGACCGCTACGTGGTAACTGGCAAGAAAGAGTCGTATATATACGAGAGCGATACACAAATGTTCTTCCCTCGTATGCACAGCAATAAGCCCAGCCATGTATCGGCATACAAAGAGTGGAGTGGTGCTACCGCCGGCAAGAAACCTACTTTTGCCCAAAACCTGCAATTCTTCCTCGATTATCAGCTCAACCACATGTATTGGCGATATTTCTTGTGGAACTTTGCCGGTCGTCAGAACGACATACAAGGTCATGGCGAGGTTGATAAGGGTAATTGGATAAGCGGATTTAACTTTATCGACAAATACCGTGTGGGCGAAGCCTCGACACTCCCCGACGAATTGGCTGACAACCCCGGTCGCAACGTATTCTATATGCTGCCCCTCATATTGGGTATCATCGGATTGTTGTACCAAGCCTTTGCCGGCAAACGAGGCATTGAGCAGTTCTGGGTAACATTCTTCTTGTTCTTCATGACCGGTATTGCCATTGTATTATACCTCAACCAGACACCCTATCAACCACGTGAGCGCGACTATGCATATGCTGGTTCGTTCTACGCCTACACGATATGGATAGGCTTGGGTGTTGCTGCCATTGCCCGCGGATTGGAGCGTGTGGCAGAGAAAGTGGGTGTCAACAACAAGATAGTACCCGCGGCTGTTGCTTCGGTATTGTGCTTGTGCGTGCCCTTGCAAATGGTGAGCCAAACATGGGACGACCACGACCGCTCGGGACGTTACATTGCACGTGATTTCGGTATGAACTATCTGTCGAGCCTCGAGCCCAACGCCGTTATCTTTACCAATGGCGACAACGATACCTTCCCCTTGTGGTATGCTCAAGAGGTAGAGGGCTATCGTACCGACGTGCGTGTATGCAACTTGTCGTACTTCCAAACCGACTGGTATGCCGACCAAATGAAACGTCCTGCATACGACTCGGAGGCACTGCCTATCTCTATGCCCCGCGAAAAGTATATGCACGACAAGTATGCCTACTCATACATTATCCCCATTGCCGATTGGCAATTCTCGGCTACCGATGCACTCGACTTCTTGTATAGCGACGATCCCAAGACCAAGAGAACACAATATGGCACACTCAATTATATTCCTACCGACAAGATTTACATTCCCGTAGACTCGGCAACAGCCATCAAGAACGCCGGAATACCCGTCGGATATGAAGAGTATGTTGAACCCAGTATCGTTCCCAACTTGAATGGAAAGAGTGGCTTGTACTTCTACGAAACAGCATCGCTCGATATGATAAACAGCAACATACAACAAGGCTGGCAACGTCCTATCTACTATGCTGTAACGGTGTCGAGCGATCTCTACTTGGGATTGCAAGACTACTTTGCCCTCACCGGATTGGCATACCACGTAGTGCCCATGAAAACAGCCGTTTGTGGCGGAGTGGACACCGAGCGTATGTATGACAACATGATGAACAAGTTCCGTTGGGGCGGATTGGAAAAAGCTACACCCGAAGACCCCATATATCTCGACGAGAACGTGCGCCGTATGTGTCAAACTACCCGCGTGATGTTCAACGAATTGGTTAACCAACTGATTGTCGAAGGCAAAAACGAGAAGGCTCTCGCTGCCTTGCAAACCATCGACGAGAAGATGCCCGGATGGTTGGTTCCCTACGAAGGCTTGGCTATTCAGATGGCAACCAACTACCTCACCCTCGGTGAGAAAGAGAGAGCCAAAGAGATAATCTTTGACAGCATCGAGCGCTCATTGCAATATATAGGATGGTATAAGACCCTCTCACCGCAACAACTGCGCTCGGTAGGCGAGAAAGATTTGCACAACTATATCCTGCAAGCCGGCTTGACACTGCTTGTTGACAACGGCATGGAAGCCGATGCTCAACAGATTGTCAACGAGGCACGAGCTGCCGGCTTGATATAAAAAGATAAAATCGGAGGTGTGTAGAAACGGGAACAACCCGTTCTACACACTTTCATTTCAATACACAGCATCAAATGTTTATAGAACGCCCACCATTTTTGTATCGCATGTATTTTTCGGAGGCTCTATGGCGCGTGCCACAGAGCGAGAAATGTGTATACCTGACCTTCGACGATGGACCGATACCCCAAGTAACCCCATGGGTATTGGATGTGCTACAACAATTTGATGTCAAAGCAACCTTCTTCTGCACAGGCGACAACGTGGCACGAAACCCGGGCTTGTTCAACTCGCTGCGTGCCAACGGGCATCAGGTAGGCAACCACACCATGAGCCACGTACAAGGTATTCACATGAATACCCCCGACTATCTGCGCAACATCGAGAAGGCACATGACTTGATACAAAGCCCGCTGTTTCGCCCACCTCACGGCTTCATGCGCCCCAGCCAATTTGCTGCTATCAAAGAGAAGTACACAACGGTAATGTGGGATGTCGTTACGCGCGATTATAGCAGAAATCTCAATAGCATGCAGGTATTTGACAACGTACGCCGTTATACCCGCAATGGCTCTATCATTGTATTTCACGACTCGCTCAAGTCGCAAAAAAATCTTATCGATGCACTGCCTCGATCTATAGAGTGGTTACTCGAAAATGGATATAAACTCCGCACCCTCTAACCTTGCCACCGCCATCCGGCAGAAAGCTCTCTCCTTGGGCTTTACAGCGTGTGGATATGCTTCGGTAGCCGATGTGCCCGATGCTGTGATGCAGCGTTGGCAAGAGTGGATATCGCAAGGAAAGCACGATACAATGAGCTACATGGAGCGATATGCTGCGGTGCGACACAACCCACAAGAGTTGTTGTCCGGAGCACAAAGCGTTATATCTCTTGCCCTCAATTACTATCCCGAGCAGAAATTACCCCCGCAAAATCCGCGCTTAGCCTACTATGCCTATGGTGCCGACTACCACGAGGTAATGAAGGAAAAAATGCAGCAATTGGTTGCTTATATTCAGTCTATCGCAACGTGCGATTGCCGTATATGCTGCGACACAGCCCCTATTTTCGAGCGATATTGGGCAACACAAGCCGGCATAGGATTTGTAGGACGTAACAGCTGCCTTATCCTGCCCGGGCAAGGCAGCTACTTCTTCTTGGGCGAAATACTCACCACCCTGCATCTGCCCGCTGCACAGCCATTGGAAAATGCCTGTGGCGATTGTCGCCGTTGCATTGATGCTTGTCCTGTAAAGGCTATATGCGATGACCGAACAATAGATGCACGCCGTTGCATCTCCTGCCAAACGATAGAAAACAGAGGAGACATTTCTCCCGAAGTGGCAGCCAAATTGGGTCGCAGAGTATATGGATGCGACACTTGTCAAGAGGTGTGCCCACACAACCTACATGCCAAGCCTACCAAAGTTGTCGCATTTCAACCCCGAGAGGCGCTACAAACTCTCACATACAAAAAAATGCGGGAACTCACCCGAGAGGAGTTCTCCGCAATATTTCGACAATCGGCAGTGAAACGAGCCAAATACGAGGGCTTGATGCGCAACCTATCGTACCTCGATGCCCGATTGTTTGAGGAATAATCTTTAGTCCTTATTTATCTGCATCTTATACATTGAAGCGGAAGTGCATGATGTCGCCGTCTTGTACGACGTACTCCTTGCCTTCGATGCTCATTTTACCAGCCTCTTTGCAGGCTGCTTCCGAGCCAAGTGTTATATAATCTTCGTACTTGATAACCTCGGCGCGGATAAAGCCTTTCTCAAAGTCGGTGTGGATAATACCGGCACATTGAGGAGCCTTACTACCCTTGCGGTAGGTCCAAGCGCGAACCTCGGGCTCGCCGGCAGTGATATATGTCTCGAGGTCGAGCAAGCGATATGCCGAGCGGATGAGACGTGATACACCCGACTCCTCAAGACCCAACTCATCGAGGAACATCTTGCGCTCTTCGTAATCGTCAAATTCGGCAATCTCCGACTCGGTCTTGGCAGCCAAGATAAGTATCTCGGCATTCTCTTCTTTTACAGCCTCGCGCACACGCTCAACATATTTGTTACCATTTACAGCACTCGCCTCATCTACGTTGCACACATACATAACAGGCTTGCTTGTGAGCAAGAAGAGGTCGTGAGCAATGCGTTGCTCGTCTTTGGTTTCAAATTGTACGGTACGTGCAGCCTTGCCTTGTTCCAAAGCCTCTTTGTAGCGACTCAACACCTCGTAGGCAAGTTTGGCATTCTTGTCGCCACCGGTTTGAGCCTGCTTTTGCACCTTTGCAATGCGGGCATCAATGGTTTCGAGGTCTTTGAGTTGCAACTCAAAGTCGATAATCTCTTTGTCTCGAACAGGGTCGACACTACCGTCGACGTGTGTAATATTGTCGTCGTCGAAACAACGAAGTACGTGCAAGATAGCATCGGTCTCGCGTATGTTGGCAAGGAACTTGTTACCCAAGCCTTCGCCCTTGCTGGCACCCTTCACCAAGCCGGCTATATCGACAATCTCTACCGTTGTAGGAACGATACGTTGAGGATGTATAAGTTCAGCCAATTTATTAAGGCGCTCGTCGGGAACAGTTATAACGCCTACGTTGGGTTCTATGGTGCAAAAGGGGAAGTTTGCCGATTGGGCTTTAGCGTTTGACAAACAGTTGAATAGAGTAGATTTTCCTACGTTGGGCAAGCCAACAATACCGCATTTCAATGCCATGATTACTATTTTGAGAGTGTTATTATCTTTTTACGGCGCGAAGATACAAATTTTTCAACACCGAACCAAAATTGCGCCGTAGGAGTTGTTATGGCATGAACCAACAATTGAGCTATAACGACCCGCGCAACTTGGCACACCGCCTACTCGATGGAATACGCGAAGGCTTGGCGCACATGGGACTTGCCGATGCCATCGACGGCAGATACGACAAATGGATATACTTTGTTGTCATTATCTTGGCATCGCTCCTCGTGATGTATCTGTTGCGAATAGTCGCAGGATTTATCTTGCAGCGCATCGCACAACATCGCAAGGCTGCATTTATACGTGAAATTGTCGACTCGCATATTGTACCGCGCAGCCTATGGCTCATTCCGCCTGCCGGCTTGCACGTGATGCTACCCTTTGCCTTTGGCAGCAACACAACAACCCTCGACTATCTGCAACGTGTATGTGGCGTAGCTATCGTTATTGTATTGGTCAACATACTGAATACGTTAGCCACCATATTTTGGCACACATTCTACGACAACAGCCGCCTGCGCAACCGCCCTATGAAAGGGATATTGCAGATTATACATGGCATCTTCATCGCGCTGGGATGCATCATATCGGTATCTATCATTATCAACCGCTCGCCCACAGTACTCATCACCGGATTGGGCGCGTTCGCAGCGGTGTTGATGCTTATATTTAAAGACTCTATATTGGGATTTGTAGCAGGTATTCAATTGGCTCAATACGACATGGTGCGCAATGGCGATTGGATAACCATCCCCGGCACGATTGTTAACGGTGTAGTTACCGATGTATCGCTCAACACAGTGAAGGTACGCAACTACGACAACACCACCATCATGTTGCCACCCTACACCCTCATATCACAACCTATACAGAATTGGCGAGGTATGAAAGAATCGGGAGGCAGGCGCATCATGCAGTCGATTATTATCGACCTCAACACGATACAATTTTGCACCGAGGAGTTGTTTGAGAAACTATCATCCAAGCCCATCATAGGCAATTATATCGCAAGCAACCATATCACTACACACCATCAACAATCCGATGACACACCGCTTGATGCGCTCGCTGCCGACAGCGTAGAAACAAATCTGGGACTTTTCCGCCGATATATCTTACATTATCTCTCTACGCACCCCGACATACAACACGACGGATATACCCTTATGGTGCGCACCCTTGAGCCCGACATGAACGGCATTCCCTTACAGATATATTGTTTCACCACAACAACGCATTGGGAGAGTTACGAAGTCATACAATCGCAAATCATGGAGTACATAGCCGCCATACTACCCATGTTCGATTTATATCCCTTCCAAAATGCATCGGGGCGCGACTACATTGCACAATCGCTTATTGCACAAGGTTATAGCCCCGAAGATGCTATCAATGGGACACACTCGACAATAAAAGAGAACAAGTAGCAACAACAAGCTACACACTCTCAATATGCGCTATCTGGTTCAATATACCCACTGCATCGAGTACCGAGGTTACTTTATCTATCACCATAGAACGGCGATTGTTCACCTCGCGCAACTTGCAACGACGCGGATTGTGTTGCATATAGTTGAGCACACGACCAAATGCCGCCGACTGGTAGTATGCCTTATGCTCATCGCCCACAAAATAGAGGTACATTTTGTTCTGCTTGAGCGATACTTTTTCAAAGCCAAGGGTACGAGCCACACGTCGCAGATTGACTACTTGCACGAGGTCGAGAGTCTCGGTGGGGATAGCACCAAAACGGTCGCGCAGTCGCTCACAGAAGGCTGCCAAATCGGTTTCTCGGGTGATGTTGTCCAACTCGCGGTATAGAATAATTCGTTCCGACTCTTGTGGCACATACTCGGCAGGGATAAGCAAATCGAGGTCCGACTCAAACTGACACTCTGCAACATACTCTTCATTGCCGGCATTATCGTTATCGGCATAATATAGTTCGCTGAACTCTTGTGTTTTCAACTCCTCGACAGCCTCTTGCAATATTTTTTGGTATGTTTCGTAGCCAAGATCGGCAATAAAACCGCTCTGTTCGGCTCCCAACAAGTTGCCTGCTCCACGTATATCGAGGTCTTGCATTGCAATGTGAATACCGCTACCCAAGTCCGAGAAACTCTCTATGGCTTGCAGACGACGGCGCGACTCCTCCGAGAAAGCATGCTGCGGCGGGGTGAGCAGATAACAGAAGGCTTTGCGGTTGCTACGCCCTACACGACCACGCAATTGGTGCAGCTCGCTCAAACCAAAGTTTTGCGCATTGTTGATGATTATCGTATTGGTATTGGGCATATCCACGCCACTCTCTATAATCGTAGTAGCCAACAGTACATCATAGTCGTAATTGACAAATCCGAGAATGGTTTTCTCCAACTCGTCGGGAGTCATACGTCCATGTCCTATGGCTATGCGCACATCGGGTATGAGGCGCGTTATGGTGTTATGCAGTGTGGCAAGCTGTTCGATATTGTTGTTTACAAAGAATACCTGACCATTGCGGCTCATCTCAAAGTTGATGGCTTCGCGTATTATCTCCTCGTTGAAAGTATGCACCTCGGTCATAATAGGATAACGATTGGCAGGCGGCGTAGTAATGGCTGAGAGGTCGCGCGCCCCCATCAACGAGAATTGCAGGGTACGCGGTATAGGTGTTGCCGACATGGTGAGTGTATCGACGTTGATTTTTATCTGTTTCAACTTCTCCTTGACAGCCACACCAAACTTCTGCTCCTCGTCAATGACAAGCAAGCCCAAGTCCTTAAACTCCACATCTTTACCAATAATGCGGTGAGTACCTATGAGAATGTCGACCTTGCCTTCTTTCAACTCCGAGAGGATACGACGCACATCCGAAGCCTTGCGGGCACGACTCAGATACTCGATTTTCACAGGAAATTCGCGCAATCGCTCACTGAAGGTTTGGTAGTGCTGAAAAGCCAATACGGTGGTAGGCACCAATACTGCCACCTGCTTGTTGTCGCAAGTAGCCTTGAATGCGGCGCGAATAGCCACCTCGGTCTTTCCGAAACCCACATCGCCACATATAAGCCTATCCATCGGGCGCGAACTCTCCATATCGTTTTTCACCTCTTGGGTAGCCTTCATTTGGTCGGGAGTATCTTCGTATATAAACGAAGCCTCCAACTCCTGCTGCATAAAGTTGTCGGGCGAGTAGGCAAAACCCTTCTCCTCACGACGTGCTGCATACAGTTTTATGAGGTCGCGAGCAATATCTTTCATCTTACTCTTGGTGCGCTCTTTCATGCGCTCCCATGCACCTGTACCCAACTTGTTGAGGGTAGGAGCAGTACCCTCTTTCGAGCGATATTTCGAGAGTTTATGCAGCGAGTGGATGCTCACGTATATCAAATCGCCGTTCTTGTATATTACCTTGATAGCCTCTTGTCGTTTTCCGGCAATCTCGGTGTGTGTCAATCCGCCAAACTGTCCTATACCATGGTCCATGTGAACAAGGTAATCGCCTACTTCTATCTGCTTGAGTTCGCGCAACGACAGCGCCATCTTGCCCGAGCGTGCACGGTCGCTCTTGAGGTTGTATTTATGGAAGCGGTCGAATATTTGGTGATCGGTAAAACAACACACTTTGAGGTCATTATCGACAAAGCCTTCGTGTATTGTGTGCAGGATAGGCGTGAAGTTGATATCGTCGTTTCGCTCGGCAAATATATCACGCAAACGATCGGTCTGCTTGGCATTATCGCTGGCAATGTATAGCTTATATCCTTGTTGCAACAATCGACCAAAAGAGTCGCTCACCAACTCAAAATTTTTGTGATAGATACCCTGCAACGAACAGTTATATTCGATGCTTGCTTGAGGTGTACCCAGCAGATGTTTGCCATATTCTATCCGACGGAAATTGATGAGGCTGCGGGTAAAACTATCGGCATCGACCACCTTTTTCATGGCATCGACATCGACATCCTCTGTTACCAATGCTTGCACAGCCAAGGTATCATTGCTCAACTCTATGATGCGGTCGATGGTATATCCCAAATCATGAAAGGCAAAAAGGGTCTTGGTATCTATAAACTCCAATAGAGAAACACCATTCTCGGTCTTGTTACACACATTGGGTATTATATATACTTCGTTGAGCTTCTCACGCGAGAGTTGACTCTCAACGTCAAATGTGCGAATACTCTCTATATCGTCGCCAAAGAAGTCGATACGGAAAGGATACTCGTGCGAATAAGAGAAAACATCGAGAATACTACCACGCACTGCATATTGACCGGGTTCATATACATAATCTACTCGGGCAAAACCATATTCGCGCAACACACCGGCAGCAAAGGTTATGTCTATGGGCTCTTGGCAACTGATGTGCAAAGTATTCTGTTCCAATACCTTCTCTTGCACAACTTTCTCGGCAATAGCATCGGGATAGGTTACAACCAACAACGGTTGTTGCAACTTGAGGCGATTGAGCACATCGGTGCGCATAATACCGGCAGGAGCATCTATCTGTCCATACTTGATATTGCGCTTGTAGCCCGAGGGGAAAAATGCCACTCGTTGCTCACCCTCAATCTGCATCAGGTCGTGATAGAGATAACCCGCCTCATCGCTATCCGATGCAACGATTATCGACGGGCGATTGCTCAACAACATATTTGACAAAGCAAAAGCCGTTGCCGAGCCTTCAAGACCCTTCAGCGCAATGTGTTTTATTTTCTTATCGGATAGTAGCTTGGCAAATGCCTTGCTACGAGCCGGGGTATTTATGATTGATTTTAGTTCGGCAAGTTCCATTGTCAATAACCTCTCTTTGTTGTATATCAATGAGCTTCGAGCCAATTGTCGGCAACACCGCTATCTGCTATCAGAGGAACGCGCAAGGCGTATGCCTGCTCCATCTCCTCACAGACGATGCGTTTCAAGAGCTCAACTTCTTGTAGTGGCACATCAAAGTTCAACTCATCATGCACTTGCAGTATCATACGAGCCTTCAACCCCTCGCGCTCAATGCGGTTCTGTATCTTTATCATTGCTATCTTTATCACATCGGCAGCACTTCCTTGTATGGGGGCATTGATAGCATTTCGCTCGGCATATCCACGCACAGTGGCATTGTGCGAATTGATATCGGGCAACATACGTCGACGACCGCACAGCGTTGTTACGTAGCCTTGTTTACGAGCATTCTCGACACAGAGTGCCATATACTCCTTTATCTGCGGATAAGTGGCAAAGTATCCCTCTATGAGTTCTTTTGCCTCGGGGCGTGAAACGTTGAGTCGCTCGGCAAGTCCAAAGGTCGATATGCCATATATGATACCAAAGTTGGCAGTTTTTGCTTTACGGCGCATATCGCTTGTAACCTCGTCCATTCCTACCTTGAATATCTTGGCAGCAGTGGCAGTGTGCACATCGGCACCCGAGGCAAAAGCCTCTATCATATTGGTATCGCCACTCATATGTGCCATGATGCGTAGCTCTATCTGCGAATAGTCGGCAGAGAAGAATTTACACCCCGGCGATGCCACAAAAGCACGACGTATCTCACGCCCCTCTTGGTCGCGGATGGGGATGTTCTGCAAGTTGGGATTGCTCGAGCTGAGTCGTCCCGTAGCAGTAACCGTCTGGTTGAACGAGGTGTGTATCTTACCCGTTTGTTTGTTGATAAGTTCGGGCAAGGCATTGATATAGGTGCTCAACAGCTTACGCAATCCACGCAAATCAAGAATTTTGCCCACAATGGGATGATTGGGTCGCAGATGCTCCAACACCTCTTCGGTAGTAGAGTATTGTCCGCTCTTGGTCTTGCGGGCTTTCGAGTCTATCTTGAGGTGCTCAAAGAGTACCTCTCCCACTTGGCGCGGTGAGGCTATATTGAATGTTACTCCTGCCAATTGGTATATCTCGCTCTCAAGGTTGGCAATGCGACTCTCGATAGACTGAGCCGACGACTTCAACGCCTCGGCATCGACCGACACACCGGCTATCTCCATCTCTGCCAACACGCGCACAAGGGGCATCTCTATCTCCTCAAAGAGCTCTACCATCTGCTCCTTCTGCAACTCTTGCTTCAGGGCTTCATAAAGTTGCCAAGTTACATCGGCATCCTCGGCTGCATACTCGCACACGCGCTCCACATCTACTTGGCGCATGGATAGCTGATTTTTCGACTTGCTGCCTATCAGCTCGCTGATAGATATTGTGCGGTACTTGAGATACACCTCGGCAAGATAGTCCATATTGTGGCGCTGCTCGGGTTGCAGCAGATAGTGAGCTATCATGGTGTCGAACATATTGCCTCGCACAGTTACACCATAATTGCGCAATACAATGTAGTCGTACTTGATATTCTGACCTATCTTCAATATCGCCTCATTCTCCAATGCCGAGCGGAATATTTCAACAACCAATTCGGCTGCTGCACGATCGGCGGGGACAGGCACATAGTATGCTTCGTGCGGTTTCATGGCAAACGACATGCCCACAAGCTCTGCCTGCATAGGGTCTATACCGGTTGTCTCGGTATCGAAGGCAAACTCTTTGGCGCAACCCAACAAGGCAGCCAAGTCCCACATGGCATCTTCGGTATCGACCAAATGGTAGGTGTGCGCTACGGTCGCCACGCTATCAAACGTATTCTCCTCGACAGCTTGCTGTTCGGCAGCATCGAAGGCATCAAACAGCGACGGTTGCTGCGCCACCACAGGAACTGCTACGGGTTGCTTCTTGCCCAATATGCGGTCGGCAAGTGTACGAAACTCCATTTCGTTGAAAATTTGTCGCAAAGCATCCTCGTCGATAGGCTTGCGCAGCAGTGCTTCTTCGTCAAACTCTACCTCGACATCGGTCTTGATAGTAGCAAGGAAGCGCGAGAACTCTATCATCTCACGATTTTCTACTACCTTGCGTTGCAAAGCACCCTTCAGCTTATCGGTATTTGCCAACAGATTATCTATATCGCCAAACTCTTGTATCAGTTTTACAGCTGTTTTCTCGCCTACACCGGGACAGCCGGGTATATTGTCGGAGCTATCGCCCATCAAGCCCAATATATCTATGACTTGTCGAGGCGACGATATGCCATACTTTTCGCACACTTGCGGCACACCCAACACATCGTAGTCGCCACCAAATCGCGGACGATACATAAACGTGTGCTCCGTTACCAACTGCCCGTAGTCCTTGTCGGGAGTCATCATGTAGGTATCAAATCCGGCAGCCTCTGCCTTCAACGCCAACGAGCCTATCACATCGTCTGCCTCAAAACCGGGCACCTCGATAATGGGCATGCGATATGCCTTGATAATCTCTTTGATAATAGGTACCGAAAAGCGTATCGCCTCGGGTGTCTCTTCGCGTTGAGCCTTGTATTGTTCAAATGCCTCATGGCGGAATGTTGGTCCATGAGGGTCAAACCCCACCGCTATATGAGTAGGATTTTCGCGTTTCAGCACATCCTCGAGCGTGTTGACAAAACCAAGTATCGCCGAGGTATTTTCGCCCCTTGAGTTGATGCGCGGATTTTTTATAAAAGCATAATACGAACGATATATCAATGCATAAGCATCTATCAGAAACAGCCGTTTACGACCGTTATTGCTGTTTTCACTCATAATTTCAATAGTTTAAGCCACACCGATGACTATGCCCCGAACCGACCAGTCTCCGATGTGGTAATGTTTCAACTTCAAAGATAGTGAAATTTATCGAGCATTTTTTTATTTATACCCAATTTGTTTATTTAACGCACAACATATCAAATAGGTATTGTTTTAGTGGGGTTTTATTACTATTTTTGCAGGCGAATTTCAAAAAATGAATATACTTTCTACCATACAAGAAACGATAGGCGCAGAACTGGAGCTTCTCAACCGCACATTGGTCGAGAAGTTGCATACTTCAAACCCTCTCATGAATAGAATTATAGACCGTTATCTGCTCACAAAAGGCAAGCAGATACGCCCTATTCTTATCATGTTGTGTGCACGTATGATAGATAAGATAAATCCTACCACAATACTCTCGGCAGCAGCCATCGAGTTGATGCACAACGCCAGCCTCATTCACGACGATGTGATAGACACATCGCTCTATCGTCGCGGCGAACCCACCATCAACGCCACCGAAGACAATCGCATGGCTATTCTCATGGGCGACCATTTTGTTTCGTGCGCCCTGCGTTGCGGTGTTGAAACCGGCAAAATGGATATTGTGGCTGCCATGGGACGTCTGGGACAGGAGTTGGCTCATGGCGAGATAGACCAGATTGATAATGCTCGTTCACACCGCCTGTCGGAAGATGCCTATTTCTCGGTGATACGCCGCAAGACGGCATCTCTATTCAGGGCTTGTATGCATGTGGGTGCATTGTCGGTCGATGCCGACGAACATACACGCTTGCAGTTGGAGAAGTATGGCGAGTTGTTGGGCTTGTGTTTCCAAATCAAAGACGACATCTTCGACTACTACGAGGAGTATGCCATCGGGAAGCCCACCGGCAACGACTTGCGCGAGGGCAAAGTTACCCTACCCCTTCTCTATGCCATTACACACCATAACGACGACGAGAATACACGCATGCGCACCTTGCTTGCCAAGGAGCAGCTCGATGCCTCGGATGTGGCTACGCTCATAGAGTATGCCAAGGAGCATGGTGGTATAGAATATGCCTACCAACGCATGCAACAGCTACGCGATGAGGCGTTGCAAGCGTTAGACGGGTTCCCCCGCAACAGCACATACAATGCGCTCGTTTCGATACTCGACTACACGATTGCTCGAGATAAGTAACACAAAATAAAACTTATATATTTCTCTCGACCGAATGGTCGATGTTATGCAAGCAGATTATCCCTTTCCGGTGATAATCTTTTTTATATCATTGAGTTTGTTCAAGGCTTCTACCGGCGTGAGATTATTGATGTCGGTATGCAAGATTTCGTCGCGTATCTGCGACAATACAGGGTCGTCGAGTTGGAAGAAACTGAGCTGCATGCCGCCACGAGTAGAGGCTATCTCGGCAGTAGGTTTCTTCGATATGCCATTCTGACGATTTTCACTCTCGAGCTGTTTCAGTATCTGTTCGGCACGCTTGACAATGCTCTGTGGCATACCGGCAAGGCGGGCTACATGTATACCAAAGCTATGTTCGCTACCTCCGCGCACAAGTTTGCGCAAGAATATCACCTTGCCATCGCTCTCGCGCACCGACACGTTATAGTTGGCTATACGCTTGTACGAGCGTTCCATCTCGTTCAGCTCGTGGTAGTGTGTTGCAAAGAGGGTCTTGGCTTGTGCCTTGGGGTGCTCGTGTATATGCTCGACGATAGCCCATGCAATAGATATACCGTCGTATGTACTTGTACCGCGACCCAACTCGTCAAATAGTATCAGGCTGCGCTCCGATATGTTATTGAGGATATTGGCAGCCTCGTTCATCTCTACCATAAAGGTACTCTCGCCCACCGAAATGTTGTCCGATGCACCCACGCGGGTAAAAATCTTATCTACAATACCTATACGAGCCGCTTCGGCAGGCACAAAGCAACCTATCTGTGCCAAGAGCACGATAAGTGCCGTCTGTCGCAACAGCGCCGATTTACCCGCCATGTTAGGACCTGTTATCATGATGATTTGTTGCGAGCTGTTACCCAGAGAGATTGAGTTCGACACATAGCTCTCGCCCGGAGGCAGTTGCTTCTCTATAACCGGGTGTCTACCCTCTTTTATCTCTATATCGAGCGATTCGTTCACCTCGGGGCGGATGTAACGATTTTCGCGTGCCACCTTTACAAACGACAACAGACAGTCGAGGCGGGCTATCAGGTTGGCATTGAGTTGTATTGCCGATATATGTTCGCCAAGAGCCAATACAAGATCGTTGAAGATGCGTGTTTCGAGCGACAGGATACGCTCCTCGGCACCCAAAATCTTCTCCTCATACTCCTTGAGCTCCTGCGTGATGTAGCGCTCGGCATTGACAAGGGTCTGCTTGCGTATCCACTCGGCAGGAACTTTGTCCTTGTGCGTATTACGCACCTCTATATAGTAACCAAAAACGTTGTTGTAGCTTATCTTGAGGCTGGGGATGCCGGTGCGTTCTGCCTCGGCTTGTTGCAGTTGCAGCAGATAGTCCTTACCCGAGTAGGCTATCTGGCGTAGCATATCGAGCTCTTCGTTAACACCACGATTGATGATGCTACCCTTGTTGAGCATCGTCGGGGCATCGGGATTTATCTCACGAGCAATACGCTCACATATCTGAGTGCAAGGGTTGAGCAACTCGCCTATCTGCCGCAGTATAGCAGCCTGTTCGGTGTGCAGACACACCTCTTTGATAGGGGCAGTAGCCGACAATGCTACCCGCAGCTGCACCATCTCGCGGGGCGTGATGCGACCCACAGCCACCTTCGATATGATACGCTCCATGTCGCCTATCAGCTCCATTTGCGGGCGTATAATCTCCTCAACCTCGGGATGACGAAAGAAGTACTCTACACCATCCAATCGCTCGTTGATAGGTGTTACATCCTTCAATGGAAAGACCATCCAACGGCGCAACATACGCGCTCCCATGGGGCTGATAGTGCGGTCTATCACATCCAAGAGGCTCTTGCCACCCTCGTTCATCGTATCGACAAGCTCGAGGCTGTGTATCGTAAACTTATCGAGGCGCACATACTTCTCCTCCTCGATACGCGACAACGTAGTGATGTGGTCTATCTGTGTGTGCTGCGTGATATCAAGATAGTGCAATATTGCACCCGCTGCTATGATGGCATGAGGCTGGTTGTGCACACCAAAACCCTTGAGGTTGTGCGTACCGAAATGGTGCAACAACTTGTCGGTTGCAGCCTCCTCGGTAAACACCCAATCTTCCATTTCGTAAGTAAAGAAACGCGAACCGAAGCGCTCCTCAAAGGCTCGACGTTTGTCGCGCTCGAAGAGCACCTCTTTAGGTGCAAAGTTGTTGAGCAACTTCTCTACATAGTCGGGCGAGCCCTCGGCAGCCAGATATTCGCCGGTCGATATATCAAGGAAAGCCACACCACAACCACCCTTGCTCATGTGCACACTTGCAAGAAAGTTGTTCTCGCGGTGGTTCAGTATATTATCGTTGATCGACACACCCGGCGTTACGAGTTCGGTAATACCGCGCTTCACAAGTTTCTTGGTCAGCTTGGGGTCTTCCAGCTGTTCGCATATAGCCACGCGCTTGCCGGCACGCACCAACTTGGGCAGATAAGTATCGAGCGCATGATGCGGAAAACCCGCCAACTCTACCGACTGAGCCACACCATTGGCACGTCGAGTGAGAGTAATGCCCAATATCTCCGATGCCGTAATAGCATCGTCGCTAAACGTCTCGTAAAAATCGCCCACACGAAACAACAAAATAGCATCGGGATGCTTAGCCTTCATCTCGATGTACTGCTTCATCAACGGAGTTTCTACAATTTTTTTAGCCACGATACACCATTTCTTCTCTCTTACAAAGATAGTGCAAGCCGAGTGAAGAACAAAATAAATTTATTTATTTTTTATTCCAAGGCGCAGCCTATCTTGGGCGTAAGCCAAAGTCGTGCAAGCCGAGAGAAGAACAAAATAAATTTATTTATTTTTTATTCCGAGGCGCAGCCTATCTTGGGCATAAGCCAAAGTCGTGCAAGCCGAGAGAAGAACAAAATAAATTTATTTATTTTTTATTTTTCACTTCGCTCAACAATACGTCCGAGGCGCAGCCTATCTTCCACCCCACGCACCAGCGGTGCGTCCCTACCAATCAACACTCCATATCGTCCGAAGGACGGGTCGAGCACCGTAGGATGCGAGAATACGATAACCCCCAACGAGCCGAGCGAAGCGACGGCGAAGTTGGGGGGACATTGCTACTCATAATACACTCGCCGGCGCAGCGGGTCGGGCATGGCAATACGGCTGTTTCCGGCGAGGATTGCGATGGGGCTTCCCGTCTTTGCAGACGGTGGCGTGGTGGGTTGGTAGCATCCCCCAACTTCATTCGCCTATCGGCTCATTCGTTGGGGGTTATCCATACTCGGGCTTGCAGCCCTCGACACGTCTTTCAGACGGCATTTCAGCTCGTGTTCTTTTGTTCTTATGTCTATAATCTCTAAACTCTAAACACTAAACACTCATCTTTCATGAACCCCTTCCCACTTCGTGGACTTCCCCTATATTCCTCGCGGAACGCAGGGGCAGAAAAGGTTACTTCTCTAAACTCTAAACCCTCAACTTTTATCGTACCACAACCTTTTGGTTGTTGGCTACGTAGATGCCGGCGGGGAGCTCTACGCGGGTGCGGTTGCTCACGATGGCATCGTACACCACACGACCGTCTATGCTCACTACTACCAATCGGGTAGGCTCGGCAGGAACGGCTATCAAGGCATCGTCTACACCGTAGATGCGAGTGGTTTGTTCTTCCACCTTGCCTACCGATGTGTATACGTTCTCCTCAAACTCTACATATATATTGGCTGTCATGGCAGGCATGGCAAACTCAAATGTCGAGATATTGCCCGGTACTACAAGGTCTTTCACCTCGCTACCATTGAGTGTAAGGCTCTTAATGGTGTAGTAGCGATAGCTGTCGCCACTCTCAAAGATGGTGTCGGTAAACAGGGTGATTGCCACAAATTCGTTCTCACGAGCAGCATAGGTCGACTCGCCATATACAAAGGCATCCGACACACCATTGGTCTCTACGTTAACGAGGTAGTAGGGGGTGAATACGCCTTGTATGGTAACGTTGCCGTTGGCACCTACATACACGTCGTCAAAGTCTATTGTACCGTTGGCATCGCGGTGTACCAACTCTATACCATTGCAGAAACACTTATAATAGTGCATGCGATAGCCGTTGCTCTCCATTGTGGGGGCTACATACTCCAGTCCTGCCACGTGTATCTCGTCGAGGTTGGTTACGGTAGTGTATGTAACGCCGTCAAATGTATACTCTACGGCATTGGGAGCATATACGTTGAGTGCACCACCACCTATAATCTCGGGAGTGGTATTGAGGCTGAATACTGCCACATTCGATATCATACCGGTCTCTTCGCTCCACAAGTAGTAGGGCGGATTGGCATTGTTCACCACATTCTCGCGCACAGCTTTCTCGTTCTTGCGGGCGATGGTCTCGGTATCGGCTTTCATCTCCTCTTGTGTGGCGTATGTGTTGTTGCCGGTGGCAACATCCGAGCCCGAGTAGTTGTTGGCTATGCCTGCACTGCTCTCGTTCTTCGAGCCGTCGGCTTTTACGCTGTTGCCGGCTGCTGCACAATCGGTAATAGTAGAGCCCTCGGCACTACCGGCTATACCACCGGCGCGTGCTGTACCGTATTTGATAAGAGCTGTCCAAGGCGAATTGACAGTTACCGAGTTGTTTACCGACGAACAGTTGAGTATGGTACTTCCGTTTTCCATCCAACCAACGATTGCGCCACCATAGTTCTCGTGGGCGTTCGATTTTACGTAGAATGTACTATTGGTTATACCCAGGTTCTTGATGGTAGAACCGCTTATAGCGCCAAAAAGTCCTACGGTAACTATGCGCGAGTTGCCCGAACCGCCACCTACACCGTCGAGCGAGGCGTTACAGTTGGTAATGATGTGACCTTGACCGTCGAAGTCGCCACAGAA
Source organism: Bacteroidaceae bacterium (assembly GCA_017481745.1). Taxonomy (GTDB): domain Bacteria; phylum Bacteroidota; class Bacteroidia; order Bacteroidales; family Barnesiellaceae_A; genus Barnesiella_A. Next base: position 67,608 of record JAFUOV010000004.1, read on the forward strand.
GAAACGTTTCACGCGGTTGGTATTGGTAACATTGTCCTTTGCCAAGTAGCCTATCGGATTCCAATCGCGGTTGCCCAAGTCGATGTCGGTAGTGAGAATAAATGTCATACCGCTACCATAGAAGGCGTGCAACTCGGTATTACCCTGATATACAAGTTCATTTTCGTTTACCACCTTAGCCAATCCTGCCAACTCGGCAGCCGATGTGATAAGGTAATTTCCGTCGGCATCACGTTCCCAACTTGTGTCGGTAGTACCGTCCCATACGCTTGTTGCGCTGCTTGCAAGGGGCGACAGCATCAAAGCTGCCAATGCCATTAAAAACGTTTTCTTCATAACAATATTCTTTTGTTTGTTATTAGCGTACAATCACTTTAGTGCCGTTCACGATGTAGAAACCGCGGTCGAGAGCCAACTCGTTGCGACCCTCCGACACCTTGCCGTTGTAAACCACACGACCTGCCATATCTACTACGGTAACATTGCCCTCGGCACCGGCTTCAATAACCACCATACCATTGGCACCATACACGCGAGTAGCAACCTCAACATCCTCTACCGACGAAGGAATAACCGTCATGGTAGTGTAGTACAATGTTGTGGGAGCATAAGGCATTGTGATGGTAAATTGTTGCTTGCGCAAGAAACGACCGGTCTCGAAGCTGAATGTGGGGTTGCCCTCTTCGTCCATACCATCCTCGGGCATGAGGTAGGTTGCATCGTTGCTTCCTGCCAATACATTGCCGTTGTTGTCGGTAATTTCGTTTACATAGTATCCGGCATTGGTCCAGTCGCCCGAGAAACCTTCCAAGTAGAACTCGGCAACAACACTGCTTCCGGCAGGATACATATCAAACTCACCACCGGCAGGGCATGCTACTTTGGTAGCAGGAGTTATAATTTTAGCATCATCGCGCACAGCAACATCGCTGCCATGGTCGGCAAAAGCGAGTTTGTAAAGACCTGTGTGTTCTGTAGAATATGTCAATACAGTGGCATTGGCAGGATATGAATTGGGAGTAGTAATACCACTGATAGCTTGAGAGCGATAGTAGCGAGTGCCATCGTGCGAAGAAGTGTTTTCTGTGCTACCCAATGTTCCTATGTTGACCGATGTAACTATATAACCGGCATCATCGCCATTTATAGCTATACCGGCAGGGTGAGTTGTAACACCTATTGTATAGTTTTGTGGGAAAATATCGTATGTATAGCCACCGTTGCTATATTGCTCATTGAAAGTGCCATGTTTGGCATAAGTCGCATTGGTGCGAATGGTTGAAGCATCGGGGTTTTCTATGCGGAAAGCATAAGGAATATGAGGAGTGATACCATTGGCATCCCACCAATAAGGCTCAGCCACAGCACCACCAAAGTTGTTTACGTATGCAATAGCGGCATTATTACGCTCTGCACGCCATGATGAACTGTATGTGCCGGTAGAGGTGCAGCAATTGGTTTGAGTGTTGTCAGTACTTGCGAGTTCCCATTTGTTGGATATTGTGTTGCTTCGAGCCTCGTTTGTTCCCAAAAATACAGAGCGTTTATCAGCTTTTACAGTGCAATTATAAATGTAACAATTAACTATTTGTCCATCTCCAACTTGAGCACCTACAATGCCTCCAGCATGGCTATATCCACCCACATAGCCATAATAAATGTAGGCATATATATCTGAAGATGTTACAGCGCAATTGCTGATGGTTCCTCTATTTACACCGGCAATAGCTCCGGCTGCAGAAGAGTTCATACTACCACCTTGAGCATTGGCATCACAATCGGCACCTGTTACCATAAGGTTTTTAATAGTGCCACGATTAACACCAAAAAGACCTGCGATTGCATTTTTATCTGTTCCACTCGCTTCTGTTGCACATTTGAAATTGCTGATTTTATGACCTTTTCCGTCAAATGTTCCTTGGAAACCATTTCCGTCTGCGTTTGTAGTATTGGCAATAGGAGTCCACGAAGCACCTTCAAGGTCGATGTCAACATTAAGATATACTGTTTGACCCGAATAGGTGATTCCTCCATTTACTTCGTTGCGAAATGTTTCTAAATCAGCTTTTGAGTTAATTTGGAAGTCGGCATAAGCAGTAAAGCAAGTCATCGCTGCTACGGCTATGCTCATCATTGTTGTTAAAACTTTTTTCATCTTTTCAATTCTCCTTTCATGTTTCGCAGGGCTACAGCCTTGGGGCTTGTCCCCGCGTAATTTTCTTGTTCTCTATATGTTAACGTTCAAAGTTTGTTTAAAAAAATCGCCACAAAGTTATGTAAAATATCGCAAAACTAATAAAATATAAAGAGTTTTTTGCGTTTATTCTGCCCAAATCACCCCTACAACACACTGCAAGGGGGAATGAAAGATGAAAGATGAGAGTTTAGGGTTTATAGACATAAGAATATAAGAATACGAGCTGAAATGCCGTCTG
>JAFUOV010000016.1 GCA_017481745.1 Bacteroidaceae bacterium
GGGGTAAAAAATGCGATTTTTTGCAAGTTTTTGTACCTCGGGTTTTGATATTCAAGAAATTACACTTACTTTTACATTCCAAAATGGAGGTACAAGGCGAAAAGTGCGTTGAAAATCACTAACTTACACATTCTCAACGACTTGCCAAATGAGTAGTTGTACCTTTTAGAGTGCTAAATGACTGATTGATAATTATCTACACTTTCTGCATCGAGAAGTGAAATCTATCATTATATATAAGCAAAATTTATGGTAAGGGAAATAGATGCGCGGGGAGGACGTGGGCGCGGGCTTTTGAGTTGTGGATGAAGGCGCCTAATCCGATGGTTACTTTTATTAAGACTTTTGATGTTACTCGGCTTGTTAGGGTTAGTCGCAAAAGGGGACTGAAGTTTAATATGCTGATGGATTGGTGTATCGGAAGGGCTGCGGCTCCGATTAAGGAGTTTTACATGCTTCCGGTTGGCGATAGGTTGTTTGAATATGACTCTTTGGCTGTTAATACGATTGTCAAGGATAGGGAGGGTGAGGCTTGTTCGTGCGACATTCTTTACAGCGAAAATCTTGATGTGTTTAAGAGGGATTATATGAGGTTTACTGCCGAGGTTGCGCAAAGTTGCCAAGAGCGTGATTTGTCGACCGATTGTATGGTTATAGGTACTCCGGCTATTACCGATACCGAGATAGATGGTGCTGTGGGCATGAATAGTGGTGTTTTCAACAACCCGTTTATCATTTGGGGCCGATATAGGAAGAGGTTTTTCAGGTATTACATTACGCTGTCTTTCCAATTTCACCACACGCAGATGGATGGTGCTCATGCGGGTAGGTTTCTTGCTAACTTGCAAGATGTGATGAACCAACTGCATATTGTCGAGTGATTGTGATGGCTGCTACTTGGATAGGCTCTCTTTGGGCTGATGTGGGTGGCAGATATGTAGCAATAGGAGTGTGAAAATATATATGGTATGTAGGGTGTCCGGCGGATTGGTTGTTGTTGACTTTTGTCAAATAATTGCAAAACTTACAATTTGTAACCACGCTCAAAAGCCACAAAAAGGCGTTTTTGAAAAATATTGACAAGATTGCACAAAATATCGTCAAAATTTCATACAACGTAAAAAAATTTGTTGTACCTTTGCCGAAGCAAATGAGAAAAATGTTTGATAAAACCAATCGAAGTTACCTTTAATCTACTATTGAATTACACATTCCTACCCGAAAAATCTACAATTTGACATTGTATCGGGTTCATCTCGTGAGAGATTAACATTGTATTCATGTAATTTGCAATATACAGCAGACATACGTTGAGTATCTCTGCTGTTTTTTTGTAGTTAACCCTAAACACCAATTGCTCTACACGCCTCACCACATACCACTGGTGCGCCCCTACTCTTTCATCACTAAGCACTCATCTCTCATCACTATGCATCATACAACTCTATCAAAACCCCTTCCCACTTCGTGGACTTCCCCTATATTCCTCGCGGAACACAGGGGCAGAAAAGGGCACCTTTCTAAACCACTAACCACGCACCAATGGTGTGTGGTGAATGATTAGAGTTGAGTGTTTATAGTTTAAGGGTAACTCCTATGCCCATTTGGCACCCACCCTATATTTTTCTATCGGAAAACACAAGGGGAGAAAAGATTACCTTTCTACACGCCTCATCACACACCAACGATGCGCCACTACGCTAAACGCTCAACACTCATCTCTCACCTTAGATGTGTCGTCTATTTATTTACAAAAAATACCGATTGTAAACTTTTTTATATTTTATTTTCTTTATTATAAAATAAGATACTATATTTGCAGGATAATAATATGCTTAATTGCGTATAATGACCTTAAACTATTGTATTTGATAAAACCAGCATCCATAAAACAACGGATACACTTTTTACTAACCAAATAATTTATTTTATGAAAAAAATCTTACTATCAATTCTGTGCTTGGTAGCTGTCGCATTGACAGGCTACGCTGCAGAAGTAACGTTCGATTTTACCAATCCTACCGGTTTAAATCCTTCGATTACACCTGCAGCCGCACAAAATGGTGTGAATGTTTCAGATCAAACATTCACTAACGGTGATATTACATTCACCGCAACACAAGGTACGACAACCGATGCTCGTATTTGGTCGAACAACAACGGCACATACGAAATGCGTTTGTACAAAGGTGCTACAATCACAATCAAATCGGCTACCGATCCCATCACTAAGATTACTTTCACAGGCAGCACACTTGGCAGCACTACTACTGCTGATGGTACTACTGCTGCAGAGGAATGGACCGGCAGCGCAAACGAAGTTGTCTACACAATCGCTGACAATTCGGGTACTGTAAAGATTAGCAGTATCGTAGTTTCTACCGACAAGGTGCTTGATTGCGAGTTGACTTGGAACGAAAATTCTCCCTTCATCCAAGCATCAACAATGATGCCCAAGACCAACTTCGTATCGCCCCTTGGCAATACAGGTGCTAACTATTGGGTAACTTACGATGGTTCAGAGCCTTCTGCTGACAACCCCAGTGCCAGCAAAAAGTATCCTTCTAACACATTCTCAATGTACCTCGTTAAGAAAGACACAATCTTCACAATGAAGGTTCGTGCCGAGAAAGATGGTGCATACGGCAAAACTCTTGAAGGTACATTCTACTTTACATACACAGGTGCTTTGACTGCATACAAAGGCATCAACACAATGGCTGCAGGCAACTATGTAATGAGTGTTGATGGTGCCGTTGCCCGTCGCATTGACGAGAATGCCAAATATGGCGAACTTCCTACCGTAGCTGCTACAGCTGCTAATGGTGGCGCCAGCGCGTTCAGCTATTTCGAGTGGACATTCGAGGCTACCGAAGGTGGTTACTATATCAAAGATAGCTACGGTCGCTACTTGTATATGAGTGGTACTTACAACAACTTCAATGTAACAACCAGCACTCCCACAGCAGGTGGTGTATGGACTGTTGAGTTGCAAGCTGACGGTACTGCCAAAATCATGAACGTTGATAAACAAAAATACATCCAATGCTACGAAACAGGTGGTGTAAAAACATTTGGTAGCTTCGACTACGAAAAAGGTGCAATGCCCGTACTTGGCGCTGTATTCACTCCCGTTGTTACAATGACACCCGAATCGGGCGCAACATTGGAAAGCATCAGCAAAATTACTTTCACTTGCCCCGACGGTATCAAAGCAGGTAGCAAATATAGCTACTGCTCGGTACAAGGCACAAGCAGTACTTCGGCTGTAAAATCGACCAACCAAGTTGACGACAACACCGTAGAGTTTATCCTCGAAAGCGAGGTAACATCATCGGGCGAATATAACTTCATCCTCTACAAAGAGGCATTGGTAGTAGCTCCCAACTCGGTAGCTCAAGTATATCCTGCTAAAACAGAATACCACACTTACACTATTAAGAGCTCAGCTCCCGAGGTACAATTGGTAGTAACTCCCGAGAACGAGTCAACTCAAAAGAGCTTGCAACACTTCACTTTCTCATATGAGACTGGTATCTATGTAAACAATTTGTTTGGTGGTCAAGCTCCCTTCTTGGGCTTCACCGATCCTACTACAGGTAACTCAAGCCAAATTGCTTTGACAGCTACAACTGCTACTGAAACATCAGTAACTCTCTCAACTGACAAAGAGCAAACTGCCGAAGGTTACTATACACTCGTTGTTCCCGCCGAATACTTCGTTTTGGCAGACTCTAAGCCCAACGAGGCTATTATGAACCAATACATCGTATCGGCTACCAACCCCAACGCAGTAAACATCCTCAGTGTTACTCCCGAAGAAGGTACAGTAACAGAGTTGTCAAAAATCACTGTTATAACCGATTCTGACCTTGAGGCAGCTCCTTCTAACTGGACAATTACCGATGCTAAGGGTAACTCTTATGCATTCAAGGTAACCAACAACGACAACGACGAAAACAATACTTATGAGGCACTCAACATCGTGCTCAATGAGACTATCACAGCCGAAGGTACTTACACCTTGAATATCCCTGCAGGTAGTGTAAAAGAGTACTTGGGCAGCAAAACTATCGAGGCTCACACTATCACATGGACTATCGGTGGTACTACTACCGAGCCTACCAACATCGAGTTCCTCAGCGTTAAACCCGAAGAAGGCACTGTAACATCGTTGAAAGAGATTCAAATCATTTCTGACTCCGACCTCGGTGAAGCTAATAATTTGAAATTGACCGATGCCAACGGTACTGAATATGCAATCTCTTCTGTTACCAACGACCGTGAAGGTGAAGACGGTATCTACGAATCGGTTATCGTTACTATTCAAGACGAGATTACAGCCGAAGGCACATACACACTCACAATACCTGCCGGTTCGGTAGTTGAGTATATAACCGACATGAACATCACTCCCAAAGTAAATGCCGAGAAGACTTACACTTGGACAATCGGTGGCACTACTACCGAGCCCGACTATATCTTCAATGCCAACGACTATGAGGTAGACGCAGAGTACACTACTCTTACCGACGGTATCTTCACATTCTTGCAAGGCGATGGCTCGACCAAACCTTGGATTTTCGACGCCAACGACAAGAAATTCTCGAATGGTCACGAGGCAACTCTTCGCATCAAACCTCAAACCGACAAGAACTACTTGACAGCCGATGTTCCTGCTGCCGGTAAACTTGTATTTGGCGTGCTCTCATCAAGCAGCAGCGCAACCGACCGCCTACTCTCTGTTAAACAAAACGACGTAGAGTTGTATGGCAAAGTTGTAAGCGAAGCCGACAAAGTAGACGGTGTATATAATGTACACGAAGTAAATGTTGAGGCAGGTCTTGCCACTATTACAATGGCAGGTTCGTTGAACTTCTACTACATCGAGTTTGTACCCGGTCAAGGTGGTGAAGACGTAAAAGACGGTCTCTATGTAACAGCTACCGACCCCGAGAACAATGCAACTGTTAACGAGTTGAAAGAAATACTCGTATCGTGGAGCATGGACTACATCGACGAGGCAGGTATTTCGTACGACAAACCCTATGTGATTGATGCCGAAGGTACAACCGTATCGACAACAACAATCTCTTGGAGCGGTGTTGCCGGCAACCAAAGCCGTCACAAACTTACTACTCCTATCACAACAAACGGTACTTACACATTTGTAATCCCCGCCGAGTATATGGCAGGTGGCGACATGCTCGACAAATACAACAAAGAGGAAAGATTTACATTTGTTGTTGAAGCAGCTGCAGCTCCCGCTGTAACAGCTACATGGAACATCGAAGAAGGCGCTGTAATAGAAAGCTTCAAAGAGGTAACTGTTACATTTGCAGGTGAAGGCATCGAGGCCGCTAAGCCTTGGAACACTTACGGTTGCACATGGTTCTATGCAAAAGACGCCGATGGCAACTATGCACTCGTAGAAAACCAATGCACCGCAGGTTACTTTGATGCAGCAGTAAGCGGTACTTCTGTAACATTGAGCCTTTCGGAAGATTGCTACACTGTTCCCTTCACTACTAAGGGCGAATATCGCATTGTTATTCCCGTTGGTGGTATCTACTTCAATGGTGACAGAGAGAACTTGAACACCGAAGAGTATGTATTGAACTTCACTATCGAAAACGACATCGTACCTCCCACCGAGGTTAACGCTGCATTCACTGCCGATCCCGAGAACAATGCAACACTCGCCGAGTTGAAACAAGTAACCCTCACATTCACCGAGTATGAGGCTGTAACAGTAGTAGAGCCCGACATGAACTCAGGTAGCAACATCCCCGCTGTTTATATGTACGACGACTTGACAGGCTCAACAATGCCTACAGGTATGTATATGTTTACTCGCGCCGGTGCAAATGCCAACCAAGTAGAATTGTACTTCGATCCCAACTACGGCTTGGAGTCAATCAACATTGATGGTAGCTACATGATCAGAATACCGACAGGCGCTATCAAGTTTGGTAACGACATCAACGCTCCTATCGAGTTGAACTATACAGTGAAAGCCGGTGAGGTAGTGGTTGAGAAACTCGAAGTAACTGCATCTGATCCCGCCGTAGGTTCTACAATTAGAAATAAGTGGGAAGAAGTAATCGTTACTTGGAACAAGAACATTGACATGACTTACGATGGTCAATGCTACGTATTGGATGCAGAGGGTAACAAAGTATCGGATGCTGATGGTTCTTATGTATATGACGAAAACCACGTATGCGTTGACAACCAATTGAAGTTCGTCATTCAGACTCCTATCGAAGAGGCAGAAGGTGAATATACATTGGTTATCGTTGCCGGTTATGTATATGACATGGCAGATTATACAAATGTAAACGAGGAGATCCGCTTGACTTACCACGTAAGCAACAGCACGGCTATCAACAGCATTAAAGTTGATGCAGTGAACGGTTACGTAGTATACAACCTCAACGGTCACCGCGTAATGCAAACTAAGAAAGCTGCAGACCTCTATCGTCTTGAAAACGGTCTGTACATCATCAACGGTCAAAAAGTTATTCTTAACAAATAAGATATAACCCCATCTTGATTGTGGCGGTGCTACCCAATGCGGGTAGCACCGTTTTTTTGTATCCCAACAACAGACAAAGTAGCAACAAAACTACGTCGAAGACGTTAATCAGTAACAAGTTATGAGGCACTATGATATAAACACAAAATGTCAACCTCCTAAAGCAAAGCAGCAACAAAACTACGTCGAAGACGTAGAACAAGGTTAACCCCACGATTACGCACTGTCGTGCTTCATCGTGGGGTACATAACAACATCACACGATCGATACGTCGAAGACGTTTCATTAATATACAAGTACAACATCTTCGATGTAGATATACCGAAGACTCAGCCTACCCCACGTTTCGCTTCGCTCAACGTGGGGTTAACACAGTATAACGTCTTCGACGTTACACTCTGAAATTTAAGCCTTATATAGTGATACAATCACAACACAACCAATTTTAAGTCTTTCAACAAAACAACACCTCTGACAATATACATTATTAAAAAGTTTAACTACATTTGCAGTATAACAAATATAAACTTATGAGTTATACTGTATCCTTATTTCACATAGTGATTGGTACTCACCAACGCAAAATGAGCATCAACGAAAAACACAAAACAGAGTTATACAAATACATTTGGGGAATTATTGAAAAATGTAATTGTAAATTAATTTGTATTAATGGCATTCCTGACCATATACATTTATTGGTTGACCTCAACTCTACTATTAGTATTGCTCAACTCGTAAGAGATATAAAGAGGTCTTCAAGTTTATGGATTAAATCATCAGAATATTTTCCACTATTCGATGGTTGGGGAAAAGAATATGCAGCATTTTCTTGTAGTAAAAGTATGAGTGAGCAAGTGCAAAATTATATCAAAAATCAAGAAGAGCATCATAGCAAGGAAGAATTTATATCGGAATATCAGCGACTTATCATAAAACACGGATTATGCTACCACAAATCCTCCGAGGAATAATGAACCACACAATATAGTTATCATCCAAACAGTGTCACAAAAAAATATTTTGCACAAAATTGCGATATAATTTGGATATTCGGAATATTGTTTTTACCTTTGCATCGCTTTTGAAACGAAAGACCACAAATCGGTTCAAAAGGAGAGATGGCAGAGTGGTCGATTGCGGCGGTCTTGAAAACCGTTGAACTGAGAGGTTCCGGGGGTTCGAATCCCTCTCTCTCCGCGAAGAAGGTAGACTTGGTTCTACCTTTTTTTGTTTACAGACAAAAACTACAATTATGAACAAGGTTGCGGAAAACCCTTTAAAAAACCGAGAGAATAACCATTGGTTGCTGATGGTTGTTACAGCGCTGTTTGTTACGCTGTATCTCGTATCGAACATTATGGCTGTGAAGGTGATTGGAATATTCGACATATTCTACTTCGATGCCGGTACTATTACTTTTCCTTTTGCCTACATGCTGGGCGATGTGCTGACCGAGATATGGGGCTTTCGCACATCGAAACGAGTTATTTACCTCACGCTTGTGTGTAACATCGTTCTTGTGGCTTGCACGCAGGTGGGTGTGTGGCTACCATCGCCCCACTATCTTGCCGATACTGCCGAGGCATATAATCATGTGTTTACCTACGTACCCCGCATTGTGCTGGGCTCGTTGGCAGGATTTCTGTGTGGCGAGTTGTCGAATGCATGGGTTATGGAGCATATCAAGAAAAAGATGGATGGTCGCAGGCTGTGGGTGCGTACGATAGGCAGCTCGGCAGTAGGCTATCTGTTTGACACTGTACCTTTTGTGCTGATAGCTTTTGCCGGCGTAGTGAGCACCCACGACTTGCTGTATATGCTTGCATTTCAGTATGTGAGCAAACTTGTCATCGAGGCTTCGATGGGCACTCCCCTCGCCTACGTTACGATTGGTTGGATAAAACGTCGCATTGGAACAATCGAGTGATATGGAACGCTATGCAGTAATAGACAAAAAGTTTCCGCGGGAGTTTGTACTGCTGCAAGGCAAGGGCTGCCGTTGGGGACGTTGCAGCTTTTGCGACTATCATACCGACCGCAGCGACACACCCTTCGCCACCAACAAAGAGGTGTTGCAACGAGTTACGGGCGTGCATGGAGTGCTCGACGTTATCAACTCGGGCTCGGCAATAGAGCTCGACGAGCAGACGATAACGCTGTTGCAACAGATAGTGCGCCAAAAGAAGATAAAGACGTTGTGGTTTGAAGTGCACTATATGTATAGGCACCGACTACGCGACTTTGCGGCACTTTTTGCACCGGCACAAGTAAAGTTCAGATGCGGCATAGAAAGCTTTGACGGCGAGCAACGCAAGCGCTGGAACAAGGGCATCGCCGAGAACGTAACACCGGCAGATGTAGCCCGATACTACGACGGTGTGTGCCTCTTGTGTTGCACCGACGACGACAGCCGCGAGCGCATTACAGGCGACATTGCATTGGCAGAGCAATACTTTGAATACGCAAGTGTCAACGTGTTCAACAACAACACAACAGCGGTGAAGCAAGACCCACAGCTGGCAGCATGGTTTGCTCGCGAGGTATACCCCACCCTCATAGACAACAACAAGATAGAAGTGCTTATAGAAAACACCGACCTCGGCGTGGGATGACGGAAGAGAATTGAGAGTTTAGGGGTTAGAGTTTAGAGTGAATGTAGGAGTGTCTATTATTGACTATAAATAGCTGCCCGTAGGCAACATGAAAGTCGAATTGAAATTTCTTATCACAAAATCCTAATTTCTAATCAATATTATATTATATATCTCTATTTTTTTGTATCTTCGCGGATATTTTATATTTTGACTATTAAACAGAAACAAGAATATGAGTAAAAAATTTGCCGAATACAGCAATTTCAACCTCTCTGACATCAACAAAGAGGTACTGAAATCGTGGGATGAGAATGATGTTTTTCACAAGAGTATAACCACACGCGAGGGCTGCCCTTCATTCGTATTTTATGAGGGACCTCCTTCGGCTAATGGTATGCCCGGCATTCACCACGTAATGGCACGTTCTATCAAAGATATATTCTGCCGTTACAAGACGATGAAAGGTTACAAGGTAATGCGTAAAGCCGGATGGGACACACATGGCTTGCCCGTAGAGCTTGGTGTAGAGAAAGCCCTTGGCATTACCAAAGAAGATATTGGTAAGAGCATCAGCGTGGCAGACTATAACGCAGCTTGTCGCAAAGATGTGATGAAATTTACCCACGAATGGGAAGACTTGACACACCGTATGGGATATTGGGTGGATACCGAAGACCCCTATATCACCTACGACAATCGTTATATAGAGACCTTGTGGTGGTTGTTGAAACAATTATACAACAAGAACCTCTTGTATAAGGGTTACACCATCCAGCCCTACTCTCCTGCCGCCGGTACAGGTCTTAGCTCGCACGAGTTGAACCAACCCGGTTGCTACCGCGATGTGAAAGACTTGACAGTAGTAGGTCAATTCAAGATAGTCGATCCCAAGCCCGAAATGGCTCAATGGGGTACTCCCTACTTCATTGCATGGACTACCACACCCTGGACATTGCCCTCGAACACAGCATTGTGCGTGGGTCCGAAAATCGACTATGTAGCTGTGCAAACATACAACGCCTACAATGGCGAGAAGATGACTGTTGTGTTGGCAAAATCGTTGCTCAACAACCACTTCAACCCCAAAGCTGCCGACATTGCTCTCGAAGACTACAAGCCCGGCGACAAGCTCATCCCCTACAAAGTGGTGGGTGAATACAAAGGTCCCGAACTTGAAGGCATGAAATATGAGCAACTCTTGCCTTGGGTGAAACCCGTAAGCGTAGACGAGAATGGCAATTGGGTGGAGGCTTCGGACAAGGCTTTCCGCGTAATTCTTGGCGACTATGTAACCACCGAAGATGGTACCGGTATCGTACACATCGCGCCCACCTTTGGTGCCGATGATGCCTTTGTGGCACGTGCAGCAGGTATCCCCTCGTTGTTTATGATAAACAAACGTGGCGAAACACGTCCTATGGTAGACCTCACAGGTAAGTTCTACACCATGGACGAGCTCGACGAGAAGTTTGTTGCCGCTTGCATCGACGTAGAGGCTTACAAGGAGTATGAAGGTCGTTGGGTGAAAAACGCTTACGACCCCCAATTCACCATCGACGGTCGTTACGACGAGAAAGCTGCCGCTGCAGCCGAGAGCCTCGACGTATACATCTGCATGAAGATGAAAGCCGAGCAAAAGGCATTCAAGATGGAGAAACACGTGCACAACTACCCGCACTGCTGGCGCACCGACAAGCCCGTACTCTACTATCCGTTGGATAGCTGGTTTATCCGCTCGACTGCTGTCAAAGACCGCATGATAGAGCTCAACAAGACTATCAACTGGAAACCCGAATCGACAGGTACAGGTCGTTTTGGCAAGTGGTTGGAAAACCTCAACGACTGGAACTTGAGCCGCTCGCGCTATTGGGGTACACCGCTGCCCATCTGGCGCACCGAGGAGGGTGATGAAGAGATATGTATAGAATCGGTAGAGGAACTCTACAACGAGATAGAAAAGGCTGTTGCTGCCGGTGTAATGGCAAGCAACCCCTACAAAGATTGTGGCTTCGTGCCGGGCGATTATAGCCAAGAAAACTACGACAAGATAGACTTGCACCGTCCTTATGTAGACGACATCACCCTCGTATCGGCAAGTGGCAAACCCATGCGCCGCGAGAGCGACCTCATTGACGTATGGTTTGACTCGGGTGCAATGCCCTACGCTCAAATACACTACCCCTTCGAGAACAAAGAGGCATTTGACCGCGGCGACGTATATCCTTGCGACTTCATTGCCGAGGGTGTAGACCAGACACGTGGTTGGTTCTTCACACTGCATGCTATCGCCACAATGGTATTTGACAGCATCTCTTACAAAGCCGTTATCTCAAACGGTCTTGTACTCGATAAGAACGGTAATAAGATGTCGAAACGCTTGGGCAACGCCGTTGACCCATTCGAGACCATCGAGAAATATGGTTCAGACCCCTTGCGCTGGTATATGATAACCAACTCGTCGCCTTGGGATAACCTCAAATTTGACATCGAGGGCGTTGAAGAGATACGTCGTAAGTTCTTCGGAACATTGTATAACACCTACTCGTTCTTTGCACTCTATGCCAATGTTGACGGATTTAGCGGCAACGAAGCACAAGTGCCCGTAGCCGAGCGTCCCGAGATAGACCGCTGGATTATCTCGTTGCTCAACTCGCTTGTAAAAGAAGTAGACGGCTACTATGCAACATACGAGCCCACTCGTGCCGGTCGCGCTATTGCCGACTTTGTAAACGACAACTTGAGTAACTGGTATGTACGCCTCAACCGTAAACGTTTCTGGGGTGGCGATATGAACCAAGACAAGCTCTCGGCATATCAAACCCTCTATACTTGCCTCGAGACAGTAGCTCGCCTCATGGCTCCCATAGCACCGTTCTATGCCGACCGCCTCTATACCGACCTTACCACTGCTACCGGCAGCGACACACAATCGGTACACTTGAGCAACTTCCCCGCATGCAACAGCGAGTATGTAGATAGCGAGTTGGAAGAGCGTATGCGCGTAGCACAAGACATCACCTCGATGGTACTTGCATTGCGCCGCAAGGTGAACATCAAGGTACGCCAACCCCTCACAACCCTCATGATACCCGTTGTAGACGACACACAACGTCGCCACATTGAGGCTATGCAAGAACTCATCCTTGCCGAGGTGAACGTGAAAGAGTTGAAGTTTGTAGACAATGCAGCCGGCATCTTGGTGAAACGTGTGAAACCCGACTTCAAGAAACTCGGTCCGCGTTATGGTAAGATAATGAAACAACTTGCCGCCACAATCGCCGAGATGAGCCAAGAAGAGATATTGGCATTTGAGCAAAACGGCAGCTACACATTCAACATCGACGGAACAGAGGCCGTAGTAACTACTGCCGATGCCGAAATCTTGTCGGAAGACATACCCGGATGGTTGGTAGCCAACGAAGGTCGCCTCACCGTAGCACTCGACATCACCGTTACCGACGAGTTGCGCCGCGAGGGTTATGCACGCGAATTGATTAACCGTATACAGAATATACGTAAATCGAGCGGCTATGAAATAACCGACAAAATACACGTAACACTAGCCCACAACGACGAGACCGATGCCGCCGTAACAACATTCAGCGACTACATGGCACGTCAGGTACTTGCCGAGAGCTTCACCGTAAGCGACTTGCAAGCCGGCGAGAATGTTACCGAATTGGATTTTGACACATTCAAAGTATTGGTGAAGGTAGTAAAGGCTTAACAAAGCCTACTACCCGAACCGTTGACCATTAAAAATGGTTAGTAGAATATTTAACCTTAAAATTTAAAGACTATGGCTGAGAAAACGCGCTATTCGGATGCCGAATTGGAAGAGTTCCGCGAAGTGATAAATCAAAAACTCGCCAAGGCACTGAAAGATTATGAAAGTTTAAAATCTGCCATCATGAACAATGATGGCAACGATGTAACCGATACGTCACCCACCTTCAAGGTACTTGAGGAGGGAGCCAACACCCTATCGAAGGAAGAGGCTGGACGTCTTGCCGAGCGCCAGATGAAATTCATCCAACACTTGCAAGCAGCTCTCATTCGTATCGAGAACAAGACATACGGTATATGCCGCGAAACCGGCAAGTTGATACCCAAAGAACGTCTTATGGCTGTACCTCACGCCACACTGAGCGTCGAGGCAAAGAACAAAGGCGTAAGATAAAAACAGACTCTTGAGGGAGTGTCGAATAAAGGAAACAAGCGTTCGATACCCCCTCAAGATTTTATAACACAGTAGAAGGGAATAACCAATGAAGAGATTGTCGCGCGGACATATAGCAACGCTTGTCATCCTCGCTGTAATACTGATAGACCAATGCGTAAAATTTGCCGTCAAGACCCAGATGTACCTTGGCGAGACAATAGACGTAACCGGTTGGTTTAAGATAGCTTTTATAGAGAACAACGGAGCTGCATTCGGCATGGAATTTGGCAGCAAATTGTTCCTCACTATTTTTCGTATCATAGCCTCGGTGGCATTGGCTTACGCCATACACTATATATGCCAACGTCCACGCTACACAATGGGCTTTATAGCATGCGTGGCGCTCATCGAAGCCGGAGCGATAGGCAACATTATCGACTGCATGTTCTACGGTATCATCTTCGATGCGCCTATGCCCCCCGAAGTGGCAACCTTCCTGCCCGAAGGTGGCGGATATGCACCTTTCTTCTACGGACGTGTGGTCGATATGCTCTACTTCCCACTCTTCTCGTTCTATTGGCCCGACTGGATGCCGATAGTAGGCGGCGAATATTTCGAGTTTTTCCGCCCTATCTTCAACATAGCCGACTCGGCAATATGTGTTGGAGTGGCAATTATCTTGTTGTTTTACTATAAACAACTGATAAGCGAAGACCCTAAAACCCCTATCGAAGAGAACCAACAATGAAACGTATTGCTGTTATATCTGTTCTGGTACTTGCCATGCTGTCGGCGTGTAAACAACGCCCCGACTACGTATTGTCGGACAAGGCTATGGAAGACCTTCTGATAGATATACACAAGACCGAGGCGGTCATATCGCTCAATCAAAGCAAATACCCGAGCGACGACAAGAAACGCACCTTGCGCGAGGCTGTGTTCATGCGCCACAACACAACAAAAGCACAATTCGACTCGTCATTGGTGTGGTATAGCAGCAACCTCAACCTATACATGGATGTGTATGAGCGCGTAATAGAACGCCTTGAGGAAGAGAACAATATGATAAAGGATCTTATTGCTCAAGAGAACACCCAGACCCTGACGCGCGCCGGCGACACAATAGATATATGGAAACAAGAGAGATACCATATATTCAATAGTGATAAGGGTAACAATGTAATGGCTTTCAACATTACGACCGACGAAAACTTCAAGCGCAACGACCACTTCTTGTTGCAATACTATGTGCACAATGCACCCGGCACAGGCGAAAGACCACAAGTGTATCTTGCCATACGCCACAACAACCAGACGATACACTACAACTACGCCAACATAGAACATAATGGCTGGAATATACTGAAGATACAAAGCGACTCGGTCAACTACCTGAGCGAGATATACGGCTACATAGCCATGCCCCCGCGATACGACCACCACAGCATGTATGTCGACAGCCTCTGCCTGATGCGTATACACGACAAGCGCGGAATGCCTCGCAAAGAGTATAAGGTGATGGATTGGAATACCGACAAGAAAAAGAAAAGCACCGATACAAAAGAGAAGGCAAACAAGAAACCCCGCTTTAACAAGAATTTTGAGAAAATAAACAAAAAAATCCTCGACTGATTTTAATTGTTAATGGCATGAAACAGGGCTTTCTATCGCATCATTGTTGCTGTGGCAAAGGTGTATACACCCGACACATTATAACAATAGAGCATGACGGGCAGCTACTCTCGGTTGTGCCTTTTTCTACCGAGAGTGCCCATACCATATTTTGCGACGAACTGCTGCTTGTGGTTACCCCCGGTTTTGATAAGCACACAGCACAATTCCTTATTTCCATACGACAAGAATACGCATCGAACAAGGCTCAGCGCATTACCGACCTGATAATGCGCAATGAGATTTACCGCAATCACCATGCAGCAGTTGGCACTCAATGTCATGTATATGCCATGAGCCACATCGACAACACCACCCTACTCCCCATTGATATAGAACGTGTTGCGTTAAGGAGAATTTTTTAACTACGGACGGTATGGCGGATTGTTGCCATCGGCTTTCACCTTCACATCATAATTATTTTCTTGCAACAGATTGTCGGGCAACTTGAACGACGAAGGCGACACCTTGGCTGTCGACATTTGCGGAGTATCGTCCTCGAGGTAGCGGATAATACTCTTGGCACGTTGCAAGCGACGATCTTGCACCCAACGGCGATACGCCTCGACGGGGTCAAGGCAGCCCGAATAGAGCACTGCCGGACCTTGCAAGTTATCGTACAAATTTCGATTGAAATTGCTCAACATCAGATTGTATTGCGCCATGTGCTCGTCGAGCCCTTCTATCTTAATCATCGAGAGATGAAGCAGCAACACGTGCACAAAAAACTGCGACGACACCTCGGGCAAGTCGCTGAAGTGCGATTGCACAGACCATGGTGCATCGGACAGCTTGTCCCACGAGGTTGTGGGTGCTATGCGGAAGGTGCTATCGACATAATCAAACGTGAAGTGTGGCACATCGGTTGTTGGCACATCAAGCCCATCATCGACTGCACTGCGAGAGGCATTGAACAGCGAGTCGGGCAGCACAACCGACTGCGCCCCGCACCATGCACAACACAGCACAAAACAACTTGTCAATATGACGAACTTGCTATTCAATGTTATAGGTTATGTGTTATTATGATGCAACAAAGGTAAGAAAAGGTTGCAATAAAAATATAAGTAAAAGTAATATTAACCCCAATTTTAAGCACCTTAACATATGAGCCAAGCCGTTGTGCCAATGCTGACAGAACATGTCGCATGAAAAACAGGCGTAAAAATATGACAAATCGGCATAAATACTGACAAGAAATTACCCAAAACGGCATCGAAACACTGCCAAAAACGGTGTAAAATGGCTTAATAACGTTTGGCACAAGATTTGAAATAAATAAGACAAACGCCCCACAGAAATGGGGCAGAAAAGAAATCGAATAATAAACAAATAAAAAGATAAACAATTATGGGAAAAATTATTGGTATTGACTTAGGTACAACCAACTCGTGTGTAGCCGTAATGGAAGGCACCGAGCCTGTAGTAATCACCAACAGCGAAGGTCGTCGCACCACACCTTCGGTTGTAGCATTTGTTGATGGTGGCGAGCGTAAAGTGGGCGACCCTGCCAAACGTCAGGCTATCACCAACCCTACCCGCACAATCTTCTCGATCAAACGTTTCATGGGCGAAACCTATGATCGCATTGCCAACGAAGTATCGCGCGTACCTTATAAAGTAGTACGCAACGAAAATAACACACCTCGCGTAGATGTAGATGGTCGCTTGTACTCTCCCCAAGAGATTTCGGCTGTTATCTTGCAAAAGATGAAAAAGACTGCCGAGGATTACCTTGGTCAAGAAGTTACAGAGGCTGTTATCACAGTGCCTGCATACTTCAACGATGCACAACGCCAAGCAACAAAAGAAGCCGGCGAGATTGCAGGTCTTACAGTACGTCGTATCGTCAACGAGCCTACTGCAGCAGCGCTTGCTTATGGTCTTGACAAGAGCGACCGCGATATGAAGATTGCCGTATTTGACTTGGGTGGTGGTACATTTGATATCTCAATCCTCGAGTTGGGCGACGGCGTGTTTGAAGTAAAATCGACCAATGGTGATACACACCTCGGTGGTGATGACTTTGACCACGTAATTATCGACTGGCTTGCCGACGAGTTCAAGAACGATGAGGGCGTAGACCTCCGTCAAGATCCTATGGCATTGCAACGCCTTAAAGAGGCTGCAGAGAAAGCCAAAATCGAGTTATCAAGCACAACTTCGACCGAGATAAACCTCCCCTACATCATGCCCGTAAACGGTGTGCCCAAACACTTGGTAAAAACACTTACTCGTGCCAAGTTTGAGCAACTTGCCGACAGCTTGATACAAGCTACTATCGAGCCCTGCCGCAAAGCATTGTCGGATGCCGGCTTGTCAACATCTGATATCGACGAGGTAATCCTTGTAGGTGGTTCTACTCGTATCCCCGCTATCCAAGCTATCGTAGAGAAATTCTTCGGTAAAGTACCTTCAAAGGGTGTTAACCCCGACGAAGTAGTAGCAGTAGGTGCAGCCATCCAAGGTGCAGTGCTCACCGGCGATGTGAAAGATGTGCTCTTGCTCGACGTTACTCCCCTCTCGCTCGGTATCGAGACATTAGGTGGTGTAATGACCAAACTCATCGACGCCAACACAACTATTCCTACTCGTAAGAGCGAGATATTCTCGACCGCAGCCGACAACCAACCTTCGGTAGAGATACACGTATTGCAAGGCGAGCGCCCCATGGCAAAAGACAACAAGACTATCGGTCGCTTCCACCTCGACGGCATCCCCGCTGCTATGCGTGGTGTACCCCAAATTGAGGTAACATTCGACATTGATGCCAACGGTATCCTCAACGTATCGGCGAAGGATAAAGGCACAGGCAAAGAGCAAAGCATCCGTATCGAGGCTTCAAGTGGCTTGAGCGACGAAGAAATCAAGCGTATGAAGGAAGAGGCTGCTGCCAATGCCGATGCCGATGCCAAGGAAAAAGAGCGCATCGAGAAGCTCAACCACGCCGATGCAATGATATTCCAAACCGAGAAACAACTCAAAGAGATGGGCGACAAGCTCCCCGCCGACAAGCGTAGCAACATCGAGAGCGCATTGAACAAGCTCAAAGAGGCTCACAAAGCTCAAGACATCGCAGCTATCGATGCCGCCAGCGAAGAGTTGAACAACGTATTGCAAGCTGCCGCTCAAGACCTCTACAACGCTCAAGCACAACAACAAGGTGCAGGCGCACAACCCGGTCCCGACATGAACAACAACAACCAAAACAACAACGGTGCCGGCGACTTTACCGACGTAGACTTTGAGGAAGTGAAATAATCTTCCAAAGAGATAAACAACGAATAGGGTGTATCAAGAATTTTTGATACACCCTATTTCTTTTTATAAAGCAGCGAAGATGCAAGGTATTGAGATTTGGCGCAAAGCGAGTGTGCCGAAGTAGATAATCAAGACCTAATATTGAAAACAAAGAAGCAGATAGTGCATTGCTGAACACTATTTACCGATAATATAAAACTTGATTACAGTGGTGTGCAATGTTTATGATAAATAATAAAAAACTCCTGCCTATCACAATGGACAGGCAGGAGCTACTTATAACCAATCTGATTTATGAAGTGAATTTTGTAATAATACTATTTATGCGCATGTTTTTTCTTCCATAGACGGAAGTGGTCGGGATGCTCGGGATGATGCTTGTTTTTGTCGAGCATGATTACCGTTGTATCGCTCTCGACATAGAGGTATACCGAGTCGGTTGCCCCACTGTCGGGTGCGAGGGTATAAACCTTGGCGTTGTGATGTCCCGGGATGCCCCAATGGGTAAACTTCTTGCCACGACTGCGATGCGGATTGTTCTTTACAGAGTCGGCAACGATATAGGTGGTTGTCATGGTATAAGTGCCATTGATACTGTCTAATTGTTCACTTATTACTACCATGTAGTGTGCAGCGGGCATGTTGCCATGTGCTTTGATGTTGCCTTCGTAGGCATATACATCCATCAGACCGGTCGAGTCGGCAGCCTCGATATATGCGGCATCGTCGACGGTAGTGTTGGTACGATTTCCGTTACATGCTGTGAGCATGGCTACAACAGCACAAAGTAGAATTGTCTTTTTCATTTTCTATTGTTTAATTGGTTGTCTTGCCATTAAACAACAGACAATGCTACTTGGTTCACGTTTATTGTTATTTGATTTGATAATTTTCAAACGGCTTGCTTATCACATCACCTTTGTGGTTGACAAGGCGATAGCGTTGAGCCTCATTCTGCATAACGATGGTGTGCGGTGTGATAGAGCGACGTATCACTCCGGGCAGATGCTCAAAGGGTATGACAACATTGCCATCGCTGTCGATACAACCCCAACGATGGTCTTTGTTCTCGGCAACAAAGAGCCCGCCTTCGCCCAAGTATATATTGAGGTATTGCGCGGGCACTACAACACGCCCTTTCTTGTCTATCAAGCCGTAGTGAAAACCGTCGGAGAAGATAGCTCGCCCTGCCTTGAAGGTATAGGGTACGGTAGCGGGATTGTTAGGACGGCACATGCGCCACTTGTCGGACGGTGCTATTGCTATCTTGCCATGTGTGTCGAGGAAGGCAATCTCACCATGAGTGCCTATCACAGGCAGTAGCCCGTCGCTATACTCGGTAGCCAATGGGCGCCAGCTATTGTCGAAGGTATAAACAACAATACCATCGGGGGTAATAACCGATAGCTTGCTACCGCCGACAGTTATCTCCTCTACCAAGGCTACGCCACACAAAAAATTGGTTGCAAAGCTATAATGCGGAGCTATTGCCACGCGACCTTGCGAGTCGATGTAGCCCATACGGGGCACAATATCGTCAATCACAAAGGGAGCTAAATCGCCCGAAAACAATCCTATATCGACAATGCTATCGGGCAACGAGGCAACTTCACGCCCACGAGTATCTATAATAGTAAAGTGTGTATCGCCCTCGCGACATACCGCGGTGTAGTTGTCGAAACGAAATGGTTGTGCCATGACATAATGCTCGTCGTTGATGCGTTGCAACTTCTTGTCGGCTGTATAGAAACCATACATACCGTCATCCTCTTGTGCCAAGAATACTCCTTGCGAGGCGTAGTGTGGTGGGAACATAAACTTGCCATCGACAAGCACCTCGCCATCGGGGCTCATCATCCCCCAAAAGTCGGTTTCGGTAGAACGGAATGCAAAATACTCGACCTCGGCATTGCGTTGAGAGCATGAAGCAAACAACAGAATGACAGATATTGTTAATAGTGTGGTTAATCGTTTCATATCGGGAGGAATTTCTCTATATCGCAAAAGTAGCATAAAATAGAAAGCCACACGACAAAAAAGCGTTATTTAACTTCATATTGTCAAATTTTAGTTATAATTTTGGAACGATAATGCATGCCGATAAGAAGTTATATCGCGCCATGCCAGCATATAACCTAAAGAGAAAGACACGTAAGTATGGAAAAAGCTAAAGTATTTTTCACCAATATGCGCACGACTCCACAAAGCAATCTCATTGATAAGATGGAGCGATTGGTGCGCCGCGCAGGTATTGCCGACATTGATTTCGAGAACAAGTTTGCAGCCATAAAAATACACTTTGGCGAGCCGGGCAACCTTGCCTATCTGCGCCCGCAATATGCAGCACGCATGGCAGCTATCGTACGTTCACTGGGTGGACGTCCGTTCTTAACCGACTCAAACACACTATACACCGGTCGTCGAGCCAACGCCGTAGACCACTTGCAGAGTGCCATGGAGAATGGTTACAACCCCATATCGGCACAATGCCAAGTGATAATAGCCGATGGCTTGAAAGGTACCGACTATCGCGAGATACCTATCGACGGCGAGTATTGCAAACGTCCTAAAATTGGCACAGCAATAGCCGATGCCGATATTATCATCTCGATGAGCCACTTCAAGGGACACGAACAAGCCGGATTTGGCGGTGCTCTGAAGAACATAGGTATGGGTGCAGCAAGTCGCGGTGGCAAACTTGAATTGCATAGCGGTTCGCAACCTCGCATCAAGGAGCATAAATGTATTGGTTGCGGCATGTGCGTGCGCAATTGTGCCCACAATGCTCTGTCGCTTGTCGACCACAAAGCGGTTATCGACTACACACGTTGTGTGGGCTGCGGACAATGTATCGCCATGTGCCAATATGGTGCTGCCGTTCCGGGTGCCGACGATACTACCGAGCGCCTCAACTATAAGATTGCCGAGTATACCGTCGCTGTGTTGAAAGATAAGCCTCACTTCCATGTGAGCTTTATTGTAGATGTATCGCCCGAATGTGATTGCTGGAACCACAACGATGCAGCCATCGTGCCCAATATAGGTATCTTGGCATCGTTTGACCCTGTAGCACTCGACCAAGCCTGCGCCGATATGGTGATAGCAGCACCGGCACTGAAGTCGGACAACATACTACACTGCAACCATAACCATGGCACTCTCGAAGGCGAGGATAAGTTCCACCTACTCCACCCCGATACTCATTGGCGTGCAGCCCTTGAACACGGCGAGAAGATAGGTCTTGGCACAAGAGAGTATGAGCTGATAACGGTGAAATAGTTGAGTGTTGAGTAATTAGAACTTACAGTATAAAAGCTAAGTATCAACGACATAAAATACAAGAGGGTAAGTCAACGACTTACCCTCTGATTTTTTTGCACTACTGAGCCTCGCGGCTCAACGATGTAGGCAATTATTTGTTTACGCGGAATTTCTCGATACCGTCGCGCAAGAAACCGATAGTTTGGTGAGCGGCAGCAATACCTGCGTTGATGTTAGCCTCGGCAGTTTGAGCACCCATTTTCTTGGGAGTAGCAAACACACGACCGGCAAATTTCTCTTTCAACTCATCGAGGTTGGCGGGAGCGATGTCCGAAACATAGCGGAAATCGGCGCGATCTTCCATGATGCGAACAAGGTCTGCCTCGTTAATAACCTCTTTACGAGCAGTATTTACGAGCATAGCGCCTTTGGGCATGATAGAAGTGAGTGAATAGTTGATAGAGTTTTTGGTCTCGGCAGTTGCGGGGATGTGCAACGAAACATATTGACAGTTGCGATACAACTCTTCAACGCTCTCAACGGGTTTAACACCGGCAGCAGCGATAGCCTCTGCGGGGCAGAAGGGGTCGAAAGCATATACTTCCATACCGAAACCTTGAGCGATACGAGCCACGTTACGACCTACTTGACCGAAAGCGTGGATACCCAAAGTCTTGCCTTTCAACTCAGTACCAGAAGTACCGTCATAGAGGTTACGAGCCATCATAACCATCATACCAAGAGCCAACTCGGCAACAGCGTTAGAGTTTTGACCGGGAGTGTTCATTACACATACATTGTGTGCAGTAGCAGCTTCGAGGTCAACATTGTCGTAACCGGCACCGGCACGAACGACAATTTTCAAGTTTTTGGCAGCATCCAAAACTTCAGCATCTACTTTATCGCTACGGATGATGATACCATCAACATCGGCAACAGCAGCAAGAAGTTGAGCCTTCTCGGTGTATTTTTCGAGCAATACGAGTTCTGCACCGGCAGCCTCTACTACTTCACGTATACCTTTAACAGCAACAGCTGCAAAGGGTTTTTCGGTTGCAACAAGAATTTTCATTGCTAATAATCTTTTTTATGGGTTAAATGCGTACCCGTGCAGGACGAGCCTACTCGGGGACGCATATAATAAATGTGTATGGTTAAAAATTATTTGTGAAGGTTTTCAAACTCTTGCATGCAAGCAACGAGAGCTTCAACCGACTCTTTAGGACAAGCGTTGTAGAGAGAAGCGCGGAAACCACCTACTGAACGGTGACCCTTGATACCTACCATACCACGCTCTTTGGCAAATGCCATGAATTCGTCTTGGAGTTCCTCTTTACCGGGAGCCATTACAAAGCAAACGTTCATCAAAGAACGGTCTTCCTTAACAGCAGTACCTACGAACATCGAGTTGCGGTCGATTTCGTTGTAAAGCAATTCGGCTTTCTCTTTGTTAAGTTTGTACATAGCCTCAAGACCACCGAGTTCTTTCACCCATTTCAATGTTTCGTGCATAACGAAGATGGGGAATACGGGAGGAGTATTGAACATAGAGCGGTTACGAGCCTCGTCGGGATAGTGAGTAGCATAGTTAACCATAGTTTGCAATTTACGCTCAGAGCTACCGATGAGGTCTTTGCGGATGATAACGAAAGTAACACCAGCAGGACCTACGTTCTTTTGAGCACCACCGTAAATCATACCATACTTGGTAACATCAACGGGACGAGACATGATATCAGAAGACATATCGGCAACCAAAGTAACGGGCGAGTCGATATCTTCGTGGATTTCAGTACCGTAGATAGTGTCGTTGGTAGTGATGTGGAAGTAGTCTACATCAGTGGGGATAGTATAGCCTTTGGGGATGTAAGTGTAGTTTTTGTCTTCAGAAGAAGCAACAACTTCAACATCGCCATAAAATTTAGCCTCTTTAATAGCTTTTTTAGCCCAAACACCTGTTTGCAAATAAGCAGCTTTAGTTTTCAACAAGTTGGCAGGAACCTCAAAGAATTGAGTAGAAGCACCACCACCGAGGAAGAATACTGCATAGTTATCGGGGATATTCAAAAGTTCGCGCCACAACTGCTCTGTTTCGGCCATGATGCGTTCCCAACCGGGAGTACGGTGAGAGATTTCCAAGATACCGATACCGGTGTTGTCAAAATCGCGGATAGCTTCGATAGCCGATTCAACAGCTTGTCTGGGCAACACGCAGGGTCCTGCGTTGAAATTGTGTTTTTTCATAAAACTGTTTTTTATTGTGATTATTGTTAATCTTTAATTACCTGAACAATATAAAAAATTTGTACAAGAGTTAAGGCTTTATGTAGCAAACATATCGGAGCGGAGTGCCCCGATATGTCTGTTATTAGAGAAGTGTCTATTAAACGATACCTTGTTCCAACATGGCTTGAGCCACTTTCATGAAACCGGCGATGTTAGCACCCTTAACGTAGTCGATTGTGCCATCGGCTTTCTTTCCGTATTTAACACAAGCCGAGTGGATGCTTTCCATGATGTAGTGAAGTTTCTCGTCAACCTCAGCACCAGACCAGCTAATGTGCATAGCGTTTTGAGTCATCTCAAGACCCGAAACAGATACACCACCTGCGTTCACAGCCTTACCAGGAGCGAAGAGGATACCGGCGTTTTGGAATGTAGCGATAGCTTCGGGAGTACAACCCATGTTCGAAACCTCGCAGCAGCACCATGTACCGTTAGCAAGAAGTTCTTTAGCATCGTTTTCGTTAAGCTCGTTTTGGAATGCGCAAGGAAGAGCGATATCACACTTCACGCTCCAAGCTTTCTTACCGGCAGTGAATTTAGTAGCTTCGGGGAATTTAGTAGCCATATCTTCCACTTTGTTACGGTTAGAAGCACGCATAACAAGCATATAGTCGATCATTTCGCTAGTGATACCACCGGGGATTTCGCATACACCGTCGGGACCAGAGATAGCAACAACTTTAGCACCGAGTTCAGTAGCTTTCAAAGCAGCACCCCAAGCAACGTTACCGAAACCAGAGAGAGCTACAGTGCAACCCTTGATGTCTTTACCGGCAGTTTTGAGAACGTGCTCTGTAAAGTAGAGAGCACCGAAACCAGTAGCTTCGGGACGGAGGATAGAACCACCCCAAGTAGCACCTTTACCAGTCAATACACCAACGTTGTATTTACGAGCGAGTTTAGTATACATACCGAAGAGGTAACCGATTTCACGACCACCTACACCTACGTCACCAGCGGGAACGTCAGTGTCGGGACCGATGTTGTTCCACAACTCAAGCATGAAAGCTTGGCAGAAACGCATGATTTCAGCATCAGATTTACCTACGGGGTCGAAGTCAGAACCACCTTTACCACCACCCATAGGAAGAGTAGTAAGAGCGTTTTTGAATGTTTGCTCGAAACCGAGGAATTTCAACATTGAGGGGTTAACAGCTTTGTGGAAACGGAGACCGCCTTTGTACGGACCGATAGCGCCGTTGAATTGTACGCGATAACCGAGGTTTGTTTGAACCTCACCTTTATCGTCTACCCAAGTAACACGGAATGTGAAGATACGATCGGGCTCAACCATACGCTCGATGATACGAGCTTTCTCAAATTCAGGATGTTGATTGTAAACTTCTTCGATAGAGTGAAGAACTTCTGTCACTGCCTGGATATACTCGTTTTCACCAGGGTGTTTTGCCTCAAGATTGGCAAGGATGCTTTTAATGTCCATTGTATTAGTTTTATAAGATTAATATTTAGGTTTGCCTACGAAATATTCTCGCTACAAATCTACCACAAATGTACGACGACATTATGGAAAAAACAAATTTTTTTACTAATTTTGACCAATAAAATAAATAACCCACTTTTATAGCCCAAAAAATTGTCGGAATGTGGTGCAAACAGAGGTAAAAAACCACATTCACATAAATAATGTGGCAATACCGGAGGAATTAGAAAAATAAATCGTAACTTTACCGACCAAGAAAAATAGCCGGTTGCAAGAGCAGTAGTGTGTCAACAAAACTGCACTGCCTGCAATATTGTTTTAACAACACATATATATAGTATAAGTATGTCTTTTTTCAAGAAATCTCTAAGAGCTCTCGGATTTGGTAACGAAGAGGAGCAAAAAGAACACATATATACCGCCAAGGATATAACCGATGCTACCGCTCAAAACAAGCATCAGCAAGGCAATAGTGTCGAGGAGAACAAACCCGCGACAAGCGAAGTGCCTGCAAGCAACCATAGCAATAGCGAAGTGGCACTGCCCGACACACTGCTCAACAAGGTCATTGAATTGGTCAACGCTTCGTTCCCCGACTTTGTGCGTAAATATATCGACATCGAGGGTGAGAAAAAATATATCTACAACGAGTTGGGCGAGTCGTTCAAGGAGTACATCGAGCAGCTCAACAAGAATGCTCGTGAGCAATCGGAGACAGCCATAGCTTCTACCCGCAAGAAGTTGGAAGACGATATTGCAGCAATGCGCCGCAAAACTGCCGAACTTGAGGAGCAAAAAGCCGAGATAAAAAATGCCCAACTCAGCGCCGAGCGACAGAAACGTGCCTTGAACGACAAGGTACACGACCTCGACAATCGCATCGCTACACTTGAAGCCGAGAAGGAGCAATATGAGCTCGAAAATAAGAGCCTTATAAACAAGCTGAAAGTTGCCGGTGTGAAGCAGCAAGAGGTTGACGATGCCAACGAAGAGATAAAACGTCTGTTGGGTGTCGTGCAAGAGATGAAGAGCAGTAAAGCTCCGTCGGAGGAGATGCAACAAGAACTTGCCGACAAGAACGCCGCTATCGAAGCGCTACAAGAGCGCATCACATACCTATCGTCGCAGAAGGATGAGTTGACCGAGAAAGTTGCTGCATCGGACAGCGAAAAGGAGAACCTGCTGACTACTCTTACCGAGAAAGAGAACATCATAGCACAACTTACCGAGGAGATAGCAACACTTGTAAAACAACAAGAAAGCAGCGCCGAGCAGTTGTCGGCTATGCAAGCTACCGAGAAGGCATCAATGATGTTACAATCGTCGCTCGAAGAGAGTCGCAAACGTTGTGCCGAATTGGAACAAGAAGCAGCCGAGCTACGCGCCACACAACAATGCAGCAATACCGAGGTCGAAAATATCGGACAGAAACTTACCGAGGCATTGCAAGCCAACAGCCGCCTTGCCGA
Source organism: Bacteroidaceae bacterium (assembly GCA_017481745.1). Taxonomy (GTDB): domain Bacteria; phylum Bacteroidota; class Bacteroidia; order Bacteroidales; family Barnesiellaceae_A; genus Barnesiella_A. The sequence continues at coordinate 26,688 of JAFUOV010000016.1, forward strand.
CGAGTTGAACAGCGCCTTGGGCAAAATCAAGGAGCAAGAGGAGGCAGCAAGCCAAGTGGCAGACATGATGAAACAAACCGAGCAACAAGCTCAACAATCGCGCGACGAGATTGCCGCTGTCAACGAGACATTGCAAAGCAAGGTTGAGGAGAACGCCCAGCTGCTCAATCGCATCGAAGAGATGCAAAAAGCAATGAATAAGTGCGAACAACAAATAGACGATTACAAGAAGAATAAAGAAGACCTCGATAAAGAGAGTGCCGAGAAGGATAAGATGCTGCAAGAGCTACGCCAAGAACTGCTGGAAGAGGGTCGCCTTCACGAGAAGTGCCAACAGGAGTTGTTAGAGGCACAAGAGGCACTGAAAGAGGCTGCCAAACAAAATCAAGCCACAAACGTCAAAGACAACAGCGAGGAGTTGGAAAAAGCCAACAATATGATTGCTGCGCTGAAGAAGCAACGTCAAGAGCTTGTGTCGCAAACAGCCACCCTTCGTTCACAAAACAAAGCTTATGAAAATCAGATTGCATCGCTCGAGAACAAGCTCAACAACATGGCAGCCGACACATCGGACGATGCAGTTGATATCGTATCGGACATAGACATCAACTGGATGATGCCCGTTCATCCCGATGACTTGGAAGAGGAGGCACGCCGTCGCGAAGAGCAAGAACGCGAGCGCCGCGAGGAGGAAGAGAAAGCCCGCCTTGTCGAAAAAGAACGCCGCGCAGCCCACGAAGAGTCGTCGCAAATGAGCTTGTGGTAAAACAAAAAACTCTATTAGTAACCAACAACACAATATATGAAACAGAAACTTTCGCAATATCTCGACATTATAAACGATAGCCTTGCAGCGATAAACTATCCTCAAGAGCCCGATTCGTTATATGCTCCTATCCGCTACGAATTGTCGTTGGGCGGCAAACGCATACGCCCCATGCTCATGCTCATGGCATGCGAACTCTTTGGTGGCGACATCAACCAAGCCGTTTCGCCGGCTATCGGATTGGAGATTTTCCACAACTTCACATTGTTGCACGACGACGTGATGGACAAGTCGGATTTGCGCCGTGGCAAACCTACCGTACACAAGGTATGGGACGAAAACCATGCCATACTATCGGGCGATGCCATGCAGATTATTGCTACACAACACATGGCTCAAGTTGCACCCCGACTGATGCCTGCTGTGATGGAAACGTTCTTGAAAACCGCCCTTGAGATATGCGAGGGACAGCAGTTTGACATGGAGTTTGAACAACGCAACGACGTGTCGACCGACGAGTACCTCAACATGATACGCCTAAAAACAGCCGTTCTGCTGGGTTGCGCCCTTAAAATAGGCGCATTGGTAGCAGGTGCTCCGGTGGCTCAAGCCAATACGCTCTACCGCTTTGGAGAAAACTTGGGCTTGGCATTCCAACTGCAAGACGACTTCTTGGACGTATATGGCGATCCCATCATCTTTGGTAAAAACATTGGTGGCGATATTACCAACGAGAAGAAAACATTCATGCTCATCGAGGCAATGCGCCTCGCCGAGGGCAAAGACAAAGAGATGCTCGAGCACTACTTGGGCAATAACGATGTTGAGCCCCGCGAGAAGATAGAGGCTATCACCAACGTATATAACAACTTGGGTATAGACAAGTTGTGCCACGAGAAGATGGAGGCTTACTACAATGCCGCACTTGCTTGCATGGACGAAATACTCGTTCCCGAGGATCGCAAACTCCCCCTCTTGGCTTTGGCACAATCATTGATGAACCGCGACCACTGATATGCCTTACCGTCGACTACCCAATACCGATGCTGCGCGTATCACAGCACTCCGCAAAGCTATTGATATGGAGTTGCGTCAGACGCCCGACAACCAACCGGCTTCGTTCAAGATACTGAACGAGGCAAAACTTGTGTGCGGTCGTTTTGAGGCAGCCGTAAAGCAGTTCCGTTTTCACTACGACGAGATGGCAAAGTGTAACAAACGCTTCCAACCGCTGTGCCGCATGGCGCGATTGTATGTTTCGCACTTCATTCAGGTGCTGAATATGACGGTATTGCGCAACGAAATAAAGGCCGAATATAAAGCGCTATACCAACTTGCTCCCGGCGACAACACCCTACCCGACCTTGCCTCGGAGAACGCGCTTGCCCAATGGGGACAACGCATCATTGACGGTGAGAACAAACGTATAGCCCAACGTGGCGGAACACCTATATACAACCCTACCATCGCCAAGGTGAAGGTTCACTACGATATATTTATCGAAGCCCGCTATGAGCGCGACCGCTATAAGAAACAGATGCAACGCTCGCTCGACCAACTCAACGCCCTGCGCGAAGAGGTGGATGCTTTGATACTGAAGATATGGGATGAAGTGGAGGGACACTACAACAATCTGTCGGGCGAGAGTCGTATAGAGAAGTGCCGCGCATACGGCGTTATATACTATTATCGCAAAAACGAAAAACAACCTTCATGATAGACAGCCATACGCACATATACATGGAGGAGTTTGACACCGACCGCAACGATGTCATAACACGAGCCGTTGCTGCCGGAGTGTGCCACATGATACTGCCCAATGTCGATATGGAGAGTATCGAACCACTGCATAGAACCATCGAGCAATACCCTCATCGCTGCCATGCTGCCATGGGACTGCATCCCACATCGGTAGCAGCAGACTTTGGCAACCATTTATCCGCCATTCGTCCTTTGTTCGACACCCATCACTATTGTGCTGTTGGCGAGATAGGCATAGACCTCTATTGGGACAAGACCTTCCGCAACGAGCAGTGCGAAGCCTTTGCCACACAGATAGAGTGGTCGCAAGAGTTGGACTTACCCATCATCATACACTCGCGCGAGGCATTCGACACCACCTTGTCGGTACTACAACAATTCCCCAAAGATAGTGTCAAAGGCGTATTTCACAGCTTTACAGGCACAGCACAAGAGGTAGAAACCATACGCAACCGAGTGGGCGATTTCTATTTCGGCATCAACGGTATCGTAACATTCAAGAATGCACACCTCGAGAAGCTTGTAGAGGCTATCGGGATAGACCGTCTGCTGCTTGAGACAGATGCGCCATACCTTGCCCCCACACCCCACCGAGGCAAGCGTAACGAGCCGGCATACGTGCCTTACATGGCAGCTCGCGTAGCACAAATATTGGGCATGAGTATCGAGGAGGTGGATGCAGCCACTACTCACAACACCCGCACATTGTTTAGTATCTGATATGGATTGGAATTTGGCATTTGAAGTATTAGGCACTATCGTAGGACTTATATACCTATACTACGAATACAAGGCACACCGATTGCTGTGGCTGATGGGCATCATCATGCCGGCTGTATCTATTGGTGTGTATTACAATGCCGGATTATATGCCGATATGGGCATAAACATCTACTATATACTTGCCGGTGTATATGGTTACATCGTTTGGACTTTCAAGAACAAACGTCGCCGCACCGTAGAACTACCCATTACACGCACACCACGCCGCACATACATATATGCAATAGCTATTACTATATGTACCCACTGCGCCATATATACCATACTACGGCACTTTACCGATAGCACCGTTCCCGGATGGGATGCCTTTACCACAGCACTCAGCATTACAGCCATGTGGATGCTGGCACGTAAGTATATAGAGCAATGGTGGGTGTGGATTGTCGTCGACATCGTTTCGGCAGGATTGTATATATATAAAGGTATATATTTCTATGCCGCATTATATGCCCTCTATGCCGTTGTTGCCGTATTGGGATACTATAATTGGAAAAAACTCATGTTGCATGAAAACAATCAATCCCTATAAATATCCGTCGGCAGTTGTCGTAGGCAATGGCGATTTTCCACAAGGGTCGCTTGCGCTCGAGGTGCTTGACCACGCACAGACAATAGTTGTGTGCGATGGCGCAGCCAACGCCTATATACCCACCGGACGACCCTTCGACATGATAATAGGCGACGGCGACTCTATCCTACCCGAGCTCAAGAGCAGATATTCATCTCGCATCATCATATCGTCGTGTCAAGAGACCAACGACCAGACCAAGGCGGTATCATACCTTGCCGAGCAGGGTATAAAAGAGATTGCCATCGTGGGTGCAACAGGCAAACGCGACGACCACACATTGGGCAACATCAGCCTGTTGATGGAATACTTCAAGCAGGGCATCACAGCCTGCATCTATACCGACCACGGTATCTTTATGCCCACCCTTGGCGATACGATTATAACCACCCAACCCGGGCAGCAAATATCTATCTTCAACTTTGGCTGCAAAGTCCTTTCGGCAGAGGGACTGAAATACCCCATCCGCCCCTTTGAAAGTTGGTGGCAAGGCACACTGAACGAAGCCACCGCCTCACAATGCACCTTCAAAGCCGATGGTGCGTACCTCATATATTGGGCATTATAAAAAAAACGAGAAGCGGCATTGTTGCCACTCCTCGACTTATCTTACATGGGTAAGAACCTTATTGAGCCGGTGCCCATTTGCAGCGAACAGGCGATACGATAGCGCCCTCCTCCTTCAACTGCTTCATGGCTTTATCCACCTCTTTGCGGTCAAGACCGGCAAGTTCGGCTATCTTACCTGCATTAAGAGGCTCTCCGGCTGCTTTCATTACTTGCAATACTTTATCTTTTGTTTCCATACTATAAGGCTTTAAATAATTGTTTACAATATCATAATAAGTTTTATATCAGCCAATTGCATTTTTGGGGCAGCAAGGCGCCTCGTCACCGAGACGCCTCGCCTAACAACTCTGAAAAAAACTATTCTATGTCTTTTGTGGCAACTAACTATTATTTCTTGAAGTAGCGGTTGTAAAGACCTTCGAATGCTTTGCCATGGCGAGCTTCGTCTTTTGCCATTTCATGTACGGTGTCGTGGATGGCATCGTAACCCAATTGTTTGGCGCGAGTAGCGATACGAAGTTTGTCGGCGCAAGCACCACACTCGGCGTTCATGCGGGCATCAAGGTTCTTCTTGGTATCCCATACAACTTCACCGAGCAACTCGGCAAACTTGGCAGCGTGTTCAGCCTCTTCCCAAGCGAAGCGTTTGTAAGCCTCGGCAATTTCGGGATAGCCTTCACGATCGGCTTGGCGGCTCATGGCAAGGTACATACCTACTTCGGTACATTCGCCCATGAAGTGTGCACGGAGACCTTCCATCACTTCTTGGTCTTCTACTATACCATCACCTATATGATGCTCCGAAACAAATTGGAGAGCTGCATTCTCGTTGAGCACTTCAAATTTCGAAGCGGGAACTTTACATTGAGGACATCTTTCGGGAGCGGCATCGCCTTCGTGGATATAACCACATACTGTACAGATAAATTTCATAACTTTAGGTTTTAAATGATTGTGTTATAATTATTAATTTAGTTTACTCTTTTACTATTACACTCGGCACAATAGCCTATGCAATAAGTTTCGCTCATCTCTACCGAAACACCCGAGGGCATGGCGGGTATCCAGTGAGCCTCGACATTGACATCGAGTATGGCACCGCATTGGCGGCAACGGAAATGGATGTGGGGATCCATACAGGCATCAAATCGAGCATTCTTCTCCTCTATCGTAATGAGGCGCACAACGCCTCGTTCTACAAGCAAGTTGAGCGTATTGTATACGGTTGCTTTCGACAAGGTAGGCATCTCGGGATAGAGGTCGGCAAAAATCATCTCGGCGGTAGGATGTGTGCGATGTGTCATCAGATACTCCATCACTGCCATGCGTTGCATCGAGGGTTTTATACCGTGCAACTCGAGACGTTCTTTAACCATATTTTTTATCGCATCCATTTTTAGAATTATTCCATTTTTGTTTTCGATGCAAATATATAGTCTATTTTTACGCTTGTCAAGAGCTTTTACAATATTTAACACAACTTTTTTCAATACACAAACGCGCGCAGACATACTAATAACTGAAATTCAGTTATTTATAAGAAAATAAAAGTGAGAAAAAAAATAGGATTAAACTACTCGTTTATGAACAGAGCACCGGGTAATGGGCGCGAATTGTACTGCATAGACATCGACTCGCCATAGGCGCCGGCAGAACGGATAGCAATAATATCGCCTCTATGTGTAACGGGCAGCTCTACATCGGTGCCAAAGCAATCGGACGACTCGCACACCGGACCTACGACATCATAGGCACACATTTCACCACCGCGAGCCGAGAGATTTTCTATCTTATGAACGGCTTGATAGAGTGCCGGGCGCAGCAACTCGGTCATACCTGCATCAAGTATGGCAAATTGGCGGTCGAGACCCTGCTTAATATATAGTACGCGCGAGAGAAGCGAACCACATTGACACACGATGGCACGCCCCAACTCAAAGTGTAGCGACTGCCCCGGCTGCAAGTGCAAGTGTGTCTTGAAGAGATTGAAAAACGCAGCGAAATCGGGCATAGGGTTTTCATCGGGATTATCGTAATCGACACCCAATCCACCACCTACGTTTATATAATCCATCGCCACACCCTGCCCGGCATACTTCTCTTGCAGGGCGTTTACTTTCTCACACAATAGTTTATAGGGCTCGAGCGTGAGGATTTGCGAACCGATATGAAAATGCAAGCCTCGCAGCTGCACATGCGATAGCGAACAAGCCAACGCAACAGCCTCATCCAATACCGAAATATCAATACCGAACTTATTTTCACTCAAGCCGGTTGTTATATAATGATGTGTGTGTGCATCAATGTGCGGATTGACACGCAATGCCACTCGCGCCACTGCACCACTTGCACCGGCAAGGTCGTTGATTACTTGAAGTTCCTCGACCGACTCGACATTGAAACAGCCTATTGACTGCGACAAAGCCAAGCGTATCTCGTCGTCGGTCTTTCCTACGCCCGAATATACAATTTTATCAGCACTGATGCCCGCAGCAAGAGCAAGACGTATCTCGCCACCACTCACACAGTCGGCACCCAAGCCGGCATCGGCAATAATCTGCAATAGATGCTTGTTGCTATTTGCCTTCAAGGCATAGTGCACCACGCTACCGCAAGGCTGCGAAGCTACAACAGCATCGAGCGTGCGGCGCAATAACGCTACATCATATACATAACAGGGCGTTTTTAAGCCCGACAGAAGTTCCAATCTCATACCTTAAAACTATAAAGAACCTATCAACAAAATATTTAGAAGAGCTCTTGGCTCAACGCCTTCAAAGCCTCTATCTTATCTTCGCGGCGCACCAGCAACGAGATATTGTAGTTGCTACCGCCATACGACACCATGCGCACAGGTATATCTTTCAAGGCAGACATTACCTTCGACTCGAAGCCAACATTCTGCCACTCAAGGTCGCCAACAACGCATATTATCACCATATCCTCGTCGACCGTAACCGTACCAAATTTACGTAGGTCGTCGAGTATCTCGGGCAAATGTCGAGTATTGTCTATCGTTACCGACACACCCACCTCGGAGGTTGTTACCATGTCGATAGCAGTGCGATACGACTCGAAAATCTCAAACACCTTGCGCAAGAAACCGTATGCCAACAACATTCTACCCGACTTTATTTTTATCGCTGTAATATTGTCTTTGGCAGCAACAGCCTTTATCACTCTACGTGTGGTGTTGTTCGATATCAATGTGCCCTCGGCTTCGGGACACATGGTGCTCAACAATCGCACCGGTATATTATGCTGTTTGGCAGGTTGCACACAAGTGGGGTGCAATATTTTAGCGCCGAAATAAGCCAACTCGGCAGCCTCTTCAAAGTGTAATTGATGCACAGGCAATGTACCCTCGACATATCGCGGGTCGTTGTTGTGCATACCGTCAATATCGGTCCATATCTGTATCTCCTCGGCATCAATGGCAGCACCGATAAGTGATGCCGAATAGTCGCTACCACCACGTTGCAGGTTGTCTATTTCGTCGTAGGCATTGCGACAGATATAACCTTGGGTAATGTATACGTCAGCCTCGGGATTGGCTTGTAACAAGTCATCGAGGTGCGACTCGATATAGTTCATATCGGGCTCGTTGTTCTTGTCGGTGCGCATATAGTCGAGTGCCGGCAGCATCACCGATTTCACACCTTGTTCATGCAGATAGAGATGCATCATAGCCGTCGACATCAACTCGCCTTGAGCCAACACGATTTTCTCCTCATATAGCGTAAAGAGTTCTTTCATGCAAGCACGCACGCGGTCGAAACACTCTTTCACTGCCTCGCGTGCGGCAGCTTTATAGTCGGCACCTTGATACAACTCGTCGATGACATCCCAATACTTACGCTCCAGAGCGCCTATTGTTTCGCGTGCGCCCTCGGCATTGCGTTTATAGAGATAGTCGCCCACCTCAACGAGCGTATTGGTTGTTCCTGCCATTGCCGACAATACTACTATATTACACTCGCCATTGCACACAAGGCGAGCTACTTCTTTCATACGTTGTGCTGAACCTACTGAGGTTCCACCAAATTTCAGAACTTTCATTTTACCTTAAATTTTCTTTACAACAGAAATTATAACTCTTGCAGATGTCGCTCCTCGCAACGATATATACGTCCGGGATACTCATCGCAGAACGATAGGTTGTGTGTAGACATCACTACCGCAGTACCTTCACGCGAGATGTGGTGAAGCAAATCGACAATCTGTCGGCTTGTCTGCGGGTCGAGGTTGCCCGTAGGCTCATCTGCCAATATAATGCGGGGACGATTGAGCAGCGCACGAGCTATCGCAATACGTTGTTGCTCACCGCCCGACAACTCATGCGGCATGCGGTATGCTTTCTTGGTCATACCCACTTGAGTCAACACTTCATTGACACGAGTTGTCATCTCCTCGTCATTTTTCCAACCTGTGGCACGCAACACGAAGGTGAGATTTTCGCGTACGGTGCGGTCGGTCAGGAGTTGGAAATCTTGAAAAACGATACCCAATTTGCGGCGCAAATAGGGTACGTCGCGTTCGCGGATATTGGTTACGTCATAGCCCAACACATCGGCGCGGCTTGCCACTACGGGCAGGTCGGCATACATCGTCTTGAGCAGGCTGCTCTTACCACTACCCACACGACCTATCAGGTAGACATACTCGCCGGCGTGTAACTTGAAGTTTACATTCTTCAATACCGGCAAATCGTCGCGTTGTACCTCGGCATTACAATACTCTACCAATAACTCATCTGCCATAGCGCACTCCTTTCTTATTGAGCATTTACTGTGAGCAGGCTGTCGATTACAGCCACCATGCGTGAGAACTCCTCTTCGTCGTACAAGCGGGTCATCATCACAATGCTACCATCGCGGTCGACAATCACATTACGTGTAATGCCTGCCAAACGATGGGCATAGCGACAGAATATCTCGCCACCGGGGTCGAGGGCTATGGGATAGGTAACGCCTGTACGCTCGGCAAATGCCATAACAGTGCTATCGGGTTCATCGCGGTCGATACCCAATAGTGCAAAGTTACTGTTATCCTTCCAGCGTTGCCATATTTGTTGCTCTATATCAGGCATTTCACGACGACACACGCCACACCACGAAGCTGTAAACTGTAACATTACAACACGCTCGCCGCGATATTGCGACAAACTCACTGTATCGCCCGAGCCTGCTATAACGGCTGTAAAATCGGGAGCTTCATCGCCCACAGCTACTATATAGCCACGTTCATCGGGCACTACGGTATCGGCAACAGCGAGGCTATCACACGCATCGGCATCGGTGCAACGACTATTCTTGTTTCCGCTACATGCCACCAACAAAGCAAGGGCTATTGCAGCATATAATATCTTATGCATAGAGATATGAATTTACAAATTAAACATACAAAAATAGTACATATTCTGCTTTCTGTCAACACAATCGGAGATAAATTGCAGTATTAAGTAAAAAAAAGCCGAGAAGAGAGGTGCAAGTAGTGGTGCTGATAAAAGAAAAAAGCCTCATCGAGATTTCGATGAGGCTTTTCGAGGGGTGGAAGATGGGAGTCGAACCCACGACACCCGGAACCACAATCCGGTGCTCTAACCACTGAGCTACATCCACCATTTAATTGCGGTGCAAAGATATAAACTTATTTTTAAATCTGCAATACTTCGAGAGATGTTTTTTGAAAAGAATTTATTGCGAGTGTATTACTGCGCAAATAAATATCAGCATTTCAAGAAGTTTCCGCAATTACGTTCTATATTAAATTCTCACTTTTGCCACTTTGTTACCTACTGTAACCACGTATACACCACGTTGAGCTACCTCGATAGCTGTGTCGCAACCTTCATAAACGAGTGTTCCGAGGATGCTATATATGCGTACCACCTCGCCTTGATTGGCATTGAGAATATACAATGTACCATTCATTACACCAAACTCGACATTGCCAACCTCACGATAAGCTACACCTGCCGAAGGATCGTTTTGCCATGCCAAAACGGGGAAGCCGTTGTTGAGATTTTTGGTATCGGCTTGCCAATTTTCTGTTTCGCCACCGGCATTGAGCAGAGTGAGCATTGCCTCCGATTTCAAGTCGGCTTCGCTCTTTTTCACTACGCCCGATTTCTCTTCAAACTTACCATTATCAAGGAAGTAGCAGTTTTGCAATGTTACTTTATACTCGGCATCGCCTACGATAGGCTCGGGTTTCGACATAAAACCATCTGCAGCAATCACCTCGCCTATGTTATAACAGTTGGCAATGAGTGTACCGGTATCGTATGCCGAACCGACAATACCACCAACAAACCAACCATTGGGAGCATTGATTACACCGGCATTGTAACAATTGGTAATATCGCAACCATATTGTGCAGTACCAACGATACCGCCCACATCGCTATTACCATTTGCCTCACCGGCAAAGTAGCAACGGTCTATAACACTCTCATGCGAAGCAACAGCAACAAGACCACCTGTACCAAACGTCGAGCCACTATTGATGGTGGCAAGGCTGTAGCAGCATTGCAATGTACCGCCATTCATTTGTCCCACGAAGCTACCTGTCAGCTCGCCACCGGTGATGACAGTCTTTGCACCAAGACCCAAATTCTTTACAACAGCGCCATCGTCAAGACAAGCAAACAAACCGGTACCACCTACCGCCTCAAAGTCGGTTGCAATATATTCAACATGAATATTATCTATCACCTTAAAGTTACCATCGAATGTACCCAAGAAGTACTTTGACTCGTCAATAAGTGTATTACCCTCGGGGTCATTAGCATCAATATACTCATCGAAAAAACCGATAGGCAAAATCTTTTGTCCTGCATCGGCACTCATATCGAGGTCGTTTTCAAGACGGAAGAACTTGCCCTTGTAGCTTTCGCCCGAAGTAACTTGTTGTTGGAAATATGCCAAGTGAGCCTCTGTTTCGATAAGGAAGGGTGAATTTTGAGAACCATCACCATTTGTCCACACTTGTGCTGTTCCATCCCAAGCAGCCGATACCGATAGTGCCGATACTGCACATGCTGCAACTAATAAGTAATTTTTCATCATAGGATTGTCATTTAAAAAGTTTGTAAATTGAAATTTTTACAAATTTAGCAAATATTGGACGATATAGACAGCTCCACCCGCTGTTTAACAAATATTAAATCAATCCATATCGCAACAGCGATAGACAAATCCATGACCGTTGTAGCGCATTGCAACAACGCCCCAATTGATAAATTGCGACAAAACTCGCTGAATGACAGGGCGTGAAGCCCGCATGACACGACATATATGAGCCATGCTACACTCCTCATCGCCCGACAATAGCTCCAACACGCCACGTTCAAACGGCGTAAAGGATAGCACCTCCGGTCGTTCACTGCTTTTATCGCGCCACACACGCAGATGCACCGGGGTGGCAAGTATGTTCTCGTCGGCAACACGCACATAAGCCCAGCCCCTACCCTGCTCGTCGAGCGCCATGACAGGACGACTATGTGCACGAGCCACCTCGGCAACGACCACCGTACGACCTTCTACCTTATATACATGCATCGCCACAACAACCTCGGGCTTGCAATACAGATGGGCAGCAGCCTCTATCATATACATCTCTTCATCGCTACGCACACCTGCAATGCGCCCATTGTCTTTGACACCAATGAGCAACCGACCGCCCTGCGTATTGGCAAAAGCCGACAGGGTGCGTGCTATCTTGCGAGCATCGGATATTTCGTACTTGAAATCCTGCTCGACATGCTCACCCTCGGCAATAAGAGAGTATATATATGTAGCTTCATCCATTTTTTTCACAGATGCAAAGATAAAACAAGAATTTTATTTATGAAAAAATAAGTCGAAAGCCATCGTTATACCGTCTTTTTGTGGTAACTTTGCAGCCAAAGAAATACATCACAGAAATAACAGTTCATTCATATTATGATAAATCGTGTAATCATCCGCTCAAAAGTAGTACAAGTAGCATACTCCTACTTCATCACAGAAAACAGAAGCATTGCCGATGCTGAGAACGAATTGCTGCACAGTCTTAAAAAGGGTCATGAACTATACTATGCACTCTTGCAACTGATGATAGACCTCACCGACCTGCAAGCACAAAGATTGGAAACAGCACGCAACAAATACCTACCCACCGAGGAGGAGCGCAATCCCAATACTCGATTTGTCGACAACCGTTTTATACAATCATTACGCAACAACCCCGACTTTGTAGAGCACTACAAAGACGAGCCCTTCTCATGGAGCATTACTGCCGAGAACTTTCTCAACCGCATGCTCGATACAATCGTCGCATCGGACGAGTATCGTGCCTATATGACAGGTCCCTTCAGCGACGATGCCATAGACTGCGAGTTCTGGCGCACAGTATTCAAGAACATCATCGCCCCATCGGACGACCTCACCGAAACGATAGAAAACCTATCGCTCTATTGGAACGAAGAGCTCAACATCGAGGCAACCTTCGTACTGAAGACCATCAAGCACTTCCGCAGCGAAAACGAGGAGGTGAAAATGTTGCCCATGTATAAGGACGATGAAGACCGCACATTTGCGCTCGACCTCTTGCACAACACACTTGCCAACGAGAAGTTGTATCGCAGCTACATCGACCGCTTCACCAAGAACTGGGAGATAGAGCGCATCGCATTTATGGATGTTGTAATCATGATGGTAGCCATAAGCGAGTTGACAAAGATACCCTCGATACCCACCGTCGTTACCCTCAACGAATACATCGAACTTGCCAAGACATACAGTACCGAGCAAAGCGGAACATTTGTCAACGGCGTACTCGATGCAATAGTTAAGGAGCTTAAAAAAGAGGGTATAATAACCAAAGATTGAAAAAATTGTTATATATTTGAACGTCTGTTTGCCAACCAAGGCAACACCGACAAGTAACTAAACAAAAACAATATAAAAAATTATGACACTATCAACAATCCTTCTGCAAGCTCAAGCCCAGAGTTCAGGCTGGACAAGCATTATCATGATGGTAGCCCTCATCGCTATCTTCTATTTCTTCATGATACGTCCTCAACAAAAACGTCAAAAAGAGATTCAAAAGGCTCGTGAGGCTCTCGCTTCGGGCGATAAAGTAATCACCGCCGGTGGTATATATGGCAAAGTAAAAGAGGTAAACGAGAAATATTTCGTTATCGAAATAGCCGAAAATACTCGTATCCGCGTAGCAAAAGACTCGGTATACCCTGCTGCCGACGAGACACCCAAACAAGCCTGATAAATAAATCTTCATAAACAGAGGGTGTGTCAAATCGAGAATATGACGTTTGACACACCCTTTTATTACAAACAACCATGAGCAAAACACCACTACGCAGCCGCATCAAACTCACACAGCGACAAATCAATGCCGCATGGCAATCTCCCCAAGGTAAGGAAATATTCACATTCCTATGTTTCGTCATTTTGGCTGCAAGCATTTGGCTCATACTCTCTATCAGCGAAAATCGTGAGCGCATCATACAAATACCCATTGAGCTCACCGATATCCCCGAAGAGACTGTACTGCTGCAAGATATGCCGCCCTACATCGAGGCACGCATACGCGATAAAGGTCCTGTCATCCTCAGCTACAATCTCAAGAATACTCCTCCTATCAAGATAGACTTTGAGCGTCATGACAACAACAAAGATGCCATAGTCATCAGCAACAACAGCCTCATCGAGTATGCTCGCAAACAACTCAAAGCGACCACTTCGATACTCGACTTTGCCCCCGACTCGATACGCGTGGGCTATACACACGACCAAGGCAAGCGAGTAGCTGTCATACCTCGAGCACACATCACAACATCGCCGCATAGCACATTGAGCGATAGCATATATACGACACCCGATAGTGTAACCATTTACGGCAAAGCAACCCAACTGAAAGATATATCGGAGGTGTATACCGAGGAGTTTGTCCTCAACAACATCAGCGACACAACACACATCAATATAGGTATCAAAGAGATAGCCGGCACACGCATCATACCCGATACCGCTACCGTTGTAATACCCGTTGAGGAGTACACCACCAAAACCATATCAATACCCATTGCCATAGGAAGCATTCCGGCAGGTTATACAGTGATGACTTTCCCATCGCATGTTACCCTAACCTGCTTGGTTCCCATCAGCAAATACGCGCAAACCATCAGCGACGATTTTCTTATTGGCAATACATTTGACCAATTACAGAATACCCCGGGGTCGTATGGTGCTGTTATCGTAACTCATGCCCCCGACTATGCTCGCAACATTATTCTATCGCAAGATAGTGTCGAGTATATTATCAACGAAAATGTAACAACCGTTACACAAGAATAGATGAGCAAGATAGAGATAGGCATTACAGGAGGCATAGGCAGCGGCAAGAGCATCGTATCGCGCATATTGCGCACCATGCAATATCCGGTATACGACACCGACTCGCAAGCCAAAGTTCTTATGGACTCGGCTGCCATACGCTCACAACTCGCTGCCACATGGGGATATGACATTTTCAACCCCGACGGCAGCCTCAATCGTGCCCGACTTGCAGCCATCGTATTCAACAACCCCGAGCAACTTGCCCGGCTCAACAGCATTGTTCACCCTGCCGTACAGCAGCACTACGCCCAATGGGTAGAGCTACAAAAATCGCGAATAGTATTTGTTGAAAGTGCCATCCTGCACCAAGCCCACATGGACACAACCTTGCAACAGATATGGGTGGTAGATGCCGATGTAGACACTCGCATAGAGCGAGTAATGCAACGCAGCGGACTCAATCGCAAGGAAATAGAGGCTCGCATGGCATCGCAGAAAGCCGTTCCCATAGACTATCGCACACACATTATCAACAACAATCGCGATAGTGCTATACTTCCGCAAATCTTAAAGTTAATAAATATAGCCAACGATAAGTAAATTTCGCACCGCACAACTTTGCAGGTATCAAATCGGAATACTATCTTTGCATCTGTTTTAATAAACCATCAAAAAAATCATTGTATGTTAAAGACAATACTCGCCATCTCTGGCAAACCCGGACTATACAAACTTGTATCGCAAGGAAAGAATATGCTCGTTGTAGAATCGTTGCTCAATGGCAAACGCACTCCTGCATATAACCACGAAAAAATCATTTCGCTCGGCGATATTGCCATGTTTACCGACAACGACGAAGTACCTCTGAGCGATGTACTCGAGAGCATGAAGAAGCTCGAAAACGGAGCAATCGCATCGGTAACAGTGAAAGATGACGAAAAAACACTCCGCGAATACTTTGCAAAAGTATTGCCCGACTTCGACCGCGAGCGTGTATATACAACCGATATTAAGAAACTCATCAGCTGGTACAACCTGCTCACAGAAAAGGGTTACACCGACTTCCAAGAGAAAGAAGAGGAAGTTCCCGCAGCCGAGAGTGCCGAATAAGCTGTAAAAGAATACAACATAAAAGATGCGCCACCGACACACAGGTTGGCGCATCTTTTGGTTTATACAGCACGTGCGGCACTTTATTTATAATCTTTGAGCATGATTTGTAGTCGTTGGCGGGCAAAGAAGATGCGACTCTTCACCGTACCCAGTGGCAGTTGCATATTCTCGGCAATTTCGTGATACTTATATCCGGCAATGTGCATTGAAAAGGGGATACGATACTCGTCGGAAAAACTATTTATAGCCTTCATTATCTCCTTGACGGTGTACGAGCCTTCGGGCGTATCGAAGCCCGACTCCTGTGGCAGATTGAGGTGATAAAGATCTTCTGTCTGGTCGACCACCGTCTGGTTGCGCACCACGCGCCGGTAGTTGTTGATGAAGATATTGCGCATGATAGTAAATACCCAACCTTTGAAGTTGACATTATCTATATACTTATCTTCGTTGTCGAGAGCCTTGAGCGTGGTGTCCTGAAGCAAGTCGTGTGCTTCCTCTCTGTCCGACGTGAGCATATAGGCGAAGTTCAACAAATTACTTTGCAAACTGAGGAGCCGTTCTTGAAATTGAGGCGAATTCATAATTACTCTTAATTATAGTTAGATGCTACACAATTGGGAGGAAACAGCAATACCTCACTATAACAACAAAGGCCTACAAAAGTTCCGCATAAACACAACTTTAACGCAAAATATAGTTTGAATAGTTTGCAAATAATTTCGCCTAAATCTGACAACTTATTTCTTGTCTTTCACTATCTTTGCTCAATAATAAACCTACGCAGTAATGAAACGACTATATTTTCTTTTTATCGCTATTGTGCTGGGCTGTGTGTTGGTATGCGCCAATGATGCAAAATTGTACCGCATAGACATTCACCAAGATATAAGTTCTACCACGTGGCGATACTTGCAGGCGGGAATGGATGAGGCTCGACAGAGTGATGCCGATGGTGTGATTATACACCTCAACACATACGGCGGAACGGTTGTTCATGCCGACTCGATGCGCACCCTCCTGCTCAATAGCAACATCCCTACATACGCCTATATCGAGAATAATGCCGCCTCTGCCGGCGCACTCATAGCCATAGCTTGCGACAGCATCTATATGCAACATGGTGCGCGCATAGGAGCAGCTACGGTGGTGAACGAAACGGGCGAGGCAATGCCCGACAAATATCAGTCGTATATGCGTGCCACGATGCGCGCTACCGCCGAGGCACAAGGTCGCGATACCACTATTACTGCCGCAGGCGATACGATTGTGTCATGGCACCGCGACCCGCTCATTGCCGAGGCGATGGTCGACCAACGTATTGTTGTACCGCAACTATCCGACTCGGGACAAGTACTCACCTTTACCGCCAACGAGGCGCTTGAAAACAACTACTGCGAAGCGGTGGTAAACAACCTCGAGGAGGTTATCACCGAGCAACTTGGTATCGAGCAATATACCATCACACAATACAATCCATCGCTATACGACAAGATAGCTGGGTTCCTCACCAATCCTGCACTGCAAGCGCTCATGGTAACGCTCATAATCGGTGGTATCTTCTTTGAGTTGAAAACCCCGGGTATCGGCTTGCCTTCGGCAGTTGCTCTCATTGCCACAGTACTCTATTTTGTACCACTCTTTATCGGCGGCACAGCCGAGAGTTGGGAGGTATTGGCATTTGTGGTAGGTATCATACTGCTCATTATTGAGTTGTTTGTCATACCGGGATTTGGTGCGGCAGGTATTTCGGGCATCATTTTCATCTTGGGAGCGCTCATCTTGGCAGCACTCAACAACATCGTATTCGACTTTACATTTGTAACAGGCGATGACGTTTCGCGCAGCATACTCACCGTGCTGGCAGGACTTGTATTGGCAGTTGTCATACTCATATATATATCACACCGCATAGGCAGTCGTGGCATGTTGTATCGCTTTGCGTTACATGCCGAGCAGAAAAACGATCAAGGCTATGTGGGTGTAGACACAGCCCTAAGTACACTCGTTGGCAGCCAAGGCACTACCCTCACCCGCATGGCGCCGTCGGGCAAAGTAGAGGTAAATGGCGAGGTGTATGATGCAGTATCGCTGCACGGCAGATTTATCGAGGCACACACCACAGTGATGATACACCAACACAACAATAATCAACTATACGTCAGCCCCATTGACAATACAACCCAACAATAATACCACACAGAGATGAAGTTTATTGGAATAATCCCTGCCCGATACGCATCGACACGCTTCCCCGGCAAACCGCTTGCCGATATGAAGGGCAAACCCATGATACAAAGAGTATATGAACAGGTTAGCCTCGTTCTCGACAATATATGTGTAGCTACCGACCACCCCGACATCGAGGCAGCCGTAAAAGCTTTTGGCGGAAATGTTGTACGCTCACAGAAGGAGCATCCCAGCGGAACCGACCGCTGCCGCGAAGCCTACCACTTGTTGGGCGGAAAGGAAGATATTATCATCAACATTCAGGGTGATGAACCTTTTATCAAACCCGAACAGATTGAGGCTATCATCTCTTGCTTTGACGACCCGACAACCGAGATTGCCACATTGGTGCGCCCCTTCGAGGCACACGAAGGCTGGGAAGCTCTTGCCAACCCCAACTCGCCCAAAGTTATTCTCGACAACGATAGCAATGCCATTACGTTCAGCCGATCGGTTATCCCCTACCTGCGAGGTGTCGAGCCGCAAGAGTGGTTGTCGCGACATACATTCTACAAGCACATTGGTATGTATGCCTTCAAGGCAAGCACCCTCGATGCACTGACAGCCCTGCCACAATCGTCGCTCGAATTGGCTGAGAGCCTCGAACAGATGCGCTGGATAGAGAACGGCTACCGCATAAAAGTGGCTATAACCACACAAGAGACAATAGGAATAGATACCCCCGACGATATGGCTCGTGCCATAGCCTTGCTACCCTGATTATGAAGCTCGATCGCACACAACAACCACCCATAGAGGGCTTTGGCTCACTTGCCATGCCTATGCCACAAATAGAGCAACTACCCAACGGCTCGCAACTATATATCGTAGACAAAGGCGACCAAGAGGTATGTCGCATAGACTTCCTCTTTGACGGTGGTCGATACTCAACACCCAATCCCGCCATTGCCGACCTCACCGGTCCTATGCTGCGAAAAGGCACTCCACAGATGGACAACGATGCGATAGCCGAGCATTTAGACTATCATGGAGCATGGTTGCAGACAGCGACAACACAACACTTCAGCACGCTGTCGCTCTTTTCGCTCAATCGCAATTTAGACAAGATTTTGCCTACGGTTGTCGATATGATTACGATGCCCACAATGCCCGAGAAGCACCTTGAGATACTACGTCGCCAACGCATACAGCAACTGCAAATAAACCACGAGAAGGTGCGCAACCTCGCAGGCGAGGCGTTCAACAAGTTGATATTCGGTGCTCAACACCCCTACGCACGTGTCATCACAGCCGAACACCTCAACGACATTCAAGTAGAAGACTTGCGACAATACCACAACAGCAATATACTCCATACCGGCACTCGCATCCTGCTCTCGGGACGTATCACACCATCGGTAGCTACGATAGTAAAAGAGTGTGTAGGCAACATCCCGGTACAAGCCACACACGACGTGCCTTGTATAGAGCCCTTCACACCACAAGAGGAGCACAACGCCTTTGTGCATAAGCCCGGGGCATTGCAGTCGGGCATACGCATCGGTATGCCCGTCATCGGTACCAAGCATCCCGATTACCCCTACCTGTCGATGCTCAACCTCATTTTGGGCGGATACTTTGGCAGCCGACTCATGAGCAACATCCGCGAGGAGAAAGGCTATACCTATGGTATTTCGTCGCACATTATCTCTACCCGCGAAGATGCCTACTTTACCATCGTTACCGAGACAGGTACCGAATATACACAACTGCTCATCGACGAGGTGTATAAAGAGATAGAACGGCTATGCAACGAACCCGTATCACAAGACGAACTTGAAACGGCTCGCAACTACCTGCAAGGACGTCGCGCTCGCGCTCTCGACAGCGCATTTTCTATGAGCGACTATTTCTTGTCGTCAATCGTTTCGGACACCCCGCTCGACTACTTCAACAGCGAAGACCAAGCTATACGCAATGCGACAGCACAAGACTTGTTGCGAGTGGCTCAAACACACTTGCAACCACGCAATCTGTACATTGCCATAGCCGGCGAGAAAGCATAGGGATAATCAGCCGCGCATCTTACGGCACAAATAACCTACTTTATAGAGGTTAAAAACAAACAATGAGGGATTGCTGCTGGTAAGATTGGCAAGCAGCATACGTTCTATTATATTAAAGAAGAAGCGCACAACGCCACACAGATGCAGGCGTTGCAGGCGGTTGTAGAAGGCGAGTAGTCGCACATGCGACTGCAACACATCACGATGCTCACACAGGTTCTCTATGCTACGACGTGTCTTGGCAAGAAACGCCTCGTTGGTATCGGGCACGTCGTGATAGATAGGATTGTCGATATGCAACAACGAGAAACCATTCTGCTGCAACTCCTTGCCAAACAAGGTATCTTCGTGACCATAACGCACAAAATCTTCATTGAAACGTGTTGCCATAAATGCTTTGCGCGATATGAAAAAGTTGAGAGTCTTAAACTCGCCATAAGGCTGCTGCATACGATGCTCGACACTTTGCGACTCTACCCTGCTGCCATACTTATATCGCAGTGCACACTCGGGGCGAGGAGGCTCGGCTCGAAACATCAACCCGCCACATAACACATCGGCACGATGGCATTCATCGACATATCGCTGCAAGAAGTCGTCATAAACAGGAAATACGTCGGAGTCGAGAAACAACATATAATCGTACTTGGCAGCAACGGCAAGCAAGTTGCGAATACGGGCAATGCCCACATTCTCGGGCAACTCGACGAGCCGACAACAGCGCAACGCATCTATCGCCTTATTGCGCTGACGTACAGCCATATCGGTCGAGGCATCGTCCATCACAATCACCTCGGCGACTATACCGTAGGCATCTATCTGGCGTTGCAACTCGCCGGCAAGAGCCGTACAATCATAATTATATGTAGGAATGAGAACCGATAACATTACGCAAACAAAGTTACCATTTACTATCAACTCGCAGCAACATCAAAACAAAAAAGGCTAGACGTTAACACAATTTATTCTATCATGTACGATATTATGCACACCGCATCAATTATCTTTGCAGTGTCAAGGAAAACAAACCATGCAAAACATGATGTTTTCTCGCAAATAAAATGTATTTTTGTAAACACTAAAAAATCGAGAAATGAAAATTGGAGACAAAGCCCCCGAAGTATTGGGAACAGATGCCAACGGTCGTGAGGTAAAACTCTCTGACTATGCCGGTCGCAAGGTAGTTCTATACTTCTACCCCAAGGACAACACCCCGGGCTGTACGGCACAAGCCTGTAACCTGCGCGACAGCTACAAAGAGCTGCACGAAGCGGGCTACGAGGTGATAGGTGTGAGCAAAGATAGCCAAGCATCGCACCAACGATTTGCCCAGAAGTACGACCTGCCCTTCACACTTATTGCTGACACCGACTTGCAACTGAACGAAGCCTTCGGTGTATGGCGCGAAAAGAAGATGTGCGGTCGCGTAGGCATGGGCACTGTGCGCACGACATTTATCATCGACGAGAACGGCTACATCGCCGACATTATCGAAAAGGTGAAAACCGGCGAACATAGCAACCAAATTTTGAATAACAAATAAAACAACATAATCATGAGCGAAGATAACAAAACAGCTAAAGGTCGTGTACCTGTATCAAGCGAAAAACTCAAAGCATTGCAAGCTGCAATGGACAAAATAGAGAAGAACTATGGTCGCGGAGCCATTATGAAAATGGGCGATGACCAAGTAGAAGAGATAGCCGTTATCCCCACCGGTTCGATAGGACTCAATGCCGCCCTCGGTGTAGGTGGTTACCCTCGCGGTAGAGTGATTGAGATATACGGTCCCGAGTCGTCGGGTAAGACAACATTGGCAATACACGCCATTGCCGAGGCACAAAAGGCAGGCGGTATAGCAGCCATCATAGATGCCGAGCATGCCTTCGACCGCTTCTATGCCGAGAAGTTGGGTGTCGATGTAGAGAACCTGCTCATCTCTCAACCCGACAACGGTGAGCAAGCACTCGAAATAGCCGACCAACTCATCCGCTCGTCGGCAGTAGATATCGTAGTGATAGACTCGGTGGCAGCCCTTACCCCCAAAGCCGAAATCGAAGGCGATATGGGCGACTCGAAGATGGGCTTGCAAGCACGCCTCATGTCGCAAGCATTGCGCAAACTCACAGCTACCATAAGCAAGACCAACACCACTTGCATCTTCATCAACCAATTGCGCGACAAGTTGGGCGTGATGTTTGGCAACCCCGAAACAACAACCGGCGGTAATGCACTGAAATTCTACGCATCGGTGCGCCTCGACATCCGTCGCGTATCGCAAATAAAAGATGGCGACGAGGTGATAGGTAACCAAACCCGCGTAAAAGTTGTGAAAAACAAGGTAGCGCCTCCCTTCCGCCGCGCCGAGTTTGACATTATGTTTGGCGTAGGTATATCGAAAGCCGGTGAGATAATAGACCTCGGTGTAGACAAGGGCATCATCAAGAAGAGCGGTTCATGGTTTAGCTACGGCGACACCAAGCTGGCACAAGGTCGCGACATGGCGAAAAAGTGCATCGCCGACAATCCCGAGTTGGCTGAAGAGTTGGAAGCACTCATCATGCAAGCCATAGCGCACCCCGAGGCATAACTAAACCAGCCCGATAACTACATAGAGAGAGGAGTTGTGTCGACGATGCAACTCCTCGCTATTCACGACCTATTTTGTAACACAAATGTAAAATTGTTGTAACCCGCTGGCAATGTATAAGCAGTAAATTTGCAGCGGTAAATTAGGTCGATACAAGAAATTCACCTAAAAAGCTTAGAACAATGGTATATATACAACAAGAACTCGAAAAACTCAAGTCGGAACTCCTCGAGATGTGGGACTTGGTAAACTCACAACTCAATCGCGCCGGCGAAGCTTTGCTATCGCTCGACAAAGAGATAGCAAAAGACGTTATGTGCAGAGAAAAACGTGTCAACGCATTTGAACTAAAGATAGATAGCGACTGCGAAGACATCATAGGACTATACAACCCCGTTGCTCTCGACCTACGCTTCACGTTATCGTCGATGAAGATAAGCACAAACCTCGAGCGCATTGGCGACTTCTGCGAGGGTTTAGCCCGATTTGTTCTCGACTATCCCGAGGTCAACATAGAGTCGGATCTCTTTGAACGTACAGGCATCAAGGAGATGATAACAATAGTAAAAGAGATGTTGCGCCGCACGCGCGATGCCTACGAGCAAGAGTCATCGGCATTGGCTACAAGTATATTTGCCATGGATACGCGTGTCGACGAGTTGAACCGCGCCGCAGTACCCATCATAGCCGAGCACTTGCAACAAGTGCCCGAGCGTGCTTTCGAGTGCCTCAACCTCATAAGCATCATACGCCGCCTTGAGCGCATGGGCGACCACTGCAACAACATTGCCGAAGATGTGGTATTCTACATTGATGCCAAGGTTTTGAAACACGCCGATAAATCCTCTAAATAAAATAAATCATCAATTTCCAAAGCAAAGAAGGTGTGTCGCGCAGTAATGCCGACACACCTTCTTTCATTATGGGGAATTTCCAAATATTACACGCGTACTTTATAGGCTTTCACCGCTCCGTTGCAAGTAACCTTCACAATGTACATACCGGGATGGTCGATTGTTATCGAAGCATTGCCAACAACACGTTGCATCTCAACGAGAGAGCCGGCTGCATTATACACAGCTACATCGGCTGCAACTTGCGACGACAACCCTACGTATATTGCTCCATCGGCAGCAAAACATACAGCCGCATCGTCGGCTACAACCTGATTAATACCGGCAGTGGCACTTATTTCGGCAGCATTCATCACCTCGCCGGTTGTCATATCAATAACCATTACAACCACTTCGACATTTTTGATATCAAGTATGTTACTTGGAAGGTCGAATGTTTGTGTCGACTTATACTCCTCGCCGCACTTCAACTCGGCAGGCAGAATGCCGGCTACACCTTGATAGCCATCATGTATATAACGCACAACGTGCTGACAAGGACGGTCGGTAACAGTACCCGGTAGCAACTCCCATCCACCTATAACAGCATCTTTGCCGGCATATCCGTTGACTTGGGCATATCCATCTTCCCACACATCATTCTCCACGATAACGTATGCCAACTGAAATTGTGTACCACTTATATTCATTGCCGAGCGAACAGTAGCATCGACTGTAATCTGTCCATCTTTCAAGGCAACGCCCGTAATGGCAACATCAATGGGGCTTACCTCCTCCATGGCTTGGACAAAGTATGTCTCCATTCCGCCATTGGTTGTTACATATTCTTCCTTGCCATTCTCGTCTTCGACAAGAACCATAGGATAGTCAATGTAATAACGACGATTGACCCATGCCGATGGGAAGCCATCAAACTCGAGGTCTAACACATACTTGTCTACCCCCATCTGATCTTGATAGTGCAGCGCCATTCCTATAAATTGTTCGGGGTATTTCTCTTCGAGTACCTCCATGGCAACAATACCGGCAGGACAATACGAGCACCACAAACCTGTACCCTCTTCGACAACAATCTTGCGGGTAAGTTCAAACATATACATCATAGTAGTGCACTCAATCTCATCTTGCTCCACGCCATTGACCACCGCACCTACTGCATAGTATACCGTATCGCCAAAGGCGGCTTGTATAGGCGTATCGAAGGTAAAATTGTATGTATCGTACTTGGCAATAGAAAGCCCTGTGAGGGTCTGGGTTATCACATCATCGCCATGACGATAATAGAGAGTCATATCGGTAATAGGCACTTCGCTATACGACGTAACACACAACTTCACATCGAGTTGCTCTACGCCATACGAGTATTTTCCGGTCGTTACAGCAACATCGCAAACGCCCTTATGACCATTGACAACGATGTCGTCGATAGCCAATATCTCGCCTTGCGCACTATTGTTATGGAAAGCTATATAAATGTGCTTGCCATGATATGCCGACAAATCGACCTCGTGAGTAGTCCACTCCGACAAGCTCTCCTCGGTGATAGAGAATATGGCAGCTTCGGTAAAATCTTCGGGTGTATTACCCGTAGTAGACACAAGCACCTCATATCCGGCACCCTCATCCAGACGGTTCTTTACCGACATACCTCGCCACGACAAGGTAGCCTCATTACCACGTATCCACACCGCCGGTGTGATGAGCCAGTCGTCCGAAGGCTTCAGCTCGACACCCTCTTCTTCTTTATAACGACAAGCCGAGGCTGCATAATAGTTGGCAGCTCCCGACTCTTTCTTGCGCGCCCAAGCCTCACCCTGCTTTATACCGCCTTGTGTCATGGTATAGTGCAATGTCTGACCATCCATGTCGTACAGCGCATAATCGGCAGGAATTGCCTCATTAAAGTCGCAACTATGATAGTTCACATAATCTTGCTCCTGTGCCATGGCAACAGGAGCAAGTGTAACTGCAGACCAAAGTCCGACTATAATCCCGAAGGATAAAGAATGTTTCATATTATTTTGTAAACTTACCGGTGAGTCTGTTACCACCTACCACAGCTTCGTAAACATACACGCCGGCAGCAAGATTGCTTAAGTCGACACTTTCGCAACCTTCTTGGGCACATACTTTTACACCATTAACGGTATAGATAGTAACATCGGCAACACCATTAATATATAATGTATTATTGTAAACGTAACCAACAACAGCATCTGCCATTACTTTATCTACCGCAGCATAAGGCAAGTCATTTTTGGCACAACGATATACACCTGCCACATCACTCGGTACCCAAGGCTCTTTGTATACAGCCACATAAAGGTAGTCTTCATCGGCAGCCATCATCAAGGGAGCTTCATATACACCACCGCCACCGGGATAGCCATCAACAATCAGCGACCACGACTCGCCAAAATTGTCGGTGAAATAGATACCACCATTTTGTAAACCCACAAAGAGGCTGTCGCCTTCGCTGTACATAACACGCACATTATTGTCGATAACACCAGCGGGACGAGGCACAGCGCCCCATGTAGTACCGCCATCGGTTGTATACTCGAGGAAAGCAACTTGGTCGGTATAGTTGGGTATTGCACGACCACATATAAGCTTATCGCCCATATTGGTACTTACACCCATAAAGTTGCTATCGGTGCGCAACAACTCCCATGTATAGTCTTCCTCGTTCAAGCGATAGACAAAATATACACTGAAGAGCAACAAGCGACCATTGTTTTCTGCCAAATTATAGTTGCTATCAATAATAAGACCGCCCTTGGCAGTAGACTTGCTTTCGCCGGTATCATACAACAACGACTCACGATCGGTAAGAGTCCAAGTCTCACCAAAGTCCTCACTATATATTACGCCACCGCCACCAAAGTCGGCAACAAACAGTTTGTTCTTATAGTAAGTCATTGCGTAGGCAACATTATACTCAACACCCTCTTCACCAATATACTCGACCAACATATATCCGTAGTTGAGTACTTCCCAAGTTACACCATTATCCTTTGAACGAGCAAGATTACAACCCTCGCCCGATGCAATAATATAATCGCCGGCTTGCACCATCAAGGTATAGGCAAAGTCCTCAACATCACACTTAGTCCAGGTAGCACCTTTATCTTGTGAATACCAAATACCGCCCTTGTGATCAAAATCGAAATCGGATGAAATAAGGTTACCATTGGGCGCTACAAAAACGTTTTGAGCAGCAGGCAACTTCTGTACTTGCTCCCACGCAGCCCGAGCACTAAATGCACTGACAAGTGCCACCAACAAGACACTGATTCTCAAGAAAGATTTGTAATTTTTCATCATATCCTTATAAGTTCCTCTGATTATTCCGGCAACAAGTTGGAACCGTTTACCTTATAGCCGGATTAAAAAAACTATTCATTTCACCACACTTGCCATTAAGCAAAATGTATTTTTGCAAATATATATAGATAATTATACAAAAACAACAATCTACCACAAAAAAATCACTACCCACTCGACTTAAAGACATCAAAGCCGCGTATTAGAAAAGAGCCATGTTAATATTTTTTTACATTTCACACTCACTTATTAGCACCAAATACTGCTATCTTTGCACAACCAATAGCACATAGGCACAACAGCACATCTGCTATACACATATTGGAGTGATGCTCGAGTGGTTGAAGAGGCACGCCTGGAAAGCGTGTATACGTCAAAAGCGTATCGGGGGTTCGAATCCCCCTCACTCCGCAAAGAGGCTTCATTGACTGAAGTGCTTTCTATGAGAGATGAGATAGACCGGTTGCTGGTACAGCGCCGGATTTTTGTATATGAGGATAGCTTTTCAAACAACAAACAATAAAAACTCAACCATGTCGACAAGAATTGAGCGAGAGAAACGAGTGGTGTGCCTGATGATTGAACTATACTGCAAGCATCATTTGAAACTGAAGGAGGTCAACGAGGAGTATCGCCTGCTGGGTGAATATGCTTGTAAACGGTTGGATTATTGTCGATTTGGCGAGAAGAAAAGCGCTTGTAAGAAGTGCCCTATACATTGCTATGCTCCACAGATGCGCGAAAAGATACGTGCTGTGATGCGTTGGGCTGGACCTCGTATGCTCATATACCACCCCATCGCTGCCATACGCCACATGCTCAACAGATAGGATATAAAATGATTACCCCAACTTACGACATAGGTAGTTGGGGCTTTTGTATTAATTGGGCGAATTGCCAAAGAGTCGGGGTTAATTGTAAAATGGCAGAATGAATAGGTAGGGATAATAAACAAAAAAGGCTGCCATAGCAGCCTCTTTGTAGCGGGAACGAGAATTGAACTCGTGACCTCCGGGTTATGAATCCGACGCTCTAACCAACTGAGCTATCCCGCCATCATCGTGCATGATTTCTCAAATGCGGTGCAAAGATACGAGTTTAATTTTATTTATGCAATAGCTGCACCTCAATTTTCTTTCAAAAAATTGCAAGGCATGGGGCAAATGCCTATTTATCAAGGTTGAAAAACGGTAGCAAATAATTATATTTTTCTTCAGGAATGTTTGCAACAAAAAACAAGTGCCCCACACTTGTCGTACGGGGCACTGCTAAAAACACAATGATTGATGATTTATTTACAAGCTCTTCCGTGCTTGTTTTCTCTATGCTTTTTGCTGATTTCTTTCTGGAACATCGGTTCGCAACGATGATATAGGAATTGTTGACGAGGTGTCAATATTTTGCAGAAGCGTGCATAATACTCTTTTTCAATAGCGAGCTCTTTCTCTGACACCGCAGCAGCACGATCGGCTGCTGCCTTGTATTGCTCGTCGGCAACATTATCGGCTTTCATCAACTCTCGAGCCTCACGATGTATATCGCGCACCAACTCAAATTTTTTCTTTTCCATCTCGTCGAACAAGGGGAAGAACTTCTCGGCTTGCTCGGGAGTAAGTTCCATTGTTTTAGTCAAGAAATCTTTCTTGTCTTGACGGAATTTTTCCCACTGTTCTTTACGAGTTTTTTGGCGGTCGGTTTTGTTTTCTTGCGCAACAGCGTTGCTAACGGTTGCAAGCGAAAGCGAGAGTATCAGTATTGTGATTATCTTTTTCATAAATATGTAAGTTTAGTTGTTATTCGTTATCGGCATAGAAGGTTTCAAATACAGTATATTCGTCCATCGAATAGAGCATATACTCGTCGAGTTCTTCTTCTTGCTCGGCTGCAGCTGTCAGTTCTTGTTCAGCCTCAACAGCAGGCGCAACAAATACTTGCACCATGAGCCATATACCGGCAAACATGGCAGCCATATAGATATATGGGCGCAGGCGTTGCCACGGTGTTACAATCTCGATCTTGGGAGCCTCTCGCTCGGGTAGTTGCTCGGTGATGCGAGTCGACAGATTTTTGAAGTAATCTTCGGGTACTGTAAATCCCGACTTACCTCCTATCTCATCCAATATTTTTCTATTCTCTTTCATCTCTGTGGGTATTTTTACGACTTTGACTACACAAAAAGTAAAAGGTTTAATTGTGAGATAATAAATATTCTTCAACTTTTTTGGCAGCGTGGTGATATGATGCCTTGAGCGCTCCTACCGATGTGCCTAAAACCTCGGAAATCTCCTCGTATTTCATCTCATCGAAGTAGCGCATATTGAACACCAAACGTTGCTTCTCGGGCAATGTAGCAATAGCCTTTTGCAATCGTAGTTGCAACTCATCGCCATCGAACCACGGGTCGGACTCGATGTTGTTGAGCAAGAAACAATCGTCGCTATCAATCGAGATATTGTTGCGTTGACGTTCTTTGTTGAGAAATGTTATGGTTTCGTTTACGGCTATACGATAGAGCCACGTAGACAACTTCGCTTCGCCACGAAACAGGTCAATATTATTCCAAGCTTTGAGGAATGTATTTTGCAGCAAGTCGTCGGCATCTTCGTGCGATACTACCATCTTACGAATTTGCCAATATATACGCTCGCCATAGTGCTCTACAACCTGCCCAAACGCCTCGCGCATTGTGTCGGGGTTGTGCAGCTTGTCGATGACTATCTCCTCATTGTATATAGGTGCCATATTGTTCTAAAATAGTCTTTTCTGAAATTGTTGGTAAAGATAAGCAGAGTTTTGTGGATTACGAAATCATGCACAGATTTTTTAACAAATAAAAGTTGAGTGTGGAGTGTTTAGGGTTTAGTGTTTAGAGTTGATTGTATATAAAAAGTGCACCGCAACAGCGGTGCACTTTTTATCTTACCGAGTAAACGACTTTGTTACTTTACAATAAGTCGTTCTTTAAAGCTTGCGGCAGGGGTTTCTATTACTACAAGATAGTGTCCTTGTGCAAGTGATGCTACATCTACCGACAGGTTGTTTCGGTTGTTGCCGGCTGCTACCTTCACACATTGTCCTACTACGTTGTAGATAGCAACACGCTCTATGGCATCGCCTGCTTCGATCGTTACAACTTCGGTTGCAGGATTGGGATATACCTTGACAGCACACACTGCATCTGCGCGGTTTTCTATCACATTATTGAATGTGTAATTGAAGCCGAAGGGTTGAGTGCAAGTTTCGCCAAACTCGTTGAGCAACAACGCGCGAATATAGTTACCCTTGAAACCGGTATAATCGAATGTCTTACCAACAGCAAGCACTGTGCTCTTGCGTGTTGTGGGCGAATTGCTGTTGCTTATATCGGTAGCACTTATCCAATATACGCTTGTAGCATCGGTTTCGATAGTAATGGTTTGCTTCTCTTGGTCAACAACAATATTATTGATGCGGGGAGCTTTGGCATCGCCCGAGCCACTATATTCGTAGCAGAAGTAGTGTGTACCATTGCGCATGGCATCTTTGAGGTTGTCGACGGTGAGGTTGGGCATCAACATAAAGTTGTAGTTTCGGAACAACTGCTCGTTGTTGTGCGAGTCGTCGCAAGAGTAACCCCATACGTTATAGCCACGAGCCATGGTTATCTCCAGTATTTGGTCCCACAAGATGCGGTCGTTGGGACGACGGTTGCCTTGGTTGTAAACTTCAAGACCTATGAGGCTGCTATATGTCATGAAGTTCTCGGCATGCCATTCGGGCGAGTTTTTCTCGCCGGGGGTGTAGTTGTTGGCAAGATTCCAATATTGTCCCGGGTGATTGATAAGTTGCATACCGCCCAACTTCTCGGTATAGGCATACGACTCGCGCAAGGTGGCAAATTCCATACCTTGACGACCGGTAAAGAAGTCGTTGTGGTGGTTAAACTCGCTGCCGCCTACTTCGTTCCACGAGTTGTTGTAGCTCTTGCTCAACTCGTTTCCGGGTATTGCCAGCATATCCAACTCGGCAGGATTGCGGCTCTCGGCAGCAGGATTGTAGAGGTTGAAGAGTTCCCAAGGATAGGGATTGGCATCGTGCTCGGTAAGTGCCAGAACCTTGTATCCGGCGGCACGATACTTATCGACGGTCTCGTCTACACGCAACTGCGCATCGAACGATTGTGTAGTATGGGTATGGAAGTTGGCTTTATATTGGTTGATAGTGTTCCAATCAATACCTGCATAGGGATTGCTGCTCAACGACACATCGTTGCGAACATCGCCGAGTACCTTGATAGCGATTGTTTCTACATCGTTCATCTGCGTTTCGCCTCGCTTGAGGTTGAGAGTGATGTGATAAATACCGGCTTGCAAGTTGGGCAACGACAACTGCCACTCGCCCTCGGCTGTCTTGGTAAGCGTTTGAGTCGATTTGCTACCATAGTTGTGGCTAACGTCGACCGATACATCACAACCTTGTGCATCGGCAATAGCAAGAGTAACGGTCGATGTTGTCCCCACCCCACAGAAAGAGGGAACAGCCATAAACTTGTCTACCACCACATCGCCTATTGTTTCGCCCCATTGGGTCTCGGTAATGGCGACACTGTTGGTAAAGAAGTCGTAGGTAATATCGGCAGCCGTACAATTGTCCGACACCTTGTAGGTATCGGTTATAGCACCCATATCCGAGCCACTATTTACGCTACCAAAATTAATGGTAAAGCTCTTGTCAGCGCCTACAAATGTAGCAGAAGCCTTCACTCGGTATTTGGCATCAATCGCCATAGTGATGGTTTCGGAGGCAGTAACCAAGCGGAATGCTGCCGAATTGGCTGCCACGCCCTTCACGCTCTCATCGTCATATATTGTAACACGATGCCACGAAACGGTTGTTTTCTTCGAGCTGAAACCTATATCGCCATGGGTATCCATAAGCAACTCGCCTGTGCCATCGGCACTACGACTTACGTTCCAATAGTATTTGGTCTTAACGTCGGCAGGTATCTCGGTAATGGTTACTTGTGCTGCAACCTCCTTGCCTCCCGAAATATAGTTGGTAATGTAGCTAAACTTGCTATTGGCATCGTACACCAGATTTTCGCTGTCTATTGCCGAGACAATAGAGTATGCCGTATTGGCAATATCGGTCTTGCCCTCGTCATCGCCACTATCATCGCCACCGCCTTCAACGGCATTTATTTTAACTTTATTGGTAACAAAATCGTAAACAATCTCGGCTCTTGAGCAGTCGTCAGCAACACTCAATCCGTAGGTCAAAGCGCTCTGTTTCGAGCCACTATTCACACTGCCAAAGTATATATCAAAACCTTTGTCCGAGCCGAAATCGACGGTTGCCGATGCGGTGTAGTTGCCGCCGGGAGTCATCGTTACCTCTTGTGTAGCCGTAACAACACGGAAGGCTGCCGAGTTGGCTGCAATATCCTTCACCGTCTCGTCGGCAAATACCGCAACACGAAGCCACGATGTGGTAGTCTTCTTTGAGCTGAAACCCACGTTTCCGTTGGTTGTTTTGAGTTTGTCGCCTGTACCGTCGGCACTGCGACATACATTCCAATAGTATTTGGTTTTGATATCGGCAGGTATCTCAACAATAGCTACTTGTGCCTCAACCTCGCCTGTCGACGTAACGAAGTTACTGATATAGTTGAATGACGTATTGCTGTCGTACTTCAAGTCTTGACTATCCACAGCCGATACAATAGAGTATTGTGCCGAAGCCAAGTCGCCGGCAGCACTTGCACCAACAACGACACTGCTACCAAGTGCCGGAGCATCAATCGACAACAAATGCGGATATATACTCTTGAACGCATTGCCCCAAGCCACATCGTTGTGTGTTGCACCGGTAAACGTCATATACTGAACGGTGGTATTGGTACGAGCAGTCAACGCAGCTTGCAGGGCATCGACATCGGTCTTCATATAGTCGGGCTCATTACCACCGACGCTGATGCAGAAGAGTTGTCCGTCGGCTGCCGGAGCTGTGGTAGCATAGGCAAGGATGCTTTCTTTGTTCATCCATATTGTGGGCGACAAAGCAGCACACTGACCGAACAAATCGGGGCGTTTCAATGCAGCGTATACACTGAACAAGCCACCCAAGTCGGCACCTACAATAGAGGTATTGGCAGCACCCACCTTAGTACGGTAGGTCGAGTTGATATAGGGCATCAACTCCTTCTCGATACCCGACAAGAAACCATCGGCAGCACCACTACCGGCAAAGTCGGCATATTCGTAAGGAATATTCTCGGCAACAAAACCATACATCGAAACAAAGATGCAAGGTATACCGCCATTGGCGTATGCTATGCCGGGGATATTCCACGACAAGTCGCCCAGGTGGTCGTCGCCTCGGTCGCTGTCCGAGCCGGCATTGTCGTAGCGTGCTTGCACACCTGTGAGATATACTACAGGATACGACTCGCCCGACGAGGCATAGTCGGAGGGCAAAAAGACCTTAACAATGCGGGTATAGCCATTTACAACCAGCTTTTTCTCGATGATATCGGGGTTGCTGAGTTTTGCCCAACTCGCCACAACATCCATTGCCGAGACGGCTGTACGATTGCTTATCTCCTCGCCCGAAGCGCCCTTCTCGACGTAAGCCCAATCTTGTCCACTCAGGTATTTATATCCGTTTGCCACATCGGCATCCGTTACATCGTCGAGCGTGAGCGTGAAGGTATTGGTACCCGATGCCGTCATTTCAACAGCATTGCCGGCATCCCAACCATTGAAATCGCCTGCTATATAACAAGCACGTGTACCGGCGGGCACAGTAACATTAAATGTAACCGCATTCATTATCAGCGAAGTGGCTACACATAAAATTAAAGTCAACAAATTTCTTTTCATAATGAAATAATAGATGATTTAACAGTAATAACCTTAATAGTGATATTAGAATTAAGCATACAAATTTCGTTATTTTTTTTTAACTCTCAAACCTTGTTGTTCATAAAAAACAGCGATTTGTTTATTTTTTTTACTCGACGAACTCTTACGCGCTTGTTTTGTTTAGTATTAAAAAATATAGTTCCATGCCTAAAAGCCACACCCTATCAATACTCTTTCTTTTATGTTGCACATCGGTCATGTCGCAACAATTCGTTGTAAACCAGCCAACTTACTATCGAAGCAAAGTTATATACACCATCTCTATGCCTATTACCAATATAGACACGCGATACAATGTGGATATAGCAGCTGCGCCCCTACCCTCCGACACGACACACTTGCAGCATCGTTATTTCATAACCTACTCAACCCCCGACCGCACCGATATAGGCTCGGCACATATTACATTCGACGATTCGTTGTATCGCAACAACGGCAAGGTGTTGTTTGCCGATGCCACACACCACGCCATCGTACAAGCCATCGAACAGCAGCATAACGACACCCTCACTCACATCACGATACACAACGACACGATTGTCGACGGTGTAGAGTGTCATACCATCACAGCCACACGATATTGTAATGACGATATAGCTTGTCGCAACCTTTATGTCGTTGATGCCACGACACGTCAGCCCTTGTTGTTCCGGCGCGAAAACAACCCCGGAATGCCCACTATACAAACAATAGAAGCACGATACATAGCCGTAGACACTACACAATACGACTACAAGCAATGGGTAGAATTTCAACAAAGGACCTCCCGTAATAATCATTAAATATATGTGATATGGAAACTATCAATCTGAACGGTCAACCGGTGCACACATACGGTACAATGCCACAGGTGGGCAATAAGTGTCCGCACTTTGCTCTCGTAAAATCGGACTTAACACCTGTAACCGACGACGACTACGCCGGCAAGAACATCATACTCAACATTTTCCCGAGCCTCGACACAAAGACTTGTGCCATGACGGTGCGACAATTCAACATGCGGGCTACCGGACTACACAACACGATAGTGCTTGCCATATCGGCAGACCTGCCTTTTGCTGCCGAGAGATTTTGCACTACCGAAAACATCAAAAATGTCATTGCACTATCGACCTTCCGCGACCCACAATTTGGCAGAGCTATGGGATTGGAAATGATAGACGGCGCATTGCAAGGGCTGTTGGCTCGTGCCATATTTGTAGTAGACCGCAATCGCATTATCACGCACCGCCAACTCGTGAGCAGCATCTCACAAGAACCCGACTATCAAGCCGCACTCGACAGCGTGAGAGAAAAATAAAAGTTGAGAGTTTAGGGTTTAAAGTTGAGAGTTTGGGGTATATGGGCGCAATTGTTCATACCTACCCCACACTCTATTTTCGGGTTTTCAATGCGATAGCACGCAACAAAGAAGATATAAAAATGTATAGTGAAATCCACAAGAAAATCAACAATACCGCCGATAGCAGATAGGCAGCCCAAGTGGTAATGCCCATACCCAAGTGGAAGTATTTCATTACGGTTGTAAAGGTGAGCCATGGGCTGATAAAAGCCTTTGCAACGACAAATTTGCCCAATATGGCAGTAGTGTTAAACACATAACAGATAAACCACAACAATAGTGTGGACAACACAAAAGATATGATGTAATCGCGTTTCATTTTGTAAAATTTATTTTGCAAAAGTAACATTTCATTTTTATATACAATTTGCGGTTCAGTTTTTTTAGCTTTTGATAAGATTGGATGCGCCTCGGGAGAAAAAATAAATAAATTTATTTTGTTCTCCTCTCGGCTTTCACTATCTTTGCCCCACTATGTATTAACACACCTTATCACTATGAATTACGGATTTATAAAAGTCGCTGCAGCCATACCGCCCGTTACGGTAGCCGATTGCCGTCGCAATGTCGAAGGCATGATAGAGTTGGCTCGCCAAGCCGCCCGTCAAGAGGTCGAGTGGCTCGTTTTCCCCGAATTATGTATTACAGCCTATACTTGTGGAGATTTGTTCAGCCAAAGGCTCCTTCTCGATGAGGCAGAAAAAGCTCTTGCACACTTTATCAATGCTACCAAAGGTCTTGATATGGTATGTGTAACAGGTGCTCCTGTGTCGTGCGACAATCAGTTGTTCAACTGTGCCATCGTATCGTCGCATGGCAAAATACATGGTGTAGTGCCCAAAAGCTACCTGCCTGGATACAAAGAGTTCAACGAAGAACGCTGGTTTGCTACCGCAGATGATGCTTATAGCGACACCGTAACATTGTGCGGACAGACAGCCCCCCTCGGTACACGACAACTCTTCTCGATAGGCGAAGCCAAGTTTG
This sequence comes from Bacteroidaceae bacterium, assembly GCA_017481745.1. GTDB lineage: Bacteria > Bacteroidota > Bacteroidia > Bacteroidales > Barnesiellaceae_A > Barnesiella_A. The sequence goes on from JAFUOV010000016.1 coordinate 62,832, forward strand.
CCATAGAGATATGCGAGGACGTATGGACTCCCGTACCTCCCAGCTGCCACCATGCACAGAATGGTGCCAACATTCTTGTAAACTTGTCGGCAAGTAACGAACAGATAAACAAGAACAAATATTTGCGTTCGCTCATTTCGCAACAGAGTGCACGTTGTTTCAGCGGATATATATATGCTTCGGCAGGTTTTGGCGAGTCGACAGCCGACCTCGTTTTTGCCGGTAATGCATTGGTATACGAAAGCGGTAAACTTCTTGCTACTGCCGACCGCTTCTGCATACAACCACAGTTGGCTATCAGCGAGATAGACGTAAAACGCCTCAACAGCGAGCGACAAGCAACCACCTCATTTATGGGCGGTGCAGCAGCTTTGCGCCAGATACAACCCTATCGCGAAACCGTTATCCCCAACATAGGCAGCAACGCCATAACCCTCACACGCACCATCGAGGCTTCGCCCTTTGTTCCTACCGACAAGGTTGCTCTTGACGAAGCATGCGACGAGGCATTCAACATACAGGTATCGGCATTGACCAAACGCATCTTGCACACCAATACACACGCCCTCGTCTTGGGCGTATCGGGCGGATTGGACTCGACCCTCGCGCTACTGGTATGCGCCGAGGCATTGCGCAGGCTGAAACGCCCTTTGAGCGACATTGTTGGTATCACAATGCCCGGTTTCGGCACATCCGATCGCACACACGACAATGCCATAAAACTGATGAAAGAGTTGGGCATAACCATGCGAGAGATATCTATCGTACCGGCTGTGAAACAACACTTTGCCGACCTCGGACACGATATAAACAACCACGACGTAACATACGAAAACTCGCAAGCCCGCGAGCGTACACAGATACTTATGGACGTTGCCAACCAAACCAACGGTATGGTGGTAGGTACAGGCGACCTCTCGGAGCTGGCACTCGGCTGGGCTACTTACAATGGCGACCACATGTCGATGTACGGCGTGTCGGCAGGTGTCCCCAAAACACTTGTCAGAGCGTTGGTTGAGTGGGCGGCTCGTCGCTGCGACAACAAGACCATACAAGAGGCTCTCACCGATGTTGTGAACACTCCTATCAGCCCCGAGTTGACTCCTGCCGATGAGAAGGGCAACATCAAACAAAAGACCGAAGACTTGGTAGGTCCTTACGAGTTGCACGACTTCTTCATCTACTACACACTGCAACATGGTTTCAGCCCCTCGAAGGTTTACTTCCTTGCACGTCATGCCTTCAAGGGTGTGCACAGCGACGAAACCATCAAGCATTGGTTGCGCACATTCTACCGCCGATTCTTCAACAACCAATTCAAGCGCAGTTGTATGCCCGACGGTCCTAAAGTATGCTCAGTGAGCCTATCGCCTCGCGGTAGCTGGCGTATGCCCAGCGACGCCTCGTCGGCTATTTGGCTTGCCGAATGTGATGCTTTATAATGTTATAATATCTAAATGCAAAGGGAATATTATCGTTTTTCGATAAAAAAATATTGTTTCCTTTGCATTTTTAATAAAAAAGTATTTTCTTTGCAACACAAAATTCTCAATTACCGAAGATAAAAATATGGCAATAAAAAATCCGCAACTGAAAATACAGATACTTGCAGGCATCGTTGCAATACTATTGGTCGTACCTATCATGTATGATATGGTATATGGCTTTGTGCTGGGCTTCAACTCGGCAACTGCCGATGTTGTAGAATACAATGCCTACCCTACCGGTTTTGAAATGATACCTACCGATACCGATCGTGTAGAGTACATGAACAGCAATGTGGGGCCCCTTGGATTTACCGACTTCAAGCGCGAGTTGGTATTGTTTCTGCCCCAAGAACACACTTCACAAGTTGTCAATATCATTAGCACCATTACATCGGTAGCAGCCGTATTGCTCACCATATACTATATTATATCGGTATTCAAGATGATATTGACAGTGATGCGACATGGCATCATGAGCCAATCGGCACTCAAACAACTGCGCAAAGTATCCTACTCGATGCTCACAGTATACATCCTATTTACCCTCTCATCGTGTATACCCACATGGTATTATAGCGCACACATCGTACCCGAGGGTTACGCTTTTGCCTATCCTCGCATCAGCGAAGGATTTGTCATAGCATTTATATTCATCCTGCTATCCGAGATACTCAACATAGCGATAAGACTAAAAGAAGAACAAGATTTAACCATCTAAAAAATCAAACGATATGGCTATAATAGTTAACCTTGATGTGATGATGGCTAAACGCAAAATTTCGCTTAACGAGCTATCGGAACGCATAGACATAACGCCTGCCAACCTCTCAATCCTGAAAACCGGCAAGGCAAAAGCAATAAGATTTTCGACCCTCGAAGCCATATGTCGTGAGTTGCAATGCCAACCGGGCGACATCCTCGAATATAGCGACGACGAAAAATAACAAACCTAAATAAACCTTTAAAAACCAAAGAAAATGAACGTAAAAGCATTGAAGAGCCTTCTTGTTGCAGCCGTTGTGGCATTTGTAATGCCCGCCGTAGCACAAGAGCAAAACCCGATGGAACAACCATTGCCCATCGACGCACAAGTACGTTATGGCGTTCTTGAAAACGGATTGACCTACTACATCCGCCACAACGAAACACCCCAAAATCGTGCTGAATTTCATATTGCCCAACGCGTAGGTTCGGTACTCGAAGAGGAGAATCAACGCGGTCTCGCTCACTTCCTTGAGCACATGGCATTTAACGGAACAGGCAACTTCCCCGGTAAAAACATGCTCAACTATCTCGAGCAAAACGGTATCAAATTTGGTGTAGACATCAACGCTTATACAGGTCTTGACGAGACAGTATATCGCGTATCGAACGTTCCCACTACCAATGCCGGTCTTATAGACTCTTGTTTGTTGGTGCTCCACGACTGGGCATGCGACATCCTCTTGCAAGAGGCAGAGATTGACAACGAGCGCGGTGTTATCCACGAGGAGTGGCGCACACGCAACGATGCTCAATGGCGTATTATGGAGAAGGTTATCCCCGTAATGTTTGAAGGTAGCCAATATGCCAACCGCCTCCCCATTGGTACAATGGAGGTGGTTATGAACTTCCCCTACCAAGACTTGCGCGACTACTACCACAAATGGTATCGTCCCGACAACCAAGCCATCATCGTTATCGGTGATATTGATGTTGACAAGATGGAAGCTCGTGTAAAAGAACTCTTCAGCGGTATCAAAATGCCCGAGAATGCTGCAGAGCGCATCTATCACGAAGTACCCAACAATGCCGAGCCTATCTACGTTGTAGGTAGCGACGTTGAGGCTACATCGACAGGTGTTCAAGTATACTTCAAGCACGATCCTCTTCCCCGTCAATATCGTGGTACTATGATTGGTGTTGTTCAAGATTATGTTGAGAACATTGCCAGCGTTATGCTTGCCAATCGTTTCAGCGAAATCACTCAAAAGCCCAACGCTCCTTTCTTGTATGCCTATGGCTACGACAGCAAGTTCTTCGGTCTTGCTTCTACCAAAGATGCATTCACATTGAGCGCCAGCGTTGAGGAAGGCAAAGTGATAGACGGTATCAAAGGTATGGTACGCGAGGCTGTTCGCGCCGGACGTTTCGGCTTCACAGCTACCGAGTACGATCGTGCCAAAGCCGACCTCTTGTCAAACTATGAGAACCAATACAACGAGCGCAACACTCGTCGTAACATACAATATGCCAACGAATACATCCGCCATTATATCGACGGTGGTTACATTCCCGGTATAGAGCTTGAGTATCAACTATTGCAAGGCTTGGCACCCCAAATTCCTGTTGAGTCTGTCAACCAATACATCGCCGAGGCTATTACCAACGACAACATTGTTATCTGTGTAACAGGTCCCGAGAAAGAGGGTGTAACATATCCTACTGCAGCCGAGGCTATTGCAGCAATAAAAGAGGTACAAGCCGAGGAAATCACTGCTTATGTTGACGAGGTATCTAACGAGCCCCTCATCTCGAAAGAACTCACACCCGGTCGTGTTGTTGCCGAGTTGCAAGGCTCGCTCGAAGGTACAACCGAGTGGATTCTCTCTAACGGTGTAAGAGTTGTCTTGAAAAACACCAACTTCAAAGACGACGAAATCATCATGTATGCCGTAAGTAAAGGTGGTAAAGCTCTCTACGATGCAGCCGATGCCTCTACACTCAAGGTATTCCCCTACCTCCACGAGGCAGGTGGTCTTGGCAACTTCTCTGTTACCAACCTCCAAAAGGCTCTCGCCGGTAAGAAAGCATCGACAGGCCTTGGCATCAACCTCTTTACAGAAGTTGTAAACGGTAATTGCGCCGTTAAAGACCTCGAAACCATGTTGCAACTCGTTCACCTCACATTTACCGACATCCGTAAGGACCAAGAGGTATACGACGTAAACAAGGGGCAATACCAAAGTGTATATGCAAACAATGCTTCTAATCCCAAGTTTATCTGCAGCGACTCATTGCGCAACACTATGTATGCCGGCAATCCTATGTTGTCGATAATGAAAGCCGAGGACTTCACAGCTGCCAACTACGACCGTATGCTCGAAATTGCCAAAGAGCGTACAGCCAATGCTGCCGACTATACATTCAACTTTGTAGGTTCGTTCGACCCCGAAGTATTGCGTCCTCTTGTAGAGAAATACATCGCTACATTGCCCGCATGTGCACAACGTGAGGAGATAAAAGCCAACACTATCTATGCAAAGGGTCAAAACATCAACCACTTCTCGTTGCCTATGGAGAACCCCGCATCAAGCGTATACGTTATCTACTCGGGTACTACCAAGCACAACCTCCGCAAGAGCATCATGATGGATATGTTCAGCCAAATCATGGATATCGTCTACACCGAGACTATCCGCGAGCAAGAGGGTGGCACATACGGTGTAGGTACTCAAGGCGACATCAACGATGTTAACGACGAGTGGATGTTCCTCTTTGCCTTCGATACCAATATCGAGAAACAAGCACACCTCACCAACCGCGCTAAAGAAGAACTTATGAATGTTGTGAACAACGGTGTTCGTGAGGCCGACTTTAACAAGGTGAAAGAGTATATGCTCAAACAATACGACAACAACCAACGTGAGAACAACTACTGGATACAAGTTCTCGCACAACACGCTCTTGGCAACAACATCGAATTGGGTTACAAACGTGCCCTCGAAACAATCACTGCCGGCGAGCTCAACATGTTCCTCCGCAGCCTCTTCAACAACAACGACAACATGGTTGAAGTTGTGATGAGTGGCGAAGCTAAATAATCTTGAAAAGAGAAAACCAAATGCGAGAGTGTGCCATAAGGCATGCTCTCGCTACATATAAAACAACAACATCATGAAGAAACTTCACACATTGTTCATTGCTGCAGCCGCTGTGCTTGGCATGGCTTCTTGCAGCCAACCCGAACAACAAAAAGAGCCCGACTTCTGGTTGGGTGCCGACATCAGTTGGGCAACCGAGATGGAGGCTCACGGACACAAGTTATATAACAATGCCGGCGAGGAGCGCGAATGTACCGCTTTGATGAAGGAAATGGGATTGAATGCAGTGCGCCTACGCGTATGGGTAGACCCCTCTGCCCATGGCAATTGGTGCAACAAAGAAGACCTTCTCGTGAAGTGTCAACGCGCCAAAGAGTTGGGCATGGCGATTATGGTCGACTTCCACTACAGCGATTGGTGGGCTGATCCCAACAAACAAAACATACCTGCATCGTGGAGCGGACACTCGTATGAGCAAATGAAAGAAGACCTTGCAGCTCACACTATCGAGGTATTGCAATATCTGAAGGACAACGGTATTGAGCCCAAATGGATACAAGTAGGTAACGAAACCCGATTTGGCTTCTTGTGGAGTGTCAAATCAAACGAGCTCGGCTGGCCCGAGGTCGATGAGAATGGCAACACAACCATCACCGAGTCGATGGGACACGCCATCAACAACCCCGAGCAATATGCCGGATTTTTTGCCACAGGCTACGATGCTTGCAAGCAAATTTTCCCCGAAGCTATCGTAATAGTACACCTTGACAACGGTTTCGATCGCGAGTTGTACGATTGGAACCTCGGCATACTCAAGGATAACGGCGCAAAATGGGATATGATAGGTATGTCGTTGTACCCCTACTGGGCTATGGAAGGTGGCTATCGCGACGATGCCGAGACAACCATCACCGATTGTATCGAGAATATCCGCCACGTGAGCGAGAAATTTGGTTGCGATGTAATGATTGTCGAAACAGGTTTTATGGTCGACGAGACACGCCCCGAAGTTCTCGAAGAGGGTCGTCGCCAACTTGCTCGTGTGATACGCGAGAGCATCAACGAAACCAATGGTCGTTGCAAAGGTGTATTCTACTGGGAGCCCGAGTGCAAGCCTTCGCAATACAAGCTTGGTGCTTTCACCGAGGATGGTCGTCCTACTGTCATCATGGATGCCTTCACCAATTGGGAAGAGACACAAGAATAAGCCACAGATACCGAGGTAGCAGCCGACTACTTTGTGTCGGTCAATAACAAACAATCCCCGCGATGTAAGTCGTGGGGATTTGTTTTTATCTCTTAACAACCTTATCGGGGTTCTGCGCAATAAAAGATTTCCAATCCTTTGCACCCTTAGGCATACTTATGGGGCGCGATGTTTCGTAGAAATGGCACATGGCAGCCGCCAAGCCATCTGTGGCATCGAGCTGTGGCAACATGCTCTCTTGAGGAATTTTCAACGTACGGCGCAGCATCTCTGCCACCTGCTCTTTCGATGCTTGTCCGTTGCCTGTGATAGCCATCTTTATCTTCAGTGGGGCATACTCGCATATAGGTATATCGCGCGACAGCGCAGCCGCCATGGCTACCCCTTGCGCCCTACCCAACTTCAGCATCGACTGCACATTCTTACCAAAGAACGGTGCTTCAATAGCCATTTCGTCGGGCAGATATTGTGTGATAAGTCCTTGCACACGCTCAAAGATGCGGCGCAAACGCAGATAATGGCTCTCAAAACGACTCAATTCTATGACACCCATCGTTACCAACTCGGGCTTACCATTGAACACGCGCACCACACCATAGCCCATGATGTGTGTACCCGGGTCGATACCAATGATGATACGCTCGGCTTTGGTTGGACGATTGATGGCAATGCTGTCGCTCATAGGTTATTACAAATCAATCTCTTGCATAATGGTCGAAAAGCCAACAACACGTTGTTGAAATTTCTTCTCGAGCGAGGCTACCAACGTTGCGCCACAAGCATCGTACCAAGCCGACAAAGCATCGAAATCGGCAGTAGAGAACTGCAATGAAAGGCTCACGCCCTCATTCTCCTCATGAGCCAAGATGCGCGACATACGAGGCGCCGATATAGCACCATGTTGCACTGCGACAGGAATATACTCCTTGCGCAACCACTCGACAAACTCGTCATAACAAGCCTGCTCGCAATGATATGTAGTATTGTATATAAGCATAAATAAGAATAGTAAAATGTTGGGTACAAACATACATAAAAAACCTCACATTTCGTGTCTGTTCGGACAAAATAGCAACAATATTTCTTGCGCAGAAGGCACGTAGGGCAGCAAAACCACAGAAAATCAAAAAAAATTACAATCACTATTGCACAGAACAGAAAAAGAACGTATCTTTGCAACGCAAAAGCAAGGGGTATTAGCTCATCTGGCTAGAGCGCGACACTGGCAGTGTCGAGGTGAGCGGTTCGAGTCCGCTATACTCCACAACGAGGTGTATCATAACGATACACCTTATTTGTTCAAATCTCGAAGCAATCCGATATTTGTAAAAGCAGAAAACGTGCAGTTGTTGCACCAATGTTCGGGGCGTAGCGCAGTCCGGTAGCGCACCTGGTTTGGGACCAGGGGGTCGCAGGTTCGAATCCTGTCACCCCGACA
>JAFUOV010000017.1 GCA_017481745.1 Bacteroidaceae bacterium
AAGGCACGCATATAACCCGAAAACTTACATAAGATATGAGAGCGACCTTGCGCTGATGCAGGGTCGCTCTTGTGTGATATAAGCTTCAACGTATGTTATCTTTCCGCCGGAAGTAACGTCGTGGCATGCCATACCCTCTGCACCGACGGAAGGTTTGGTGGTATCACTTTCCGCCCACTTCGCCGTCGCTTCGCTTGGCTCGTAGGCGGATACTATATTTAGGGCTTCCAGCCCTCAACACGTGCTCCGCACGTTTCTCTCAACTCTAACCTCTCAGCTCTCAACATTCAACTTTCATCATATCTCAAAGTCGCAAACCACGCGCGACTCTCTTATCTTCTTGCAGTAGGTCGAAATCTCGACGTGTGCAGGGTGTTTCTTGTAGATGTCGAGTGTTTCCAACGACTCGAAAGTCGATATAAGACAAGCATCGTAGTTTCCTTCTGCCACGTTAATACCTACTTCGCACGATAACAGTTCGGGCACTATACCCATAAGAGCCTCGAGGTGTTCCTTCATCCATTGGGCATTCTCTTGTGCTGTGCGACCTTCAGCCTCGGGCTTGAGTTTCCACATGACGATGTGTTTTATCATATACTTTTGGCTTTTATGTTATTACTCTTATATAAATTGGATGTTGGCTGCGATGTTGTAACCTTGATTGTAAAGGTCGAGCAGTTTGGCAGTGTCGCGTTCCATGCGGTCTACAACGATGGGCTGCAATGGGCGAATAACGGTTATTTTGCCTCGCTCTTCCAAAGTCTCTATCATATCCATTTGGCTGTTGTATAGTGCATTGCGCTCTTGTATTGCTTGGCGCAGAGCCGGATATTTGCGATACATGAAGAATGGTACGGTTGTAGGACGAGCCGACTTGCGATAGCCTTTGTTGCGAGTGAGCACCACTACATTATTGTCGTACCCGAGTTGTCTTGCTCGTAGCAAAGGAATAGAGTCGGCTATGCCGCCGTCGAGCATGGGACGATTGTCGACGTATGCAATAGGACATACAAATGGCAGGCTGCTCGATGCCCGCACAATGTCGATGATGCGGTCGGGGTCGTTTTTCTCGTCGTAGTAGCATGCTTTGCCGGTGGTGCAGTCGGTTGTTACCATTTCATAGCGTTCGCTACACTGTGCGTATGCTTGGTAGTCGTATGGAATTATCTTGTTGGGAAACTCGTCAAACAGTAAGTCAAAATCCATTATATTACCTTTGGTAATCAACTGCTTGATACCTATGTAGCGGTGTTTATCCAACAAGTCGATATTGCTATACTTTGCCCTACCCTTCTGGTTTGACATATACGATAGCCCATTGCAAGCTCCGGCGCTTACACCTATTGTATATGGAAATCGGATGCCACGCTCCATCAGATTGTCGAGTACACCGCAAGTGAATACACCCCGCATGCCACCTCCTTCGAGTATCAGTCCCGATTGTGGTGTGAGCTGTACTTTTATCACTTTGCTTTCCATGTATTGTGCTTAAATTATTTTCTTGTTTATTCTTGTTTGCCACACACCTTCAGCAAGTCTTTCCACAACTTTGCCCCAACGTATTCGGCAGAGAATTCTTTTATCAGACTTTCTCTCTCCGAGTAGTCTTGTTGTTCGTTTGCCATTTCGAGAGCGCGTTTCATGCCGTTGTATAGGCTGTCGGCGTTGTGGTCGCATTGTATGATGGTCTTTAGTCCGGCAAACATCTCGCGCGACGGTGTGTCGTGTCCTGTCTCGCACACAATCATACGATTGACCTTGAGGTAGGTAACAATCTTGCTCGAGAGGAATGGGTCTTTTTCGAGGTCGGCATCAATGTCTACCAATACCTTTGCTCGGCTGAACAGAGCTCCAAGGTCGTCGGTATGCGGTAGTATAGATATGCGTTTGCGCTCCTCTGCAGTGAGTATACCTTCGGCATCCCCAAGCTCCAAGACCTTACCTACAAATAGTAGTTGCGCATCGGGGTATGTTGCAAGGATGCGTTTAAATGCTGAGATAATATAGCGAGGGTTGCGCAGTCCATACAGCGTGCCGGTGTAGAGAAATATGTTCTCTTTCGATATAGGATATTCGTATGTTTCGTTGGGCGATGGGGTCAATAATACATTGCTTATAAGTCCCGCTTTGTGCTCAAATGTAGATAGCTGGAAGTCGAGCATGTGCTTGTTGGATGATGCTACATAGTCGGCTTTCGGGAAGTATTTCCTTACAGCTTTCATGCGCCATTTGTATATCTTAGGTGGTGTCCATCCGCCCGGACCGGGTATTGCATCTACTGCATATATGGCATATTTGCATTTCAACTTGTTGGCAATATACGCTCCACCGGCGCATGGGAGAAGTTGTGTGCTGGTGAGGCAAGACAATACCACATCATAATCGTTGGCAATCACTTTGCTTACCTTATGAGCCCACCACTCCGACACAAGAAATCGCCCTGCCCTTTTTATAAACTTGCGATCCCATTCCTTCATATTGTAGGTATAGGGTTGTGTATACAAGTTGCGGATGCCACAACCTGTATATCTCTCAATATCTTCTTGATCGGACAGAACATCAACCTCAGCATTTTTTGCCAATTCGCATATCAATCGTTTGTAGATGACTGATATACCTGCACCCGAGCGTTGATATATTACGAGAATTTTCATAGCCTTTGGTTGTTAATCAATGTCGCACAACTGCTGCATGTCGCTCCACAATATAGCTCCTACATGTTCGGTAGAGAACTCTTTTATCAACTCTTTTCGCTCCGAGTAGTCTTGTTGTTTGCTTGCCATCTCGAGCGCGCGTTTCATGCCGTTGTATAGGCTGTCGGCGTTGTGGTCGCATTGGATGATGGTCTTTAGTCCGGCAAACATCTCGCGCGAAGGTGTGTCGTGTCCTGTCTCGCACACAATCATACGATTGACCTTGAGGTAGGTAACAATCTTGCTCGATAGGAATGGGTCTTTTTCGAGGTCGGCATCAATGTCTACCAATACCTTTGCTCGGCTGAATAGCGGTGCAAGGTCGTCGGTCTGGTTGAGGATGTGTATGTGCTCTTTCTCTTGAGGCGTGAGTATCTTGTCGATACGTTTCAACTTCATCTTCATACCTATAAAGATGAATTGTGCTTGAGGATACACCTTCAGCAGATGCTTAAAAGCAGTCAGCACATAGTCGGGGTTGCGTAGCCCATACAGATTGCCGGTGTATAAGAAGATGTCTTCGCTCGATATGGGGTAATTGTATGTAGTATCGGGCGACGGAGTGAGCAATACATTGCTTCTCAACCCTGTTTTGTGCTTGAATGTTGTGAGCTGAAATGCCAGCATGTGCTTGTTGGATGCAGCTACATAATCGGCTGCCGAGAAGTATCTCTTTACAACCTTGAGCTTGTGGCTGTATTCGTTCAATTTTCTATTCCAACCACCCGGCGCCGGTATGGCATCAACGGTGTAAATGGCAAATTTACATCCCGTCTGTTGTGAGAAGTATTGTCCGAAAATGGCAGGCAACAACTGCGAGTTGCATACAAAAGACAGAACTACATCATAGTCATTAGGCAATGTCGGGGCAACCTTGCGACTCCATCGTTCACTCATGGGCTGTATTGCAAGCCATTGTAAGAAACGGCGGTCTAAACCACGATAGCGTGCCGATACAGGTCTTATGTAGACATTATTTATCTTATCTGATCCGTAGCCACAATCATCCTCATAATCGGTGAGTACGTCAACGTCGGCATATCGAGATAGCTCGCCAATCAGTCGTTTATAAATAACCGATATGCTTGTATTCTCTCTTTGATATACTGCCAATACTTTCATAGCTGCTCTTTCCGATGTCATGACTCTCTTTATTTGGCAAAGATAGTGCAAGCCGAGCGGAGAACAAAATAAGTTTACTTATTTTTTCACCCGAGCGCAGCCTATCTTGGGCGTAAGCCAAAGTAGTGCAATAACAAGCCGAGCGGAGAACAAAATAAACTTGTTTATTTTTTATCCCGAGGCGCAGCCTATCTTATTCATCTTTTACATCTTATTCTATTTCCTTCTATCTTATCTCTCTTGTTTCGCACTCACTTTCGTTTCTTTGTCGTATCTTTGTACCATAAAGAAATTACATCCACACAAAAATGCCTCAAGTAAGTATTCTCATACCGGTATATAACACTGCTGCGCTACTGCCTCGGTGTCTTAAGAGTGTCGTAGAACAGACACTGCGCGATATAGAGATAATCTGTGTCGACGATGGTTCTACCGACACATCATTGGCAGTGCTCAACGAATGGGCAGCCACCGATGCGCGTATCAAAGTGATTACGCAAGCCAATGGCCGTCAAGGCAAGGCTCGCAACGAGGCAATGAAAATAGCCCAAGGCGAGTATATTGGCATGGTAGATAGCGACGACTATATACCAACAGATTACTTCGAGCGTCTATATCGTGCAGCGCAAGATGCCTCGGCAGATATTGCCATGTGCGGAATATACAAAGAAAAACCGGTAGGTGGTCGCATGGTCATATCGTACACCGATACGATAATAGCCGAGCAAGCCGATGAAAAACTACGCCTCTGTAATTGTCCACCCGATTTTCATCCGGTCAATAAATTGTATCGTCGAGAGTTTCTCGATAAAATCGGTTTGCGCTTTGCCGAAGGTGTGCAGTATGAAGATGTAATGTTTGTGCTGCGTGCATTGTGCGAGAGTGGTCGATTGGTTACTGTCCCCGGTTTGCACTATCGTTATGTGCTCAATAATGCCTCTACCGTCAAGGCTTGTCAAACCGTTGAGAAGCAGCGACAAAAGTATCAAGCACACCGGGCTATGGTTGAATACGCCACCCAACACAACATAGCAATACCCAATAAATACCGCAATATTACCGTATATCATTACTCTGTAATGGGTATATGCCTATATAAAATAAAGGAGTGTGGCAACAAGCGCATCCTACGTTTGTTTGATTTGCTACCCGTATGGCGGTGGAGAAACGACGAGTAAGTTTTATAAGGCTGTCTATCATTTAATTTTGTATTTTTGCAGTTGAAAACAACAAGTTATTTAGCGTGATATATCCCGACAATTACGAACATAAAATAGGTTTCGACCAGATACGCAGTATACTGCAAGGCTTGTGCCTGAGCAATTTGGGTCAAGAACTTGTGAGCGATATGGTCTATAAGACCGATTATGATACTATCCTCACTCTGTTACATCGCACCGAGGAGATGCTGCGTATAGAAAGTGGCGATGAGGAATTTCCTACCGACTTCTTTTTTGATGTGCGCCCTATGCTCAAGCGTATTCGTGTAGAGGGTACGTTTATGGATGTTGCCGAGATGTACGATCTTCGTCGCTCGCTCGAAACAATACGTCGATTGGTATCGTTCTTCAAGACCTCCGACGACGAGGCTCCTCTTTACCCCTATTTGTCGGCTTTGGCAGGCGACGTGGCAATATATCCGCAACTGACCAATGAGATAGATCTTATACTCGACAAGACAGGTGGTATACGCGACAACGCTTCGCCCGAGTTGCTTGCCATACGTCGCAATTTGTCGGCTACAATGGCAGGGTTGTCTCGCACGCTGAATACCATTCTGCGCAAGGCACAAAATGAAGGTTATGTCGACAAGGATGTAGCGCCCACGATGCGCGATGGTCGCTTGGTGATACCTGTACTGCCTACGTTTAAGCGCAAGATACATGGTATCGTACACGACGAGTCGGCAAGTGGTAAGACTGTATATATCGAGCCTGCCGAGGTGGTTGAGGCTAACAACCACATTCGTGAATTGGAGATTGAGGAGCGCCGCGAGATTGTGCGTATACTTACGGCTTTTACCGACAAGTTGCGCCCTTATGCCGATGATATTGCGCTATCTTACGATTTCCTTGCCGAGATAGATTTCATCCGAGCCAAGGCATTGTTTGCAATAGATATCAATGCAACGTTGCCACACGTCGAGCGCGAATGTCAGGTAGAGTGGTATCATGCCATTCATCCCCTACTCTTGCTCACATTGCGCCGTCAGCACAAGGATGTTGTTCCTCTGGATATAACCCTCGATAATAAAAATCGCATATTGCTCATATCGGGTCCCAATGCAGGTGGAAAGTCGGTGTGCCTCAAAACGGTGGGGCTTTTGCAATACATGATGCAATGCGGATTGCTTGTACCTATGTACGACAACTCGCACATGGGTATATTCGATAGCATCTTTATAGATATAGGCGATGAACAGTCTATCGAGGACGACCTGAGTACCTATAGCTCGCACCTTTCGCACATGAAGCAGTGTGTGCGTAATTGCAACGAGCGCTCGTTGTTGCTTATTGACGAGTTTGGCGGTGGTACCGAGCCGCAAATAGGTGGTGCTATTGCCGAGGCATTGCTCGACCGTTTCAATCGTCGAGGAGCTTATGGCGTTATTACTACACACTATCAAAATCTGAAGCATTTTGCCGAGAATACCGAGGGTATTGTCAATGGAGCAATGCTTTATGACCGCCATCACATGCAGCCGCTCTTTGTCTTGTCAATAGGCAATCCTGGTAGTTCGTTTGCCATTGAGATTGCTCGCAAAATAGGCTTGCCCGAAGATATCATATCCGACGCCTCCGACAAGGTGGGTAGTGATTATATTTCGATGGACAAATATTTGCAAGACATTGTGCGTGATAAGCGATATTGGGAAAACAAACGTCAGAATATTCGCCAGAAAGAGAAACAGCTCGAAGAGCTTACCAATCGCTATACGCAAAATCTTGAACGCATCGACCGCGAGCGCAAAGAGTGGCTTGCCAAGGCTAAAGATGAAGCGCGTGCCCTTCTCTCCGATACCAATACACGTATAGAGAGCACTATCAAAGAGATACGCGAGGCGCAAGCCGACAAGGAGCGCACCAAGGAGGCGCGTAAAAAACTCGACGAGTTTAAGCGACAGATTGCTGCCGAGGATGCTGCTGCAGCCGAAGAAGATAAGATACAGCGTGAGATACGCAAACTGAAAGAGCGTGAACAGCGCAAGCAACAAAAGCGCAATGAACCGCAGCCCGAGAAGAAGGAAGTGCCACTTACCATTGCCGTTGGCGATGCTGTGCGTATTAAAGGACAAAATGCTGTTGGTGAAGTGATAGCCCTTACCGAGCGTGAGGCTACTGTGGCTTTTGGTATGGTGCAGTCGAAGATAAAGCGCGACCGATTGGAGAAAGTGGGTCGCAATCAACTCAAACGAGAGGCTGCTCGTAAATCGACCTTTATCAGTGCGGCAACTACCGATGATATGCGCGAGAAACAACTATCGTTTACCAACGAAATAGATGTGCGTGGAATGAGGGTCGACGAGGCTTTGCAGGCTATTACCTATTTTATCGACGATGCTATACAAGTAGGTTGTGGCAGGGTGCGTATTCTGCATGGTACGGGTACAGGCGCGTTGCGAATGGCTATACGACAATACCTGAAGACGGTGAAAGGTGTTGTTCATTTTGCCGACGAGCATATACAACTTGGTGGCGCCGGTATTACGGTGGTTGATTTGGATTGAGCAAGCCGACAATATCCGATAGTCTGCACAAGTTGATGTTGTAATACCCTTTCTCTTGGCTTGTCGCTATTTTATTTCAAACCGTAGGTTTTCTATCTTCTTTACAACAATCGGCGATAGATGGTCGTCGGTAAGATTTGTTATGCCCACGTTGTCATGAAATTCGATAACGATTTTCCCTGTCTCGTCGGTATAAAATGTCGCTACTGCGCTACCCTCGGTAATGGGTGTGTTGTTGGCAGTAACGCCAGTGAACACGTATCTGTTGTCGGTCGAAGCGCTATAAAAAAGCTCCTGCCCATATTCTATTTCTAATGTTTGGTTTTCTAAATTGACGGAGGCTTGTACCGGCGAAATGTATTGAAATCCAATACCTTTATATGTGCAAATGGGATGTATGTTTAGTAAGTTGTCCTCTATCTCGTCATGAGTGATGCTTGCCTCCCAATATTCTTCATCAACATCACTATTATCGGTTGTCGCTTGAGCTGTGGCATTGTATTTGCCGCATAGCATATTGATAGGATTTTCGTCATCAATGATTTTTACCGATAGACGATTGGGTGTGGTAGTTATGCAGCTAATAGTGTCTGTAAAAACGATGTCAAAATAATGGTCGACCGTCAGTAACTCGTTGTCGATGATGGTAATGGCAATAGTATGGCTTCTATGTTCGTTGTCGAAGGTAAGAGTCTTTTGACTATTTGTCGTAAAGTGTGTCCCTTCTGTCGCTCTCATTTCGGCGGGATAACTGCTATTGTCGAATGCGATAGTTGCGCTCACCTTGTCATTTCTGCGTACATTGTTGCTTTTTACTTCGAAACTTATAGTAGTAGGCATCCCTTCAAACGCCTCTTTTATGGTTATTTGCGGTGTCGAAAAGAATATCTGTGGCAGATATCTGCTATCGCCGATAGTACCTCTTCCGTCGTCCGATGTTGTTGTGCGGTCTGTCTCGTTTTCGGTGGGCGTTTCGCAACACACAAGCACCAATAGCATAAGTATAGAGGTGATGAATATTATAGGCTTTTTCATAATGTGATAAAAATATTACCCTTGTGGCAAGACAAAGGTAATAATAAAAATAACTATCAGAGATAATGTGATGGTTGAATTATTAAAGTTTCTCTATAATGAGATGCATCTGTAAGTTTTATATCTCGCTTTCCGGCTCTTTGATGGTCTCTTGGCAGTTGTTGCCGGCAGCACCCGATGCCTCGTATCGCTCTTCAATGATGCGCCAATCTATGATATTCCATAATGCATCGAGATGCTCCGAGCGGCGGTTTTGATAGTCGAGATAATAGGCGTGCTCCCACACGTCTATGCCTAGCAATGGTATTAGTCCCTTGGTGATAGGATTGCCACCATTGGGCTCTTGTACGATGTAGAGTTTGCCCTCGTGGTCGGCAGCCAGCCATACCCACCCCGAGCCAAATAGTTCTGCGCCGTTTCGGTTAAATTCGCTTTTGAAGTTTTCAAAACTACCCCACTCGCTCAAGATAGCATCCTGCAACATCCCTTGTGGATAGTTGTCGGATTGTGGCGTAAATTGAGTGAAATAGAGGTTGTGATTGAGCAGTTGACCGGCGTTGTTGAAGATAACGTTGTCGAAAATCGAGCTGTCCGATTGTACAACAATTTGCAGAAGCGACATTTGTGCGTAAGGACTACCGCTAATAAGCCTGTTCAGGTTGTTGACATATCCATTCAGGTGCTTGCCATGATGCAACTCCAATGTTTGTGCACTTATTGTCGGCTCAAGAGCATCGGTCGAGTATGGTAAAGCTATCAATTCAAACGGTGGTGTGTCATTTAAATATTGAGGTTCTTGGCTTGCCGCCGACGTATATGTTATAAAAGTGAGTAGTAAAAAACAGAATGTACACATTATAGTATATATTATAGTAGTATTTATAACAACTCTATTGGTTTGTTGTTTGTCAATAGCAGATATTTTTATGAAAACACAGGTGCGTAAATATGTTTAATAACATATAATTGCCTGCTTGCAAAATTTGCAAATTTGAAAAATTGTGATACCTACAAATTTTCCATTTTGGGAAACTTTTTCTTGTTTTTAAAATTTTATATATCACAAAATCAGGTGGTTATATTTTAAAATGGAAAACTTTGTATTTTTGATATGAAAAAAGTTTGAGTAAAAGTGTATAGGATTGAAATATTTTGCTTATACTTGCACTGCAATTTTGGAGAACACAAATCCCCTTTACAACATATTTTATTAACGATTTATAATTTAGGAATAGTGGAACAGAAGACGTACACTTATGACGAGGCTTTTGCTGCGTCGCTCGAATACTTCAAAGGCGATGAACTTGCCGCCCGTGTTTGGGTTAACAAATATGCCTTGAAAGATTCGTTTGGTAATATCTATGAAAAAACTCCCGATGACATGCATTGGCGTTTGGCAAACGAAATAGCACGCATCGAGCAAAAGTATAACAACCCCATGTCGGCACAAGAATTGTTCGACCTTATGGCGCATTTCCGCTATATAGTTCCGCAAGGCAGCCCCATGACAGGTATTGGCAATAACTTCCAGATAGGTTCTTTGTCAAACTGTTTTGTTGTAGGTCTTACCGGTGAGCCCGACTCTTATGGTGGTATCATTAAGATTGACGAAGAGCAAGTACAATTGATGAAGCGCCGCGGCGGTGTGGGTCATGACCTTTCGCACATACGTCCCAAAGGCTCTCCTGTAAAGAACTCTGCTCTCACATCTACCGGTCTTGTTCCTTTCATGGAGCGCTTCTCCAACTCTACTCGTGAGGTTGCTCAAGACGGACGTCGTGGCGCATTGATGCTCACTGTGTCTATCAAGCACCCCGACTCTGAGGCCTTTATTGATGCCAAGATGACCGAAGGCAAGGTAACAGGTGCCAACGTATCGGTG
The DNA here is from genome assembly GCA_017481745.1 of Bacteroidaceae bacterium. Taxonomy (GTDB): domain Bacteria; phylum Bacteroidota; class Bacteroidia; order Bacteroidales; family Barnesiellaceae_A; genus Barnesiella_A. The sequence continues at coordinate 10,460 of JAFUOV010000017.1, forward strand.
AAAATTGATGATAAATTTATGGAGGCAGCCGTTTCGGGCGAGCCATACGTACAACAATACCCCATTGATGCCACCGATCCTACCGTTACCAAAGAGGTGAATGCTCGTGAGATATGGCGCAAAATTGTGCACAATGCATGGAAATCGGCAGAACCCGGTGTATTGTTCTGGGATACCATCACACGCGAGTCTGTACCCGATTGCTATGCCGACCTCGGCTTTAAAACTGTATCGACCAACCCTTGTGGCGAAATACCTTTGTGCCCCTACGATAGCTGTCGTTTGTTGGCTGTTAACCTCTATTCATATGTTGTAAATCCCTTCACTCCCCAAGCATACTTCGATTTCGACCTATTCAAGTCGCATATCGCCAAGGCTCAACGCATGATGGACGATATCATCGACCTCGAAATGGAAAAAATCGAGAAGATTATCGAAAAGATTGCTGCCGACCCCGAGACCGACGAGGTGAAACACACCGAGTTGAACTTGTGGAATAAGATACGCACTCGCACATTGCAAGGTCGTCGTACCGGTGTAGGTACTACTGCCGAGGGCGATATGATAGCCTCGCTCGGATTGCGTTATGGTACTGAAGAGGCTACCGAAATGTCGGTAAATGTGCACCGCACATTGGCACTTGCTGCATACCGTTCGTCGGTAGAGTTGGCTCGTGAGCGTGGCGCTTTTGAAATTTTCGATGCTAAACGCGAACAAAACAATCCTTTCATCAATCGTATGCGTGAAGCAGATCCCGAGTTGTACGAGTTGATGCAAAAGTATGGTCGTCGCAATATTGCATGTCTTACCATTGCTCCTACCGGTACTACAAGCCTTATGACTCAAACTACATCGGGTATAGAGCCGGTATTCCTCCCCGTCTACAAGCGCCGTCGTAAGGTAAACCCCAACGACCCCGATGTACATCCCGACTTCTGGGACGAGAATGGCGATGCATTTGAGGAGTATATTGTATACCACCACAAGTTCCTCACTTGGATGAAAGCCAACGGATATGATGAGAACAAGAAATATACGCAAGAAGAGATTGACGAGCTTGTAGCCAAGTCGCCCTACTTCAAAGCTACATCGAACGATGTCGATTGGTTGCAAAAGGTGCGCATGCAAGGTCGTGTACAAAAGTGGGTCGACCACTCAATCAGCGTAACAATCAATCTTCCCAACGATGTGAGCGAAGAGCTTGTTAATGACCTCTACGTAGAGGCTTGGCGTTCGGGATGTAAAGGTTGTACCGTATATCGCGATGGCTCTCGCTCGGGTGTGCTCATTTCGGTAAGCAAGGAGAAAGAAGAAAAAGAAAAACGCAAAGCTGCCGAGGCTGCTGCTGCCGTTGCTGCTCCTATTGCCGAGCTGCCCGTTATCGCCCATAAGCGTCCTATCGAGTTGGAAGCCGATGTAGTGCGTTTCCAAAATAACAAAGAGAAATGGATTGCTTTTGTAGGATTGCTCGACGACAAACCATACGAAATCTTTACCGGTCTTGCCGACGATGAAGATGGTATTTTCTGCCCCAAAAACGTTACTAAGGGTAAGATTATCAAAGCTGTAGATGCCGATGGTAACAAACGCTATGACTTCCAATTTGTCAACAAACGTGGTTACAAAACTACAATCGAAGGCTTGTCAGACAAGTTCAATCCCGAGTATTGGAACTATGCCAAGCTCATCTCGGGTGTGTTGCGTTATGGCATGCCTATCGACCAAGTAATGAAGCTTGTAGGTAGTCTTGAGCTCGATAGCCAGACAATCAATACTTGGAAAAACGGTGTGGAACGTGCGTTGAAAAAATACCTGCCCAACGGTACTCAAGCCAGCGGACAAACTTGCCCCAACTGCAAGCAAGAGAGCCTTATCTATCAAGAAGGTTGTCTCATCTGCACCAACTGCGGTACTTCTCGTTGCGGATAATAATCGATCAATTAAATAGTTTATAGTGAAAGCCGGTCGTGCTCAACAAGTACGACCGGCTTTTTTATGCTGCAAGGAGGTGTTGACCCTACCCTTTGTCCGCTAAACGCCAACGCGCGATAACAAGCATTGTTGTTATCGCGCGTGCGTACTTTTCAAGAAGTGATATTGTCTATTGCTTGATATCAACCTCTTCTTTCATGTCAAGTTCATTACGGTCGCTGTCGAAGAAACGATATTCGAGCAGAGCGAGCGATTGGTCGGGGATAATCTTGAAGCGGAACGAATATTTGCATTTCCATTTCCATTTCAATGAAAACAATCCACCTTTGTCAAGATAGGCTGCTACATAAGGATGCACGTGTAGCTTGAAGTTGGTTTTCTTGAGTTTGTGTACCATGTATGCTACTTTATCCTCAAGACGGTCGGTAAAGAGCAATGAAGGTTGAATGATGCCATTGCCATGACAAGTGGGGCACTCTTCGCTGGTAGTGATGTCGAGAGCCGGTCTTACACGTTGGCGGGTGATTTGCATCAGTCCAAACTTGGTGAGAGGCAGAATGTTATGACGGGCGCGGTCGGTCGCCATCAGTTCGCGCATACGGTCGTATAGGCGTTGTCGGTTTTCTGCTTCGTTCATGTCTATGAAGTCGATGACAATAATGCCACCCATATCGCGCAGACGTAGTTGTCGGGCTATCTCCTCGGCAGCATTAAGGTTCACTTCAATAGCATTACTTTCTTGGTTAGTGGCATTTTTTGAGCGGTTACCACTGTTCACGTCTATTACGTGCAGGGCTTCGGTGTGCTCAATGATGATGTATGCTCCGCTTTTGAAAGAGACGGTCTTGCCAAAAGACGATTTTACCTGTTTGGTCAATCCGAAGTTGTCGAAGATAGGCAACTCGCCGTCATAAAGTTTTACGATACCTTCCAACTCGGGAGCAATAATGCTTACGTAGTTGTGTATTTGCTGATAGGCAGCTCGGTCGTTTACATATATATTCTCGAACGACGGGCTGAATATGTCGCGCAACATACCAACTGCACGGCTGGTCTCTTCGTATATCAAAGCCGGTGCTTTCTCTTTTTTGCGAGCGCACTCAATGCTCTCTTCCCAGCTCTTTACGAGCGACTTCATCTCGTTGTTAAGCTCGGCTACACGTTTGCCTTCGGCTACGGTGCGCACGATGACTCCGAAGTTCTTGGGTTTGATGCTTTGGATGAGTTGTCGCAATCGAGCGCGTTCTTCGCTCGATTTGATTTTTTGTGATACAGATACTTTGTCGGCAAAGGGTATGAGTACCAAGAAACGTCCCGCAAACGATATCTCGGCTGTGAGTCGAGGGCCTTTGGTGGAGATGGGCTCTTTGGTAATCTGTACAAGAATTTCTTGTCCTACCGACAGTGCATCTGCAATGGTGCTCTCTTTTTCGAGAGGTTTCTGCATGGTAAACTTCGATAGAGGAATATTCTTCTTTCCCTCGCCACGTTGTGTCTTGGTATAGACGGCAGAGGTGGTAAAGTATGGTCCTAAATCGAGGTAGTGCAGGAATGCATCCTTTTCGTAACCTACGTCGACAAATGCTGCATTCAGACCCGGCATCAACTTTTTGACACGACCCAAATATATGTTGCCTACGGCATACGATATATTATGAGGCTCCTTTTGCAACTCTACGAGGCGTTTGTCCTCAAGCAGTGCAATAGAAACTTCTTTGGGTTGTACGTCAACTACGAGTTCCGATGACATAATTTGTATATGGGGTTACTTTGTTAGAGGCATTGTGATAGGCTTGCCTCTATTGAGCCTTTTAATAAATCAAGAAAAGAACAAACTTATGACGAAACAATCAATAAGTTTGTTCTTTTTCGACGATTGCATTTGAAAGTTTGTCAATCAAAAGAATAGAATTACTCTATTATTTCTTCTTATGACGATTCTTTCTCAGTCTTTTTTTGCGTTTGTGAGTGGCCATTTTATGACCTTTTCTTTTCTTACCGTTAGGCATAGCTTTATGTATTAAAAGTTAAATATTTCCACTTATTATTTTACCTCGTTCATGAAAGTTTTGGCGGGTTTGAACGCGGGAATATTGTGTGCGGGTATGATGATAGTAGTCTTTTTAGATATGTTGCGAGCTGTTTTTTGAGCGCGTTGCTTAACGATGAAGCTACCAAAACCTCTTAGATATACGTTCTCGCCTTTGCCCAAAGAGTCTTTTACTGTCTCCATGAATTTCTCTACTGTCTCGAGAACCACTACTTTTTCAATACCTGTACTTTTCGAAATTTCGTTTACGATGTCAGCTTTTGTCATTGTTGTACGTTTTACGATTATATTAATATGTTTTTTCTAAATTTTTGAATTGCAAAGATATAGCTTTTTTATTGTATTTCAAAAGCATAACTCCAAAAAAAACAATTTTGTCGTGTCGTTATTGAAGTTCATCCGCAAAACGGTTGCAAATATCGTGATTTTTTTCGATTTAAACTATACTTTAAGCCTATTTTTAGACATTTATTTTGGTATTTTTTCGCAATAATAGTTGTATAGGTTTATAACCTCTCGCACGTAGGCGGTTGTTTGTCGTCCGTGTAGGTAGCCAAATCGACATACCTCGTCGTTGTAATACTCGGGATTGGTCTTCATCAGTATGGCTTCTTCTACGCCACCATACCACGTCTGGGTGTCTTTGCCATATTTCTCGGCGAGGGCAATGGCATCAAACACGTGCCCTACTCCGCAGTTGTATGCTGCAAGAATAAATTTCATTCTTTCGTCATTGTCTTTGATACGTTGCATACTGTTCTCGACCGATTTTAACGATTTTACGGCTGCTCGTACATTGGGCTCGGGTATGGCTATGCTATCCAATCCCAGCCCGAATGCTGCTGCTGTGGCGGGCATCAGTTGCATAATGCCTTTGGCTCCTGCCCACGATACTACCGTCGGGTCAAAGCGCGATTCGTGATAGGCTATAGATGCCAATAGGCGCCAATCCCATCCTATTTGTGCTGCCTCTCGTTTGAATATCTCGTCATACTCCGATATGCGCCCTTCTGCTACCGACAAAATCGACGAGTTGGCATATTGCTTGCTCGACTCGAAGTAGCGTTTCGATATGGCTCTTATCTCGTCGGTCTCGCTGTTGTTGGCAGCCCACTCGTCTATGGCTTGTGCCAATTGTGGCGAGTCGTTGCGAACAGCCCATTGCGAGCGTTGTGGAAAGCTGACTGCCAAGAATATGTTTATATTATTATAATATGTACGATTGAGGCGCGCCAATGTTTCGTCGGCAAGTGTATAGGCTATCTCGCCTTTCGATACCATTTCTATAAGGTCTTCGGTAACTATGGTGTCGCGGTCGATACAGTGTATATTGATTCCTCCTCCCAATTCGCTGTTCAGATTGTTTATCCGCTCTTCATACTTTGTGCCTCGTTCTACATACACATCTTTCCCTACCAGCTCTACTACATCGGTTATCGGATTTTGAGCCGATTGTACCAGTACTTGTGCATTTATTCGTTCCGGTCCGCAGTGTCGCAGTTGGGTTTTGGTATCGCCGGTTATGGGTATGTCGTAGGCGATGAGGTCGCCCTCGTTGTCGTGTAGCATTTGTGTGAGCTGTAATATGTTGTGTGCAACAATCACTCTCAGCTCTACCCCCAAGTCGTCTGCCAATCGTTTTGCCAATTCATATTCATATCCGCGCTCCTCGCCTTTGTAGAGGAAGTATGAGGTCGAACTCGACAAGGTGAGTACGCGTAGCTCTCCCCTCGCCTTTATCGAGTCGAGGTCATAGGCATCTGTTGCGTTACTACCATTCTTTCCGCTATGCGATTGGCATCCTGCCACGCATATCATTGCGATGAAAAGAATTAGTATTGTGGATAGTTTTATGTGTAGCTTATATGGCATAGATTTGTGGTTTTATTAACAAAAAAGAGGAATGGCAAAACATCGTTTTGCATCCCTCTTAGCTCATTATAATCTCTTTGTGAATATCCTGTGCTTATCGGTTGAGCTTGTGCGAAATGTAGTCTTTCATCATGTCAATAGCTACCTGGTTGTGTCCACCTTGAGGGATAATAAGGTCGGCAAAACGCTTGGTAGGCTCAATGTGCTGCAAGTGCATGGGGCGCAACACGCGCTCGTAACGCTCGAGCACCATATCGACAGTACGTCCACGCTCTATGATGTCGCGATTGATAACACGAATGAGGCGTTCATCGCTGTCGGCATCGACAAATATCTTCATGTCGAGCATGTCGCGCAATGCCGGGTCGCACAAGATGAGTATACCCTCAACGATGATAATGTCGCGAGGCTCAACGTGTATGGTTTCGGGCTGGCGGGTACAGGTGATATATGAATATGTGGGCTGTTCTATTGCTTTGCCCGCTTTGAGCTCTTTTAATTGCTTAACGAGCAATTCCCACTCAATAGCCGCAGGTTCGTCAAAATTGAGTTTAAGACGCTCTTCGAGAGGTAGATGGCTACTATCTTTGTAATACGAGTCTTGTGGTATCACAGCAACCTCGCCGTCGCAGAAACTCTCTACAATTTTGCGTACTACGGTTGTTTTTCCCGAGCCGGTTCCTCCGGCTATACCGATAACCAACATAATGCGATGAGTTTAATTTTTTATTCTTTTAATAAACGTATCTTCCGGTTTCCGATTCGATGATGAGCTCGTTGTGGTCGCACTCCTCTACCCGACCTACAATCTGTGCATCAATGCCAAATTCACGAGCTACCTCGATAACTTGGGCAGCATCTTCGGGCGATACATATACTTCCATACGGTGTCCCATGTTGAATACCTTGTACATCTCTTTCCAGTCGGTACCCGATTGTTCTTGTATTGTCTTGAACAACGGAGGTATGGGGAAGAGATTGTCTTTTATAACGCGCTTGTTCTCAACAAAGTGCATTACTTTTGTTTGAGCACCGCCCGAGCAGTGTACCATACCATGTACGCGAGGACGCATCACGTCGAGCAACTTCTTGATAACCGGTGCGTATGTGCGTGTGGGCGAAAGTACCAATTTGCCGGCATCAATCTCAACACCCTCTACGCTGTCGGTCAATTTCAGTCCGCCCGAGTATATCAACTCGTCGGGTACTGCGTTGTCGAAGCTCTCGGGATATTTCTCTGCCAAATATTTGGCAAATACATCGTGGCGAGCCGAGGTGAGTCCGTTGCTACCCATACCGCCATTATACTCTTTTTCGTATGTAGCCTTGCCATACGATGCCATACCTACGATAACATCGCCGGCGGCGATGTTGGCGTTGTCAATGACGTCGGCACGTCGCATGCGGCAGGTTACTGTGCTGTCGACAATGATAGTGCGCACGAGGTCACCTACATCGGCTGTCTCGCCACCGGTTGCATAGGCATTAACACCCATTGCACGTAGCTCGGCAAGCAACTCTTCTGTTCCGTTGATGATAGCCGAAATGACCTCGCCGGGAACCAAGAGTTTGTTACGACCGATTGTCGATGATACCAATATATTGTCTGTTGCACCTACACATAGCAGGTCATCGATGTTCATGATTAGGGCATCTTGAGCAATACCTTTCCATACCGAGAGGTCGCCTGTTTCACGCCAATACATATAGGCAAGCGACGATTTTGTGCCGGCACCATCGGCGTGCATGATGTTGCAGTACTCGGCATCACCACCCAATATGTCGGGTATAATCTTACAAAAGGCACGCGGAAATATACCTTTGTCAATATTCTTTATGGCGTTGTGTACATCCTCTTTCGATGCCGATACGCCTCGTAGATTGTAGCGTTGATCACTCATAACTTCTTATATTAATCGAGTTTCAGTACGGCAAGGAATGCTTTTTGAGGCACCTCTACTGTACCAATTTGTTTCATTCGTTTCTTTCCTTTCTTTTGTTTCTCCAACAGTTTGCGCTTACGGCTGATGTCGCCACCATAACACTTGGCGGTTACATCCTTGCGCACTGCCTTGATAGTCTCGCGGGCAATAATCTTGGCGCCAATGGCGGCTTGAATAGCGATGTCAAATTGTTGTCGGGGTATCAGCTCTTTGAGCTTTTCGCACATGCGACGTCCAAATGTTACAGCGTTGTCGACGTGTGTAAGTGTCGACAAGGCATCGACACTCTCGCCATTGAGCAGAATATCGAGCTTTACCAACTTGCTTTCGCGATAGTCGTGTATGTGGTAGTCGAACGATGCATAGCCCTTCGATATAGACTTCAGTTTGTCGTAAAAGTCGATAACTATTTCGCCCAAAGGCATGTCATATATCAGTTCTACGCGGTTGCCCGAGATGTATTCTTGCTTGATAAGTTCACCACGTTTACCCAGACACAGTGTCATGATAGGACCTATATAATCGGTTACTGTGATGACCGATGCGCGTATATAAGGCTCTTCGATGTGGTCTATAAGTGTAATATCGGGTAGCCCTGATGGATTGTGTACCTCGCTTTTGTTACCCTTTTTGTCGTACACCATATACGATACGTTGGGTACGGTGGTAATAACATCCATGTCAAACTCGCGGTCGAGGCGCTCTTGCACAATCTCCATGTGTAGCAAGCCAAGGAAGCCGCATCGGAAGCCAAAGCCCAATGCTACCGACGACTCGGGTTGGAATGTCAGCGAGGCATCGTTGAGTTGCAGTTTCTCCAATGATGCACGCAGGTTTTCATAATCCTCTGTTTCAATGGGATACACACCGGCAAACACCATGGGCTTCACCTCTTCAAAACCGTCGATGGCGGCATCGCATGGGCGTTGTACGTGTGTAATAGTATCGCCCACCTTTACCTCACGCGAGGTTTTGATACCCGAGATGATGTAGCCAACATCGCCGGCGCTGAGTTGGTTGCGTGGCGACATATCGAGTTTCAATACGCCAATCTCGTCGGCATCATACTCCTTGCCCGTAGCAACAAATTTTACCAAGTCGCCTTTGCGAATGGTTCCGTTACATATCTTAAAGTAAGCTATAATACCGCGGAAAGGATTGAACACCGAGTCGAAGATGAGGCATTGCAACGGAGCATCTACATCGCCTACAGGTGCGGGTATGCGCTCGATAATGGCAGCCAGAATATCCTCTATGCCTATGCCGGTTTTACCGCTGGCACGTATAATGTCTTCGTGGTCGCAACCAAGAAGTTCGATGACTTGGTCTTCCACTTCCTCGGGCATAGCGCTCTCAAGGTCTACCTTGTTGACCACAGGAATGATTTCCAAGTCATTCTCTATTGCCATATAGAGGTTTGAAATGGTCTGTGCCTGAATACCTTGTGTCGCATCGACAATAAGTAGCGCACCTTCACAAGCGGCTATCGAACGTGATACTTCGTATGAGAAGTCAACGTGTCCCGGAGTGTCAATGAGGTTTAATACATATTTTTCTCCTTTGTACTCATACTCCATTTGTATGGCATGGCTCTTGATGGTAATACCACGCTCGCGCTCAAGATCCATATCGTCGAGAACTTGATTTTGCAAGTCCTTGCCGGCTACGGTGTTGGTATATTCGAGCAGGCGGTCGGCAAGAGTGCTTTTGCCATGGTCGATGTGTGCAATGATGCAAAAGTTGCGTATATGCTTCATATAATTTTTAATGGTCGTAAATCTTAATTACCCATTTCCGAGAGGAATTTTATGCGGATAAGACGAATTTCTTCTTCGGTATAATCCATACCAAATTCGTTGATTGCCTCTTCGAGGCTGTCGCTTTCGCTCTCTTTGAAATATTCAAAAATCTCTTCGATATGATCTTCTTCCATAATCTCGCGTAGGAAGTAATCAATGTTTATTTTGGTGCCCGAGTATACGATGGCTTCTACCTCGTCGAGCAACTCGTCAAAGTCAAGGTCTTTCGATTCTGCCAGCTCGTCAAGCGCTATCTTGCGGTCAATGGCTTGAATGATAGATACTTTCAGCTTCGATTTGTTGGCTATGGTGCGCACGCGCAAGTCTTCGGGACGCTCAATTTCATTCTCATCAACGTGCAGTTTAATTACCTTGACAAACTCTTCGCCGTAGCGTTTGGCTTTGCCCGCACCTACTCCGGGTATGTTTTGCAACTCCTCCAATGTGATAGGATATGTGGTTGCCATAGCCTCGAGCGACGGGTCTTGGAAGATGATGTATGGAGGCAATTCCAAACGTTTTGCCATCTTCTTGCGCAAGTCTTTCAGTATCGAGAATAACTCGGGGTCGACTGCACACGATGCACCTCCCTTTATGGGTACTTCTTCTTCTATTTCGTCAAAGTCGTTGTCTTTTACAATCTTAAACGGTTGAGGCTTGTTCAAGAATGCCTTGCCATCTTCTGTTACTTTGAGCAATCCGTAATTTTCTATCTCTTTGACAAGATAGCCTGCAATGAGTGCTTGGCGTATTACGGCATTCCATGTTTTGTCATCTTCGGTTTGTCCGCAACCAAATACTTCCAACTCGTCGTGGCGATATGCAGTTATCTGGTTGGTTTTCTTACCCATTATTACGTCAATGACATATTCGGTCTTAAATTCTTCTTTAAGTGCTATAACCGTTTCAATAACGGCACATAAAAGATCTTTTGCTTCCACTTGTTTCTTCGGATTTAGACAGTTATCACAATTGCCGCAATTCTCCTCTTTATACTCTTCGCCGAAGTAGTGAAGGAGCAGCTTGCGACGGCACAGTGACGACTCGGCATATGCCGCAGTCTCCATAAGCAATTGTTTGCCTATTTCTTGCTCGGCAATAGGCTTGCCTTGCATGAATTTTTCGAGTTTCTGTAAGTCTTTGTTGATGTAAAATGTTATACATTGTCCCTCACCGCCATCACGACCGGCACGACCTGTCTCTTGATAGTAGCCTTCAAGGCTCTTGGGTATGTCGTAGTGAATAACATAGCGCACGTCGGGCTTGTCGATACCCATACCAAATGCTATTGTTGCTACAATTACGTCTACTTTTTCAAGTAGGAAGGCATCCTGATTTTCCGACCGGGTGGCAGAGTCCATACCGGCGTGGTATGGCAGAGCCTTAATGCCATTTACACACAACAACTCGGCAAGTTCTTCAACCTTTTTACGGCTGAGGCAATAGATAATACCCGACTTGCCCTCTTGTTGCTTGATGTATTTGATGATGTCTTTATCGACGTTAGATGTCTTGGGACGTACTTCGTAGTAGAGATTGGGACGATTGAACGACGACTTGAATACCGCAGCATCGGTCATGCCGAGGTTCTTCTGTATGTCGTGTTGCACCTTGGGGGTAGCCGTTGCTGTGAGTGCGATGACGGGCTTGTAGCCTATCTCATTGATGATGGGACGTATACGACGATATTCGGGGCGGAAGTCATGACCCCACTCCGATATACAGTGTGCCTCGTCTACGGCATAGAACGATACGTTCACCTGTTTGAGAAACTCGATATTCTCCTCTTTGGTGAGCGACTCGGGTGCTACGTATAACAATTTTGTTTTTCCGCAAAGTATATCACTCTTTACTTGGTCTATGGCAGCTTTGTTGAGCGATGAGTTGATAAAGTGTGCTACGCCGTCTTCTTCGCTGAAGTTGCGCATGGCATCCACTTGATTTTTCATCAGGGCTATCAGTGGCGATATGACAATGGCTGTGCCCTCGAGCATGAGCGATGGCAGTTGGTAGCATAGCGACTTGCCACCACCTGTAGGCATAAGCACAAAGGTGTCTTTTCCATCCAACAGATTACGGATGATAGCTTCTTGATTACCCTTGAATGTGTCGAACCCGAAGTTGAGTTTCAGTGCTTCGACTAATTTGTTTTTTGCTGCCATAATTTAGTATTTGTGATGATACCTTTATAGGGCTATTTCAATACCCAAAACAAATTTATAAATAACATGCGAACTCTGCCAAGTTTTTTGGTAAAAATTTTCATGAAATTTGCAATCTATTGCATCTTTCAAACTTTTTCTCGGCGTATTCGCGTGTGATATGTAGTTTTTGGGTCTTTGATGCCGGGATTTCATACATGGCATCTATCATGATTGTTTCTACTATCGAGCGCAATCCGCGAGCTCCGAGCTTGTACTCTATTGCTTTCTCTACAACATAGTCGAGAACGCTATCGTCAAACGTCAGTTCCACTCCATCTATCTCAAATAGTTTGATGTATTGTTTGATGATAGAGTTGCGTGGCTCGGTGAGTATGCGGCGCAATGCTGCTGCATCGAGTGGCTCGAGATATGTGAGTATAGGCAGACGTCCTATAATTTCGGGTATAAGTCCGAAGGCTCGCAAGTCTTGCGGCGCAATGTATTGCAGCATGTTGTCGCGGTCGATTTGTTGTGTGGCGCTGTTGTTATAGCCAACGACATGGGTATTGAGGCGCATAGCTATCTTGCGCTCGATGCCTTCAAATGCACCACCGCATATAAATAGTATGTTCTTGGTGTCTATCGCAATCATCTTTTGCTCGGGGTGCTTACGACCACCTTGTGGCGGTACGTTCACGACCGAACCTTCCAAGAGCTTGAGTAGCCCTTGTTGCACACCCTCACCACTCACGTCGCGGGTGATAGAGGGATTGTCGCCTTTGCGGGCTATCTTGTCTATCTCGTCAATAAACACGATACCGCGTTCGGCTGCTGCAACGTCGTAGTCGGTGGCTTGTAGCAGGCGCACAAGCAGGCTCTCTACGTCTTCGCCTACATAACCGGCTTCGGTGAGAACGGTTGCATCTACAATGGCAAAGGGCACTTTGAGCATCTTGGCAATGGTGCGAGCCAAGAGGGTCTTGCCTGTACCGGTGCGACCTACCATGATGATATTTGATTTCTCTATCTCTACATCGTCTTGCTTCTGTGCGCTCTTGGGTTGTAGCAGGCGCTTGTAGTGGTTGTATACTGCAACCGACAAGTAGCGCTTGGCATCGTCTTGTCCTATGACATATTGGTCGAGAAACTCTTTGAGCTCGGTAGGACGTGGCAGGGTGTTAAGGTCAAGAGCCCATTTCTGCGAAACAGCTTTCTTGTCATTGGCATTGACCAAACCGGCATCTTTGCACAGATTGTATGCTTGTTGTACGCAATCGGAACATATCGAACCGTTGCGACCTGTGAGGAGCGGGCGTGTGGCAGTCTCTCCCCTGCCACAAAGACAACACTTCTCGCTATCTTCTTTTTTCGCCATATTTTATTTTTTCTCTCTTATGAGTACTTTGTCTATCATACCATACTCGCAAGCCTCTTGAGCTGTCATCCAATAGTCGCGGTCAGAGTCGCGCCACACTTTCTCGTAGTCGTTGCCCGAGTGCTCCGCTATAATGGTATACAACTCTTTCTTGAGTTTCTGTATTTCGCGTGCGGTTATCTCTATATCCGATGCCTGACCCTGCGCTCCACCCATAGGTTGGTGTATCATCACGCGAGAGTGCTTCAGAGCAAATCGTTTGTCTTTCTCGCCGGCTACCAGCAATACGGCTGCCATTGATGCTGCCATACCGGTACAGATGGTAGAGATTTCACTACCTACATATTGCATGGTGTCGTATATGCCCAATCCTGCATATACCGAGCCACCGGGGCTGTTGATGTAGATAGAGATGTCTTTGCCGGGATCGGCGCTGTCCAAGTAAAGCAACTGCGCTTGTATCACATTGGCAGTGTAGTCGTCGATGGGTGTTCCCAGAAATATAATACGGTCCATCATCAATCGAGAGAATACGTCCATCTGTGTTACATTGAGTTGACGCTCTTCCATAATTGATGGCGAAAGGTAGCTGTTGTTGATGTATTGAGCATATTGGTCAAAGGCAAGACCATTCATACCCATGTGCTGTACAGCAAATTTTCGGAAATCGTTGTTCATCTTTATTTTCGTTTTGATTGTTTTATTTCATAAAGTCTTTTACAAAGATAGTGAAAGGAGAATGAATAAAAAACTAAATTTATTTGGTTTTTTGTTCTGAGCCGCCTCCTATCTTTTCTACAAAGATAGCAATAAATTTGATTATTACATTGGCAAACGCTGTTGTGCAACCTTTTTTACCGCTATTTTTTAGTTATTAAAATCTTTTGCGTAACAAAGATATAAAAACTGCCCGATATGAGGCATCATATCGGGCAGTTTAATTTGCTGTATTGTATTAATTATTCTTGGAAGAGTTTGCCAAACTCTTCGGTGCTGACTTCTTTCTCTTCAAGAGTTACGGCATTCTTGATGGCATTTTGAATTTTAGCCTCAGTAGCACGGTCTATCAATTGTGCGCGCGACTCTTTGCTCTTAAGCATCTCTTGCGAGTAGTTCTCAAGGAGTTCGTCGGGTACGTTTGTCATACCATATTGTGCAAATTGTTGACGAGTTACACTCATGGCAAGTGCTTTGAGGTCTTCGTCGGCAACTTTTACCTCAAATGCTTTGGCGATGTGCTCTTTGATGAGGTGCCATTTGAGGTCGGCTTCCATTTTGCCATATTCCTCGGCGATGTTTTCGTCGGTGTATTTCTCGTTTGTTGCAACCAACCAGCGTTTGAGGAACTCGGCGGGCAATTCTATTTCGCCTACTGCAGCCTCGATAGCCTTGCGTGCATCAATACCAAAGCGATAGTCGCTCTCGGGTGCCAATTGTGCGGCAATCATTTCGCGTACTTTGGCAGTGTATTCTTCTTCGCTCTTAACGTTGTCTTTACCAAAGATACCGTCGAAGAACTCTTGGTCGTGCTCGGCGGGTTGGAGGTGTGTAATCTCTGTTACAGTCATTTCAAAGTCGCTCTTAACGTCGGCAGCAGCCTCGCGGTCGATGTTGAGCATAGATGCCAATTCACCTACCGAGTCTTGGCATGCAGCAGCGGGGTTGAATACAACCTTGTCGCCTACTTTTACGCCGTTAAATTTCTCTTTCTCGTCTTTGATGTATGCGGGCGAGAGTATTGTGCTCTCAACAACGATACCACCCTCTTTGGCTGCACCGTTCTCAAGCTCTACCATCGAGCCTTTTACGAGGTCGCGCTCTTCGGTAACGGTATCAACAGTGATTTGTTTGCCTTGACGTTGGCGGAACATCTCATCTTGTTTTGCTACCATCTCGTCGCTTACTGCGATGTTGTAGAAGGGTACTTTGATGTTTTTGTCAACGGTAACGTTGATTTCGGGAGCTACAGCGATGTCAAATTTGAAAGTGAAGTTCTCTTCGGCATCGAGGTCGATAGTTTGATCTTCGGCTGTCATAGGCTCGCCAAGGATGTTCAACTTGTTGTCGTTGATATAGTTGTAGAGTGATTCTGATACGAGACGGTTTATTTCTTCGGCTTTAACCGATTTGCCAAACATCTTAACCAACATTCCGTAGGGTACATGACCGCGACGGAAACCGGGGATATTGGCGCGCTCGCCATATGCGCGGAGCGATTTTTTTACTCTTTCTGCATAGTCGGCTTTTTCAATCTCAATTGAGATTACTGCATTCAATTTGTCAATGCTGTTGTGCGAAACGTTCATTTATAGTCTATATTATAAGTTAATATTTTTAGTTTTATTACACAATCTACCCCTCGTGCGAGAGGGGTAATTGGTAAGAGAGCGCAAAATTAGTGCTTATCTTTCGATATTCAAACAAATATCACAATTTTTTTAACTCCTATCCCCTATTATTATTTTATGGTATAGAAGTTTAGGGCTTTACTTGAAGTGTATATCACTCATCAATTTCTCATAAAACTCATCGAGTTCTTTATCCATTTTCTCCCAGAACTCGTCGCCCAGTAGTATGTTCTCCTTGTCGATGGTAAGTAATTCGCTTATCACATTCATCTGTGAGTCGACCAACAGAAGTGAGAACGGACCGTTATATTCCATGTCGGCAAAGATGCTCGACAGCTCGTCGGCATTGACTGTGGCTGTGATAAGCTCGATAAACGGCGCTAAGGTTTCGTCGTTGGTAAGCTCGGCTTTCCAATCGTCCCATGCAGTCAATGTTGTTTCGGTCAATATGTTGTCCAAGTCGTCATATATTGCCAAACGCGACTCGTCGCCTTCGGTCAATAACACATACATGTCGCTCAATAACATATTTTGTGAGCGTACTTTCATCAAGGTTGTTACAAATGCATCGTGCAGCTGGCGACTCAGTATTTCTTGTGATGTTTCCATACATATTCAATTTGCTTTCAAAGATAGTTATTTTTTGCCAAATGCAACAAATATATGCTATTCATTTTTCAGATAAATATTTTTGCGCTATCTTCGCGCTGTCGTATTTGCCACGATATAGTTGTAAAATTTATCTCTATGACCGATATTAAACCTATATTGCCACCTGCCGAGTTGTCCGTAAAGCAACCTTTGCTTATCGCCGGTCCTTGCAGCGCCGAGAGCGAGAAGCAGGTACTCGATACGGCATGTCAACTTGCCGAGTTGGGTGTTAAGGTGTTTCGTGCCGGCGTGTGGAAGCCGCGCACTATGCCCGGTGGCTTTGAGGGTGTTGGCAGTGTCGGATTGTCGTGGCTCAGACGTGTCAAGCAACAGACAGGTATGTATGTAGCTACCGAAGTGGCTACCGAACAACATATAGTTGAGGCGCTCGATGCCGGTGTTGATATGCTGTGGATAGGTGCTCGCACTACGGCAAGTCCTTTTGCGATGCAACAGATTGCCGATGCCTTGCAAGGTGCAGATGTGCCGGTGTTGGTGAAAAACCCCGTAAACCCCGACCTCGAATTGTGGATTGGTGCTATGCAACGCTTGTATAATGCCGGTGTTCGTCGCATTGCTGCTGTGCATCGTGGATTTACGTCTTACGAGAAACATCTCTATCGCAACCTACCCCATTGGCACATCCCCATCGAGTTGCGCCGTCGTATGCCTCAAATACCCATAATTGGCGATCCCAGCCACATAGGCGGGCGCAGAGAGTTGATTGCTCCTCTTGCCCAACAAGCTCTTGACTTGGGCTTTGAAGGTCTTATCATCGAGTCGCATTGCAATCCCGATGCGGCTTTGAGTGATGCTGCACAGCAAGTTACACCCTCGATGCTGCGTGAGATTATGTCGCAACTCGTTGTGCGCGAAATATCGCAAATGACAGAAACCCTTACCGAGCTACGTCGCCGTATTGATGGTATTGACAATCAACTATTGGAACTTCTTGCCGAACGCATGCGCGTTTCGCGTGAAATAGGTGCATACAAGAAAGCGCAAAATATGCCTATCTTGCAGACTCAACGTTACGACGAGATACTGCACAACCGTATGGCGCAAGCCGAGGCTTTGGGTGTCAATCCCGAGTTTATAAAAAGTGTTCTCCAAGCCATACACGAAGAGTCTGTTCAGCAACAAGTAAAGCTGTGATTAAAATTGAGAGTTGAGAGTTGAGAGTTTAGAGTTTAGAGTTTAGAGTTTATGGCTTATAGCTCTGTGTCGTAGGACTGCAATGTTTGCGGCTACTCAATATAGGTGGCGCAAGATGTGTGCAGTGTTTTCAACTCTATACAATCTACAATCAGTATATCTCCATGTCTTTAATAAAAATAGCCCACTGCTCACGCAGTAGGATATTCCCAAATTAATTTATGATGAAAAGGTTATTATGTGTTTTAACACAATACAAATATATATGTGTTATATATGTTGTACAACTCTTTTCGACGAATGGCTCTAATTTGTCGACGAAAACAGCCTTGTAAGTTTATTCTTATGGAATAATAGCTGTTTAGTCAAACATTACTCGTGGATTCATCTGTGATGGTGTTCTCCACTCGATGCCATATTTTTCAGCAAGAATAGTTTGCTTGATATGCCATATTTCAAAGCACATACCCATTGCATAGGGTTGGTTGCCCATCTTATTGCTGACTTCCTCCTCTACTTTATCTATAACGGCTTCGTACTCTTCGCTATACTCGATGGGGTCTTTTTTCAGATGCCCTGTGTATGGGTTTTGCTCTATCTCTTTGACAGCATCCTTGCCAAGCAATGCTTCTATTTCCTCTTTAAGGGGGGCATACCATGTGTCGCATGCGCTCAATGTTGCCAACGAGACAAGTTGCTCGGCGGTATCTTTCAATGCATCGGTGTTGGGCTCGTTGCGTTGTTTCTCAAACGAATATTGCATTGCGTAGAGTTTCATCAATAGTCGTGGGTGGTCTGAGTTTATTACACTGCATAAGCGGTCGATAACAGCAATCATTGTCTTTAACGACTCTTCATCGTCGGTGCTCACTCCCAACATCATGTCGTAGGCGTGTTGTGCAAGGGGAGCTATGAGCCAGCTGCGTTGATCGTGCATATATGCTTTTGCCAAAAGAGCATCGCACATCAGGAGGTCCATCATATGACAATCTTCGTAGTTGTCGTTAAGAAGCAGAGTTCTTGCGCTTTCGTAGGCTGCAACACCTGTTTGGAATGCTTCATGTGAATATTGATCGAGCGATTGGTGTAGAGTAATAATTTCATCAACCCTTTGGTTTACCGATTTGTTTGTGTCGGCAGCTATCGCCTTTATCTGTTCTATCATTTGTTCTACTTTATCCATATCCTTTTACTTTTTTAAGTTATTGTTTTATGTCTGTTGGGCTTATTATCGCTCAAATTTCAGTTCGCGGTCAAATCGTTCACGCAATTTGGGGTATGCAGCAAGCATTTCTTCCATCTCTACCGGTGTTCCTGCAGCAATGCACACGAGGTCGTCGCGGTGATTTGCCAATTCGCTTATCAGTGTATAGACGGTCTCTTGTACCATAACATCGTTGGGCTCGTTAAACAGATGCACATCATCTATAAACAATACACCACCGATAGCGCTTTCAACAGCGTTGCGCACCTTGGCGGCACTCTGTCCCGGGTTGTTGCCCACAAGTGCTTTTGACCATACGGCTATCATTTTATAGTCGGGCATTACGCCCAACTCGTGCAATATATTGGCAAGCAGTCGTGCTACCGTTGTGCGACCGGTACAGGGGTTGCCGATAAAGAGATATTTGTGCGGAAAGCGTGTGGGATATCCCATCATCTCACTGCGCACCCTATCTTTGCGAACAAAATCGACCATCTCTTTTATCTCGCTCTTGACGGCATCAAGTCCCTCCATGCTGTCGAGCATGGCAAGGCTACGAGCTACTACGGTGTCGGTTTCGGTAGCTTGCGGAGCAACTTTTATTTCGTGCTTGGTACCGCATTGACTGCAAAAGCGGTCGGTTATCTGCAGGTCGGCACCACAACTGTGGCACTTTGTGTTTTCAGTCATGATATTTAAGGTATTAGGACGGTTTAGTATTAAGCGTAGGGCTCGGCGGGGTCGACGTAGTAATACTCTTTTAACCAATCTAAGGCTTCTTCATTGCCTTTGTCGGCTGCTTCGTTCATCCACTCGGCTATCAGCTCGAGGGCTTCCCAATTAGCTTCTTCTATATAGTATGCAAGCTCCAAAGCGGCTTCGCCGTTTGGGTCTTCCCCACAGGCGGCTTCGTACATTTCGTCGGGGACTTCTACCTCATAGGTCGTTGTTTCGTCATATTCGTATGTGAGTAACATGGCAAATATTTTATTGATTATTTGAAATTAATTTGGCGTAATGATTGCTCTTCTCCATGTCGTCCAAATGGTCGTATAGGTCGCGCATGAAGATGTATTGATTGTTGAGCAAGTAGGCTGCTTCCTCGTTGCTGTGCGATATGGTGCGCAGTAGTTCTATCGCTTGTGTGTAGCGATTGGTGGCATTGTCGACAAATTTTGTGGTGAGATAAAAGTCGGCAAATTCGATAAGAATTTGAGCCAATATGAGTGTTGTCTCGTCGTCGGGTGTCTTGTCGAGTATATTGTAATATGTCTCGACAGCCTCTACATATGTATCTTCTGCCAAGATGTTGCGACCATATTTGGCATATGTGTTAGCCATGAAATAGAGTGCAAGAGCCACGTTGTTGGTGTTTTTGTCGTTGCTGTTTTGTGCTATTTCGCGCTCACACGCCAAGTGCTCTTCCATAAAGTCGATGGCTTTGCGCGCATTGCCGGCATCTCTATTCAATAGACTTGCGCGGTATGACGAACGGGATAGCTTGGCAAGATATTCACCCCTATTCTCCTCTACTTGTTTATGGCGCACCGAAACTATTTCTTCCTGAATTTCAATCTCTTTCTTCAGGTTTTCTTTCAGCGCAAAGAGGTCGGCATAGAGAAATAGAAAATCTATGTATTCTGCCTTGTCTACCTTGTTGATGAGGTGTGGGTGGATGTTTTCGCACAGAACAAGAGCTTGCTCATATTCGTGTTGTGGAGAGTCGGCATTGATGCTTTTGAGGAATGATTGTTCCTCTTGCCACAAGAGTAATGATTTTTCTGCAAGGTCTTTCATGGATATACAAGTCAATATTTTCGTAAAGTTACAACTATTTTTTAAGTTGTGAAATTTTTCGTATATAATTTTTCTTTTGGGTTACTGTTTGTATCGGAATAGTTGACACTTCGTTTGAGTATTTCTTATTATTCTTAAATTTGTTTCATCAATTAGAATGTTTATCGTGCTATATAACAACTATGGAAAATTTTACCTTTTATACGGGCGAAGACAATCTTCAGATTTGGTGTCAGTCTATTGGGTTGATATATAATCATCATACCATGGATATGTCTGTTGCCAATTCGTCAAGTCGAGAAAGATTGCTTATCCTTTCCGGGCAAAAGAAGTATCCTGTTTTTACCGAAGATTGGTGTGGCTGTGGTAAAACGCAGATAAATGAAGTTACCGATAAATATGTTGCATTGACATGGCGCGGTATGGATTATAAGGCTTACCTTGGTGAGACGTGTAAAACCAAAACGGTATATTTAGACAATCCTTATTTGAGCCGCGAAGAGGTCATGATGGAGTATGAGTATAGCGTAATCGAGATTGTCAATGGCTGTTTATACTTGTTAGAAGAGATAAGAAATGAGCATAAAGAGTCGCCCGGACGCATCGGCGGTAGTTATGATGAAGACCATAAGGGCTATATGTTGTCGATGTTGAGGTATGCCATAGAGAATGGTTATAAAATATTTTATCCAACCTATGCCCTCTTGAGCGCTTGTAAAAATTGGGCTTCGCTCACCATTACCGATATGCCTACTTTTTCAAAACTCATGCAGCAAGGAATGAAAGAGGGTTGTTTCGATGGCGATAATACTGCTGGCTTTGATAACTTGGCAGAAATACTTGCCTTCAATAAGTTCGATACTCTGTTTGAGAATGTTCCCGGGCTGAAAAAACGTATGGAACAAGCTGCCGAAAGAGGTGTTGAAATGGCATCGCTGATTCTTGCCGGCGAATTTAAATGCCACGAAATGACTGCTTGTGAAAACCCCGAGAAGAAAGAGTCGGTACTTTTGATACAAACCTATATAGAGGGCAAGCAAAGGCTTGAGGATTATCATATCTTTGTTGAGGAGCAAATAAAACCCAATACCACTCTTGATTTGGGATATGGTGCAACGGCTCATATAGGTGAGGTTGGCAAGGATTGGCTGGATTTTAATTGGGATGAAGTCATGCGCTTGGAGCACACTTATTGGCAATATAAAACCGAGCCCAAAATGATAGCCGAGAACACCAGCGCATATCTCGAAATCAAATACAATATGTGTAATCTGTGGAGTGTGTTTAAACGTTTGATGAATTCTATTGACTATCATCTTGTGTCGAGCAACCCCGATAATAAATATTGCATCGAAGGCGAGAAACGTTGTGCGTTGGAGTTGATTGAGTTGCTAATAGAACGTGGCGATACACACCTCGAAGAGCTGAAAAGCATAATGTTGGAGCATGAAGATTGGACTATCTTTGGCTTGAATGGTGAGTATGAATATTGGATGAAATAAGTCGATTATATAACAAAAAATGTGGGTGAGAACAAACACGTCTCACCCACTATTTTTTTATTTAGTAGCTTTAGAAGTTAATCGCCAATCTTACGTTGAGTTGTCGGCGTGTCAGGTAGTTGGGTACAGCATATTGAATACTGTTTACATCGGTAACCCATGTGTATGAATTGACGTTGGCAAAGTCGAACAGGTTGAATACATCAACTCCTATCGTTGCGCTCTTAATGTTGCGCCAGAAACCATATTTCGACCATTGCTCATTGGCGCCTATCAAGATATATGTAACGCCCAGATCGACACGTTTATACGCCGGAGCGCGATAGTAACCGGCAGTGCGACCCTTCAGTGGTGAGCCAAATGTCAAGCCGTCCGATAGAATACCTTTAAGACTCACCTTGAGCATAGGTAGCTTGGGCACATAGTCTTGGAAGAAAATGCTGAAACTATACCGCTGGTCGGTAGGTCGTGGTACGGTGATGCCGTTGATGGTCTCTTCGGTCTTCATCAGCGAGAAACTTATCCATGAGTCGGTTCCCGGCACAAACTCTCCATAGAGTTTCATGTCAAGACCGGCAGCATAACCCTCCGACTCGTTCTTTCCGCTGTACCATAGTTTTACGTTGTTGGCTTCGTATGGTACAAGGTCGTTCAGCTTCTTGTAATATGCCTCAAGCGAGAATTTGAAAGGACGATTGAAGGCTCGGAATGTATAGTCGCCGCCGGCAACAATCTGTATAGATTGCTGTGAGCGTATTTTGTCATTGAGTTGCACCACAAAGTTGTTGTTGCCGGTTGCAACCGTATCACGAAACTCTTTGTAGAATGGTGCTTGATAATATATACCTCCGGCAACGCGGAATGTGAAGTTGCTGTTCTTCTCGGGTATGAATGTAATAGATGCGCGCGGACTTACTATACATTCGTTGTTGTAGTCCCAATATGACAATCTTACACCGGCGTTGAAATTGAATATACCTATATTGCTGCGCAGACGGTAGGTGTCTTGCAGATATGCCGAGAGGCGATTGGAGGAAATAGTGTGTTGCGAGGTGATGTTGTATATCATGTGTATGGCATCGCCTTCGTATGGAAGTGTATAGCCCACCGAGTCGCGCATCTCCCACTCGCGCAGGTAGTCGTATATCTTTTCATGATTGTATGTAACACCCCAACGTATATCGTTTGCACCTACTCGGTGTCCGCCTTTGAGTGATGCCGATACGACCGATGTCTTGAGCCGGTTGCGTGCGTGTTCGTGGTACGTTCCTACTCCCAATTCGCCCTTGGCAGGGGTATCTTCGCTCGTCGCGTTGTCGCCTGCCAGCTCGTCCAGCCAATATTGTCCCGAAATGTCGTACGAAACATATTCGTTGGAGCTGAATGCCGAGAGAAGAAATGAAATTTCGTTATTCTTATTGGGCTGGAAACTCGTTGAAAAAGAACCAAAATAGGTCTCGAAAACATCCTTCTCCATACCATCGAAATAAACCGTAAAACTCTTTGTGTCGTATGCCGTACCAAAAGAGGTCGTGCGCTCCATCGGGGTGAATTTGTAGTTGTTGATGGCGATGTTGCCGAGCAAAGCTACCTCCCATTTCTCATTGAAGCGGTAGGTCATGTAGGTTTGGTAATCGAAGAACGAAGGGTCGTACTCGCCTTTTGTGTCGAGCGAGCTTAGCAACGTCGAGTTGGTGTGGTAGCGTATACCATGTAGTTGGGTGAAGTTGCCGGTATTGTGTCCTACCGATGCTGTTCCGCCCAAGAAACTGCCTGTGAGAGCCACCTCGAAAGCCTCGGGTTTCTTATATTGAATATCGAGTACCGACGACATCTTGTCGCCATACTCGGCAGAGAAACCTCCCGACGAGAATGAGATGCCCGATACCAAGTCGGGGTTGATGACACTCATACCCTCTTGCTGTCCCGAGCGAACAAGCAATGGGCGGTAAATCTCAATGCCATTGATGTATACAATATTCTCGTCGAAGTTGCCTCCGCGCACCGAGTACTGCGAGCTCAACTCGTTATTTGAGTTTACGCCTGCAAAGGTTGCCAACATACCCTCTATGCCGCCCGATGTATTGGGCATCAATCGCATATCTTTTGCGTTGATTTTCTGCATTGTACCTTGTTGCTTGCGAAATTCTGTAACAACCACTTCGTCGAGATTTATACTGCTCTTTTGTAGCTGTACGGTAAGTTGCACTTTGCCTTTGGGGCTTTTCAGCAGATGCTCTTCGCTCTTATATCCCAAGCACGAAAATATAACCACAACCGAGTCGGTTGTGGCAACCTTCAATTCGTATTTACCTTCAAGGTTGGTTGTTGTACCTATCGTAGTGCCTGCTACGCGCACCATGGCGAGCTCTATAGGCTGGTTTTCGGCATCAATAACCGAGCCCGATATTTTTGCAACCTCTTGAGCCATAGTAGCTAATGAGGTGCAAATGAGCACTAATAATAGTATGAGTTTATATTTAATAGTCATAAATTATAGTCGCAAAAAGGAGTGTGTATGTAACACCCATCATATCTTTAACGATAAAAAATGCTTTTGCGTATAATTAACTGCAAAAAAATCGTGCACAAAATATAAATAAGTTGTATATTTGCATATATCAATATTGTAATCATATATGGAAAACTTTCACGAATTACTACTTACAAGACACAGCATCCGTAAATATACCGACGAGCCTGTTTCGGGCGAAGATGTGAAACTTATACTCGAGGCTGGCTTGATGGCTCCGTCGTCAAAGCGCAAGACTCCTTGGCACTTTGTTGTCGTTGAGGATAAGGCTATGTTGGCTCAACTCTCACAATGTCGTGATGCCGGTGCCGGTCCTATTGCCAACTCGGCATTGACTATCATCGTTACAGTAGATATGACGCGTAGCGAGGCATGGGTTGAGGATGGCTCTATAGCGGCTGTTCTTATGCAGTTGCAAGCACATGCTTTGGGCTTGGGTAGCTGTTGGATTCAACTGCGCAATCGTTCGTTGGGCGAAGAGGCTACCGAAGATATCGTGCGTGAAATGCTCGAAATACCCGAGACTATGGGCATTTTGTGTGCCATAACAATCGGTCATAAAGACGAGGAACGCAAGCCCTTCGACGAAGAAAAAATGATGTGGGAGAAGGTACATATCGCCAAGTGGTAGTACAATCATCATGATGAAAGCGACTGATATAGTTGTTGTTGGTGCAGGTAATATGGCTACAAGGCTATCAATAGCTCTTGTAGAGTGTGGCTATACCATTGTTCAGGTGTATAGTCGCACCATCGAGTCGGCTCGTCTACTCGCATCTCGATTGGGTGAGCAGGTACTTTACACCAACAACTTAGACGATATATATCAGGGCGCAGGACTCTATATCTTTTCGATAAGTGATAGCGCCCTACCCGATGTCGTTAGCCGCATGCCGTCTAATAATGCGTTGTGGGTGCACACAGCCGGCAGTATGCCTATGGAGGTGCTTGCCCACAAGACTCCCCACTATGGTGTGTTGTATCCTATGCAAACTGTCAGTCGTGAGCGTGATACCAACTGGAGCGAGATACCCATATTTGTAGAGGCTTCGACTCCCGATGCACTTCATATAATAGAACAGATAGCCACATCGTTATCAACCAACGTAAAACAAGCTACTTCGCAACAACGCAAGGCGTTGCACTTGGCAGCAGTGTTTGCCTGCAATTTCTCCAATCATATGTATGCTATCGCCGAGAAGTTGTTGCAAGACCAAGGCTTGGATTTTGACGTGATGAAATTGCTCATACGTGAGACCGAGCGCAAAGCCGAAGTCATTTCTCCGCGTATGGCGCAAACAGGGCCGGCTGTAAGAAATGATGTTAATGTTATGGAAAAACATTTGCAACTCTTACAAGATACTCCCGAGGCTGCTTTATATACCCTCATAAGTGAAAATATAGATAAATATAAAAAGCTATAAAGATTATATCATGAGCCGAATAGACTATGACTTGACCCAAATTAAAGCTTTCGCATTTGATGTTGACGGTGTATTGTCGCCCTCGACTATACCCCTCGATGCTACAACCGGTATACCCAATCGTATGGTGAATATCAAAGACGGATATGCTATACAGTTGGTACGTAAACTAGGTTACCCCGTAGCCATCATTACAGGAGCCAATGTCGAGACGATAAATGTACGATACAAATCGTTGGGTGTTGAAGATATTTATATAGGTGCCAAAATAAAAATAGATATTTTTACCCAATGGCTCAAGGATCGTGGCTTGGAACCCGAAGAAGTAATGTATATGGGCGATGATATCCCCGATTACGAATGTCTTAACTTGGCAGGACTATCTTGTTGCCCTCGTGATGCAGCGGTGGATATCAGTTCGATTGTCAAGTATATATCGCCGATAGATGGCGGATATGGTTGTGCAAGGGATGTAATAGAACAAGTATTGCGAGCACAAGGACAATGGATGTATGACGAGAAGGCTTTTGGTTGGTAATAGATAGGTTTTATGCTTGACAATATATCACAATATCGCATACTGCTTGCCAGCAACTCACCTCGCAGACGTGAGTTGTTGGGTGGTTTGGGCTTGAGTTACGAGGTCGTTTCGCTGCCCGAAATAGACGAGTCGTACCCTGCTTCATTGCAAGGTGCAGAGATACCTGCTTACATAGCCACGCAAAAGGCGAAAGCATACCAAGACTGGATGACTGCCGATACGTTGCTTATCACTGCCGATACTATTGTGTGGCTGGAAGGTAAGGTGTACGGCAAGCCTGCCGATGCACAAGAGGCTCGTCAGATGTTGAAAGAGTTGTCAGGAAAGACACATACGGTTATAACCGGTATGGCAATCACTGCACATAACAAGCAAAAGACCTTTGCAGTGGAGTCGTATGTAACATTTGCCCCGCTCGATGATGCCGAGATAGACTATTATGTCGATCATTATAGACCGTATGACAAAGCCGGGGCGTACGGTATTCAAGAGTGGATTGGTTACATAGGCGTTACAGCGCTCGAGGGTAGCTATTTCAATGTCATGGGGCTGCCTGTACAGCGATTGTATCAAGAGCTTAAACAATGGTAAATATTAAATTAAAGCATATTATGACAACAAAACGATATTTATTAATTCTTTTAATTTCCTGCTTTTTCTGTATGAGTTGTGAATCGAAAAAAACTGCTGCCGAGCAGAACAAACAAGTGTGTGTAAATATAGAAACAACAATGGGTAATGTTGTTGTGAAGTTGTATAACGAAACACCTGCTCACCGCGATAACTTTGTGAAACTTGTCAACGAGGGCTACTATGATGGAACTCTTTTCCACCGTGTCATCAATCAATTTATGATACAAGGTGGTGATGGCGACTCTCGCGATGCCAAGCCCGGACAACAATTGGGTGTAGGCGGTCCCAATTATACAATTCCTGCCGAGTTTGTTTATCCCAAATACTTCCATAAAAAAGGTGCTTTGGCAGCTGCTCGTCAAGGCGACCAAGTCAATCCGCAAAAGGCTTCTTCGGGCTCACAATTCTATATTGTAACAGGAAATGTTATTCCTGCCGGTCAGATAGGTCAATTTGAAAAACAACTTCAAATTCAACAAGAGCAGAATATATTTAATACACTCGTTGCAGCACATCGTGAAGAGATTATGAACATGCGTCGCAATCGCGACCATGTGGGCTTGCAGGCATTGCAAGAGCAACTCATAGCCGAGACACGCCGTCAAGTTGCTGCCGAAGGCATTATTACTCTTACTCCCGAGCAACGCGAGGCATATACTACCGTTGGTGGTGCGCCTCACCTCGATGGTGCATATACCGTATTTGGTGAGGTTGTAGAAGGTATGGACGTAGTAGAAAAAATAGAGAAAGTAGAGACCGATCGTGCCGACCGACCTGTTGAGGATGTGAAAGTTATCTCGATGAAGATTGTCGAAAATGATTAATGTAGAGCGATTTACACTATCAAACGGCTTGCGGGTATTGCATCATTACGATGCTAATACCCGCATGACTGCTTTGAATATACTATACGATGTAGGTTCGAAAGACGACTCTCCCGAGCGTACAGGCTTTGCGCACCTCTTTGAGCATCTGATGTTTGGTGGCTCGGTCAATATCCCCGATTTCGACCTACCCTTGCAGTTGGCGGGTGGTGAGAACAATGCGTGGACAAGCAACGATATTACCAACTATTATACAATAGCACCTACACACAATATCGAGACGGCATTCTGGTTAGAGTCCGACCGTATGTTGGAACTTGAATTTTCGCAGCACAGCCTCGATGTGCAGCGCAATGTCGTAATAGAAGAGTTCAAGCAAAGAAATCTCAATCAGCCCTACGGCGATATATATCAACTTATACGCCCTGTTGTATATAAGCATCACCCCTATCGTTGGCCTGTAATAGGTCGTCGTGTAGAGGATATAGAAAATGCCACGCTCGACGAGGTGAAATCGTTCTATTATTCACACTATGCACCCAACAATGCTATATTGTGTGTGTCGGGCAATATCCGAGCCGAGCAAGTACAATCGCTATGCGAAAAGTGGTTTGCTCCTATACCTCATCGCGATGTGGCAGTGCGCAATTTGCCTGTTGAACCGGCACAAATCGAGGCACGTTCAATCGAAGTAACACGCGATGTGCCGCTCGATGCGCTAGTAAAAGTGTATAGAATGTGTGAGCGACGTGGTGAGCAGTATCATGCATGCGATTTGTTGTCCGATGTGTTGGGTACGGGAGCATCGTCGCGCTTGCATAAAGAATTGGTGTTGAATAAACATCTTTTCAATAGTATAGATGCCTCTATCAGTGGAGAGATAGAAACAGGTATGTTTATCATCAATGGTAAACTCAACAAAGGCGTGTCGATTGAGGAAGGCGAAAAAGCTATCGAAGAAGAAATACTGCGTATACAGCAAGATAGCATTACCGAGCGCGAAATAAATAAGGTTGTTAATAGCTTTGAAGCCGAGCATCTTGTTTCAAATCTCAACTATGCCGACAAAGCAGCCAACCTTGCCTATCACGAGTTGATAGGTAGTGCCGAGGATATCAATACCGAAGTAGATCGTTACAAAAACCTCACTCCGAGAGATATACAGCAAGCAGCACAAGATGTGCTGAAACAACACAATTGCACCACATTGTACTATCGCAGTTCGCAAGGATAATATGCCCGATATGGGTGGTATGGTATTTCAATAGCAATTTTGTTGCTAAGAGATTATAGATTATAACCGGTTGGTATTTTTTTTAGCCAATCGGTTGTTCTTTTTTTATTGACTAATGAGTTTTAATAATCTTGTATTATCTTTCTATAAATCAGTCTTTTGCGAAAGATTGCTACGCTCGGGGCAAAATTTGTCAAGTTTTTTTATGATTTGACAAAATAATTTTATTACTTTGTCATGCCTAAAATGGTAATATTGTAAATAAAATTAATTAGTTAGAAGATGGAAAATACCCATTTAGATCCTGCTGCGCAAAGTGGCACTGCTTGCCCCCAAGAACAGGAGCAAACATTGGTTGTAGAGACAACAGTAACCGAAACAAACCTTAATCGTGCCGAAATCGTTGAACGCCTGCGTTCTATTGTCGATGCACCCATTGAGGAGGTAAAAGAAGAAGTAGAACAACTCAAACAAAACTATTATAAAACCAAGCGAGCCGAAGTTGAGGCTGCATATAAAACTCATATTGAGAATGGTCTGCCCGAGGCTGAGTTTACACCCGAGCATGACGAATATGAAGAGACGTTGAAAGAGCTGCTGGCAGCTTTCAGAGAGCGTAAGGCAGTTTATCTGCAAGAACAAGAAAAAGTACGCGAAGAAAATCTCGCTCGCAAGAATGCCCTACTCGACGAGTTGAAAGGCATTATCGAAAACCCCGACGAGATAGGTAAGCAATACCAACGTGTGCAACAAATACAACAAGAATTTAAAGCCATTACCGATATACCTGCACAAGCTGTATCGGATGTATGGAAAACATATCAGACCTATGTAGAGCAATTCTATGATTTGTTGAAGATAAACAAAGAGTTGCGCGACTACGACTTCAAGAAAAACTTGGAGCAGAAAGAGGCTTTGTGCAAGAGTGCCGAGGAGTTGGCTGATGTTGAAGACGTTGTTGCCGCCTTCAAGCAACTGCAAGCATTGCACAACGAATGGCGCGAGATAGGTCCTGTAGCCAAAGAGCTGCGTGATGAGATATGGAATAGATTTAAAGATGCTTCGACCGTAATCAACAAACGTCATCAAGCATTCTTCGAAACTCGCAAAGAGACCGAAACTCAAAATGAAGCAGCCAAACTTGCCCTCTGCGAAGAGATTGAGCAAACTATTGCCGACCTTGCCGAAGTGAGCAGCTACACCGTTTGGGACGAAAAAACCAAGGCTATACTTGCTATGCAAGAGCGTTGGAAAACAATAGGTTTTGCATCGCGCAAGAACAACACTGCCTTGTTTGAGCGTTTCCGTCAAAGTTGCGATGCTTTCTTTGCTGCCAAAGCCGAATACTTCAAGAATGCCAAAGAGAGCATGAACGTTAATCTTGAAAAGAAACGTGCCCTTTGCGAAAAAGCCGAAGCCATGAAAGATAGCACCGACTGGAAAGCCACCGGCGATGCCTTTGTTGCTTTGCAAAAAGAGTGGAAACAGATAGGTCCCGTTGCCAAGAAGCACTCGGATGCTGTGTGGAAACGTTTCAATGAAGCATGCGACTACTTCTTTGAGCAGAAGAAAAAAGCACAATCGTCGAGCCGCGAAGTGGAAAATGCCAACTTGCAAGCTAAGCGCGAAGTGATAGCTCGCATCGTTGCCATAGACGAGTCGGTTGACGACGAAACAGCAAGAAACTCTATGCGCGAAGCTATTGCTCAATGGAACGCAATAGGTCATGTGCCCTTCCGCGAGAAAGACAAGTTGTATAAAGAGTATCAAGCTGCCTTGGATGCATTGTACGGTCGTCTCAACAAAAATCGCAATCGCAACCGCATGGCAAACTATAGCAACTCGTTGCAACAACTTGCCGAAGGAAGTAGCGACAAGCTATATCGTGAGCGCGAAAAACTTGTTCGTAGCTATGAGATGAAGAAAAACGAAATACAGACCTACGAGAATAACAAAGGTTTCTTGTCGTTGTCGTCATCGAGAGCCGAAAGTCTTGTGCAAGAACTTGATCGCAAAATCAAGAAGTTGCATGAAGATATGGAACTTATCGTACAAAAGATAAGTTTGATAGACGAAAAGTTACATTAATCGAATTCCTTTTTAAGTCTGCCGGAGAGTTTTATCTCTTCGGCAGAGCCATAAACTATACCATGCACTCATGACAACAAAAGGAAGATATGGCAAATACCTTAGAAGCCTTATTGTTTTAGGCGATTTTCTATGTATCAATTTTGCCTATATACTTGCTTGTTTGGTTTTTAATTTTGATGAGTATTTCTATAACCATCTGATTTGGGCAATTATCAATGTTGCATATATCCCGGTCAGTGCATTTTACTCACAAATACACAACCAACGTATCGTATATGCCAATCATGTGGTTATTACCGCATTGCAATCTACCCTATTCCATGCTATAATATTTGTAGCATTGTTGTTCTTTATCAATGACTTTGATAGGGTAACGACGGCACATATATTTGTACTATATGCCTTTATGATAGTTTTGATGCCTTTCTGGTGGATTGCTGCCCGCAAGGCTCTGAAGGCGTATCGAAGCAAAGGTTACAACTTTAAGAAAGTTATTATCGTAGGCTATGGACGCTCGGGAAAGATGCTCGAAAAGGCATTGCTCTCGGATGCCGGCTATGGTTACAAAATTGTTGGTATTTTCGACGACAATAAGAACTATCGTTCTAATCCCTTGTATCGTGGCGTGATCGCCGATGTTGAGGAGTTTGCTCTGCTTAAAAATGTCGACGAGATATATTGTGCGTTGCCCACTCCCGAGGAGGGAAAAATCATGCCGCTCATTCGCTTTGCCGAGAAAAATGCCATCCACTTTTTTGTCATACCCGGTATTACACCCTATCTGCACCGTCGTTTGCACTTCGATAACATTGGCGATGTGCCGGTGATGAGTATTCGCAAAGAGCCACTCGAAAATTTGTCAAATAAGTTTATCAAACGTGCATTTGACATTCTGTTTTCGGCAGTCGCATTGTTGTTCTCTCCCATTATCTTTGTGCCTGTTGCTATTGCTATAAAGTGCACATCGCCTGGACCGGTCTTTTTCCGCCAAAAGCGCACCGGTATCAAGGGCAAGGATTTTTATTGCTATAAATTCCGCACGATGCGCGTAAACAACGATAGCGATAGTCTGCAAGCTACCCAAGACGATCCCCGCAAAACAAAGTTGGGAGAGTTCCTGCGTAGAACAAGCATCGACGAGTTACCCCAATTTTGGAATGTGCTCAAGGGCGATATGTCGGTAGTAGGTCCGCGACCTCACATGATTAAGCACACCGAAGACTATTCAAAACTTATCGAAAGTTACATGTTGCGCCACTTGGTAAAGCCCGGCATAACAGGTTGGGCGCAAGTTAATGGCTATCGTGGCGAAACAAAAGAGTTGTGGCAGATGGAGAAGCGTGTCGAATATGATGTGTGGTATATAGAGAACTGGGACTTCTTCCTTGATATGAAAATTATTTATATGACCATTTTCAATGCTCTACGCGGAGAGAAAAACGCATATTAATAAGTCTGCATAAAAATGACAGCCGCAGTATCTCAGGGTGCTGCGGCTGTCGTTTTATGGTAATTTACAAGTGCTATTTCGCGGTCTTAAATGACAAGATATGCCATGTAACGCAGGTAGCTATAATGAGTAGCAGAGCCACCACCCACCATATCTTTACGATAATACTTGATATGATTATTGTTGTCCACAAGGTTGTTATTGAAATAATCTTGATGCGCAGTGGAATAGTACGATTTATCTGGAAATTGGTAACAATCTCATTGAAACTGCGTATCGACATTGCCCAATTATACAGTCGTTGAGAGCCTTTCATGAGCGAAAAGGCTGCCAATAGCCACAATGGCGTTGTAGGTAGTATGGGCAGAAAAAGCCCTAAAAAGCCAAGGGCAAACGATATAAGCCCCAATACATTCCAAAACCAGCTCATCATATCAGCGAGCTATATATTCGTTAGTCAAACGAAATCCGCGTAGCAACTCCTCTACCGACAGACGCTTTTTACCGGCAAGTTGTAGCGATGTAAGCGACAAATAGCCATCGGCACAAGCAATCTCAATGCTCTTGCTGCCATCGGTAACGATAGAGCCTGCCTGCTTGTCATGCTTGCATATGTGTCTTACTGCCTCAAACACTTTTACACCTGTGGCAGTGCCGTCGGGCGCTACAAACTCGCACCAAGCTGCCGGATATGGCGATAGCCCTCGCACTTGGTTATACAGCGTTTCTACGTCGTTGGTCCAGTCCAGGTGGCATGTATCCTTGTGTATCTTTGGTGCTGGGCGCAAGGGCTCGTCGGTCATCAACTGCTCTTGTGGTATTGCCACAACCTTGTCGGCAATGATGTTGTCTACCGTTTCGCACACCATTTCTGCACCCATTATCATGAGTTTGTCGTGTATGACACCCACATTGTCGGTGTCGGCAATAGGTATGCTGCGGCGTTGTATCACCTTGCCGGTATCAATCTCATGTGTGAGGAAAAAAGTGGTTATGCCGGTCTCTTTATCGCCGTTCATAATGGCGCGATTGATAGGCGCTGCACCGCGATATTGCGGCAATAACGATGCGTGAAGATTGAATGTACCCATGGGGGGCATATCCCATACCACTTGAGGCAACATTCTGAAGGCTACAACTATCTGCAAGTCGGCACGATAACTGCGCAACTCCTCAAGGAAAACCTCGTCTTTGAGCCTTTCGGGTTGTAAGATGGGCAGCCCTACCGATAGAGCATATTGTTTTACGGGCGAGAACTGTATCTTGTGTCCGCGACCAGCCGGCTTGTCGGGCATCGTTACCACTGCTACGACATTATATCCTCGCTCGACGAGCAGACGTAGGGTTTCCACCGCAAAGTCGGGTGTACCCATATATATTATTCGTAAATCTTGTTTATTCATCTTTTTTATCTGACAAAAATTAATCCTGTGAGTAGTGTACCAATACCCTGCGATATGAGTTAAATATCTTCGATTTTGATACAAAACCTATATATTTGTCGTTTTCGTCAACTACCGGCAGGTTCCAAGCATTGGTTTCGTCGAAAGTTTTCATTACTTTTTCCATGCTCATGCCTATTACAATACGTGCCGGCGGCATCGACATAAAACGACTTACATACATTCTATTATATAATGTGGGACGGAACATGATATTGCGTATATCGTCGAGCAAAACGATGCCCAATAATACATCGTTATTGTCGGTTACAGGGAATATGTTGCGATGTGATTTGGAAATAACTTTTACCATATCGCCCAACGACATATCGGGATGTACCACCAAGAAGTCTTTCTCTATTACACTATCCACTTTGAGCAGTGTCAGTACGGCTTTGTCCTTACCATGTGTGAGCAACTCACCTTTCTTTGCCAAACGCATGGTGTAGATGCTGTGTTTCTCAAATATGCGGATGGTTGCATAAGAAACGGTTGAGGTTATCATCAAAGGAAGGAATAGTGCGTAGCTGCCGGTGAGCTCTACGGTAAGGAAGATAGCCATCAGCGGGGCGTGCATTACGCCCGACATTACACCTGCCATGCCCATCAGTGCAAAATTCTTGTTTGATAGTACCGGTGTGAAGTCCCATAGATTGGATGCGTAGGCAAAGAGAAATCCTGCAAAACAGCCTACATAAAGACTTGGTGCAAACGTACCACCCACTCCACCGGCTCCGTTGGTTGCGGCTGTGGCAAAAACCTTGGTGAGTACGATAAGTGCTGCGAATACGAGCATTGCCCATGCTGTATCGTGCCATTCGTACAACAAACTGCCTCGCATCAACTCGTCGGTGTTTCCTGCCAACAGCATCAAGATAGAGTCGTAACCTTCGCCGTATAGCGGTGGTAATAACAGAATACATATACCCAGCAATATTGAACCGAAGGCAAACTTGTGCCACGGACCTCCCATCTTGCGGAAGCGACCCTCTATCCAATTCATTACGCGAGTAAAATAGAGAGATACAAATCCGCAGAATATACCCAATAGGATAACGTAAGGAATACGACCCATACCGAAGATTTCGGTCTGCTCAAACATAAATTCGGCTGCTGTGCCATGGTATAGATACGACACTGTTACAGCGGTGATTGATGAAATGAGCAGTGGCAATACCGATGTGGCGGTGAGGTCTACCATGAGGACTTCTATCGTGAAAAGAATACCGGCAATCGGGGCTTTGAATATACCGGCTATCGCCGATGCAGCTCCACAGCCCATCATGAGCATCAATACATTGGGCGGCATTCTGAACAGACGTCCTATATTTGAGCCGATAGATGCTCCGGTGTATACGATTGGCGCCTCGGCTCCTACCGAACCACCAAAACCTATCGTAACCGAACTTGCAACAATCGACGAGTACATATTGTGAGGCTTGACACGACTCTTGCGTTGCGAGAAAGCATGAAGAATACGTGTTACACCATGCGAAATATCATCTTTGACAATATAGCGTACAAACACTCCTGCCAAGAATACACCCACGATAGGATATACAAAGTACAATCCGTTCAATCCCTCGTCTATCATGTGCGATGTGAGCAGGTGTTGTATTCCATGAATTAGCCATTTGAGCAGTACTGCCGCCAATCCGGTGAACAATCCTACTACAAAACTCATGATGAGTGTAAATGTACGTGTGCTTATGTGCTTCTCGCGCCATACGAGAAAACGCATAAACCATTCTACATATTTTTTCTCTTTCTCTTTCATAGCGTTTTTACATTCCACGTCCCAATAATACGGTGCGAATGGTGTAGATAATGATTTTTAAATCTACTAGCATCGACATGTTTTCAAGATATATTACGTCATATTGCAGGCGCTCAACCATCTCATCCACATTGCGAGCATAGCCATATTTTACCATACCCCACGACGTCAGTCCCGGTCTTATTTGGTACATGAGTGCATAGTATGGTGCTTTTTCCATTATTTGCTTGATGAAATATTCGCGCTCGGGACGAGGTCCTACCAACGACATATCGCCCTTAAGGATGTTCCAAAATTGCGGTAGCTCGTCGAAGCGATACTTGCGTAAGATGCGCCCGAGTGGCGTGATGCGTTTGTCATTTATGCTCGACAAGCGAGGCGTACCGTCGCTCTCGGCATCAATATACATTGTGCGCAATTTATATAAGTAGAAGGGCTTGTGATGATAGCCTATGCGTTCTTGCTTGAAAAATACCGGACCCTTTGAGTCGAGTTTTATAAGTATTGCCAATACTGCTATGACGGGCGAAATAAGTATGAGTGCTATAAAAGAGAAGACGATATCAAAGAGGCGTTTAATGTTGCGTGCGCCTTCCGATATGGCACAGCTGTTTATGTCTACAAGCGGTTCGCCGTATATGTTCGATAGCCGCACTCTACCTGTTAGTTGGTGGAATATATCGCTCTGTATTTTTATGTGTCGGTTGAGAGGAAACAGCATATTTACAACCTTGTTGAGGCGAATGTGGCTGTTGTCGTCTATCGCAACAATGATATATTTTATATCCAATCGGTTGCACAACTCTTCCAAGTTGTTGCAATCATATATGGGCATTTCCAATTGTGTAGCATGACTGCCCTCTTCTATATCTACATATCCAACAATATGATACCCCAATGCAATGGTGCGATTGTTGAGGTCGCGTGTCAACTTTAAGGCTTGCTTGCCACAACCCACGATGAGGGTGTTGAAGTACCATTGTCTATTGTGTATCTTGTGTGTTGCATCGGTTGTGATGATAAGTCGCGGCGCATATATGCAAATAAACTGCACAGCAAAGAGTATCAATATCAACTCATAATTCTCGGAACGCAAGGGTACAATATCGTTGATAAGTGCTGTAAAGAATAGTATCAAGGTATTTATTGTTACCGAGCCTATGGTTGTAAATAACTCGTGTAGGCGCGATTTGAAAAATATGATGTTGTAATATCCCGATAGGTAATATACCAACATCATGATGATGGGCATAAATATCTGACCAATCACCACGTTGCGCGATAACAAGAAGTCGCCCAACTCGGCATATCCCGATGTTACTACGGGTATAAAGAAGCGAATGATGTTGAATATCAGCCAAGCAACATTCGACATCACGTAGTCGCTTAGTACATATTTGGTCAGTTGTCGTTTGCTGTCTATCATTCTCTTATCACTTTTACCAAGCCACCGGCTCCCAATTTTATAATACTCGAAGGGGTGTTACCACCGGCTTCTTGCTGTCGAGCCTCTACGATATAGTCGACGGCTTGTTTTATCTCATCCGAAATCTCGGCAAAAGACATAGGCGATGCTTCGCCACTGACATTGGCAGATGTCGATACAATGGCTTTGCGGAAACGACGACATAGCGCCTGCGAAAAGTGCTCTCGTGTAACGCGAATACCCACGCTGCCATCTTCGCCCAACAGCTCGGGTGCCAAGTTGCGTGCGCCCGAGTAGATGATAGTGAGTGGCTTTTCCGACAAATCGGACAAGTCGTAGGCTATATCGGGAACCTCTTCAACGTAGAAATCAACCTTTGTCATCGAGTCGGCAAGTACAATCATTGCTTTGTTGTCGGCGCGGCGCTTTATTTCATACACTCGTTTCACCGCTTCGCTATTTGTTGCATCGCATCCGATACCCCAAATGGTGTCGGTCGGATATAATATAACACCTCCGCGCTGCAAAACGGTACATGCTTGTTCTATATCTTCTTGAATAGTCTTCATAAATTATAGTTTGGCGCATACGTAGCGCAATGCAAAGTTAATCAATAGCGGGTCTATAACAAAATATAACTGCGATTTTTTATGCTTATTGTTTGTAAAACTTTGCATCACAACTCTCTGCCTTTACACACGTTTTATCTCGAAACAATTAAACGCCTGATCGTCAATAAGTGTATTGCTCGACACTGTAACATCTTTTAATGATGAGCATTTATTGAATGCACGCCATTTTATCTCTTTTACCGATGGTGGAATAACAACCGAAGTTAACATCGCATCTTCTTCAAAGGCTTGCTCGTCGATAAGTGTAATGGTATTTCCGAAGTCAATGTTTTTCAGTTTTATACATTCGGCAAATGCCATTGGCTCTATTACCTCTACCCCATCGCATATCTTCAAATCTTCAAGTTCATCGCTGTGCCAAAATGCAATTCTCGATACTCTTTTAAGTGTTCCGGGTATAACAAGTGATTGTATGTTGGTATGTGCAAAGGCTCTATAACCTATCTCTTTTACATTGTCGGGGATGGTGAGTTGTGTGAGTTTTGCTCCATTGAATGTCCATTCTTCTATTTTAGTTACTCCACGAGGTATCTTAAATGATTGAAGCCCCCAGCATAGACCAAATGCCTCCTTGCCTATCGACGTAACACTGTCGGGAAGATTGATACTTGCAAGTTCTGAGCATTGTCGAAAAGCACAATTACCCACTGTTTGTAAGTTTTCACCTACAATGACCACCTCTTTCAAGTTTCTACAACACCAAAATGCGTTACTGCCTATTATCTGCAATGTCTCGGGAAGAGTAATAGATATAATGTCTTCGTTTTTAGAAAAAGCCATCTCGCCAATAGACGTTAAACAGCCCACAAATACTATTTCGCCACGACCGTCGGAAAAGGTGTGCGACAAGATAGGAGCATCGAAACTTGCTGCATCAATCTCTACGATGGCAGCCGATTGGTATTTTATAGCAGAATTAGTCATACGATATGCTTGTTATGTTTTCATGGATATTATTAGACATTCAAATATACACACACTTGTCGTAATATACAAGTATTAATGTTTTAAAATATAAAAATAGTTGCTTGACAAAAGTTGCAGATGGCGCAAAAAAGAATTATCTTCGCACAACTAATAAAGACTATTATGTTCTGGTTTGGTAAAAAGAAAGAAAAAGAACGCCCCTACCGTTTGGGCTTTGCCTTGAGTGGTGGCGGAGCACGAGGCTTTGCACATGTGGGTGTGTTGCGAGCTTTTGAAGAACGTGGTATCAAACCCGATGTTCTGGCAGGTACAAGTGCCGGCTCGATTGTTGCAGCACTCTATGCCGATGGCTATGCGCCACAGCACATTATCAAGTTGTTTAGCGAATTGAATGTGCGCGAGCTGGTTGATGTAACATTGCCTCGCAATAGTCTTTTGAAGTTCGACAAATTTGTTCATTTCTTGGAAAGCAAGTTTCATGCCAAGCGCATCGAAGATTTGCAAATACCTACCCTCATTACGGTTACCGACTTCGATCATGGCAAGAGTGTCTTTTTTGATAAAGGCGATCTGCCTATACGCGTAGCTGCCTCGTGTGCTATACCCATTGTCTTTGCTCCGATTGAGATTGATGGTATTCACTATGTAGATGGTGGCGTGTTGTGCAACTTGCCCGCAACGCATCTGCGCGATATATGCGATGTTGTTGTGGGGGTCAACGTGTCGCCGTTGCACCATGAGCAATATGAGCATAACTTGCTCTCGATTGCCGACAGAGCATACAATTTCCTCTCGTGTGGCAATGTCTTCCCCGATATTGCCAAGTGCGACATCCTTATTGAGTGTGAGAATATTAGCGACTATCGCGTGTTTGACCTTAATGAACAGCTCGAAATAGAACAATTGGGTTATCAAAAAGCCCTTGAGGTATTGGATAATCTTTCTCCCGATAAAAAGAATTTATTAAATATATAGTACGTATTAGTTCTAAATGGAAAATAAGATTGTTATCTATCAAGTTTTGCCTCGACTATTCTCCAATACCTGTACCGATTGTGTCCCCTTTGGTACAATAGAACAGAATGGTTGTGGTAAACTCAATCACTTTACGCCCAAAGTATTGAGCGAAATAAAGTCATTAGGTATTACACACATTTGGTATACAGGTGTAATAGAACACGCCACACAGACCGATTACAGCGCTTGGGGTATACGCCCCAACAACCCTTATATAGTAAAAGGTAAGGCAGGCTCGCCCTATGCCATCAGCGACTACTACGATATTGCCCCCGATCTTGCCGAGGATATACCCAATCGTATGCAAGAGTTTGAGGCACTTGTCGAGCGTACACATCAAGCCGGCATGAAAGTTATTATGGACTTTGTGCCCAATCACGTTGCGCGTGAGTATCATTCCGATAGTATGCCCGAAGGTGTAGAGCAACTTGGAGCGCATGACGATAAGGAGAAACAATTCTCGCCCGATAATAACTTCTACTACATCCCGCGTCAACGATTTTCTCCTCGATTTTTTATAGGTCAAAGCACCGATAACGAATATTATGAGTTCCCTGCCCGCGCCACCGGTAACGACCGTTTCGATGCCTATCCCGAAAATCATGATTGGTATGAAACTGTCAAGCTCAATTATGGTGTCGATTACTTAGGCTGGTGCACACACCATTTCGACCCCATACCCGATACTTGGTTGAAGATGCGCGACATATTGCTCTTCTGGAGTAGCAAGGGTGTAGACGGTTTCCGTTGCGATATGGTACACATGGTGCCTGTCGACTTTTGGCATTGGGCTATAGCTCAAGTGAAAAAACAGTATCCTTACATACAATTTATTGCCGAGATTTATGAGCCTTCGCTTTATCGTCCCTATATCGAATGGGGCGGATTTGATTATCTGTACGATAAAGTAGGCTTGTACGACAAGTTGCGTGCGATACAATGTTGTGATGTGTCGGCAGCACAGTTGTCATACTGCTGGCAATCGCTCGACGGGCTGTCCGACCACATGCTCAATTTCCTTGAAAATCACGACGAACAACGTTTTGCATCAATGCAATATGCCGGTGAAGCATCAAGAGTATTGCCCTCATTGGTAGTGTCGGCAACGATGAGCCGAGCGCCCATGATGATATATTTCGGACAGGAGTTGGGCGAAAGAGCTGCCGATGCCGAGGGCTTCAGTGGTCGTGATGGTCGTACTACAATATTCGATTATTGGAGTGTACCGTCGGTGCGCGCATGGTATAACGATGGAAAATGCAACACAACCAAGTTGTCGCTCGAGCAACGCAATCTGCGCAAACTCTACAAGCAAGTGCTCACTCTTTGCAACAAAGAGAAAACTATTGCAA
Source organism: Bacteroidaceae bacterium (assembly GCA_017481745.1). Classification (GTDB taxonomy): domain Bacteria; phylum Bacteroidota; class Bacteroidia; order Bacteroidales; family Barnesiellaceae_A; genus Barnesiella_A. The sequence goes on from JAFUOV010000017.1 coordinate 51,535, forward strand.
AGGGAGAGTTCTACGATTTGATGTATGTAAACTTCGATAACCAGCACTTCGATCCGCATCATCAATATGCCTACTTGCGTTACACACACAACGAAATATTGCTCGTTGTGGTGAATTTTGGCAATATGGCAGCCGATGTTGCTGTGAACATACCGCAACACGCCCTTGATATGATGAATGTCGATGCCGGAATGTACGATGCGGTAGAATTACTATCGGGCGAAAAAGGCGAAAAATATCTGCATAACGCCTTGCCATTTACAACAAAAGTGGAAGGATATGGTGCCGCAATATGGAAAATTAAGAATTTGCAAAAATCATCACGCTCGAAGCAAAAAAAGTGACATAAACTTTATGAAGTAAGGAAACATAATTTTAACTTTGCATCAAATTTTAAAACAGCCACAATATCTTATTATATCTATGGAACAAACAGCACCTTTTAAGGTATTCTCAGGAACCAATTCTCGCTATCTTGCAGAGAAAATTTGCAACAGCCTTGGTTGCGAATTGGGTCAAATGAACATTCAACATTTTGCCGACGGCGAGTTTGCCGTTTCGTTTGAAGAGTCAATACGCGGTCTTGAAGTGTATCTGGTACAATCTACATTCCCCAGCTCCGACAACTTGATGGAGCTCCTTCTCATGGTAGATGCTGCCAAACGTGCTTCTGCTAAGACTATCAATGCGGTTATCCCCTACTTCGGTTGGGCTCGTCAAGACCGTAAGGACAAACCCCGTGTATCAATCGGTGCTAAACTCATAGCCGATTTGTTGAGCGCTGCAGGTATCGACCGTCTTATCACTATGGACCTTCACGCCGACCAAATACAAGGTTTCTTCGACGTTCCTGTAGACCACTTGTATGCTTCATCGGTATTTATTCCCTATATCGAGTCGCTTAAACTCGAGAATATGGCTATTGCTACACCCGACGTTGGTGGCTCAAAACGTGCCAGCACTTATGCCAAATACTTCAACTGTCCTCTCGTATTGTGCGACAAAAAGCGCAATCGCCCCAATGAGGTTGCCGAAATGACCGTTATTGGCGATGTAGAAGGCAAAGATGTTATCCTCATCGACGATATGGTTGATACAGCCGGTACAATTACCAAAGCTGCCAACTTGATGATGAGTTGGGGTGCAAAATCGGTACGTGCTATTGCCAGCCACGCCGTTATGAGCGACCCTGCTTCGGTTCGTGTTCAAGATTCTCAACTTACCGAAATGATATTTACCGATAGTATTCCTTACACCAAGGAGTGCACTAAGGTACATATCTTGACTATTGCCGATTTGTTTGCCGATACTATTCGTCGTGTTAATAGCAACAAATCTATCTCATCGCAATATCTTTTGTAAGATTTGTTTCGGCGCATAGTAAGTGTGTCACATTACCATAAAAACTCTCCTTGGATGCCTATGATATAGGTATTTGAGAAGAGTTTTGCTATTAAACACTATTACTTATAATAACTTGTAGAATATTATGTCTATGGATAATTTAAAGAAAGTTGCTTTTGCTGCGCTCGTGGCTCTGTTTTGCGTACCGGCTCATGGAGCAATATCGGGCAAGGCTTCGTTGGACGTTTATAACGAAAACATTGGCTCTGTTATAGCCCGCACAATCCGTCAGAAGAGTGAGAAGACTACTCGATTGCACGCTCCTGTCAGTGCCGACAAAACAACCAATGCCTATACTTGGGGCACGCTACGTCATGAGAATGGCTATACATGGTATTATACACAGACCTTTGAAGATCGTGGCTGGTACTATGGTGCATCCGACATTACTATTTATGACAATGATTTCAATGCAATCAATACCATAAGAGTAGAAATTCCTGAAGGGATGAATGTCAATGACATTGAACCAACAGGCTTTATTACCACCGACTTCTTTGACGGAGATGCAGCTACATTCGAGATGCCTGTTTTTGTGCATGCTGTTGATAATGGCAAACAAATAAATAAAATGGGTATCTATCGTATTGCCGATGGCGAAAAGGTTATGGAGTATGATGGTTACTCGATGCTCAATTTCAGGGCTTCGGATACTTACAACCGCATATTGTTGGTGCGCTATCCTACCGAAAGTGAGAAGATGAACAATCTTTATATCGATGTATTGAAACCCGTTGTTGGAGCTACTCCGGTCGTGGAGCATACATTCGATGTGAACCAAGATTTGCTGCTTTACAGCGATGGCTCTTGCATCAACTATTTCTCTTTGAATGGCGAGCCTTACTATACAGTCTCGCACTACGAGAATATCTGTATGGATGGATATGATCCATCGACATTCACTCCCATCCAAGTACCCGACAATCGCTTTACTATAAAGACCTATAATGCCGAGTATGCAATGGTCGATTCGGTTAGTATCAAAATAGACCCTACTACCCCTGAAGCAACATACGGATTTGCAACATTCAGCCTTTTCTCAAACAAGGACTTGCGATTGGGCGATTTTACCAACGATAAGCAGTTCAATTACATTGTAACGCATTATGAGTATTTTGCCCTAAGCGACGATTATACCTATCATATACGTGTTTATGATAGTGAAAGCAATCTTGTCAATACTATTAATGAGAATGTAATTACATGGTTTACATTGAGCGATGTTGAGGGTTTTGAAGAGCAAGCTACCTTCTTGAAAGTGAATGAAGAGGGTGCTCAATATCTCGAAATGGTGGATATACCATCTTGTCAGGTAGCAGCTGTTCTACCCTCTGTAATCGACGGAAATCTTATCTCAACAACACTCGACCGTTGCCCGGTTGAAGATGACTATCAATATGTAATAAGCCTCAGTCAAGCAACCGAAAATGCCGAGGGCGAAGCTATTGCCCGCATCGGTTGGTATAAGCGCGATTGTACGGTAGACCACTATGTAGAGTTTAACATCGGAAAAAATGCCGAGGGTTTCACTCCCTACATTACCGAGTATGTGCTCAATCCCTATTTGTTCAATACCGATGCCAAGCGCGAATATTTCTATCTGGCAATGAACAAGCGCACCGACGGTAGCGATGTACTCGACAAGGTGCTCTATCTTGCCGACGAAGATGGTAATGTGTTGCGCACAATAAAGCCCGATAAAGGCGATGAAATAGAGTTCTCGAGTGGCGATGTGTTTGACTATTATACCGACTCACCGCGTATGCTCCTATCGTTCTACAATGGCGACAATGATGCCTTTGAGATACAATTCTATAACTTGCCATTCGACAAGTTTACAAGTGGTGGCGAAGGTACTGCCGAGAAGCCCTATCTAATAACAACTCCCGGCGAGTTGGCACAGATTCATACCGAACCAGCTGCTCACTATGTATTGGGCAACGATATTGATATGAGTTCCTATACATTCCCCTACTACGGTGCTGCCGAGTTTACAGGTACATTCGATGGTAATAACCATGTAATATCTAATATTGAGTTGAATGGTAATGGCTTGTTTGGCATTGTTAATGGTAGCATAAGCAATTTACAAATTCAATCACCGGTTTTGTATGTAGGAGAAAATGGGTCCGGAATATTAGCCAATATGGCTATAGATGCTACTATAGAGAATGTCCATATCTACGATGCTGTGATAGTTGGCAATGAAGAAGCAATCGTGGGTGGTGTGATAGCTGCTGCCGAAAATACAACATTCTCGGCTGTGTCGTTGTTGCGTGCCAATATTGATGAATACGACGAGATGGGTGGTATTGCGGCAACCGCAAGCAACTGTAACATTAATGCTGTTGTAACGACAGGTATTATGCAGCAGGGTAATGTATTTGGTGGCGTTTCAGTAAGTGCAAGTGGTTCTATTACCAACTCTCACACTTTGTGGGAAGGAACTGCTACAGAGGTTGTCGCAGGTGTTGCTGCATATTCAAATGCCAATATTTCTCACTGTTATACACAAGGAAATTTTGAGGATTTGTCAGTTGACAATGAGGTTGTTAGTAACGTCGCCGGTATTGTTTATACTCAAAAAAGTGGTACTATCAATGGCTGCGTTACTACACTCGATAACATTGTGGCTACACAGGAAGAAAATGCAGCTTTACTCAATAATTACAGTCAAAATCAAAAGACCGATAATCCTAATTCTGAATTTGGCGCATACAAGTCGCCCGATGATATGAATCGCACTTTCTTTGAGAGTCTTGGATATGCCTATGGCAATACGGTCGATGCTCCTTGGGTGGGCGAAGGCTTGCCCCAGCTCTACTTCGAGAACGATCGTCAGAGTGTATCGGGTATCTATAATGACGATAACAACATTCTATACGATGGCGCATCGGTATATGCTGACAATGCTACTACTATTGCTTTGTATAATATGCAAGGACAACTCGTTGCTACAACCAATAACAAAGTGCTGAATGTTGCCGATGTGGCAACCGGTGTATATGTTGTGGTTGCAGTCGATAGTAATGATAATAGCGAGTCGCGCAAGATAGTCGTTAAATAATCGTACCAATATAAGATTTTGAGAGGCTGCACAAACGATTGTGCAGCCTCTCTTATGTATAACCGATATAAATATCGGTTTAGCAACATATATATAAGTATTTGTTACAAAATTTGTAAAACAATAGTTTCGTTTGTATTATCTTTGTATCAGAGAACAATAATTTAAATTCTATACTATGAATATGAAAAGAACAGTGCTACTACTCTGTGTAGTTGTAATGAGTTTTGTGTTTATGAGGGCCTATTCGTCCAATCGTATTATTACTTCATGGGGCGAAAATCTCGATAAAGAGAATGTCTGGAATGTCTATCCTCGTCCTATTATGGAGCGCCCCGATTGGCAAAACCTCAATGGCGAGTGGGACTATGCCATCACCCCGCTCAATAGTACTATCCCCCATGATTATGATGGTAAAATATTAGTACCGTTCCCCGTCGAGTCGCAGTTGTCGGGGGTAGAGAAAAGATTGTCAGAAAAAGATGCTTTGTGGTATAAGCGTACATTTACTATCCCCTCTTCGTGGCGACAACAAAAGGTTTTGTTGCACTTTGGCGCAGTAGATTGGCAAGCTGATGTGTGGGTGAATGGCATAAAAGTAGGTACTCATACAGGCGGATACACCCCCTTCGCTTTTGATATTACCGCAGCATTGCGTAAGGGCGAAAATGTGTTGGATGTACGTGTCGTTGATACAACCGATAAGGGCTATCAACCTCGTGGCAAGCAAGTGAGCAATCCAGGTGGTATATGGTATACACCTGTAAGTGGTATATGGCAAACTGTGTGGTTAGAGCCTGTTGCACCTATATATATTAAAAATGTGCGTACCTTGCCCGATATAGATCGTAATATACTCTCGCTTGATGTTGAGAAGTCGGAGCAATATGCCGATATAGTAGCAGAAGTGAACGTGTATGCCAATGGCAAGTTGGTTGCTCGTGGTAGCAGTGTCAACAATGCTGCTGTCGAGGTGCAAATGCCAGCCGATGTGAAATTGTGGTCGCCGGCATCTCCTTTCTTGTATGATGTTGAAGTCATCATCAAACGTGGTGGAAAGCAGCTCGATAAGGTCGATAGCTATGCAGCTATGCGCAAGTTCTCTACCCGTCGCGATGCCGATGGCATTGTGCGTATGCAGTTAAACAACAAAGACTTGTTCCAATTTGGTACACTCGACCAAGGTTGGTGGCCCGACGGACTTTATACAGCACCCTCTCACGAGGCTCTTGTATACGATATCGACAAGACAAAGGAATGGGGCTTCAATATGATACGTAAACACGTAAAGGTAGAGCCTGCTGTATGGTATACCCATTGCGATCGCGTGGGTATGATTGTGTGGCAAGATATGCCCAGCGGCGATAGCTGCTATCCTTGGCAAAATCGTCAATACTTCCAAGGTAGTGAGAATGTACGCTCTGCTGCATCGGAGGCAAACTTCCGCAAGGAGTGGCGCGAGATTATGGACTATCTCTACTCTTACCCGAGCATAGCTGTGTGGGTGCCTTTCAATGAAGCGTGGGGACAATTTAAGACGGTGGAAATAACCCAATGGACACAGAACTACGACCCCTCTCGTTTGGTTAACTCGGCAAGTGGTGGTAATTTCTTTGCTTGTGGCGATATTGTTGATTTGCACAACTACCCTGCCCCCGAGATGTATCTTTATGATGCAACAAGAGCCAATGTGTTGGGTGAGTATGGTGGTATAGGTTATGTCGTTGAAGGACACTTGTGGGAGCCCAATCGCAATTGGGGATACATTCAGTATAACTCAAGCGAGGCTGTTACCAACGAGTATGTAAAATATGCCGAAATGCTACTCGACTTCATTCGTAGGGGTTTTACAGCTGCCATATATACACAGACTACCGACGTTGAGGTAGAAGTGAATGGTATCATGACCTACGACCGCAAGGTGGTGAAGATGGATGAGGCTCGTATTAAAGAGATAAACAATCGTATATGCAATAGCTTGAACAAGTAGTGTATTGTGATATTATGATATTGAGGTTCCTTGCATGCAGCAAGGGACCTCATTTTTATTGTAGCTCTCAAAAAAATATTTTTCGATGCTTGGTGTGTTAGGATTAAAAAGATTATATTTGTGCTATAAATAATTGTTTGTAAATCTCAAAAAATTAAAGTTATGTCTGTCTGGAGAGTAATATTGTCAATCATTTTCCCGCCGTTGGCAGTCTATGACCGCGGTTGTGGCTCTATTCTTATAGTATTCCTTCTTACTTGTTGCGGTTGGATTCCCGGCGTTATAGGCGCTTTGGTAATATTAAACAAGAATAAAGCGTAAGAAATAAAAGAAACGTCATCTGCCTTTTATGACATGTGAGAGGGCAACCAAAACATTATTGGTTGCCCTCTGTGTTTTCCGGTTATTGCATGACGTAGTCTGTTATTTCAAGACATCATGCGGTCATGTAAATAATGTGATAACAAAAAAGGCTGCATCATCGGGTGCAGCCTTTTCATGTATATAGTTTGTCCCGTCCTGAAATAGCGTTACACAAAAACGAGTAAAGCTATGGAAGAAAAGAGTAAAAGCTTGTATGTCAAGCATACGCAGCGAGACTATCCGATGAGTTTTAAGTTGGCGGTAGTCCGAGAAGTAGAAAGTGGCGCGATTACAAACAATGGAGCAATGCGTAAATATGGCATTCAAGGCCATACGACAATCAATGAATGGCGCAGAAAATTTGGTAACTTTGAGGTCGGAAATACAATTACTACAAATTTTATGAAGAGCCCACAACAAAAGATTGCAGAATTGGAGCAGAAAGTCCGTTTATTAGAACGCCAAAATGCCTTTCTGCAACAAGAACTGGAAGATGCAACCGACAAAGCAGGCATACTCGATAAAATCATCGAGATAGCCGAGGAAGAGTTACACCTGCCGATACGAAAAAAATTACCACCCGAGCAGTCGAAAGGTACTCCAAAGAGCAAGCGAAACCGATAAGCACTCTTTGCCGACTGGTCGGGGTATCACGTCAGAAGTACTATCGAGACAGGTGGAAAGTCGAGGATATGCAGGATAAAGCCGCCGAGATAGTGTCGCTTGTGATGGGCATTAGACGGCTTATGCCACGCATAGGCACACGTAAGCTATATCACCTATTGGAAGAACCTCTCACCGCTTTGGGTGTAGGACGAGATAAACTCTTTGATGTGCTACGGGCAAACCATATGCTCATAGTGCCAAAGCGGCAATATCGTCAGACAACCAATTCGAAGCATATGTTTCATAAGCATAAGAACTTAGTATTGGATAGAATACCTACTCGTCCCGAAGAGATATGGGTATCGGACATTACCTATGTAGGTGCAAGAAACAAACACACCTATTTAGCATTAGTAACCGATGCCTACTCGAAAAAGATTGTTGGTTATGACCTCTCGGACTCACTCTCGGCAGAGGGAGCAGTAAGGGCATTACAGATGGCGTGTCGAGGTAGAATGTATAAGAAACAGCCACTTATACACCACTCAGATAGGGGCATACAATATTGCTGTGATGACTATCAACGCCAGCTGGAAGAGCATCACATACAAGTAAGTATGACCGAAAGCTATGATCCATATGCCAATGCGGTGGCGGAGAGGGTAAATGCGACTATAAAACATGAGTTTTTATTGGAGGAATTGGAGTGTGATTTAGGTATGCAGCAGCGGATAGTAGCTCAAAGTGTGGCGATATATAATAAACTGCGACCACACCTATCGTGCGGGATGCTTACGCCCGATGAGATGCACCGCCAATGCAAGAAAGAGATTGTAACTTACAGAACGAAAAATGACAACACGGCGCGCCGTGTTGTCATTTAGAAAACTTTGATTATTTTTGTGTCAAATCCTGTAACACTTTTTTAGGACGACACAGTTTTTTATTCTATTACAAACCCATTTCTATTTCGATGAGCTTAAGGTTGGCTGCATCGTTGAGGTTGTAGTATATGCTGCGTAGAGCTACCATATAGTCGCGCTCGTCGGCATTGAGTTGGTGAGCTTGCTCGAAGTAAGGTAATGCTTGGCGATACAAAGGAAGTACTTCTTGCTCTTTAGCCTTGTTGTACTCGGCAGTGTTGGTAATGCTTGTGCTCAACTCGTTGTCTTTCTCAACAGCTTGGTTGAAGTAGATACGACCCATGCTACCCAATGCATCGGCAAATTTGGGGTTCAACTCGAGAGCTTTTTGGAAACATTTGATAGCCTCTTCAGTCTCACCTTGATTTTCGTGGAGGTTACCTTTCACGTTCCACAAGTCGTAGTTTTCGGGGCTCTTGGGAAGTATCTCGTTGAGCACCTCAAATGCCTTGTCGTATTGTTGGCTTGATATATACAAGTTCATGAGCGAGATGCCGTAGAAGTCTTCTTTTTTGTAATAAGTAGAGCCGTCAGCGTGTTTGCGTTCAACGTCGGTGTCGCCAAAGAGTTGGTTACCTTCGTTCAATGTTGCAATAAGATTGACGGTGTCGCGTGCTATGCTATACTCTTGCACAAGACGTTGGTACACGCTGTTTTGCTCATAACCGTTACCTTTGGCTCTTTCATGTGCTTTGACAGACAATGCACGATCGTCGCTATAATAAGCAGCAAGAGAAGCATTGTATTCTATTTGTGCGTAGATAGAGTCAGAGGGCATTTTCTTTGCCATAGGAGCCATGAAAGGAAGATCACGAATTTCGAGAATGATGTTCCAATAGTCATAGGCACCTTTGTAATCCTTTTTGTTGTTGAATTGGTGAACAGCACCGTTGTTGTAGCCATCGGTGTTGTTGAGAAGGTCTTTTTGGATATTCTTCAAGTATTTGGGCTTAACTTTACCCTTCTCGTTGGGGAGAGTATCCAATTCAACTGCTTTGAGGTAGTATTTGTAGCCGTCGTACAATGCTTTGTACATAGCATCTTCGTTGGCACCCAAGCCATATTGAAGTTGACTATACTCTTTTTCAAAGAAACGTTGCTCTATGTTACCGGCTACATACCATGCCTTTGCATCTTCTGCCGATTCGCCGGCAAGAGCTTGTTGAATTGATGCGCGAGCTTGTTTGAAGTCGGGTTTTTCTGTTCTTTTAGCAAGGCTCCAAGCTTGGTCTACAAGTGCTTTTTGTCCAAAAGTAAATGTAACCGAAAGCAGCAATAATGAAGCTGTCAATAATGTCTTTCTCATAATGTTTTTAAATTAGAGGTGATTTATTGTTACTATTGTTTATTCGTTATTGGGGGTTGTGTTTTCGGCTGTTTCGGGAGTGTTATTCTCTGCCACTCCTTCGTTGGTAGGATTCTCTGCAACAGTTTCTTCTGCTACATTCTCTATTTCGTCGGTTGCCGAGAGTACTTTACATACCGAAGCAATCTCGTCGTTACGTTTCTCGAGGTTGATGATGCGTACACCTTGAGTGGCACGACCCATTACACGCACATCGGCAACTTTCATACGCAATGTGATACCCGATTTGTTGATAATTACCAAGTCGTTTTCGTCCGATACGTTCTTGATAGCTACTACCTTGCCGGTCTTCTCGGTAATCTTCATTGTGGCTACACCCTTACCACCGCGGTTGGTGATACGATAGTCTTCGGCTATCGAGCGTTTACCAAATCCTTGCTCCGATATAACCATGACAGTATCTTCTTGGAAGTTGTTAACGACAATCATACCTATAACGGCATCTTGTCCGTCTTCGTCGAGGCGCATACCGCGTACACCGGTTGCTACACGACCCATTTCGCGAACTGTGCTTTCGTGGAATGTGATGGCGCGACCATTGCGGTTGGCAAGGACAAGGTGGCTGTTGCCGTCGGTGAGGCGTACTTCGATGAGTTGGTCGCCTTCGACAATGTTGATAGCGTTGACACCATTCTGACGAGGACGAGAGTATGCCTCCAGCTTGGTTTTCTTGATGATACCGTTGCGTGTACAGAATACAAGGTTGTGAGTTGTGTTGTACTCGGGGTCTTGCAGCTGTTTCACACGTATGAATGCATTTACCTTGTCGTCCGACTCGATGTTGAGCAAGTTTTGTATAGCTCTACCCTTCGAGTTCTTGGCACCTTCGGGTATTTCATACACCTTGAGCCAGTAGCAACGTCCTTTTTGTGTGAAGAACAACATGTAGTTGTGCATCGAAGCCGGATAAATGTATTCTATAAAGTCTTCGTCGCGAGTATCGCTACCCTTGGCACCTACTCCACCACGATTTTGTGCGCGGAACTCGGTGAGAGGTGTACGCTTGATATAGCCCATGTGCGAGATTGTGATAATCATCTCGTCGTCGGCGTAGAAGTCTTCGGCATTAAACTCTTCGTTGGCATATACGATGTCGGTACGACGCTCGTCGCCATATTTCTCTTTCACCTCGTTGAGCTCGTCTTTTATAACTTGCATACACACTTCGCGGTTTGAGAGAATCTCTTTAAATCGACGTATTGCCTCTTCAACTTGTTGGAACTCGGCGTGGAGCTTGTCTTGTTCAAGACCTGTGAGTTGGCGCAAGCGCATCTCGACAATAGCAGCGGCTTGCTTGTCGCTCAAGGCAAAGCGTTCCATCAAACGTGTGCGAGCTTGTTCGCCGTTTTGCGATGAACGTATGATAGCGATTACTTCGTCGATGTTGTCGCTGGCGATTATCAAACCCTCAAGGATGTGAGCACGCTCTTCGGCTTTTTCCAAGTCGTATTGAGTGCGACGTATCACAACCTCATGACGGTGGTCGATAAATGCTTGCAAGAGTTGCTTGAGGTTGAGCAGTTGCGGACGACCGTTTACAAGAGCAATGTTGTTGACACTGAACGATGATTGCAAGGCTGTCATCTTGTAGAGCTTGTTCAGCACAACACTTGCATTGGCATCGCGCTTGATGTCTATAACGATGCGCATACCGCTACGGTCGCTCTCGTCGTTGATATTTGAGATACCGTCGAGGCGTTTCTCTTCAACAAGGTCGGCAATGTTTTTGATAAGCTCGGCTTTGTTTACGCCATAAGGTATTTCGTTGATGATGATAGACTCTTTGTTGCCGTCGCTTTCAATCTCGGCTTTGGCACGTACGATGATGCGACCACGACCTGTTTCAAAAGCATCTTTCACACCGCCATATCCATAGATAGTGGCACCTGTGGGGAAGTCGGGTGCTTTTACATATTGCATCAAGTCGGCTACCTCTGCCTCGGGGTTGTCAATCAATGCGATTGAGGCATCAATACACTCCGACAAGTTGTGAGGAGGCATATTGGTTGCCATACCTACGGCAATACCCGAAGCACCGTTTACCAATAGTTGAGGTATACGTGTGGGCAATACGGTAGGCTCTTCGAGGGTGTTGTCGAAGTTGGGCGTGAAGTCGACCGTACGTTTGTTTATATCGGCAAGCATCTCTTCGGCTATGCGCGAAAGACGAGCCTCGGTGTAACGCATCGCTGCAGGTGAGTCGCCGTCGACCGAACCGAAGTTACCTTGACCATCGACCATGCAATAGCGCAACGACCAATCTTGTGCCATACGGGCAAGTGCGAAATATACCGACGAGTCGCCGTGGGGGTGATACTTACCAAGTACCTCACCGACGATACGGGCACATTTCTTGTAGGGTTGATTATGGGTGTTATTAAGACGCTCCATTCCGTACAATATACGACGATGTACGGGTTTAAGACCATCTCTTACATCGGGCAAGGCGCGAGCTACGATTACAGACATCGAATAGTCGATGTATGACGATTGCATCACTTGCTCGATGTTGACTCTCTGAATTTTGTCTTGGTCTAACATATTTATGATTGGTTATACAATAAATTACAAATTACCACACACAACATACACCACCCTCTATCGAGGGCGTATAATAATGTGCGCATATTAGCGTACAAAGATAACTATTTTTTGGTCAACTTCGGTATAGATTTATCGTTTTTTATGACTATAATCAAAAAAAATTGGCATACTATTTGTTTAATATGAAAAAACGATTGATATAACTTTTTATATATTTATTCTGACAAAAACAACTACCTTTGTACCTCGAAAAGATAAAAGGTTAGGAGAAATAGATTTTTATGGAAAGAAACTTTTCAAATCATGCCAAGACGGTGTTGGCGTATAGCCGAGAAGAGGCTGGTCGATTGCAGAATACCGATATTCTGCCCGAGCACCTCTTGTTGGGTATTATTCGTGATGGAGAGGGTCGTGCCATTGATGCTATGCTGAGTTTGGGGCTCAATCCTCATACGCTGCGTATGGCTCTCGAGCGCGAGTTGCTTGCCGATACCGACGATATGGCTCCCAATGAAATAACGATAAGTAAAAGTACCGACCGCGTGCTGAAGATGAGCATGCTCGAGTCGCGTATGCTCAAGAGCAACGAAACCGATACTGAGCATATTTTGCTGGCTATCTTGCGCGACAAAGATACTCAGGCTTCGCGTATATTGAATATGAATAATGTTACATACGAAGAGGTATTGTCTTACTTGAAAAATGGCGATGAAGCTCTCCCTAAACGCGAAACACCTCGCATGGGTGCCGGCTTTGAGGAGGATGAAGAGGATGACGAGCCTCGTATGTCGTCGGGTGGTCGTACCAAACAAACCGGTACTTCGACTGCCGTAGGTAGCGATACACCTGTCTTGGATAACTTTGGCTCCGATATGACACGTGCTGCCGAAGAGGGTCGCCTCGATCCTGTTGTAGGTAGAGAGGTCGAAATTGAACGCTTGGCGCAAATTCTGAGCCGTCGCAAGAAGAACAATCCTGTGCTCATTGGTGAGCCGGGTGTGGGTAAATCGGCTATCGTTGAGGGGCTTGCGCTGCGCATCGTGCAACGTAAGGTGTCGCGTGTGCTTTTTGGCAAAAGACTCATTTCGCTCGATGTGGCGTCGATTGTTGCCGGAACAAAATATCGCGGACAATTTGAGGAACGTGTCAAGGCTATACTCAACGAATTGTCGAAAAATCCCGATATTATCTTGTTTATCGACGAGATACACACTATCGTAGGTGCCGGTGGCGCTACGGGTACACTCGATGCTGCCAATATGCTCAAGCCGGCATTGGCTCGTGGCGAAATACAATGTATAGGTGCAACCACGCTCGACGAGTATCGCAAAAACATCGAGAAGGATGGCGCATTGGAACGCCGCTTTCAAAAGATTATGGTTGACCCCACTACCCCCGACGAGACGTTGCAGATACTGCGTAACATCAAAAGCCGATACGAAGATCATCATAATGTAATATACACCGACGATGCATTGGAAGCATGTGTCAAATTGACAGGTCGTTACATCAGCGACCGCAATTTCCCCGACAAGGCTATTGATGCTCTTGACGAGGCGGGCTCGCGTGTGCATATTACAAATATTGTTGTTCCCAAAGAGATTGAAAACCTTGAGCAGGCTATCGAAGAGGCTGCCGCTGCCAAGATGCAGGCTGTGAGCGAACAGAACTATGAGTTGGCTGCCGGTTATCGCGATAAATCGAAGGAGTTGCAAGATCAGCTCGAGGTGGCTAAACGTCGCTGGGAGGCACAAGTGTCGGCGCATCGTGAGATTGTCGATGAGGAGAAGGTTGCCGAGGTGGTGGCTATGATGTCGGGTATCCCGGTACAACGTGTTGCCGAAGGCGAAACCTTGCGTTTGCTCAATATGGCAGACGACTTGAAGAGTGTGGTTATTGGTCAAGATACTGCGGTTGAGAAGATTGTCAAGGCTATTCAACGCAACCGCATCGGACTGAAAGACCCCAACAAACCTATCGGTACGTTCATGTTCTTAGGTCCTACAGGCGTGGGTAAAACTCACCTCGCCAAGAAGCTGGCAGAGACACTTTTCGATAGCAAAGATGCTCTTATACGCATAGATATGAGCGAGTATATGGAGAAGTTTGCTGTGTCGCGATTGGTAGGTGCGCCTCCGGGATATGTGGGTTATGAGGAGGGCGGACAGCTCACCGAGCGTGTGCGACGTAAACCCTATTCGGTTGTCTTGCTCGACGAGATTGAGAAGGCTCATCCCGATACATTCAACTTGCTGTTGCAAGTGATGGACGAGGGACGATTGACCGATAGTCTGGGCCGTCAGGTCGACTTTAAGAATACCATTATCATTCTTACCTCTAATATAGGAACCCGTCAACTGAAGGATTTTGGTACGGGTGTAGGTTTTGCAACACAGACTATCGACGAAAAAGAAAACTCGCGCAATGTGATACAAAAGGCGCTCAATCGTGCTTTCTCGCCCGAGTTCCTCAATCGTGTCGATGATATTGTGATGTTCGACCAATTGGACAAAGATGCCATTTTCAAGATAATAGATATTGAATTGGCAGGTTTCTACAGCCGTATCGAGCAGTTGGGCTACAAGTTGTTGCTCACCGACGAGGCGAAGAATTTCATTGCCGAGAAGGGCTATGATGTGCAATTTGGTGCACGACCATTGAAACGTGCCATACAGAAATACCTTGAGGACGAAATGGCAGAGATTATCATTCGTGCAGCTATACAACAAGGCAATACGATTAAGGTCGACTATGACAGCGAGGCAGGCAAGATTATTACTTGTGTGGTCGATATGCCAGTCGATGCCGAGTAATTGTGGCTCGAATATAAGTCAAAATGTCAGTCATTCGTGGCTGGCATTTTTTTTGTATATGAATAGGTAGAAAATAAAAACATAAAATATACTATTATGCAAAAAGGAACTATAGGGGTAACGACCGATAACATCTTCCCCGTCATTAAAAAATTCTTGTATAGCGACAACGAAATTTTCTTGCGCGAAGTTGTGTCTAACGCCGTCGATGCTACTCAAAAGCTCAAAACACTCTCGTCGGTTGGCGAGTATAAGGGCGAGTTGGGTACTATGGATGTGCGCATCGCTATTGACAAAGAGGCAGGAACACTCACTGTGAGCGATCGCGGTGTGGGTATGACAGCCGAGGAGATAGACCGCTATATCAATCAGATAGCTTTCTCGGGTGCCGAGGAGTTTCTCGAGAAATACAAGAACGATGCCAATGCCATCATCGGACACTTTGGTCTTGGCTTCTACTCTACTTTTATGGTGTCGAAAAAGGTGGAGATACGCACACGCTCGTACAAAGAAGGTGCACAAGCTGTGCAATGGAGCTGCGATGGCTCGCCGGCATACGAAATGACCGAGATAGAAAAGAGTGATCGTGGTACCGATATCGTGCTCTATATCGACGACGAGAGCAAAGAGTTTCTCGAGCCCCAACGCATAGAGACTCTCTTGCGCAAGTACTGCCGTTTCTTGCCCGTTCCTGTCATCTTCGGTAAGGAACAAGAGTGGAAAGATGGCAAGTATGTCGATACCGATGAGGACAAAGTTATCAACGACATGACACCGTTGTGGACTCGCAAACCTACCGACCTTTCCGACGACGACTACAAGACGTTCTATCACGAAATGTATCCCGGAGCCGACGACCCCTTGTTCTGGATTCACCTCAACGTCGACTATCCCTTCAAACTCACCGGTGCACTCTATTTTCCCAAGATTAAGAGCAATTTAGACCTCAATCGCTTCAAGATACAACTCTATTGCAATCAGGTATTTGTAACCGATTCGGTAGAGGGTATTGTGCCCGACTTCTTGATGCTGTTGCAAGGTGTAATCGACTCGCCCGACATCCCTCTCAACGTGTCGCGCTCATACTTGCAGAGCGACTCGAATGTAAAGAAAATTTCGACCTATATTACCAAGAAGGTAGCCGACCGTCTGCAAGAGATTTTCAACAACGACCGCAAGCAATTTGAAGAGAAGTGGAACGATGTGAAACTCTTTATCGAATACGGTATGTTGAGCGACGAGAAGTTCAACGAGCGCGCCATGAAGTTTGCCCTACTCCATAATACCGAAGGCAAATACTTTACCTTCGATGAGTATAAAAATATCATTGCTGCCGAACAAACCGACAAAGATGGCAACATCATCTACCTCTATGCCACCGACAAAGTGGCACAATACAGCTACATCGAGGCTGCAACAGCTCGCGGATATGATGTGTTGTTGATGGACGGGCAACTCGATGCACCCTATATAGGTATGTTGGAGCAAAAGCTCGAAAAAAGCCGTTTTGTGCGTGTCGATAGCGATATTCTCGACAACCTCATTCGCAAGGATAATGCCAAGGTGGTAAAACTCACCGCCCAAGAGCGCGAGGCTATGACAACCGTATTCAAGTCGCAAATTCCTGCTATTGAGAAGTGCGATTTTATGATTATGTTTGAGGCAATGGGCGAGAATGCTGCACCTGTTATGATTACACAGAGCGAGTATATGCGCCGTATGAAGGATATGGCTGCCATACAACCCGGCATGAGTTTCTATGGCGAATTGCCCGACTCGTTCAACCTCATTGTCAATACCGATCATGCTTTGAGCAAGCGCGTAATGGCTGAAGCCAATGCTGCTTGCAAAGAGCGTATTGCTCCCCTCGCCTCTCAACTCGGCGAAGTTAATGCCGAGATAGCGCGACTCAACGATGCCCGCAAAGACAAAAAAGACGACGAAATACCCGTTGCCGACAAAGAGGCGCTACGCAATGCCGAGAATACTGCTGCCGACCTGCGCAAGCAACAAGATGCCGTTTATAGCGAGTTTGCACAAGGCAACGACCTCGTTAAGCAACTTATCGACCTCGCTTTGTTGTCTAACAATATGCTGCGAGGCGAAGAGTTGAGCAAGTTTGTAAAACGCTCATTCGGTATGCTCTGATAGATTGCCGGAAAACCTAATGTTTTATATAGATACCGCCCCGGTGCTTATGCGTCGGGGCGGCTTGTTTTTATGAGGATTGATATTTTTTTACAAACATAGTCTCTTCCCACTAACCTCAAACTTTCGACACGTTAACACAACGGTCGTAAACGATATCGCCCCTGTGTTCCGATTGCTACACAGGGGCGCATAAAATTATCATTCAACACCTACTCTCAACTACCTTTCAAGGCGTACGTTTTGGCTTTGAAGAATTTTGCCAATTCTTCTACGTCGTCGATGTGGGCGTATTCTTCGGGCATAATGGTTTCGCCTATCACTACGCGCAGCGTTTTGCCTTTTTTGTTGAATACCTCGGTAGGCAGTCGCAGCGAACTGAGTATATATGTGATGCTGCGCAAGAGGTAGAATGTAAGGCTGTTGCGACCGTAGTAATATACGGGTATAACGGGCTTCTTGAACTGCTTGACCAAACGTATAATGTTGGGTTGCCAGTCGCGGTCGCAGGTCGAGAAATCGGGCTTCAAATTTGATACAGCACCGGCAGGGAAAAATCCGATGGGATGACCGTCGCGAACGTGGCGCATGGCAGATCTGATACCGTTCATCGAGGTGGCTTTGGCTTGTTCGCTCGATGAGTGTGGCTCTACTGCTATAAAATTGTCGTTCATTGCCCCTATATAAGTAAGGATTTTATTTACCATTACTTTAAATTCGGGTCTGTAACGAGCAAATATTGAGATGATTGATATTCCATCTATTGCACCAAATGGATGGTTTGACAATACTACGAATGAGTCTTCTGGAAGATTTTTTAACCTATCTTCGTTAATGATTTCGAGTTTTGCACCTACTCCATCCAATATGCCGTCGGTAAAGTCGGCACCGCGCATGTGGCAGCAAGCGCCATGCAGCTCATTGCACTTGTCTACCTTGAGAAAGTGGAGAGCGGCATTTATCAATTTATCATTTTTGAGTGATGGTAACAACTTCTTTACATCATCGGCATCAATTACGGTTTTTTTCATGTTATGGTTATTTTATCAGAGCAACATTTCGCATACGCCCATATAGATGAGCACGCCTATAATATCGCTTGTAATGGTAATAAAAGGACCGGTGGCAAGAGCCGGGTCTATCTTGAATTTTTCGAGTGTCAGCGGTACGATAGTTCCAAATATCGAGGCAAACAATACCACAGCGAGTAGCGAAAGCGATACGGCTGCTGTGATAGCGTTGTTGTCGAGGAAGAAGAAATTGTAGAGCAGTACCAAGAGCGAAATGATGGTGGCGTTGATGGTTGCTACCCCACTCTCTTTGAGTACTTGATGCCATGCATTTTTGATGTCGAGCGTACCGTTTGCCAAGCCTTGTACGACGATAGCCGACGATTGTATACCTACGTTGCCTCCTGTACCACCGATGAGCGGAATGAAGAGTGCCAACGCCGGATGTGCACCCAAGCTACCCTCAAAGCCACCCAATATGGTAGCACTGGCTATACCACCACCTATACCTATGAGCAACCAAGGCAGGCGGGCTTTGGTCTGGTCGAACACAGTGTCGGTCGTTTCGATGTCTTGCGAGATACCCGAAGCCAACTGGTAGTCGCGCTCCGATTGTTCACGTACCTCGTCCATAACGTCGTCGACGGTGATGCGACCCACCAAGCGACCTATGCTATCGACAACGGGTACTGCCACGATATCGTATTTCTCGATGATTTGAGCTACTTCCTCAATGGATGTGTCGGTCTTGACGGCAACGGGGTCTTGCTCCATTACCTGCTTTATCTTCGACACGCTGGGGTTGGTAATCATTTTCTTCAGCGGGAAGATACCTTTCAGTCGCTCGTCGTCATCTACAACATAAACATAGTATATTTCGTCCATTGTTTCGGCTTGCAAGCGCATCTCTTTGACGCACTCTGCCATACTCCAATTTTCGTTTACTATCACCATCTCGGTACCCATGATACCACCGGCGGTGTCTTCGTCATACTTCAAGAGGTCGACAATATCACCCGCCTGCTCTACGTCGTCGATGTGCGACAAGATCTCTTCTTGCACATCTTCGTCGAGGTCGCGCATTACATCTACGGCATCGTCGGTCTCCATGTGGTCGATGAATTGCTTGGCAATCACATCTACCGGTAGGTGCTCCAGCATTTTGCGGCGCTCGTCCTCATCGAGTTCGAGCAACACATCGGCAGCCTTGTCGGCATCCAATAGCAGATATACAAACTCTGCCTCGTCGAGGTCGAGTTCCTGATATAGTTCGGCAATATCGGCAGGGTGCAGGTCGTTGAGCAACTCGAGGGCTTTCTCTTTGTCCTTGCTGTCGATTATCGAGCGAAATTCATTGTAAAATTCTTGTGAAAATTGCTCCATGTTATTGCTGTTTTGTGCTCTTATTGAGCCGGGTTATTATTGTTGTTTTCTTGAAGTATCGCATCAATTTGTTGTGTCAGCGCTATAAACTCGGCTACCGATAGCTGCTCGGGACGACGGTTGTATAGCTCGTCGGTCAGTTTCGATACGGCATCGCCTACTATGGGCTTGAGAGAGTTGCGCAAGGTCTTGCGACGTTGGTTGAAGGCGGTTTTTACCACACGCTTGAATAACTTCTCGTCGCATCTGAGTGATGTAACATTGTTGCGTGTCATGCGTATTACCGCCGATTTGACCTTTGGCGGTGGGTCGAAAACATGCTCCGATACGGTGAACAGATACTCTACATCGTACCATGCTTGCAGCAGTACGCTCAATATGCCGTAGGCTTTGCTGCCAGGAGGTGATGCCAATCGCTCGGCAACCTCTTTCTGTATCATACCGCTACAACAGGGTATCGAGTTTTTATAATCGAGTACGCGGAAAAATATCTGACTCGAAATGTTGTATGGATAGTTGCCTATAACACAGAATTTTCCGGGAAAGAGTTTTGATAGGTCGCACTTGAGAAAGTCTTCGCCCAAGATACGTCCTTGCAATTCGGGGAAATGTACCGAAAGATAGGCTACCGACTCAACATCCAACTCTACAACCGTCAGGTCGTGCCCACTATCCAATAGCGGTCGTGTGAGCATACCCATACCCGGTCCTATCTCCAGGATGGGCATCCCTTTGTAATCGTCGAGTGTGGCAGCAATGCGAAAGGCTATATCGTTGTCCTTCAGAAAATGCTGTCCGAGCGACTTCTTGGGCTTTACTTTTTGAGTTGGTTTATATGCCGACATTGTAGTGTTATGTTTATCTTTTAGAATGTTTGTTGTGGGTATTTCTTAAAATTATGTTCTGTAAAAACTATTTTCTTTCAAGAAAACCATTATCTTTGCGATGTGCAAATTTACAACAATATTTGGAATTTACAATTTTGAATAAAACTCTATCACATATTATTAAGTATGTTTTACCCTTAATGTTGGGTGTAGGCATATTTTGGTTGTTGTATCGACAGTTCGATTTCCAAGAAATATTATCTATCCTGCGTAGCGATATGAATATCTTTTGGATTGTTGTTTCGATGTTGATAGGTGTTGTCAGTCATATTGCACGTTCCTTGCGTTGGCAGTTACAGTTGCGACAACTCGATATCCATGCTTCGTTTGGCACGATATGCAACGCTATCTTTGGTACATATGCATTTAACCTTGTTCTGCCCCGCTTCGGCGAGTTGTGGCGATGCACATACTTGGCAAATCACGAGAAAACCTCTTTCTCGCGTGTCTTTGGCTCGATGTTGAGCGACCGTTTTGCCGATACCATTACGGCTTTGACTATCGTTCTTGTTGTGTTTCTGTCGCAGATGAGTGTGGTTGACGAGTTTCTCGCTCAAAATCCCGGTTCACAACAGCAATTGTATGCCCTGCTCTCTTCGCCTTGGCTCTATGTGGTAGTGATTGCCGTTGTTGCAGCATTGGTGTGGTTGTTGACTCGTCGTAGCGAAAATCGTCTGCTCAACAAGTTGCAAGAGACGTTAAAGAAGATGTGGGAAGGATTTAACTCGGTATTGTCGATGAAAAAAGGAAAATTGTTGTTCCTTTTTTATACTATCGCAATATGGGGTTGCTATTTCCTGCAATTATATATTTGTACATTTGCATTCGATTGGATGAGCCATGTTACCGCACTGCAAGCATTGGTATTGTTTGTGTTGGGCAGTATAGGCATGGCTGTTCCGGTGCAAGGCGGTATAGGACCTTGGCATGCAGCCGTAATATTCGGTATGATGTTCTATGGTTTTAGCCACGAACAAGCCGGTGCTTTTGCGCTCATTGCACATGGCTCGCAGATGATAGTTACCATATTGTTGGGTATATACACAACGGTGGCTATCTTACTTGAGCGCCGACATAATATGAAGTCTTAATTTTAAACAGATTATATTAACCATCAAAGAAACTATGATTATGGCACAAGAACTCACCAACCTCAATCCTCAAGCAATTTGGAAATATTTTGCTCAAATATGTAGCATACCCCACCCCTCGGGACATACTGCTATGATAGCCGATTATTTGATGGAGGCAGGAAAAGCTCTCGGACTCGAAACTTATCGCGATAAAGCCGATAATGTCATAATCCGTAAGCCTGCAACACCCGGTATGGAAAACCGCACAACCGTTATCCTGCAGGCGCACTACGACATGGTACCGCAAGCCAATAAGGCAACCAATCATAATTTTGAAACCGATCCTATCTTGCCTCGTGTCGATGGCGATTGGGTGTTGGCTACCGATACAACATTGGGCGCCGACAATGGTATAGGTATGGCAGCTATATTGGCTGTTTTGGAAGCTAAAGACATCGTGCATGGTCCTATCGAAGCGCTTTTTACTCGTGATGAAGAGACCGGTATGTATGGTGCTAAAGATATTGAACATGGTGTATTGAAGGGTAAAATATTGCTCAATACCGACTCTGAAACCGATGGCGAATTGTATATGAGTTGCGCCGGAGGTCTTGATATTGAAGCGACATTCCGCTATCAAGAGAAAGAGACTGCGCAACTTGCCGACTATATGGCATATAAAGTGTCGTTGGGCGGTTTGTTGGGCGGACACTCGGGTATCGACATCAACTTGGGTCGCCTCAATGCCAACAAAGCAATGTTCCGTTTCTTGAAGATAGCTGTGGGCTGCCATAGCGCACGCTTGGCTTCGTATACCGGTGGTACATTGCGCAATGCTATCCCTCGTGAGGCTGAGGCTGTAATAGTTGTGCCCAAGGTGCGTGAGAAAAAATTCCTTGCTTTTGTCGAAGACTTCAAGCACACCCTGCAACACGAATATGGTTTTATCGAGAAAGGTATCGTATTCACAGCTGCCGAGGTAGATATGCCCGAAAAACTCATGCCCGAGCCCGCACAAGACGACTTGATTAATGCAGTCGTTGCTTGTCATAATGGCGTATATCGCATGATACCCGATGCGCCCGAAGTGGTAGAAACATCTTCAAACCTCTCTATTGTAACAGCTAACGAAGGTGTTGCCGAGGTAATGATTTTGGCGCGTAGCTCAAGCGAGACACAAAAGTATACGTTGGCATCGGAACTCGAGAGTACCTTCTCGTTGGCTGGTGCAAGAGTTGTTTTCGACGGTGCATATCCCGGTTGGGAACCCAACTTGCAATCGGCTATTCTCAACACCATGCGACCCTTGTATCCCCAAGTGTTGGGACGTGAGGCAGAGGTGAAAATGATGCATGCCGGATTGGAGTGCGGTATTATTGGCTCGGCATATCCCGGTCTCGACATGATATCGTTTGGTCCTACTATCAAGCACCCCCACTCGCCCGAGGAGAAAGTAAATATTCCTTCGGTTGAGAACTTCTGGAAAATACTCTGTGCAACACTCGAAAATATTCCCGTAGAAAAATAAATAAGCAATTATGAATAACGAAACACTAAACAAAGAGAGTGTCGAAAAACAAACTCAAACAAATAACAAAAAAACTAATCCTATCGTGAAGTGGTTTAGAAATGTAGGCTGTGGAGTGATGCTCCTTGTAATTCTTGCAGCCGGTGGATATGTGTATTGGAAGTATTACTCGGTATTTGGTGAAGGCGTGAAAAGTGGTACGCTCAACTATGTGGTGCTCAAGGGCGATATTTTCAAGACCTATGAAGGCAAGCTTATTATGGAAGGCGTTGTTTCGTCGGGTCAAGGACAGATAGAGTCCAATCATTTTACCTTCTCGATTGAAGATGAAGATTTGGCTCAGAAACTCATGCGCATGAGCGGTGAAAAAGTCGAACTGCAATACAAAGAGTATCACGGCAAGTTGCCTTGGCGCGGTCATAGCGTGTATGTGGTAGATAGTATTCTCTCGCACGACAATGGCGATGCTGCCGAGCAAGATGTTGTACAAACTATTGTAGATGCTACAACTACCACTATATAACGATACACATATCACACTTTATATCTTTCCCGAGAATGCTATAACGCATCTTCGGGAAAGTTTTTAATAATATACTAATATACTCTATATATAATAATTATGAAGAAAATCATTAGTTGTTTGCTTGTGTCTATTATTCTCATTGCCGCGTGCTGTATTATTTATCATTTTGTTGTATCAACCCATAATTCAACCACCAAAGTTATAGCTCATCGTGGTTATTGGAATAAAGAAGGATCGGCACAAAATTCAATAACAGCACTTCAAGCTGCATCTGAAATAGATATTTATGGCTCGGAATTTGACGTTCAAATGACTGCTGATAAAGAGCTGATTGTCATCCATGACCTGCATATTGATAGTATTGAAGATATACGTAAAGCATCTTATTCGTCTATACAAAATTATCAGTTATCCAATGGAGAGTCTGTTCCATTGCTTTCAGAGTATCTCGATAGCGGAGCTGACCTTGATGATTGTAAGCTTATTCTTGAAATAAAGAGTCATTTAAGTCCCGAACTTGAAACAGAGATGGTGTGTAAAATTCTTGATATGGTTGCCAATAAAAATCTTCAAGATCGAGTTGAGTATATAGCCTTTAGTCAACACGTGTGCCGCGAGATTGTACGTCTCAATCCATTTGCATCGGTAGCATATCTCAGTGGTGATATAACGCCCAAGCAAGCATGTGAGTACGGATTTTCGGGATTAGACTATCATTATAGCAAATATATAGATAATCCGGGTTGGATACAAGAGGCTCACGACTTGGGCATTACCGTAAATGTGTGGACGGTAAACGAAGAAAAGGACATTCTCAATATGCTAAATAGTGGAGTGGATTTTATTACTACCGATGTTCCTGAGTTGGTGCAGCAACTCATTGCACGACATAATTGATAAATATTGGAGAGGTGTCTCTTGGGTCTTATGGCGAGTAATGCTTTTAATGTGAATTTTAGATTTGTATTACTTATCAGCTCCGATTAATTGATTTTCTCGTTGTTATTTTGTAAATTTGCACGATTTTGTTTCGTGCAGAATTGTAAATACTCAGGAATATAATATTAAAAGATAAATAACAGACAATGGATAAAGAATTGGCTACAAAGTACACCCCCGGTGAGGTGGAATCGAAGTGGTATAATTATTGGTTGGAGCATAAATTGTTCGAGTCGAAACCCGATGCTCGTGAGCCATATACGGTGGTTATTCCTCCCCCTAATGTAACAGGTATCCTGCACATGGGACACATGCTCAATAATACTATTCAAGACATCCTTGTACGTCGTGCGCGTATGGAAGGCAAAAATGCTTGTTGGGTGCCCGGAACCGACCACGCTTCTATTGCAACCGAGGCTAAGGTTGTTGCCAAATTGGCTACTCAAGGTATTAAGAAGAACGACCTCACTCGTGAGGAGTTCCTCAAACATGCTTGGGAGTGGAAAGAGGAGCATGGTGGTATCATTCTCAAACAATTGCAACGCCTTGGCGCTTCGTGCGATTGGTCGCGTACTGCATTTACTATGGACGAGGCTCGCAGCGAAAGCGTGTTGCGTGTGTTTGTAGACCTGTATAACAAAGGGTTGATTTACCGAGGCGTGCGTATGGTGAATTGGGACCCTAAGGCTCTCACTGCCCTCTCTGACGAGGAGGTTATCTACAAAGACGAGCATAGCAAATTGTATCACTTGCGCTACTATGTTGAGGGTGAAGATCGCTATATCGTTGTGGCTACCACACGTCCCGAAACAATTTTGGGCGATACAGCTGTGTGTGTCAACCCCAATGACGAGCGTTACGCTTGGCTCAAAGGTAAACGTGTTATCGTGCCTTTGGTGGGTCGCGCTGTTCCTATCATCATGGACGAATATGTCGAAATGGAATTTGGTACTGGCTGTTTGAAAGTTACCCCTGCACACGACGTAAATGACTATATGTTGGGCGAGAAATACAATCTCCCCTCTATTGATATCTTCAATGACAATGGTACTATAAGCGAGGCTGGTGGTATGTATATTGGCATGGACCGTTTCGACGTTCGTACACAGATTGTAAAGGACTTGGATGCAGCTGCTCTCTTGGAGAAGGTTGAGGACTATGACAACAAGGTGGGCTATAGCGAGCGTACACATGTCGTTATCGAGCCCAAGTTGTCGATGCAATGGTTCTTGAAGATGGGCGACTTGGCTCGTCCTGCACTCGAAGCTGTGATGAACGACGATATAAAATTCCACCCTGCCAAGTTCAAAAATACTTATCGCCACTGGATGGAGAATATAAAGGATTGGTGTATCTCTCGCCAATTGTGGTGGGGACATCGTATTCCCGCATATTTCTTGCCCGAGGGTGGCTATGTTGTTGCCGCTACTGCCGAAGAGGCTCTCGAGTTGGCTCGACAAAAGACAGGAAATACCAACTTGCAAGCAGCCGACTTGCGCCAAGATGAAGATTGCCTTGATACATGGTTCTCGTCGTGGTTGTGGCCTGTTTCGTTGTTCGACGGTATCAATGCACCCGGTAATGACGAGTTTAAATACTACTACCCCACTGCCGACCTTGTAACAGGTCCCGATATTATCTTCTTCTGGGTGGCTCGTATGATTATGGCAGGCTATGAGTATTGCCAACTTCCTCCTTTCCGCAATGTGTATTTCACCGGTATTGTGCGCGACAGCCTTGGTCGTAAGATGTCGAAGTCGTTGGGTAACTCGCCCGATGCTCTCGGATTGATAGATAAATTTGGCGCTGACGGCGTGCGTATGGGTTTGATGCTTGCTGCTCCTGCAGGTAATGATATACTCTATGATGACTCGTTGTGTGAGCAAGGTCGTAACTTCTGTAACAAGATATGGAATGCTTTCCGTCTTGTAAAAGGCTGGAGTGTCGATGAAAATCTGCCTCAACCCGATACAGCAGCTATTGCTGTTAAATGGTTTGATGCGCAACTATCCAAAACTCTTGCCGAGGTAAAAGATTTGTTCTCGAAATATCGCCTGTCAGAGGCGCTTATGGCTGTGTATAAACTCTTCTGGGATGAGTTCTCTTCATGGTATCTCGAGGTGGTAAAACCCGGTTATCAGCAACCCATTGATGCCGCTACATATCGCGCTACACTCGACTATTTCGACGCTTTGTTGCGCTTGTTGCATCCCTTTATGCCGTTTATTACCGAGGAGTTGTGGCAACACCTTGCCGAGCGTAAAGAGGGCGAAAGTATTATGGCAGCCCTTATCCCCGATGCTAAGCCTGTTGATGAGTCGCTTATAGCAGCTTTTGAGATAACAAAACAGGTTATTGCCGGTGTGCGAACAGTGAGATTGCAGAAGAATATTCCCAACCGCGATGCTCTCTCGTTGCAAATTGTGGGCGCTCACGATGCTACTAACGATTGTGTGATTGTTAAACTTACCAACTTGTCTGATATAGCTGTTGTTGCTGAAAAAGATGCCAACTCGATGACCTTCCTTGTAGGTACTACCGAGTATGCTGTGCCTCTTGGCAATAACATTGATGTCGAGGCGGAGCTTGCCAAGTTGAACGAAGATCTCAAATACATGCAAGGTTTCTTGCGCACTGTGATGGGTAAACTTGGTAATGAGCGTTTTGTTAATAATGCTCCTGCGCAAGTAGTTGAACTCGAGCGCAAGAAAAAAGCCGATGCCGAGAGTAAGATTAAATCGCTCGAAGAGCGCATCGCTTCGTTGAGTAAATAATAGAATACTTTTCGATACGAGCAGGCAGTAATCAATCATGATTGCTGCCTGCTTTTTGTTTAGTGTTGCCTGCTATATTTGTTGCTCGATTTCTCAAATTTATTGTGGCATTTTCATGCGGTAAAATTAATGCGCTAAATATATCGACACTCCTTATTGTTGTAAAAGATATTTTCACTATATTTGTAAGTTGTAATATGAAGTAGTGTATCTACGCATTAAATAACAGAAATAAGAAGCAAAAGATATGGCAAAGAGAAGATTTTCCACTTTCAATATTGTGTGTTTAGCCCTGTTGTGGGTTATACTTTGCTACTTTGTTATAACCGGTAGTGGGTTGAACTTTATGTCTGTATTTGCAATTGTTGCATCGGGCATTATTGTGTTTGCTCCTATCTATAAGAGCAAGAAGAGAGAAAAAGAAGGAAAATAACTTTTGCATTGTAAGAATATAGTTATGGATAATAATAAAAGCAATATACTCGCATCAATAGACTATCCGTCCGATTTGCGCAAACTATCGGTAGAACAACTACCGGCAGTGTGCCAAGAATTGCGCGAATTTATTATTGATGCTTGTTCCGAAAATCCTGGACACTTTGGCTCGAGCATGGGCGCTGTAGAGATTACAGTAGCATTGCATTATGTATTCAATACACCCTACGACCGTATTGTTTGGGATGTAGGACATCAGGCGTATGGTCATAAAATATTGACAGGTCGTCGTGAGCGTTTTGCTACCAATCGCAAACTCAATGGCTTGAGCGGATTTCCCAATCCGGCAGAGAGTGAGTATGATGCCTTTATCGGTGGTCATGCTTCCAATTCTATATCGGCGGCTTTGGGTATGGCTATCGCTACCGAGCTGCAAGCCGATGCGCCGGGTCGTAAGGTTGTAGCTGTGATTGGCGATGCCTCGATAGCCGGTGGCTTGGCATTTGAAGGACTTAACAATGCCTCTATTAATCCCAACGACTTGCTTATCATTCTCAACGACAACGATATGGCTATCGACCACAATGTAGGTGGATTGAACAGTTATCTTGTAGATATTACCACATCGCGCCGATACAACAATGTGCGCAACAAGATATATCAATGTTTCAAGAAACTCAATCTTATTGGAGAAGGTGGTCGTGGCTCGATATTGCGTTTCAATAACAGCTTGAAATCGTTGCTTTCCAAGCAGCAAAATATATTTGAGGGATTGAATATCCGCTACTTTGGTCCTGCCGATGGTCATGATGTGGAAAATATAGTGCGCATGTTGCAAACTATCAAGGATATGAAAGGTCCTAAAATCTTGCATTTGTGTACCAAGAAAGGTAAGGGCTACAAACCTGCCGAGGAAGACCCTACCAAGTGGCATGCGCCCGGCAAGTTTAATAAAGAGACCGGCGAGATTGTGAAAAATACTGCACCCAATCAACCCTGCAAGTTCCAAGACGTCTTTGGACACACGCTTGTTGAGTTGGCAGAGCAAAACGAACGTATTGTATCAATCACCCCCGCCATGCCATCCGGTAGCTCGATGAACTATATGATGGAGCGTTTCCCGCAACGCTCCTTTGACGTGGGTATATCAGAAGAGCATGCAGTAACATTCTCGGCAGGACTTGCCAAGGAGGGTCTGCTACCCTATTGCTGCGTATATTCGAGCTTTTTGCAACGCGCATACGACGAGATAATACACGATGTTGCTATACAAAATCTTCCTGTAACATTCTGCATAGATCGTGCCGGTATTGTGGGTGAAGATGGTGTAACACATCACGGTTGTTTCGATTTGAGTTTTATGCGCTCAATCCCCGGTATGACTGTTGCAGCTCCCATGGATGAGCACACGTTGCGACATCTACTATATACTGCGCAAGCCGTTGAGCATGGTCCGTTGGCAATTCGCTATCCGCGTGGTGGTGGCGAAATCGTTGATTGGCACTGCCCTATGCAGTTGTTGCCTATTGGTAAGGGGCGATGTCTACATATAGCAACCAATAGCAATACAGCTATACTCAGTATTGGTAATATAGGTACAACCGTATCTCATGCCATTGAGAAAGCCATTGAGCAAGGCTATGATGCCACACACTACGATATGATATTCCTCAAGCCTATTGATGAAGATATTCTCAAAGAGGTTGCTTCTTGCTATTCGCGTATCATAACTGTTGAGAATGGTACGGTAGTTGGCGGCTTGGGCAGTGCTGTTATGGAGTGGATGGCAGAGCATGGATATGCGCCTCGCATCAAGCGCCTCGGTATACCCGACCAATTTATTGCACAAGGCTCTGTAAGTGAGTTGCATAAATTGTGCGGATTTGATGTAGATAGTATAGTAGAGTTGTTGATTACAGAATGGTAAAAAGATTGTAGTATGAGAATAGTTATAGCCGGAGCAGGAGAAGTTGGTATACACTTAGCCAAGATGCTATCACGTGAGGAACTCGATGTAGTACTCATAGATAACAATGAGGAGGTATTGTCGGAGATTGAAAACAACTACAATCTCAGTGCTATTGTTGGTGAGCCTACTGCGTTCGATACGTTGAAACGTGCCGGTGCAGGTGATGCCGACTTGTTTGTTGCTGTAACTCCTCACGAAACCCGCAATATTGTTGCTTGCTCTATTGCCTCGTCATTAGGTGCTATCAAGACAGTGGCTCGTGTCGACAACTTCGACTACTTAAAACCCGAGCATAGCAAACATTTCAAATCGTTGGGCGTTGATGATCTTATTTACCCAGAAATGCTCGCCGGAGAGGAGGTTATTAACGCTATGCGCCACACGTGGGCCCGCAGCTGGTTTGAGTTGCACAATGGCGCTCTGATACTTGTTGGCGTAAAATTGCGCGACAATGCAAGCATCCTCAATCGCAAGTTGTATGAGTTGACAAGCAATAGCAACTTATTTCACATAGCAGCCATCAAGCGCCACAATCACACCATCATACCCCGCGGTAATGATGAGGTGCTGTTGGGCGACATAGTATATTTCACTACTACCCCCGAGTATGTCGAAGGCATTCGCGAGTTGTGTGGTAAGAAACAAGTCAACGTAAAGAACGTAATGATTCTTGGCGGTAGTCGCATTGCCATTCACATTGCCAAGGTAATGGATGATGATGTAAATATAAAACTCATCGAGAAAGACCGCGAGAAGGGCTACAAGCTTGTAGAGCGTATGCGCAATACCGTCATTATACAAGGTGATGCGCGTGATGAAGAGTTGCTTGGCGAAGAAGGTATTGCCGATACCGATATGTTTATTGCCTTGAGCGACAGCTCCGAAACCAATATTTTGGCTTGTATGACAGCCAAGCAGATGGGCGTACCTCGCACCGTAGCCGAGGTAGAAGATATACAATATATCTCTACTGCCGAGAACTTGAATATTGGTACGGTTATCAACAAAAAACTGCTTGCAGCAAGTCATATATTCCAACTCTTGCTCGATGCCGACGATACCAATGCCAAGTGTTTGGCTCTCGCCGATGCCGAGGTAGTAGAGATGGTTGCAAAACCCGGCTCAAAAATTACACGTCGACCGGTCAAAGAACTCAACCTGCCCGCCGATATGACTCTTGGAGGTGTTATACACAATGGTGTAGGAACAATCGTTTCGGGAAATACACAGATAGAGCCCAACGACCATGTGCTTGTGTTCTGTCTTGATACTGCGTTGTACAAGTTAGACCGTTGGTTTGGATAAATAGTAGAATTATGAACAAGATACACCCCGGCATAATATTGCGCGTACTCGGAATACTTCTCTGTTTCGAGGCTTTGTTCATGTTTATACCTACGGTTGTTGCCTTTGTATACAATGAGCCCGATTGTTGGGCATTCCTTGCATCCTCAATTTTTACCCTTGCCGTAGGTGCTACGTTGGCATATCGTCTGCGTAATTGTCGACAAGCAATGGGACGTCGTGATGGTGTCTTGCTGGGAACATCGGTGTGGATTGTTTTTGCCTTGATGGGTATGCTGCCCTTCTTGAGTATCAATCATTCTTTTACCGACTCTATGTTTGAAACTATCTCGGCGGTAACTACTACCGGTGCCAGCATATTTAAAGACATAGACCACCTACCCCATGGTATTCTGCTGTGGCGCTGTATGTTGCAGTGGATAGGCGGTATTGGTATCATCCTTTTTACCGTAGCCGTATTGCCTATGCTCAATCACCGCGGAGGTATGATACTGCTCAGTACCGAAGTGTCGGGTATGGGACAATACAAGCTGAGCCCTCGCATCAGCCAGACAGCTTTGCGATTGTGGCTTTGTTACTTTATTTTTACTGCAATATTGTGTTTCCTGTTATATGCAGGACCTATGAATCTTTTCGATGCTATATGCCATAGCCTATCGACCATGGCAACCGGCGGATTTTCTACCCATAACGAAAGTATCGGATACTATCATTCTTCTTACATAGAGTATGTAATAACATTATTTACCTTCGTAGCCGGTATAAATTTTGCCATCATATACCGCACCGTTATGACCGACCATCAACTGCTATTCCGCTCGGAACAAGTAAAATGGTATACCATGATAATTGTTGTATGTACCGTAGTATTTACCTGTGGACTCTTCTTGCAAGGTGAATATCACTCGATCGAAATGAGTTTCCGCGCAGCTCTGTTCCACATATGTTCGGTTGTTACAAGTACCGGATTTTCTACCGCGAATACCCTTGAATGGGGCGCATTCTATACCCTTATCATGCTATTACTTATGTTCTTTGGTGCATGTGCAGGCTCTACCAGTGGTGGCGCAAAAATAGACCGCATGGTGATACTTACCAAGAATGCTCGAAATGAATTTCATAGAGTTATACATCCCAATGTTATACGTCCGGTACTCTACAACGACAAGGCATTGTCGCATGAAGCGGTATCGAGGGTACTTGCCTTTACGATTATGTATGTAATTGTG
Source organism: Bacteroidaceae bacterium (assembly GCA_017481745.1). Classification (GTDB taxonomy): domain Bacteria; phylum Bacteroidota; class Bacteroidia; order Bacteroidales; family Barnesiellaceae_A; genus Barnesiella_A. Next base: position 83,817 of record JAFUOV010000017.1, read on the forward strand.
TGGGTATGTGGAGCTATCGTTCTTGCAGCACAAGGTGCTACCATGGGCGAGGCTGTGTATGGCTCTTTGTCGGCATTGAGTAACATGGGTATTGGTATAGGTGCCGATGCCGGTGGCTACTATTCCGACATTACTTATGGTGCTAAATGGACGCTTATGGCTCTTATGATTATAGGTCGTCTTGAGGTATTCACCGTTATAATTATTTTTATGCCTCTATTCTGGAAAAAATCGTAACTTATTCGCATTATGGCTAATACAAAGAAAAATAATAACAATAACAAGCAAAAACCCAAACAAAATACCAAGAAGAAGAGCCCTGTGTTCAATCTTTTCAAGCGTTTTGTGCACTTCTGTAAAAGCGAAACAGTTCACTTTGTTTTGGGTGTCTTCTTCTCGCTTTTCGGAGCATTTCTGCTCATAGCTCTCACCTCTTTCTTCTTTACGGGACGTGCCGACCAAAGTCTTGTAGAAAACATTCCCTTTGCGCAGCTCTTCACCATTGAAGAAGATATACAGAATTGGGCGGGTGTTATCGGCGCTTCTGTTGCCAATGTGCTGGTAAACAGATGGATTGGACTTGCAGCTTATGTGTTTGCACTATGGGTATGTGTAGCCGGATTGCGTTTGATGCGTGTCATTGAGAAAGGATTTACAAAGGTTACTATTCTCAGTGCGCTCAGTTGTATTATTCTTTCGCTCACTTTTGGCTTTATCTTCCAACTTACACAACTCAACTCGTTTGTTGTATGGGGCGGTAATCATGGTAAAGTTATAACCGACATACTCTTCAAAGCCATTGGTTCGTGGGGTACAGGACTTATTATCCTCATTCTTTTTGTCTTATTATGTGTGCTGATAAGTCGCAGTACCATACAATTCATCAGAACCGTTCTTACGACCAATCCGTTCAGAAATCCATTCAAGTTTAAAAAATATCCTACTGAAGAGGTTGTTACAGAAGATGTTGAGCAAGATGCAGAGTCGCAAGACGACGAAACACCTGCCAATGATGAGGTAGTTAACGATGATGATACCTTTGTATTTGTCAATGATAATGAAGATGACGATAATAGTGTCGTAGTAGATTTTCCCGAGAAGGAAGTGGAGATAATGGATGATGACGACGTGGTAAGTTTTGTAGAAGACGAGCAAGACGAGCCTATCGATACCATACAGATAGATGAAGCTCCTACCATTTTGTCAGGCGATGGAGAGCCTACATTCACCGTATCGACAGGTGTCAAAGAGGAACTTGTCGAAGAGGTCTTGCAGGACTACGACCCTACTCTCGATTTGCCTCGTTATCGCAAACCTACTCTTGAACTGCTTGCCGACTTACCCGACTGCTCGGGCTCGGTAGATCGCAATGAGTTGGAAACAAACAAGAAGCGTATTACCGACACGCTTATGACATACGGTATCGAAATCAGTTCGATACAAGCTACCGTTGGTCCTACCGTTACACTCTACGAGATTGTGCCGGCTCCCGGTGTGCGCATCGCCAAAATCAAGAATTTGGAAGATGATATTGCATTGAGCCTCTCGGCTTTGGGTATACGTATTATTGCGCCCATCCCCGGCAAAGGTACTGTGGGTATTGAGGTGCCCAATAACGACCCGCAGACGGTTTCGATGCGCTCGATTATTGCCTCTCGTAAGTTCCAAGAGAGCAAGTACGAGTTGCCTATCGCATTGGGTAAGACTATTACCAACGAAGTATTTGTTGCCGACTTGACAAAGATGCCTCACGTGCTTGTTGCAGGTGCCACAGGTCAAGGTAAATCGGTCGGATTGAATGCTATCATTACATCGTTGCTTTATAAAAAACATCCTGCCGAGTTGAAGTTTGTGCTTGTCGATCCCAAGAAGGTCGAGTTCAGCATATACTCTGCCATCGAGCGACATTTCCTTGCCAAACTGCCCGATACCGATGAGCCTATCATTACCGATACGACCAAGGTTGTGCAAACATTGCAGTCGGTTACCCGCGAGATGGATATGCGCTACGACTTGCTCAAGGCTGCCAAGGTGCGTACTATAAAAGAGTACAATGCCAAGTTCAAGTCGCGCCATTTGTTGCCCAGCAAGGGACACCGTTTCTTGCCTTATATCGTTGTTGTGATTGACGAGTTTAGCGACCTTATCATGACTGCCGGTAAGGAGGTAGAAAGTCCTATCATCCGCATTGCACAGTTGGCTCGTGCAGTGGGTATTCACATGATTATTGCAACACAACGTCCCTCTACCAACGTTATTACCGGTATTATTAAGGCTAACTTCCCCGCACGTATCGCCTTCCGCGTACAGTCTATGATTGACTCTCGCACAATCCTCGACTGCCCGGGTGCCAATCAGTTGATAGGTCGCGGTGATATGCTCATATCGCAAGGCGGTGAGATGGTACGTGTGCAATGTGCCTTTGTCGATACACCCGAGGTAGAAGATATATGTCGTTATATATCGGAACAGCAAAGCTATCCCGATGCTTTCTTGTTGCCCGAATATGTGGCTGAAGATGCCGAAGGTGGTGGCTCGGCAAGTTTCGATGTGAAAGATAGAGATCCTCTCTTTGAAGAGGCTGCTCGCATTATAGTTTCGTCGCAACAAGCCTCAACCTCTTCGTTGCAACGTCGCTACTCGATAGGCTACAATCGCGCCGGTCGTTTGATGGATCAGCTGGAGGCTGCCGGTATAGTAGGTCCTGCTGTGGGCGGTAAACCTCGTGAGGTGCTCGTAATGGATGTGATGCAGCTCGAAAACAAACTCGAACTTATGAAATAATATAGTTATGAAAAGACTCGCTTCAATATTAGCAATGTTGTTCTGCACCCTTTCGCTTATGGCTCAAAGCGATGCTAATGCTTTCTTGGATAACGTCGTTTCTCGTTTCCGTAAAGCGCCCGGTATAACTGCCGATTTCACCCTCAAAGGCGATGTCCAAAGCGGTATCTACATGCAAGGCGTAATGAAGATGAAAGGACAGAAATTTGCCTTTACGACCAACGATATGTCCTCGTGGTACGATGGTAAAACTATGTGGACCTATGCCGTAGGTATTCAAGAAGTGAATATAACCGAACCCACCAAACAAGAGTTGGCAGAGGTAAATCCTTGCATGCTGCTCGATACTTATAAAAGTTCGTTTACTGTGAGCGAACAGCCATCAAACCATAAAGGAGAGCGTCTCTTTAAGTTGGTTCCAACCAAGCGCAATACAAGCGTTAAGCATATTCTGCTCACTATTGCAACGGCTACTATGTCGCCCATCTCGTTTGAGATTGTAAGTAATAGTGGGCATACCGTACTTGTTGCCATTACCAATTATAATGACAGCAAAGCCCTGCCCGATGCCGCATTTACATTCGATGCATCGCAATACAATGGTGTTGAAATAGTTGATTTAAGATAATTTATTAACCTCAAAAATTTAATAATATGGAAACTACAGAAAGAACAAAATGTCTTATTATCGGTTCAGGTCCTGCCGGATTTACAGCCGCTATCTATGCATCGCGTGCCGACCTTGCTCCTATTCTCTATGAAGGTATGGTGCCCGGTGGTCAGTTGACAATCACTACCGAAATCGAGAACTTCCCCGGTTATCCCGAGGGCATTTCGGGTACAGCCATGATGGAAGATTTGCGCAAGCAAGCTGCTCGTTTTGGTACAGATATTCGCAATGGCGAAGTAACAGCTATTGATGCATCGGTACGTCCTTTCCGCGTTACTATTGATGGTAACAAGGTGATAGAAACCGATACATTAATATATGCCACAGGTGCTTCTGCCAAGTATTTGGGTCTTCCCGACGAGGTGAAGTATGCCGGTATGGGCGTTTCGGCTTGCGCTACTTGCGACGGTTTCTTCTACCGCAAGAAAGTTGTTGCCGTTGTAGGCGGTGGCGATACTGCTTGTGAAGAGGCTGTATATCTTTCGCACCTTGCCAAGCAAGTATACTTATTGGTTCGCCGCGACCAATTGCGTGCATCAAACATCATGCAAGAGCGTGTTAAGAATACCGAGAATATCACTATCTTGTGGGAAACTCAAGCCGAAGGTCTTTATGGCGAAAACGGTGTTGAAGGTGCATATATCGTTAAGCACAAAGGAACCGATAAAGAGGTACGTGAGCAACTTCCTATCGACGGTTTCTTCCTCGCAATCGGTCATAAACCCAATGCCGACCTCCTCAAAGGTCAAGTTGAACTTGATGAGCATGGCTATATCGTAACCAAACCCTATACATCAGAAACCAACATCCCGGGTCTTTATGCTGCCGGCGACGTTGCCGATCCTCGTTATCGCCAAGCTATCACAGCTGCTGCTTCGGGTTGTCGTGCCGCTATTGATGCCAAGAACTATATCTTGATGAACAATCTCTAATCGCACTTGACTTTGGTCGAGCTATACTTATAATAATGGCAATGTGCCTTGACCATCGTGTCGGCACATTGCCATTATAATTTGATGCTGAAAAATAGTGTTAAATAACATTATTTTGACGTTTTAAAGCCCAATGTATTAAAATTTTAGTTATTTTTGTCCCGCATTATGATAATATGCGGCAGAAATGGTAAAAAAGAGTACATTAGAGTCTATTTTGCAAAATGAAATGTCCGATTTCTGGGCGTTGCTCGATAGTGAAGAGAAGCGCATCATATCCGACAATTTCAAAATACAAAATTTTAAGAAAAACGAAGTCATCTACAGCGAGGGCGATAAACCTTCGCAGTTGATGTATTTGCTCAAAGGTAAGGTTAAGGTTTACAAGAAAGGTAATGGCGATCGCAATCAGATCATCCGTATGATACGCCCGGGACAATATTTTGGCTATCGTGCCTATTTTGCCAAGGAAGATTACGTAACATCGGGTGCAGCCATAGAGCCCACCCAAGTATGTTTCTTGCCCATGCCCCTTGTCGAGGAGCACATACGTCGTAACAACGACCTCGCTTTCTTCTTCATCAGAGATCTTGCCAATAACCTTGGACAATCGGATACTCGCACCGTTAACCTCACACAGAAACACATACGTGGTCGTCTTGCCGAGTCGCTTATGGTTCTGTACGACAACTATGGCTACGAGCCCGATAGTACTACTCTCAATATCTACCTATCGCGTGAAGATCTTGCCAACTTGTCCAATATGACAACATCCAATGCTATACGCACACTCACAGCCTTTGCATCGGAGCATCTTATCACAGTAGACGGTCGTAAGATAAAAATCCTCAACGAAGAGGAGTTGCGCCGCATCAGTAAATATGGATAATAGGTAATAAAAAGATTCATAAAATCACGAGGCGATGCTCACATAATTGAGCATCGCCTCGTGACATTAAAAGCATCATATTAGTAGTTCCACTCGCCGGCTACCATACGCAGGTTGTAGTCGCCCGTCGTACGTAGGTCGGTTATTTGGTTGTAACGACAGTTTATATAGATAAGATTGGGACATTGCGATACGTCGAGAGTCATCAGTTGGTTGTTGTCGCACAAGAGCCTTTGCAGCATGCTCTGACCACTCAAGTCGAGCGTTGACAAGTCATTGTACGAACAGTCTACAAACGACAGCTTGTCTGTGCCCGTCAGGTTGATAGCCGTCAGGTCGTTGTACGAGCATACAAGGTCCATCAGCGCAGTGCAGTTGACAAGCGATAGCCCTGTCATGTTATTGTCGCTGCATACCAACGAAACAAGCGATGTGAGGTCTTGAATGTATAGATTTTTGATGCGGTTGTTGTCTATATTAAGGTTTCGCAACTCAAGCGTACCGGTCAGGCTCAAGTTTGTGAGTTGGTTGTATCCGCAATAGAGGTTGCGTAGGTTGGTGCAACTATCGACATCCAACTGCTGCAAATGACAACTTTGCACATAGAGAGCCTCCAACTTTGTTGCACCTTTTACGCTGAACGACACAAACAGGTTGTTCGAGCAGTTCAGTGTATTGAGTTGTGGCGCACCCGTTATAGATAGCTCCGTAAGGTGGTTGCGCGAGCAATTCATGCGAGTCAATGCAGTGCAGCCATTCAGTTGCAATTTGTCAATATGATTGCGACTCACATCCAGCATTTGCAGCGCCGAGCAACCCGTTACATCGACCTTCGTTATACTGTTGCGTGCCACATCGAGGCGTTGCAACGCGACAAAGTTCGACACATTGAGGTTGCCAGCCAACTCGCGGTCGCGCCACTCTATCGAGGTAACATTACCATTGTTATTCCACACCACCCCACGCCACGTAGTTGGGTCGTTTACAACAATGCCAAGTCGTATATAATTGGCATCACCACGAGCCGAAGTCGATTGTAAGAACTGTTTTAGTTGATTTACTTCCTTTTTGTTGGGAGCTGCAAGCGCTGTTATAGCGAATAAAAGAGTAGCAGCCAAAAACATCATCTTTTTCATAGCGGGGTTGTTTTAGTGAATTACATTCATATTGAATCAATGCACAATAACAACAATGCTATAATATGTTTTGTTTATCCACATCCATTAATTGAATAAAATTATAAAAGGGATTGTGATATGTTAATATCTCAATCCCAGTACAGCAATTTATAGTTATAAAAACTATTTATTTTTAAGCATATGTGATTCTATTTCGCTAATCATTGCCGAATGGTCAAATGCTTTCAATGCTGAAAGATATGCTTTTTCTATCGCCTTTGAACCTACCTCGAAGCGCAATTCCGGCCATGCTAAGGTCTTATTTAGCTCTCTGTTTTCTTCGCTGTCTTTGCTCAATTCGCAATGACCTGCAACTTCTGGTGTTGCATATACAACCAAGTTGTTTTTATCTGTAACATCTATACTCAGCACTACATCACTATACCAACCTATTGCTTCGGCATAAGATACTTCAAATTTTATTATATTGATATTGAAATAATAATCGGGTGCAATGTAATCAACCGGAGTAAAACCGACATTACGTAAATAATCGAAATACGTATTTTTTACTAAAGTAATTTCATTGGGTATAGCGTATAGATTGGTATAATTGTATATCGGCTCGTTGTTTTTATCTAAAAATGATTTTAAAATTTTTTTATTAGAACGTTTATCATTCACATTGACTGATATATTGCATGCGGTTTTTACCTTATATGTTCCAATTTCTGTGTAATGTGGTTTTTCTAATTGAAAAGCTGCACTATTGTCGAATAGCTTGTAAAAATTAGATTGTGAGTTTTTAAAGAGTGATGAACATGAGGTAAATAACAATACGATAATTGTTGCAATTGCAAGTAGACTTTTTTTCATAGCTTAAAATTTCTGATATGAGGCTGTACCAAAATTTTGTATTTTGACACAGCCTCTATCTTATGAAACAATTATTCCTCTTTTATCAAATTGAATTTAGTTGAGATCTCTTTTTGGTCAATTGCTTGACGCAGGTTGAAGCGTTTCTTTTGAGTTATATAGCCTGCTTTTTCGCAAGTAACCTCAATCTGCACATTACCCGAGTTGTTGTATGTAAGACCCACGATGTCGAATGTTTCGGTAGTTTCGTACGGCGTGCTACCTACATAGTTTTGGTTTGTATTCTTTACATCGGGAGTTGACGATACCACACGCAATGAAATGTCGGCACCTTTGGGCGCAGAATCGAGATACCAACGTATAACAGTCGATTCGAGCGATGTGTTACCTTCGCCTTGTACTTGTTTATTTGCCTCTTGTGATGGTTTAGAAGCTTTTTTCAAGAAATATGCAATTCTATCCCAATCAACATCTTTGAGAGCTGCAACAAATGCTTCGTTCATAGCTTTGCTGGCAGTAACAAAGTCTGTAGGATTGCCATATATATGAACGCGACCTGTAGCACTCACATTAGGATAAACAAGTTTTTGGTCGGCATCAAAAATTTCCAATGTCAATGATACTGTTCCATTCCAACCTATTCCAGAGAGGTAGCTGACGTTGTATTCTCTAATAGCAAGATTCATCATATAATCAGATGATATATCCGAATCAAGGTTAAAGCCCATTGTACGCATATATTTTCGTGTACTCTCTGATACAAACGAGGGTATGTCTGGATTTACATATACAGTGGGTTTACTTGTAACACTACCATTGTCGTATTTTTTTAGTATACTCTTATTTGCTCGCAAGTCTTTTATACTTAGTCTGATACCATAGTCCATTTCTAAATATCGGTTTGATTGTGCTTCTTCAACCAATGCTAGATTTACTGTGTAGTGTGTAGGTGTTGCTTCTACTACTTTGGGTGTTCTCCTGAGTAAGCTACAAGATGACATTGAGAATAAAAAAGCAATGCCGGCGATTAATAGAACTGATTTTTTCATACTATTAAATTAAAATTAAATTATTTGTCATTCTTAACAATTACCATTTTTGCTTTTACAGATGTGTAGAATACATCGTAGTCGCCTTTCGATTCTACATTTGTAGAAATAACAGGCTCTAAAACACCGTCTGCACCATATTCATTTACAATGTTAATTAAGCGGTATATAGCAAGACGACGAGCTACTTCTTCAGGGTGTGTGTATTGTTCTGTACTAACAACATAATCATTTGCCAAGTATCCAAATCTTACGATACCACTATAACGACAACTCCATCCTTTTTTCTTGTCATATAAATATTTCAATTGAAATTCGCCACGGTCATCACTAATGGTAATTCTTGTATTATTATAGTTGCTATCATACTTGATGTATGCTTCGGCTTCGACTGTGTTGATTATTTCATAATCATTTCTATCTAAATTCAGCTCTTTTAGAGTTATGCTGTTAATAGTGTTTACAGCTCGTGGTACAAGTGATGTTTGTGGTGCAGAACAAGAAGCCAATAGTAGTAATGCTGCAGACAGAATAAAAAATAACTTTTTCATTTTTCAATAGTTTTAGTAGATTGTTTGATTTAAGTTATTTTGTCCTGTTATGATGAAGTACAAACAAAAAAATAGCGCGGACAAAACCCGATGATTTGTTCTTGAGGTCTTCGACTACCTGACAACCAAATATACGAGTAAAGCCCACGCCATAGGCGTGAGCGTCTTTGCTTTACTCTTGGTTGTCGTGAAATTGTCGAAGTTTCAAGAACAAGAATTCAAGCTAACGCTGTTTCCAATATTAAAATGTCTGTACCAATGGTACAAGTGTTACTTCATAGGCATTGTTTTTTTATAGTTTATGCAAAAATAATAAATCTATTTCTAATAAAGAAAATTTATTATAAAGTTTCTATATACATTATTATATTGTCTCTCCCTCTGTGGCTATCTTTATGCTGTTGGGGGCTATCTCTATGCGGTGTGCCTTGTAGAGTGCACCGAGGGCTTTTTTGAAGTTCTTCTTGCTGCAACCAAATGTGCGAGCTATCACATCGGCATCGGTCTTGTCGCCGTATGGCAGTGTGCCTCCGGCTTGTTGTAGCTCGGTCATTATGCGTTCGGTCAAAGCCCCGTCGCCAATTGCGTGTTCGTAGCCTACGGGTTGTAGCGATACGTCCAATTTCTCGTCATCGCGCACCTTCTTGATGTATGCAGTGAGGAAGTCGCCCGGTTCAATGGGCTTGAATATTTCGTTCTTGTACACAATACCCCAATGGCGGTTTTCTACAATCACCTTGTAACCCAATGCGGTTTCTTGCACAACGAGTATCTCTACTTCTTGATTTTGAGTATATTGTGGCGGTGTATTGTCGAGGAACTTATCTACCTTTGACGATGCTGCTATACGACCTGTCAACTCGTCGATGTAGGCGTATACGAGATATACCCCACCCTCGCGCATTGTGGCACGTTGCTCTACATAAGGAACAAGCAAATCCTTGGCTGTAATGCCCCAATCGAGAAATGCGCCTATGCGATTGACTGTTTTTGTTTCGAGAAAAGCAAATTCGCCTACCATTATATAGGGTTCTTCGGTTGTTGCTATGAGCCTATCCTCGCTATCGTGGTAAACAAATACTTCTATCTCGTCGTCAACGGCAGTGCCTTCGGGTACATACTTGGCAGGCAGCAGTATCTCGCCTGCTTCGCCTCCATCGAGGTAAATACCAAAGTCTACCTCCTTCACTACACGCAAGGTGTTGTATTTTCCTACTTGTATCATGTGTACAAAACTTTTTACAAAGATAGTGAAAGGTGAGAGAAGAGAGTCGAACTTGTTTGAAAAATCTTCCGAACCGCCTCCTATCTTCTACAAAGATAGTGAAAGGAGAATGAATAAAAGTAAATTTATTTGTTTTTTTTGTTCTGTGCAGCCTTCTATCTTCGAGATTATACACCAAACAAACATTTCATTCCCTATTTGTCGGTTCTATCATACCAAAAGATGCTGTGCCCAAATTTTCATTTCGACACAGCATCTTTGTTGATACGATATATTATTTATTGAAACAGCGTAGTGTAGGATATGAAATACCTTCGTTTATCTCCCATACATTTGTAAAGTCCCACATTTTGTATGACGATTGAAGTTTCATTTCATTATCCGATAAGCCGGTTACTCCATTGATTTCTAAATTGCTTGTTATAGTTTCATTGTTGTAGTAACAATTGCTGCATATGTACGAACCAATGGGTGTGCCGCTGAATGTGCCGGTGACATAACAGTTGTTTATTGTTTGACCGCTACCTCCTATTCCATAAACAAAGCAATCTTCTGATGTCGTTATATTTGAATAGCAATTTTCTATTGTACCACCTGAATAGTCATATATAGCAATACCGGCAACACTCCCCGCATATAGCTCAACATCGGTGTAACAATTGGTAATTTTGTTGGCATTATATACAGTAATACCACTTGAAGTATAATAACCAGAACAATATATAAGCCCTTTAACGCTTGTTTCTGAAATTAAACCATTGTTATAGTAACAAATAGTGGACATATTATCTTGGTAGTTTATTCCCTCTGGTGCTATTTCTATTCTTAAACCTTTAATTGTGCCATTGTTTCTATAGAATAAACGGAGTGGAAGACCGGTTATTTTGTGATTGCGTCCGTCTAATGTTCCATTAAAGTCTCCTCCATTATTCCAAGTATAGCCGGAGACGTCAATATCTTGTTCTAAAACAAAATGACCATTGTATAAGCCCGAGAGAATATTTACAAATTGACCGGGTGTCTTTATAACATAAGGATATTCTTCTGTTCCGTCGCCCGATTGAAAAATCGGATTTTCTGAAGGAGCTTGAGTTACCGTAAATGTAAATTCGTTAGTTGCATTTTTTACTACAACTTTTCCGATGCGCTTTTCGGCAACAATATTCTCTTCTGCTCCAATCATAATGCCTGTGTGCCTATATTCGGTCTTGCACCATTCGGGTTTTGAAATGACACTATATGTACTGATTTCGTCCATCTCAATATTTACAAAATCGCCAACAGCAGATAATTCAACACTGTTCTTCTCAAACGATATTTTAGGCTCAAAAGGTGCTTGATATTTTACGATAGCTCCCAATATGCCTCCTGTCGTTGATGTAATCCAGTCTACTACAAAGAATCTTGCGTATACGTATTGGTTATATTCTCCATAGCGGGCTATATATCCATATTTAGGCATGACGGCAACTTCCTTTCCCCAGCCTTTTTTAGGAATTGATACAATATTTCCGAGTCCATTAACCTCGCCGATGCTATTAAAGTCTATATCGCTATAATAAGTTTCATCAGTAAAATTTAATGCTTCGTTAATTGCAATCTTGAATACGCCCCAATTTACTTCCTCGCCATTTGCTATAAAGTTAGTGGTTATTGTTCCTTCGGGGTCGGGAACAACGTCGGTGGGTTTGATTTCGGTGTCATCACCTGTGTCGGGCTCGTCGCCATTATCAGGATCGGTACATGAGGTAAAATAAGTCATAGACATAACTATGCTTATCAACCAAAGTAAATAGTTCTTTTTCATCGTTGTTTGTGTTAATTTGGTTATATAATTGTGTTAACTATTTTCTTATTCTATCGTAAAGCGGTCGGCATCGCGCCATGTGGGAAATTTGGTGCGGAATGATTGCAGTTTATCGCCATCGAGTTCTGCAATGGCAACGCCTTGCTCGCCGTCGGCAACTTTTGCCATGATACTGCCTTTGAAGTCAATAGCCATTGTGTCGCCTGTATATATCAGCTTCATGCCGTCCTCGCCTACGCGGTTTACACCACACACGTAGCAGCCGTTTTCAATGGCTCGAGCCAAGAGCAGTGTGCGCCATACATGACCGCGCACTTGTGGCCAAGAGGCTATGTATAGCGCAAGGTCGTATTCGTTGTCGACATTGCGACTCCATACCGGGAAGCGTAGGTCGTAACAGATAAACAAGGCGATGCGCCATCCTTGGTATTCTACAATGCAACGGCGGTCGCCGGCGGTGAATACCTTGCCTTCGTCGCCCATGCGGAAAAGGTGTCGCTTGTCGTAGAATGTTACTTCGCCATCGGGTTTTACAAAGAAACCACGATTGTAGCAACTTTCGCCTTCGCGTGCTATGTAGCTACCGGCTATGGCTGTGTCGTATTGAGCAGCCCAACGTTTCAAGGTCGAGAGTGTTGTGCCCTCGCCTTCCTCGGCATAGCGTGTTGCCGACATTGAAAAGCCGGTAGTAAACATCTCTGGTAAGACGGCAAGATGCACATGGCTGTCTAAGGCTGCCAATACAGCCTCACAAGCGTGCAGGTTGGCTGTTACGTCTTCCCACACTATATCGTTTTGCAGTAGTGCAACGTTTAGTTTTTCCATACTATTCGAGTCCTGTAACGAACTTATCTTTATACTTGCCACTGAAGCGCATATAATAGCGTTTGATAGCTTCTATATCGGCATCTACATCGCCCGTAGGCTCAAATGTGCGTTCTATACCAATCTCGCGCTTGTCGTAGTCGAGATATGCCAAGACAAGAGGTACACCGGCACGTTGTGCAATGCGGTAAAATCCTGTTTTCCAGTTGGGATTGGCGCTGCGAGTGCCTTCGGGGGTTATGGCAATTGACATCTTCTCGTGTTGGTCGAATTGTTTGGCAATCTGTTCTACCAAGTCGGTGCGGCGACTACGGTCGACCGGCACACCGCCGATAGCGCGGAAGAAGTTACCTAAAGGAAAGAAAAACCAATCTTTCTTCATCAAGAAGCCCGAGCGACGTCCGAGCGAAAGATAGGCAAGCTCGCAAAGGATAAAATCCCAATTGCTTGTGTGGGGCGCCACACATATTATGCATTTATCAAAGTCGGGCAGCTCGACTTTGACAGTCCAACCGCCCCACTTCAATAATTTCTTTGCTATATAAGCTCCGAAACCCATATTTATTCTTTGGTTAATGACTCAAAATCGGTGATAATATCATCTATAGCAACATTGAAGTCCGATTTTAGTTGCTTATAGTATGCTTTCACTTGTTTGGGGTCTTTACCACCGTTGGCACCTACACGTGCTATAAATTCCTCACGCAGCGCAAATACTTTACCAAGAACGGTATTGGCTTTCTCGATATCTACACCGGGGATAAATTCACTTGTGAGCAGATACTCGCCAACGAGAGTTGCAGCGATAGCATTAATTTCTTTCTTAAGGTCTCTTTTATTTGCCATAATACATTATTTAAATTTAATATCACAAATATATAAATAAAATCTATAAGGTCATAGTCGTAAGGCTATATTTTTTTACTAATTTTGCAAAACGAAAAATTAATTTTACCACCATGAAAAAATCAATTTTGTTTGTAGCACTTTCTTTGCTACTTAATATGGCTGTATGCGCCCAAGAGTACCCTACTATCTTGCTGTCGGGTGCTTCGTTTGCCGAGCCTGCCAATCAATGGTTTGAATTGGGTTGTAAATTGCTCGATGCCAATGGTATAAACAGAGCTATTGGCGGCGAGGCTATTGCAAATACAGCCAATAGAATGGCAGATGGTACACTCTATTCGGCGGAGGAATTTGAAGAGATTGATGCTTTGGTGCTGATGCAGGTGCATGAGCGCGATGTGATAAACTCGAAGAATTTTAAAGAGAACTATCAGGATTATCAACTACCATTCAGTCGAGAGGATTATGCAGCCGCCTTCGATTATGTGATAAAGCGTTACATAAGCGAGTGTTATAATCTGAAAAACAATCCCAACTCAAAGTATTATAATACCCCTACCGGTAAGCCGGCAGTCATTGTTTTGTGTACGCATTGGCACGATGGTCGCAAGGTGTATAACTCTACCGTACGTCAACTTGCCGAGAAGTGGGGCTTGCCGGTTGTCGAGTTCGACAAATATATAGGTTTCACTTGCGATATGCCTCACCCTGTTACCGGTGAGCAATGCAGCCTTATATATGCTTCGGACACCGAGATGATAAATGGCGTGAAATATGGTTGGCATCCTATTCGTGGCGAAGAGTCGTATATACAGCAACGTATGGCTGCTATTTTTGCCGATGTGATGTGCAGAATTATGTATAATGCTAATTGTATAACTTATTAATAATACTCCTATGGTAAGAAAGAGCTTTTTAATTGTAATGTTGTGTTGTGCCTGCACCTTGATGGCGCAGTTGCACATGCCGGCAATCTTTGGCGACCACATGGTGTTGCAGCGTGATATGCCCATAAAAGTGTGGGGCGAGGCAGCTCCCGGTAAGCGTGTTACAGTAACGTTGGATGGCAAGAAAGCCTCGGCAAAAGCCGACAAAGAGGGTAAATGGCAGGTGTCGCTCCCCTCGCATGTGGCTGGCGGACCTTATACGATGACAATCAAGTCGGGCAAGCAAGCCATTGAATATAGCGATGTGCTTGTAGGCGAAGTGTGGTTGTGTAGCGGACAGTCGAATATGGAGTGGCGATTGCGTGATGTGCGCAATGCCGAGTATGAAGTTGCCCATTCCGACTTCCCCATGATGCGCTCGTTTAACGTTGATAAACGCATGGAATATACGCCGCAAAATGACTTGGGTGGATATTGGCAAGTTTGTTCGCCGGCTACCTCGCACGACTTCTCGGCAGTGGCATATTTCTTTGCCCGCAATGTTCATGTCGAAACAGGTGTTCCCGTAGGATTTATCAACTCTTCTTGGGGTGGTACCGATATTGAAACATGGATAAGCATGGATTCAATAAGTCGTTTTCCCAAGTACGACGAGGCATTGAACCTCATACGTTCAAATGGTATTGATGCTTTTGTAGAAAACAGCAGAGAGCAATATCGTGCATTTGAGGAGGCTACCCGCAGCGATGCCGGCGAGAAAGAGCAATGGTACATGCCGGGATATGATCGCTCGACATGGAAAACCCATCGCGCTCCTCTTGAGTGGTGTAACGACGAGCTGGGTCAGCTTGACGGGGTTGTATGGATGACCTACAAATTCAATATTCCGCAAGAATTGTTGGGCAACGATGCCGTATTGTCGTTGGCTTGCATTGACGACTCGGAAAAGACATGGGTAAATGGTCAATTTATAGGCGAAACACATGGATACAACGTGTTGCGTACCTATATCGTTCCCGCCGAAGTGTTGAGCACCGAGAACGAGATAGCTGTGAAAGTTACCGATAACGGCAGCGGTGGTGGTATATATGGAAATACCTCCGATATGTATCTGCTCATAGGTGGACAACGTATACCCTTGCATGGCGATTGGAAATACAAAGTGTCGGTTGTTAGCACCGACTACAACTATACCAGCGTAGGTCCCAATTCGTTCCCTTCATTGTTATATAATGCCATGATACACCCCATTGTAGGATTGGGTATGCGTGGCGTGATTTGGTATCAAGGTTGCAACAACGTAGATCGTGCCAACGAGTATTATGCCCTCTTCCCTGCCCTTATCAACGATTGGCGTGCGCGTTGGGGATATGAATTCCCCTTCTATTGGGTGCAATTGGCAAATTTCCTACAGCCGGTAGAAACACCCGTAGAGAGTAATTGGGCTCGCTTACGTGATGCTCAGACTGCAACACTTGCACTGCCCAAAACCGGTCAGGCTGTTATTATAGACTTGGGCGAGGCAAATGATATACACCCACGCAACAAGCAAGATGTAGGCGAAAGACTCTCGCGCCACGCTTTGTATAATGATTATGGAATGAAAAATGTATATCGTCTGAGCCCTATGGTTCAGTCGGCGGTGTTGAAAGACGGTGCAGCTGTTGTTACATTTGACAACGTAGCCAATGGCTTGGAGGTGCATGGTAGATATGGCTATCTCTGTGGCTTTACTGTTGCCGGTGCCGATGGCGTTTATCATTATGCCAAAGCTCATATCGATGGCGATAATAAAGTAGTTGTTTCGTGTGAGAAGGTTGCCAAGCCCTGCAAGGTTCGTTATGCTTGGGCAGATAATCCCGATGATGCCAACCTCTACAACAGTGCCGGTCTGGCAGCTACTCCATTTGAAGTTGAAATTAAATAAAAGAGTAATTTATGAAATGTAAATCGCAAATAGCAACAGTCGTTGTGCTTGCAGGTGCTCTGTTATTGACATCGTGCTGCAATGATAATTGTGATAAAACGACTCTCTCGGGCTTACAACGTGAGAATTTTCAGACAGTAATTAATGGTGTAGAAACCGACCTTTATGTCTTGTCAAATGACAATGGCATGGAGGTGTGTTTTACCAATCATGGTGCTCGTATGGTGTCGATTATGGTACCCGATGGCAACGGTAATATGCGCGATGTGATATTGGGATTTGATTCGATACAAGGCTATGTAGATATTGCTACCGATTTTGGTGCAACAGTAGGACGTTATGCCAATCGTATTGATCAAGGTCGCATTACGCTCGATGGCGTTGAGTATCAGTTGCCTCGCAACAATTATGGACATTGCTTGCATGGTGGTACACATGGTTTTCAGACACAAGTTTTTGATGTAGAGAGTGTAACCGACACCACTATTACCATGGTGTATCATACTGCCGATGGCGAGGAAGGATTTCCCGGCAATACCGATTGCTATGTAACCTATACCCTCACATCCGACAATGCAATAGATATAACATACAGAGCTACAACCGACAAGACTACCGTTGTCAATCTTGCCAATCATGCTTATTTCAATCTTGATGGCGATGCTTCACAATCCAATGGCGATTATCTTTTCTACATCAATGCCGATGGATTTACCCCTGTTGACTCTACCTTGATGACAAGTGGCGAAATAAGAGATGTAACCGCCACACCAATGGATTTCAGAGTACCTACAACCGTTGGTAGCCGCATTGACAATGATGATGAACAGTTGCGTTATGGAGGTGGTTATGACCATAATTGGTGTCTTAATACCGATGGCGACATTACAGCTATAGCTGCTCGTCTCACCTCGCCGGTCAGTGGCATAGTGCTTGAGGTATATACCGACCAACCCGGTCTGCAAGTATACACAGGAAACTTCCTCGATGGCACCGTTGTGGGAAAAGGTGGTGTGTCATGTGCATATCGCTCGGCGGTGGTGCTTGAGACACAAAAGTATCCCAACAGCCCCAACTTTGCTCATTGGCCCTCGCCCATCTTGCGCCCCGGTGAAACCTATGAGGCTCGATGCATTTATAAGTTTGGCGTAGAGAAGAATTAAAGTTGATATTTCTGTATTAAAACCCTTGTCTTTAAATGATTGTGTATTAAGGACAAGGGTTTTTTGTATTCGCTGGGTCGTAGCTTTTGCTTTTTTCAACCAATGATATAGTATATCTACTCTTTTGAAAATGTAATACCTTTTTTAATTTACATTTGCTATTATGATAACGATTGCATTGCGTTGCATATAAAAAATAAGATGCGATATCTTCTATAAAATAGAAAAATGTTGTAATTTTGCGACTTGAATATAAAAACCGGATTATTACAAACTATATGACAAATAGTGAAAGTAGACCCGATTATATATTTGAAGTAAGCTGGGAGGTGTGCAACCTCATTGGAGGTATCTATACGGTACTCTCTACCAAAGCTAAAACACTTCAAAAGAGTCATAAAGACAAAGTGGTTTTCATAGGTCCTGATGTTTGGCAAGAGAAGCCTTCTCCCTTTTTTATTGAAGATGATAAGGTAACAAAAGGTTGGCTCGAACAAGCAAATCTGCCCTATGGATTGAAAGTACGCACCGGACGCTGGGATATACCCGGAAAGCCCGTTGTTATTCTTGTCGATTTCACGCCCCTCTACGCTCGTAAAAACGAGTTGTATAAATTGATGTGGGACTTGTACGGTGTCGATTCTATGCCTGCTTATGGCGACTATGACGAAGCATCGGCTTTTGCGTGGGCATCGGCTCTTGTTATCGAGAATTATTACCTATACATAAATGGTACTGAAAAGAGCGTAATTGCTCACTTTGATGAGTGGACTACCTCGATGGGTCTGTTATACCTCAAGCATTTTGTGCCCGGTATAGCAACTGTATTTACTACCCACGCCACATCAATGGGTCGCTCGATAGCAGGTAATAACAAACCTTTGTATGACTATCTGAGCGGGTATAATGGCGACCAAATGGCGCAAGAATTGAATATGGTGTCGAAACACTCGGTAGAAAAGCGTGCTGCTATTCATGCCGATTGCTTTACCACCGTAAGTGATATAACAGCTCGTGAGTGCGAGCAACTGCTTGAACGTCGTCCCGATGTCGTAACTCCCAATGGCTTCGAGCGCAACTTTGTGCCTGCCAAGAAAGAGTTTGCCGAGAAACGCGCAGTAGCTCGTCGCAAGTTGCTTGACATTGCACAAAACCTTATAGGTTATCGTCCTGCCGAAGATGCCTTCTTGGTAGCCACTTCGGGACGTTATGAATATCGCAACAAGGGTATTGATATGTTTGTCGATGCAGTAGGTCGCATGGCTCAACGCCGCGATCTTGAGCGCGAGATAATTGCTTTTGTGCTCACTCCCGGATGGGTAGATGCTCCTCGTGCCGATTTGCTCAATCGTATGAACGAGGCTAAAGAGCATTACACCTCGTTGCCCGATCCTATTATTACTCACGACCTTCACAACTACGACAGCGATAATATTGTAAATCAAATGCACTGGCTCGGGCTGAACAATCATCCCGATAGCCGAGTGAAGATTATCTTCATACCCTCCTACCTCACAGGTTGCGACGGATTGCTCAATATGCGATATTACGATGTGCTTGTAGGTATGGATGCCACAGCATTCCCCAGCTACTACGAACCTTGGGGATATACTCCGTTGGAGAGTGTCGCATTTGGTATTCCCACCATTACTACTCAATTGTCGGGCTTTGGACAATGGGTGATTGGTCATGAAGCAAGCACGTTGAAGGCTACAGGCGTACAAGTATTGCGCCGTTACGACGACAACTTTATAAATGTGTCGCAACAACTTGCCGATACCATTGTAGAGATGAGCAAGATGAGTGCCAAGGAGAAAGTCGCAATAGACCGTGCAGCCTCGAAACTCGCAGCCGAAGCCGAGTGGAAAAACTTTATCGTTCATTACGACAAGGCATATAGCATTGCATTACAAAGAAATCAAGAAAGAAAACAATAATACAAATTATAAACTTTAACAGCTATGACAGTAAAAGCAAGTAATACCAACGCCCCTATATGGCGTGATGTTACCGTAAAGGCAAGCCTTCCTGCCGAGTTGTCTAACCTCGACACTCTTGCTCGAAACCTTTGGTGGGTGTGGAACACATCTGCTAAGAGCCTCTTCCACGACCTCGATCGTGACTTGTGGCACGCTACAAACGAAAATCCTGTATTGATGCTCCAAAGCATGAGCTACGAGAAAATCGAGTCAATACTTGCCGATAAATCTATGATGCGTCGCATTGCCGACGTTTACGACGAGTTCCAAGCCTACATGAATGTAGAAAAACGCACCGATGTTCCTTCGGTTTCGTATTTCTCTATGGAGTATGGTTTGGCTGCTTCGTTGAAGATTTATTCGGGTGGTCTTGGTGTGTTGGCAGGTGACTATTTGAAAGAAGCCAGCGACAGCCGTGTCAACATGACAGGTGTTGGTTTCCTCTATCGCTATGGTTACTTCTCGCAAACACTCTCGATGGATGGTCAACAAATTGCCAACTACGAGGCTCAAAAGTTCAACCAACTTCCTATCGAGCAAGTATGTGAGGCAGATGGTCGTCCCATGGTACTCGAAGTACCCTTCCCCGGTCGCACAATCTACTCGCACGTTTGGCGCGTAAATGTAGGTCGTATTGCTCTCTATTTGATGGATACCGACTTGGATCTCAATAGCGAGTTTGACCGTCCTATCACCTACCAACTCTATGGTGGCGATTGGGAAAACCGTATGAAACAAGAGTATATGTTGGGTATCGGTGGTGTATTGATGTTGCACAAACTCGGTATCGAAAGCCAAGTATACCACTGTAACGAAGGTCACGCAGCCTTGTTGAACGTTCAACGTCTTGTTGACTATGTAGGTAAAGGTTTGAACTTTGCCGAGGCACTTGAGGTAGTTCGTGCTTCTTCGCTCTATACTGTACACACTCCCGTACCTGCCGGTCACGACTACTTCGACGAGTCGCTCTTTGGCAAGTACATGGGCGAATATCCTGCCAAGTTGGGTATCTCTTGGAGCGACTTCATCAACATGGGTCGTGAGAACCCCGATACCAACGAGAAGTTCTCTATGAGCGTTTTTGCTTGCAATACTTGTCAAGAAGTAAACGGTGTGAGCTGGTTGCACGGTAAAGTTTCGCAAAAGATGTTCCAACCCATCTGGAAGGGCTATGCTCCCGACGAGTTGCACGTTGGTTATGTAACCAATGGTGTACACATGCCTACTTGGGCTGCCTCTGAGTGGAAAGCATTCTACAATGAGAAACTCGGTGAAGAGTACATGCAAGACCAATCAAATTGCGATATTTGGAGCCGCATCTATGAGGTAGACGACCAAGAGATCTGGAACATGCGTCAAACTTTGAAAAACAAATTTATCAAGTTTGTTAAGGATGACTTCCGCGAGACATGGCTCAAAAACCAAGGTGATCCCTCACGCATCGTTTCGGTACTTGAGCGTATCAACCCCAATGCTCTCCTCATCGGTTTTGCACGTCGTTTTGCTACTTACAAACGTGCTCACCTCTTGTTTACCGACTTGGAGCGTCTCTCTAAAATCGTAAACAACCCCGATCGTCCCGTACAATTTATTTTCGCTGGTAAGGCTCACCCCGCCGATGGCGCCGGTCAAGGTCTTATCAAACGCATCGTTGAGATTTCGCGCATGCCCGAGTTCATTGGTAAGATTATCTTCTTGGAGAACTACGATATGAAGATTTCAAAACGTCTTATCTCGGGTGTTGATATCTGGATGAATACTCCTACTCGTCCTCTCGAGGCTTCAGGTACTTCGGGTGAGAAAGCCGAGATGAACGGTGTACTCAACTTCTCGGTACTCGACGGATGGTGGTATGAGGGTTATCGTGAAGGTGCAGGTTGGGCATTGACCGATAAGCGTACTTATCAAGACCAAGCACAACAAGATAAACTCGACGCTGCTACTATCTATTCGATGCTCGAGAACCAAATCATCCCCTTGTATTTTGCCAAGAACAGTAAGGGCTACTCTCCCGAGTGGATTCAATACATCAAGAAATCAATCGCCGAGATTGCTCCTGTTTACACAATGAAACGTCAGCTCGACGACTATATCGACCGCTTCTATAACAAAGAAGGTGTGCGTTCGGCATACTTGCAAGCCAATAACTTTGCTAAAGCCAAAGAGATTGCTGCATGGAAAGCCGGTGTTGCTGCCAAGTGGAACGAGATAGAAGTTGTAGAGGTAAAAGTTCCCGATACAATGGTGTATGCACCCCAAGTAGGTGTAACCTACCCTGTTGAAGTTACTATCGACAACAAGGGATTGGGCAACTGCCTTGGTGTAGAACTTGTTGCAATACCTGCCGACAGCTCTACAAACAGCAACGAGATGAAACTTCACAGCGTTCAAGAGCTTGAGGTAGTTAAGATTGAAGGTTCTCGCATAACTTATCGTCTTAACAATACTATCGACAAAGCCGGTGCATTCCGCTTTGCCTTCCGTATGTATCCCAAGCATGCCGACCTGCCTCATCGTCAGGACTTTGCATACGTTCGCTGGTTCTAATTGTAACCCTATATCAACTATATAAAAAACCGCGTGCTATACTTTGTAGCACGCGGTTTTTGCTGTTTTGCAAATTTTAATAATTACAAATATTGTAGTATTGGATAAAAGCAGTAATTTTACGTTGTAATAAATATTATTAATCCTTAATTCTTGATTTAATGGGAAAATTTGTAATCACTACACGTAAGAATGGTGAATTCCAATTCAACTTGAAAGCCACTAACGGTCAAGTTATCCTTTCAAGCGAAGGCTATAAGACATTGGCGGCTTGCAAGAATGGTGTTGAGTCGGTAAAGAAAAATTCACCCGAAGATGCACGTTACGACCGCAAAGAATCGGCTAACGGTAAGTTCTACTTCAACTTGAAAGCCACTAACGGACAAATCATTGGTAGCAGTGAAATGTACGAAAGTGTTGCTTCTCGTGACAACGGTATAGAATCGGTTAAAAGAAACGCACCCGATGCCGAGGTTGTTGAAGAATTAGATTAAAAAAACAAAAAGGTTAAGGTTTAAGCGCACTGTGGTAGGTGCGCTTTTTTATTATTGTTATGTGCAAAAAAATAGTCTACTCATGCATTGAGAGTAGACTATTCTTGTATGTGTCGATATATTATTGACGACCCGATACGGTAACGTCACGACTTATTTTACGTATCATGCCTTGCAATGCTGCTCCGGGACCTACCTCTGTAAACTCGGTAGCGCCGTCGGCAATCATGTTGTCTACCGAATAGCTCCAACGTACGGCGGCTGTGAGTTGGGCAATAAGGTTTTGCTTAATCTCCTCGGGGTTGGTATGAGCTTTGGCATCGACATTCTGATATACAGGACATGTGGGTGTCATGAATGGTGTAGTTGCAATAGCCTCAGCCAACTCGGCACGAGCGGGCTCCATAAGGGGTGAGTGGAATGCACCACCTACTTTGAGTTTCAATGCTCGTTTTGCACCGGCTGCTGTCAACTTCTCGCAAGCAGCATCAATACCTTCTATCGAACCCGAGATAACCAACTGTCCGGGGTTGTTATAGTTGGCACATACTACTACGCCATCATTAACTTCGGCGCATATTTTCTCAATAGTTTCATCGGGCAAACCAATGATTGCAGCCATTGTAGAGGGTTGTATTTCGCAAGCCTTTTGCATTGCCATAGCGCGAGCCGAAACAAGACGCAAGCCATCTTCAAAAGACATTGCTCCGGCTGCAACAAGTGCCGAAAGCTCGCCCAATGAGTGCCCTGCTACCATGTCGGGGCAGAACTCTTCTCCCATTGTCTTTGCCAAAATAACCGAGTGTAGGAACACTGCGGGTTGTGTAACCTTGGTTTGGCGCAAGTCTTCTTCAGTTCCATCAAACATCAAGTCGGTAATACGAAAACCTAAAATCTCATTAGCTTTTTCAAACATCTCTTTTGCCACAGGGAAGTTCTCATAGAGATCTTTACCCATACCTACAAATTGTGACCCTTGACCGGGGAATACGAAAGCCTTTTTCATTTATAAAATTATTAATTTTAAATAGTTTGCAAAGGTAACTATTTTTGACGGAGTAACCATGCCAAATAAGAATTTAATTCAAAACTCTAAAAAATATAATAATCGTAGAGTTATGAAACTTTTTTTGTCTACCTTTGTAGATACAACAAATATCAAGTATATGGGCTTGTTTAGTTTTTTAAATAGAAAGAAGGAAGAGAATAAAACTCTTTTTTATGATACAGAAGTGCATTGTCACATTCTCCCCGGATTGGACGATGGCTCTCCCGATGTAGAAACATCGGTAATGCTTGTGCGCCAGATGCAAGAGATGGGTATACGACGTATTATTACGACAACGCACGTTACCGAAAGTACTTTTGAAAACACTCCTGAGACCATTCGTAATGCCTATAATACATTGCGTACTGCTCTTGACGAGGCAGGTGTCGATATAGAGATATTTCCCTCGGCAGAGTATCGTATGGACGAGTTTTTCCTAAATCAAGTAAACAACAATACATTACTTCCTTTCCCCGAGAACTATCTGCTGATTGAAAACTCTTTCTTCCAACCATTTTGGGAGATTAAAGAGCTTGTCTTTGACTTGCAGTTGAAGGGCTATACCCCTATCCTTGCTCACCCCGAGCGCTATATGTATTATCATAAAACGCCACAGATATATCAAGAACTGCACGATCAAGGTTGTCTGTTTCAAGTCAACTTCCTTTCGCTGGCAGGCTACTATCATCCCGAGGTAAAGAATATGGGTTGGCGATTGCTCGAAAAAGGAATGGTCGATTTTATTGGTAGTGATATACATCACCATAAGCACACCGATTTTATGAAGCACTATCTTGCTACTAAAGAGTATAAAAAACTTTCAGAGAAAGCCTCGGCAATACTCAACAATAAGATTGTTTTTTAATTGCTGCCACATATACAGCTCTAAAGAATTTTTAGAGCTGTATATGTATGTGTGTGTCGTCCTAAAAAAGTGTTACAGGATTTGATACAAAAATAATCAAAGTTTTCTAAATGACAACACGGCACGCCGTGTTGTCATTTTTCGTTCTGTAAGTTACAATCTCTTTCTTGCATTGGCGATGCATCTCATCGGGCGTAAGCATACCGCACGATAAGTGTGGTCGCAGTTCATTATATATCGCCACACTCTGAGCTACTATCCGCTGCTGCATACCTAAATCACACTCCAATTCCTCCAATAAAAACTCATGTTTTATAGTCGCATTTACCCTCTCCGCCACCGCATTGGCATATGGATCATAGCTTTCGGTCATGCTTACTTGTATGTGATACTCTTCCAGCTGGCGTTGATAGTCATCACAGCAATATTGTATGCCCCTATCCGAGTGGTGTATCAGTGGCAGTTTCTTATACATTCTACCTCGACACGCCATCTGTAACGCCCTTACAGCGCCCTCTGCCGAGAGTGAATCTGAGAGGTCATAACCCACAATCTTTTTCGAGTAGGCATCTGTTACTAATGCTAAATAGGTATGTTTGTTTCTTGTACCTACATAGGTAATGTCAGACACCCATATCTCTTCTGGGCGAGTAGGTATTCTATCCAACACTAAATTCTTGTGTTTATGAAACATATGCTTCGAATTGGTCGTCTGACGATATTGACGCTTTGGCACTATTAGCATATTGTTTGCCCGTAGCACATCAAAGAGTTTATCTCGCCCTACACCCAAAGCGATGAGAGGCTCTTCCAATAGGTGATACAGTTTGCGTGTGCCTATGCGTGGCATAAGCCGCCTGATGCCCATCACAAGCGACACTACCTCGGCGGCTTTATCCTGCATATCCTCGACCTTCCACCTATCTCGATAGTACTTCTGGCGTGATACCCCGACCAGTCGGCAAAGAACACTTATCGGTTTCGCTTGCTCTTTGGAGTACCTTTCGACTGCTCGGGTGGTAATTTTTTTCGTATCGGCAGGTGTAACTCTTC